>JBGVIL010000228.1:0-15462 GCA_045123185.1 Bacilli bacterium | reverse complement strand
AGAAGCAATACCTTTACCAAGTCCTTTGAAAAAGTTAATAAATCCTCTTCCAAGTCCTTTGAAGAATTTTGATATTTTTCTTAATATTTTTTTATACCACGGTAATTTAAAATATTCAAAATCCATTATACTACCTCCTTATAGTTTTATTTAAAAGATAAGGCTGTACCAATATAAATTTGGAACAGCCTTTATTTTATAGTTATTTAACTATTTACTTGTAAGGCCTATTCGCCTTCGTTTCTAATTGCTTTACAGCAAGCATCAAGTAATTCTTGTAATCTTTGATCAGTTACTTCAGTACCATCTGCTTTTGCAGTAATGATTTCCGTAATTAATGATCCCATTGGTGTCCAGTAGTTACCAGGTACACCTTTTTGAGCACGGTTAAATTTAGCTTGTTCTAAGATAACAGCGATTACTGGGTCACTTAAAACTTCGCTCTTTGCAGCAACAACTTTGTTAGTTGGACCAAAACCACGAACTTGGAATCTCTTGAATTGGTTAGCTTCATTAGTTAAGAATAAAGCAAGTTTATGAGCTTCAGCTTTATTTTTACTATAACCGTTAACACCAAGTAATTTGTATCCCATATATCCTGATAATTGAACATCTTGACCAGAAATTTTCGCAGTTGGAAGTTTGCAAACACCCATGTTTTCGCCTAGTAATTCTTCAATATTTCTTCTGTTCCATACACCAGTTACTGCAGCAGCAGCTTCCATTTTACCATCAGCTTCTGTGAATGCAGCAATGATCTTACCATCATCAGTATTAGCAACCATTGCATCATGGAATAGATATGTACGAAGTGATTTCATAACTTCTAACCCTTCAGGTGAATCATAGTTGATAGATACACTTTGTTCTACCATGTTTTCATTATAAGTTACTTGGTAACCAAGTAATGGGTTAGTGAAGAAGAAACTTGATAAATACCAACCATCATCATTAAGTTTGAAGTGAACTTTTTTACC
Source organism: Bacilli bacterium (assembly GCA_045123185.1). Classification (GTDB taxonomy): domain Bacteria; phylum Bacillota_I; class Bacilli_A; order ML615J-28; family CAG-313; genus UBA1231. The sequence continues at coordinate 14,485 of JBGVIL010000228.1, read as the reverse complement.
AGCTGCATTAGCTGTATCTAACATAGCTTCAAGTGAAGCAAGTTGAGATGGATCTGTATAAACACGTTTGTCATAATATACGAAATAGTTGTTGTCACCAGTCATTGGATAAGCATAAAGTTGGTCTTCTCCATTAACAGTGATAGTTGCAGCATCAACTGCACCTTCAACGTCACGACTTCTTACTGCTTCAAGATTAGCTCCACCAATACGAGCTAATGCTCCACCAGCGATTAATTTATTGATTTGGTCACTAGCGAATGAGAATACGTCTGGTCCTGATGTTACGTCATTTAAAACTTTATCAGCAGCGTCACCTTCACCTTGAACACCAAATAAGAATTTATATTCTTTATCAGGATTTGCTTTTGCAAATTCATTACACATTTCTTTTAATAATGCTTGGTCGTTTTCAGCACCCCAAACAGTTAAAGTTACTTTTTCTTTTTGTTCATTACCACCATTGTCATCGTCGTTGTCTTTACCACAAGAGTATAAGAATCCAGAGAAAACAAATAATAGTAGGAATGTAAATAAAAGTGATGTAAATCTTTTCATATTTTTCCTCCCTATAATATAAGTTTTGGGGAAGGGCAACGCCCGTCCCCTAAATTTTAAAATTTAATTATTTTGCAGAAACAGTAACTTGACCTTCAGCTAAAACTACATTGTATGTACCAGCTGATAAATACCAGTTATCTCCACCTTCTGCAGAATACCAATCTTTAATACCTAAAGATGATCCTAATACTACTTTAATAGAAATAATAGCAGCATTTCCTTCTGGATCAGTCTTACCTTGGTCTACCATCCAAGAGTAATCACCTAAAGATGTAACATCATAAGCTTCGAATTCAGCAGCGTATGAACCATCTTCTTGTTTTTCAAGTTTAGGAGATGCACCTTCTTTAACTGCATAGTTAACTGCATTTCCTTCACCGTCTAATAATGTACCAACGATGTAGTATTCACATTTTTCAACTTTAACTTCGTTAGTTGCAACTACATATTGAACGGCCCAAGTACCTTCACCAATGAAGATATTGTCTCCACCTGGATAGTATTGTCCATCAACACCATTGAATACTTTAATAGCTGTAGTATTCTTATCTTCTTGACCATAGTCAACGAACATTTCAGGAGTAACTGTTAAGAATCCATTCCAAGTAGCTTTGTCATCAGATTCTTTTAATGCCCAGTTAGCGTCTCTTTCAGCCCAGCCATTGAAAGCACCGATTAAGTACATTTCATGAGTTGAAGTTAAAGCATCAAGTTTTTCAACTAAACGCCATTCGATTGTATTGTAATCTTTAGCATTTGGATAAGTAGTGTATGTGAATTCATAAACACCATCTTGACCTTCAGCTAAGAAAATGTTCCATACATCGTAAGCTTTGTTATATTCATCGTGACCTTCGAAAATAACATTGCCTTCAGCATCTTTAACAGCAGCTACTTTCTTATCAGCAGCAGTGTAAGCTGTACCATCGTATCTGTTAGTACCATCTACATATTCAGCACCAACCATTTTACCGATACCAACTTGACCATCCCATGATCCACCGAAGCAGATTTGGAATGCATCACCAGCATACATAGTGATTTGGATTTTATAAACGTTAGCACCAGCTACGTCTTGTCTTTCCATAGAAAGTTCAGCAGCAGCTTTTGCATGATCCCATGCAGCTTTACCCATATCACCAGCACCAGTACCGATTAAGTAGTATGAATTTTCATCAGCTACGAATTCATCAGATTTGAATGCAGCAAAAATATCTGTATCTTCATTAATTTCTTTTTCAAAATCGAATTCAACAGTTAAACTAGCTTCACTAAACCAACCAGTGAAAGTTTTACCTTCAGCTTTAGGTTCCCAGCTTGTAACTTTTGATCCTTTTTCAACTTTTTGTTCTTTTAAACATTGTGAACCATGATACCAGCTAACTGTAACTTTGTTAGCATCATCATCTCCACCATTGCCACCATTTCCACCGCCAAGTAAATCACATCCAGCGAATAAGAATAAAGCAGCAAAAGCTAAAACAAAAGATAATACTTTTTTCATTTCAATTTTTCTCCTTTAAATTTATTTTTGCGTTTTTTAATATTTGGAAAACGCTTTCCTTTTGCTTTTACATTTTATCACTTTAAGATTAAAATGTCAAACGTTATACTCTTTAGAATTATCAATATTCATGGTTTCATGCTTAAAATAATATAAAAAAAGGATGAAACTTTTACTAATAAAGTATCATCCTTTTATTAAAATTTAATTAGTTTGTTTTTTATTTACTATTCTTCTTACAAACTTTACAAAGTAAAAAACTAGTGAGCTAATTACAAATACTGATAATAAATATGAGATTACAAATACAGGATATGGTGCATGTTTTTGAATGATATCAAGTCCTGGAATATTCGTTTCGGCGTGATTTGATACAAAGAAGAAATTAGCATAATCTCCACTATGTTCTATTTGAAGATCTATGAAACTTAAGTGTTCTTTGTATTCTTCGTTTGAAGACAGTTCCAAATTTTTATTCATAAAATAGCTCTTCTCATCAATTTTTGTTACAAAGATTGTTTTGTCTTCATAGTAATCAAAAGTAAATATTGTTTGACTTTCATCAGTTAAAGTTATTTCTTTTTCTTCATTAACTGTTAAATATTTGCTAGTTCCATTTTCATCTTCAATTAATAATACGAAGTCTTCACTATTGTCTTGATGAAATTCAATAACAACATTAGAGGCATCTAAATGATTATTTGTTATAGATAAAACACCATCATCTAGTGATATATATTTATAGCTATTAGTTTCTTGATCAAAAAAACCAAATTTATAATATTCGTAAGCTCCTGGATCATAATCTATTGTTATTTCAGGTTTTTGAACTGGTTCTAAGTATGCATGATACGCAACTTCATTTAATCCTACTGCCAGTAATGTACAAGCAAGAAATACAATAAATGCTGGAAATACTTCTTTTTTGAAATTATTACCATACCCTTTCGCAATTATTAAATAAACACTCATTATAACAAGTATTGTATGCCAAAGCATAGTTTGAATAGAAATAAATATCAAATCTGTATCAAGTGTTACTGGATAAATCATTGCACAGATCCCACCAACGATTCCATAGAAACTTAAGAATTTATAAGAAATATCTTTTAATATTTCTTTTTTAGTAAGACTTCCGATTAACGCAAAATACATCGGTACAGAACAAAACGAATAAGGAAGTACATCTATTCTAAAATAACCATAATATTCAAAGTGATATAAATATTGTTTGATAAATTCTGAGATGATTAAAATAATATCTAGTATTAGGATTACTTTATCAACTGTTTTCGATTCTTTATTACAACTAGCTTTTTTTCCAAAATATACACATAGTATAAAGCAAGCTACTAACCATAATATATGATAAAGGCTTAAAATTCCCGGTCCTACTCCATCCCATGTCCATTCAGATAATTTAAATAAGATCATATATTATTCCCCTTTTAATCTTTCATAAATTTTTATGTATTCTTCAGCAAAAAGTTCACCCAGTTTTAATTCGCTTAAAGCATCATAGTGTCCTAAATCTGGATCATAATATGGTTCATTCATCGTTGTTAAACCATGTTCAATAGTAGAAAAGTAAACATTTAAATCTGATTCTTTCGAAAATAACAACTTGGCTTCATTTATTCCTTCATATGTTGGTAGGTTATAGGGGCTATCAGAAATACCCGCATCAATAAAGTAAATTCCTTTGGGACTTGCATAATCTTTAAAATCATTTCTTAAGAAAGTAACATAATTGCTTAAGTTTTTATAATATCTATCTGTTTTAATTTCTGTAGTGTCCGATTCTCCTTGCATAAACATTACCGCATCTAAACTAACGTTGTAATTTAATGACTTCAGATAATCTAAAGCATTTCTAACAAAGAGGAAAGTTGCGTTATATATCTCGCCTCGTTCATAGTCTTTCATCCAGTGATAGTTCAAGCTATATCCAGACATTGTAATCTTTAATATATAGAATTTTTCGTTTGGATATTTTTCATTTAATTTATCAGCAAGTCCAACTTCTGGTCCAAATTGTTCATCATAGGAACCACACATTAAATCAGTTTTACGGAAGCTTCCTTCTGAACAAGTTCGATGATTATCAATATTAAAATTAATTAAAATATTATCATATCCCTTAGAATAACGATCAAAGTCATCAGGCGATACTTGTTCTTTTAAATATGCAATTGATGAACATCCAGTACAATTTGATTGACCAGTTAATATGATAACATGTGCAGTTTCTCCATTTCCAAAAGGTAAACCACTACATTCTTCAAAGTCAGTATCCATTCCAATTATATATTCTTTACTCCATTTGCCTAACTCTTCTTTTTGACAAGATATTAAGCAAGTAGCTAATATAATAAACATCATTAAAAAAAGTAATCTTTTCATGTTTATTTCTCCCACAATTATTTTCCAACATATTATAGCACATTTAAATTTTATAAACAAATAAAAAAAGATAACAAAATAATTTGTTATCTTTTGTTTTGAGTATTATTTTGAATGATTAACGTATACTGAAACAGATATTGCGTCTACTGTTACAGTACCAGTTTGCGTTTCAATTACTTCACTTCCGGCCTTAGTTTGGTTTGCTATTAAATTCCAATCACCTACTAAATCATATGAAACTGCTTGGTTAGTTGGATTAATAATCACAATCGCTTTATCACTTGATGTATTAGATCTAAATGTAACTTCCATGGCACCATTGTCTAACATCTTACAGTTAACCACGATAAGACCTGTTGTAGATCTAAAGATATCATAAGCTTTTCTCATTTCGATTAAGCCTTGATAGTATTTCATAGTTTCATATTGAATTGAACCTTCTTTTAATACACTCCAATCAATATTGTTAATGGCATCACTTGATTTATAACTATTTTCATCGCCATCTTTTGTTCTTAACATTTCTTCACCTGCATGAATAAATGGCATACCTTTAGAAATCATAATAATAGCTGCACCAAGCTTATTCATCTTAACTCTGTCTGCTTCCGAATCATTTGGGTTTGAAAGTAGAAGTTTATCCCAAAGTGTATTGTTATCATGAGCACTCATGTAGTTTACAACCATTGAATTATTTACTTTCCAGCTAACTCCTGCTGTAGTTGTTCCGCTACCAGTAATACCGAATTTAATTTTTCCAATTACTTCGTTTGATGTATTACCACTAATAAATCCCTTAGAAGTTTGACTGAATACACTTCCTTTTAATGCATCTCTGATTGCATCATTAAATACCGCTATTGATCCAATCGCGTTATTAGTTGGATTAATTTTACTAATGTTTCCTTGGTTAGCTTGTGGAACATTTGTAATAGTTGAACCCATTGACCAACCTTCACCATAAATGACAGCTTCTGGATTAATATTATGAACTGCACTTTCAACTTCTTGCATTGTGTATAAATCATGTAAGCCCATTAAGTCAAAACGGAATCCATCTAAGTTATATTCTTCTGCCCAGTAAGTTACTGAATCTACCATAAACTTACCGAACATATATCTTTCTGATGCAGTATCATTACCACATCCACTCGCACTTGAGTTTGCACCTGTTGCAGTATAACGGTAATAATAGTAAGGAACAATTTTGTTAAATGAACTGTTGGCATCATATGTATGATTATAAACAACGTCCATAATTACACCAATTCCAGCATCATGTAATGCTTGAACCATTTGTTTGTATTCATTGATTCTTACTGCACCATCATATGGATTAGTAGAATAACTTCCTTCTGGTACATTATAGTTTTTAGGGTCATATCCCCAGTTAAATTGTGAATCAGGATTTGCTTCATCTACTGTTTGGTAGTCATATACTGGAAGTAAGTGAACATGAGTGATACCAAGTTCAACTAAATAATCAATACCAACTGGCATTCCATATTCATTAACTAAACCAGTTTCTGTAAATGCTAAATATTTTCCTTTGTAGTTGCTTGATGCAATTTTATTACTAAAGTCTCTTACATGAACTTCCCAAATTACTGCATCAGCATAGCTCTTAAGTCCACTTGAGAAATCATCAGTCCATTTTTCTGGATTTGTTTTGCTTAAGTCAACCACCATTCCACGGTTACCGTTAAGTCCAGCAGCTTTTGCATATGGGTCAACAGCTTCTTGTGTACCAACTGATGTTGTTACTGTATATGTGTAGTATGTTCCGTGTCCGCATGCCTCAGTATAACTCCAAACACCACGATCACCTTTTACCATATCAACACTCTTATAAGCTGTACCAGTATGACCTGTTTCAAATAGATTTAACACTACTTTTGATGCAGTTGGTGCCCAAACTTTAAATGTTGTGTTACTACCATTTATTACTGCACCTAAGTCATCTCCGTCATATGTAAAGTTTTCAATAAAGTATTGACTATCAAAAATTGATGTAGGCACAACTGGTTGAGAACCATAACCTTCAATTTCAACTCGGTAATTTTTAGATAAATCTAGTGTTTCTGCAACTTCAATTGTTCCAGTTGCGGCTTCTTTTCCCATTGATGATAAACTTAAAATTGTAAGTTCTTTATCACCATCATATACCTTAATTTGTTTGTAGTTACTAATTGTAGTTTTTGGTGTAAGACTATATTGAATTTTATGGAAATCAGTCATACCCGCAAGAGTAAATTTCTTAATCATTTCTAAAGTCTTTCCTCCATCTTTACTTGTGTATTGAGCAGAGTCTCCAGTTTTTAAATAAATAAATGTATCAGTACCTTCAATTACTGCGAATCTATCATCTTCAAAGTCCTTTGTGGCAGTACCCCAAGCTGATCCACCTGGTTCTGAACAATCACGTCTTACGATAAATCCAACACGATCAATTCCTTCTGGAACATTGATTACGGCTTTTGCACCATATTCGCATTCATGTAGTAAATATCCACTACCTTCTTTTCCATCCCACCATACCCATACATCACAGTTTTCAATAACTCCTGGATATGACCAGTAGAATGTAATTTGGTTATGTCCTTCTTCTTTAGGAAGTCTGTATTCATCTTCTGGCATTACATAATCGCCACCTGGATTTTCAGTTCCTCCACCATTACCTGGTTCTTCATTATTTCTACAACCAACAATTGTAAGAGAAAGCATTAGAACTAAAAGTAATGAGATAATTTTTGTTAATGTACTTTTCACTTTTTCCTCCTTTTTTTAACCACGTTTAGTCCGTGTTGTTAAATCCTTTATTTTTTTGATTAACTCGAAATTGTTGTAACTTGGATCAACTCGCCAAGTCCAGTTACCACTAGCAGTTGAAGGTGTATTCATTCTACCTTCTTCATTTTCAAGTTCAAGATAATCTTGAAGTGGAATTACTGCAAGATTAGCCGGACTTAAAAATGCAAATTCAATTAGATTATAAACATCACTTGTATTATTTCTTGGACATTCTTTTTCAAATCTTTTAAGTGTATCACCCTCTAAGTTTTTACACCAAGTAAGTGTGCAATCAGAATCATGCGAACCAGTATAAACAATACAGTTTTTGTTTTTATACATTCTTGGTAAATATTCACTGTCATCATCAAAGAAGGCAAATTGTAAAATCTTCATTCCAGGAAAACCTGTATCATCAAGAAGTTCTCTAACGTCATCTGTAATAAATCCTAAATCTTCTGCGATTATCTTTGACGTTGGATACTTTTCTTTAATTGTTCTAAATAATTTAATACCAGGTGCACTATTCCAAACACCTCGTCTTGCGTTTTCATCACCATATGGGATTGTGTAGTATCCAGCAAATCCTCTAAAGTGGTCGATTCTTAATATATCATAAATCTTAAAACTATTTTCTAGACGGCGACACCACCAAGCAAAGTTTTCTTTTTCCATCTTTTCCCAATCATAAATTGGATTTCCCCAAAGCTGACCATCAGGTGTAAAACCATCAGGTGGACATCCTGCAACAACTGTAGGATTGTAATCTTCATCTAATAAAAATTGTTCTGGATCCATCCAAACATCCATACTGTCGTGTGCAACATATATTGGCATATCACCAATTATTTTTATCTTTTTAGCGTGAGCATATTTTACAAGTTTATTCCATTGTTCAAAGAACTTAAATTGTAGGAACTTCCAAAAGTCCATTTCTTCTTTAAATTCACCGACATGAGTTCTTGCAAGAACAACATCTTTGAATTCTTTTTCCCATTTTGTCCATTCACAAAAGTTATGTTTTACTTTAAGTGCCATAAACAAAGCATAGTCATTTAACCAGTGATCGTTCTTTTTAATGAAGTTTTTGTAACTTCTATTTTCTTTAAATCTATTAAACGCGATTCTTAATAAATCGTATCTTGTATTAAATAACCATCCATAATCAACTGGACCTATTTCTTTTTTGTTTGCAGCAAGTTCTTCTTTTGTTAATAATCCTTCTTCATATAATGTAACAGGATCAATAAAATACGGGTTACCTGCACACGATGCTGGAGATTGATATGGACTATCTCCGTATGATGTAGGATTTAGTGGTAATACTTGCCAACACTTTTGTTTTGTTTTGCTTAAGAAATCAACAAACTCATAAGCACTTTGACCAAAGTTACCAATTCCATATTCTGTTGGTAATGAACTTACTGACATTAATATTCCACTTTTGTTTTTAAAACCAAAATTCTTCATATTATTTCCTCATTAGTATTATAAATATTTAGTTTGTCACATGCAATATTATTTTAATATTAAATTTAGTTCTTTTCAATCAAAATGCTAAACTTTTTACCACTTGTTAATAAAAACAAAAAGGAAGATTTCAATAGAAACCTTCCTTATTTTTAATTATTCTTCAAAATTTAAAGTGTTGTAAATTGTAGTTTCACCATCAGTTGCGTATAAAATAGCAATTTGATGTTTCTTACTATTCCAGTTACAAATACATACTGTTAATGTTACTTCTTTACCAAAGAATTCACTAAAGTCTTTGTATTGGTTACCACTTGAAGAATAGATATTCATTGAAATTGATCCATCAGCAGTTTTTAATACTACACTTGTGTAATAGTTAGAATCAATGAAAGTAATTACACCAGTAATAACATAAGCCTCAGCAGTATGATCTTCCATTTTATCTAATGTACTTAAGTCTTTTAAAGTCATAGTAGTATCAAATGAATCTGTTGGAATTTCATGATTACCATAGTTATTTAATAAAACTGTACAGTCATTAATTACAATGTGTCCAACAGTAGTTCCAACATAATCAGGACTTAATCTATGAATCTTAGTACCTTTGATAATTACTTCATCGCCAACTGAAAGTAATGCTACTTCAGCGATTGGACCAAGACAAGAAATAATACCTGATTCATCAACAAGATAGAAACCATCTTGGTTAACAGTAGATGCAGCAACAATACCTTTAACAATTACTTCAGTATTATCTTCTGAATCAATTGCTTCTTTAACAGTAATTGCATCATATTTTTCAGCTTCTTTTACTTCAATTTCAACATTGATTGATTCAGAATAGTTTTTATAATTAGCTGTAATTGTTACAACAGCAATACCTGCATTTTTAGTATGGAATAATAGTTTTCCATCAACTTTTTCAAAGTATACAACTTCTTCGTTATTTGACACATATTCTAAAGTAACACTTTCAAATAAACCTAATTCATTAACAACACTTGTTAGTAATTCAGATGCTGGGTCTGCTTTATAAAGTGTTAAGAATTGTGGACGTACATAATATTCTAATGTAAAGCTTGGAGCTTTTGTTTCATCAAATTTAAATCCTTCATCAACAACAGCAATTGGTTGTAAACGATAGAAACATCCAGATGGTTCAGATTTAGCATTAATTGCGCTTAAATAAACAGTACAGATTTTACCATCAAATTGATCTAACCATGTAAAGTCTCCACCACTACATTTTGTATAAGTATAAGATCCAGTTACACCATCTAAATCATTGAAGTAATAGTTAGTGAATCCTTTACCTTCTGCTTTTACAACTTGAGCTGTAACTTTATAAATTTTAGTTGTAATGTCATTTTCAAGTGGCATTTCTAATAATTCTTTAACTGAAATTTCTTCAATCCAAGTTTTATCGAAATCACTTGTTTTGTTATCGTTAGATACAAGTTTTGCACTATCAATTTGGTTACATCCAAGATATCCGTATTTTTCTGCATTAGCCATTTCTGAGTCTAATACATAATAAGTTTTATTACCTGTAATTGATACTGTGTTACCAACTTTTACTTCTGCAGCAACATCTTTACCATATACATAAATTGATCCAGTATTATCTACTAAGAAGAAACCATCTGGTACCATACCAAATGCATATGTGATTTGGGCTACAACACCAGTAAGTTCAACACGTGAACCTTTTTCAGCGTTTCTTGCATCACTTACTGTTTTATATACAGGCGCATTTGGATCAATTGGTTTTTCTGTTGCAATTACTTCAACTGTAGATCCTTGAGCAATTTGAGCTGTACCATTATAAATATCAATTGTACCAGTTACTCTAATTACATAACCCATTTGAACTTTTTCAGTAATTCTAAATGCTAAAATACGTCCAGTTTCATCACTTAAATAAACAGACATATTTCCATAAGAATCATCCCACGCATAATAAACACCATCAACTGTTCCTTCAATTGTTACAGTATCACCTTTAGCCATTGCTAAAGCTTCACTAATTGGTGTAATTTCAACACTTGGTTCAACATAGTTAGGATCTTTTTCTCCACAACTACATACACCATTAATAAAAGTGTGAGTGTGAACAGGAATATCTGGTTCAGGGTTTTTAACTGGGTTAAAACCAATTAAATAAGCTTTACTTACTTCAACTAAACCATCATGTTCTGATAAAGTAACTTTTAAAATTACTTCATCTAATTCATCTGGTCTTTCAGTCATATTACCATAAGATGATCCACCATCTTTTGAATAACAGCTTAAAACAAAAATCTGGTTAAGACCATCAGTAATATACATTTCACCGAAAGTCGCATTTGTAACTTCTTTTACTGTACCATATAAATAAAATGATTTATTAGAACTTGACATTGATAATGCTTCTGAAACAGAAACTAAATCTAAACTGTCTTTTAGTTCTTGGAATGTTTTTTCTTCTTTTGGTTTATCAGTATTACCTCCACCAGTACATGCAACTAGTGAAAAGCTAACTAGAAAAATAAATAAAAAACTAGCTAAACGTTTTACAAAACTCATATCTTTAAAATCTCCTTTTCGATTTATTATAACATATGCCGACATATATATCAAATCTTTTTATATATAAAAAACCTAGTTTATTATTAAACTAGGTTTTGTTAAATTTATCTTGTAAATGTTAAGAAATCTTCAATTACAATAGATTCTTTTATTCTTCTTGATTCGTTTTCATATGTTATAACCATATCATAAACACCTGGTTCAATTGAATCAAAATCACTATAACGAAAGCCATCTTTAATCTCTAATCCTTCATAAATTGTATAAACAGCTATCGCAGTTAATTTCCCAGTTGATTCTGGAATAATGGCATTATCGGAGTTTACAAAAGATACAACTGCACCATCCAAATAAGTATATGGACTTGTGTATGTAAATGTTTCTCCGTGATATGTCATAATAGTTTCAATTTTAAAAGAAAATGGTGTATAACATTTTTCAAAAATATATGGGAATTTAATTGAGTATTCATCAATAGTAACTTTAACATCATATAAATCACAAGATGCTTCTAATTCGTTTTGTTTAAACTTAAAGTTTGTTGTATTAATTTGTGGTGTATCGTATAAATTAGTTGCAAGATCATAATACTTTTTATCTAAGTAACCATTTTCTGCATCACCTTCGATTGGTTTTATATCACCAGTATCATAAATACAAATTATACCATCTTCATTTTCTTTAAAGTATGTTACATTACGGCCTGTTAATATCTTTGCTTTTTGTTTTGTTTTAGTATCTACTACTACTATTTGACAATCACAATAGTAAGATGTTTTTCGATCTGCGAAAGCACAAATGGAAGTCAATATTTCGATATAACCATCTTCATTTATATCAGTTATTGCAACATGATTAAGTGCGTTAAAATTAATTTTTGCAGAATATCCAACATTATAAAAGTTACCATTTTGAACTACATAATAATCAGATTGATTTTCAAACTCAATTTCAATAATATCTAAATTATATTTTTTACTAATACTTTCTGTTACATAATTATATAGTTTAAAGTCTCTTAAATAATATTCATCAGCATTTTTACTTTTCGCAAATTCTCTGTATGCTTCTAATAGTTCATCATAATGTAAATTATTTCTACCTTCTGGAATGAAAGTAAAGTTAGCTTTAGTACTAATGTAATCAATTGGTTCTTTTTCTTTCTCAATAGTTAATTGTTTTTCACATTTATCACAAATACCATCACCATCATTATCAATGTGATTATGATGTGGTAAATTACAAGAACAAATAAGAGATGTTAATAACAATAAAACAAATATCCTAAATATTTTTTTCATAAATACCTCCTATACTTTATTAATTGTTATATGATGTTCTTTTGGTTCTTCCGTTTCTTTAGCATAACCAAAAAGCGATGACAATAGTGGAACGTATCCTGATGGAATGCCAAGTCTTGATAATAAGTCTTTTTTATCTGCAATCGATCTTGTTGGTGCAGCCATCATTACTGTATTAATGTTAAGAGATGTTGCAGCTAAGATCATATTTTCAACAATACAACCCGCATTTACATATTCCATATTTGATGGATTAATTGATGAAACGATAATATAAGTCTTTGCTCCAAAGTTCATGTTTCTTCGCACATTAGATAGTTTATACATTTCCTCTTCAGTAACATCAAATATTTCTTTGATTAATGCTTCATCTTGAACAACAGTGATGTGTAAGTTTTCGTAAAGGCCACGCGCTACAGGTGCACTCATACCTGCTTTAATAATTAAGTCTAAATCACTTTCTGTAATTTGTTTTCCGTCAAAATTTCGACATGAATATCTTTTTAAAATAGTTTCTAATGTATTCATTATTTTACCTCTTTTTTCTTAGCAATTATTATAAAACGATGTTCAGTTGATGTAATATATCCTTGTTCTTTAATTTTATCCTGTAAAACAAGAAATTTATCAAAGTGTCTTTCAACACTAAAATTAATAAATTCCCATTCGATGATTTTCGCAAAATAAGCAATTGAACCTAAATCATAAAATTTTAGCGTTGGGTAACATTCATTATAGTATAGTATTTCAAAGTCATTTTCTTTTAGTCTTTGAAGAGACTTTTCTAAAGTCATATCAGGAAACTGATCAACATGAGATTGATCAAAAAATGTTGCTAAATCTTTATTATTATAAGCACCTACTTGTTGAGTAATAAATAATCCATTTGATTTTAAAATTCGAAATAGTTCTTTCTCATTATAAGACTCATGACGATTAATAACAATATCAAATTCATTATCATCAATTTTATCAAATACTTCATCCCCAACATAATTTAATACTCTTATACCTAGTGGCTTAAGTTTTTCTAAACATAGTTCATAATTAGGTTTATATCCTTCAGTTACTGTTGTATTATGATGTGGATGATTTAATGTAAGTAATATTTCTCCTCCACCAGTTCCAATATCTAATAACGTATCATCTTTATTTAGATGTTTTAAAACAATTTCTTGATAATTCCAAGGTAGTTCTTCACTTTCCCATCTTCCATCAAGATATGAAAAATCCCAACCTGTAATTGTCTTTGATTCTTCTTTTTTTAAATATTCTAATAATTCTTTTTTATTCATAACTATACATTCAAATAATTATTAAAGTCCTTTCTACTACAACCTGCGCGTCCACCACCTGCACAAGCGCATGCGCAAGCACAAGCACAACCACTTCCATGTACGCCATGTCCTCCACTATTTGGTGGAGTAATGACTTTACCACTCTTACGGTAACCATGATGGCGACCAAAATAGAAATGATGATGATGTATATAACCAGAAAAGCCTCGACATGTTTGATATTTATCTGCTGTCAAACGACTAATAACGGCAACTATAATAACAAATGCAATTATCACACTAAATAAAATTATAATAAATATTGGATTAACTGTTTGTGAACTATAGTCTTCTTTAGGATTTAATTTAGGAAAATGATCTTTACTATAAACTAAATTTACTTTAATTGTTTCACCATAATCTAAAGCAGTTTCCCATTTTAAATAATCACTTTCTGAGCCTGTTGCGTTATTTTTAAGAACATTTGAATTATTCCAATATACTGTAAGTTTGTCAACTTGAATTTCTTCAAACCAACCAGGTTCAAATGAATATTGAACTTCATCACCTTTTATGCTAAATATTCTTTTTTGGGTAAAGCTAAA
>JBGVIL010000227.1:0-2800 GCA_045123185.1 Bacilli bacterium | reverse complement strand
TAGTAAATTTCTTTTCAAATCTAAATGTTATATCGTTACCTTCTATTCGAGTTGATTCTATAGTATCTGTTTCATTAGGAGTTTCAACCAATAAATTAGCAGTCATATTTTCTAGTGTTAAAGTTGAATTTGTTGTATCTGCTGATAATTTATTTCTAATATCCCACGACTTTATATTAAATATAAGATCTAAACAATCGTTAACATAGAACTTTATATTTGGTACTATAGCTCCTGTGTAATCATTTATACTTAAAGATATACGTTTATATAAACTCATTTTTACCTCCTTATATAAAAATAAACTCCCACTAATGTGAGAGTTTCAATTATTTACTTACTTTTTCTATTTTCTTTAAAACCATAACTTATATAATGATGTTAATCGTAATATAAATCAATTGCGAATTAAGTTAATGGTACTTCATTAAAATTAGTTATAACTCCAGCCTTTCTTTTCGCACTTATATACTTTAATATTGCATACAGTTCATTCCCCCAAATTTTATGAGCAGGATAACCAGGGTGTATTTCTGCCATTTGCTCTGTTTTTGTAACCATTTTAATAGTTTCAGCACCAGCATTACACTCAACGAATTCATAGCCTTCGCCAGTTGGTGTAATTGCTATTTGAGGCAACAAATAAAATTCAAAATCAGCATTATCTCTATAATTTTCCCAATATTTTAATTGTTCTACCCTTTCATCCATTTTATTAGTTGGAAATGGAATGTTTTGACCAACTATATTTGTGTATAATTCTGGATTCCATGTACCAAGTTGTGGCATAGGTGTTCCCAATATTATTACACAATTAGGTAGTTCATTTCTAATTGTTTCTATAACAGTAAGATGATCTTGATAATATCTACTTCCTTCATTATGTGTTGAATTTATATATATTACATTAGGAGTACAACATTGAATTTTATCTATATTTGCTGATGTTATCTCTGTTCCAGTACCTTGTCCTAATTCTAACTTATTTCCATTATCATCATGAGTTCTGTATCTCTCAATCCATTTAAGAATTGAAAATTTTCTTGTACCATTATCTTCATATGAAAAATGACTTGTAGGACTTTCTATCCAATCTTGTAATTTCCATGATGAAACTCCACTAGCACAAGCTTTAACTTCTTTAGTTATATTTCCTTCTGTTATTTCAACAGTTCTAGTGTTATTGCTTCCTAACATTAACACATTTGATGTTCTATCGAATTGTATATCTTCCCTTGCAAACATTTCCGCACAAACTGACCAATACTGTTGAGAGGTTACTGCTCCAGCTGTTACACTATCACCTATAGTAAGTACAAACAATGGTTTATTTTCAACACTTGCTCTAACACCTATATTATTAACTGTAACTGTTTCAACTTCATAACTATCACTTACTAAATCTAATGTAACTTTTTTATTGAAAATATCATAGTAAGTCTTATTAGGGAATAAAGGATATAGATAACTTCTATCTAATCCACTTTTATATAAAATTTTATGCAAACTTCCATCATACACATAATCTATAAATAAAGGCATAGCAAAATTGTTTTTATATTCATCATTTTTTACAGTATATATATCTCTTGGATAAGGTAGTTTTTTAACTTTCTTTTTAGGATTAAATACAGAAAAATATTCGTTAGACGTAAGCAAGTTACCTCTGCTAGATATTTTTTCAATAACACTTTCTTGCTTTGCTGTTATAGTAAAGGTTAAATTTTCATTATTACATGAAACATTTAATCCATAAATCTCACAGTTAAAATCATTAATTGTACTTGTTTCATTTTCAAGCTTTATTCTTTTACATTGACCTATAACAGTACAACTAAATGTTGCTTTATATAGAGTAGAATTTATTTTCTCAATGTTTTGCAATGGATTTTCAATATTAGATGTCGAACTATACCCAGTATCTACTTTGAATTTTTTATCATAAATATTTTCAAATGTAGACAAGTAAAATTCTACTTTTAATTCACCTTCATTTAAATATTCATCTAGAATAATATTAAATCCAACATATGAACCCCTGTTATTTGTTATACTAATATAATTAAAAAATATATCGTTATTTAAATGTTTTTCATGTATTATATTATCTTTAATGTTATTACTTTCAAGTGCATCATCATTGACCATGTAATTTTTAGCAGTTTTAATCTTTTCAATTACATATTCTTTATCAACTAAAGAAACACTATTTTTATTTTTGTTTATATAAGTCGCAGTACCACCGTTAATTACAGCAGTAGGATTAATTAAATTAACAACTTTTTCATTAATTAAAACTATTAGATTTTTATAAGTACCATCAATACATTTTGAATTAGCACTATTTCTAATCGAAATACTATCTAATCTCCTTGTTCCAATAGTCGATAATTTTAAAAAATAACTGTTACCTTCTTTAGTGATTTCAGGCTTTCCCAACGTTATAGTTGTTCCACCACTTCTTGCAATAACTTCATAAGTGGAATCCAAGCAATATATACTATCAGTTTCGTATTCTATATAGATTTTATTAGCAACGCCTATTTCATTTGAATTTTCTATAGTAAATGTTACTGTAGGATAATTTCCCCTTGAATTAGTTATTTCAAAATTAGTTCCAAATATATCATTTTTTAATTTAGCTAATCCAATACCTCCATCTGGAATTTCAAAGTCTATTTTATTTCCACCAAAGGTTAATTTTCCATCAGTTTCACCTAGTTTATCCAAAGTAGTTTTATTAGCATGACTATGTTCTTGGCTCGCCAAAGTATCCAATTGTTCATTAATTAAATTAATA
>JBGVIL010000226.1:0-28480 GCA_045123185.1 Bacilli bacterium | reverse complement strand
TTGTTATAATATTTATGAAAAAGATTTTCCAATGTCTTTTTCTTTTTTATTTGTTTAAATATAATTTTCTTGTTTGTTTTACACACCACATCACTGTAATAATTGACATAGATACATAAATCAAATCGAACATAATTACATCTAAATTGAACCCATTTTGTTTTATCCATTCAATAACCATTATTCCTAGTACTACGAATGTAATAATTCCAAATATGTTTTCCCATTTTATTCTCATTAAGTTCATTATTTGTCCTCCTTTCTTCTAAACAAATCTTCAAAGTCCATGTTATAATAGTTACATAATGTTTCTACTTCACCTATTGTCCATTCTATTTTTCCAGTTAATCTTCTGCAGACTTGAGATTTTTCTTTAAACCCTAAAATTTCAACCATATCTTTAAGTTTTTGATTATGTTTAGTCATTTGATTTACTATTTCAGGAAATTGTGTATTCTTCATGTACTCACTCCTCTCCTACACAAAAAAACCAGGTTTTTGTAACCTAGTTAACTTGTCGTAACATATATTATTGGAAGTTAACTATTTTACAAAATAATAAATTTAACCTAATTTTTACAGGCTTCTTTCAACCTTGCAAATTAATTGTAACATATTATTGTCAATAAAGCAATATATTTTTTCAATTTTTAAAAACTTTACATTTTTTATTACATTTTTGCACATTAAAAATATATTTATATCTTATTACTTAATTAGAACATAAAAACAAGCCCAAATTTTAATATTTTTACTTTAATTGAAATTTATATTATTTTAAATAAAAACTCATTAAAACGAATAAAAAGGTGGTGTTTAATAAAATGAGTAAAATTACAAGATTAGAACGAATGAGGTTCTCTATTCTAACAAAAGATTTATCTAAATGCTTTTTATGTGGTAAACCTAAAAATGATATACATGAAATATATGAAGGTGCAAGAAGAATACCAAGCATGAAATATGGTTGTTGTATTCCTGTTTGTAGAAGTTGCCACAACCATTTGCATAATGATTACAACTTTGCTCTACCCTACAAACAATTGTGCCAAAAAAAATTTAATGAATTATATGGAAAAGATAAATTTATTGAAATATTTAAAAGAAATTATTTATGAAAGAAATAAGAACTTAACATAATATATTTGACTTTTTTAAAAAAATATCTTAATATACCCTACTTTGAAAGAAAGGGGGATATTATGTATCAAATTACATATAAAAAAAGAAATGGTGAAATATTTAATCGTATTAGAAGCACCTTACCTACTCAATTAATAGGTCAAGAAACTTCTATGGGCTGGACTATATTAAATATTCAATATGGTTTAAATGGTAAGTTCTATAATCCAAATGATTACTTTATTAAATTGAGAAAGTACAGAAAAATAAATCGTATTAGTAGAAACATAAGAAAATTTGTAAAAAGATATGCTACTACATTTAGTTTAATCATTTTAATACCATTATATTTATTCAAATAAAAAAGTAGAGGTCGAATTCTACTTTTTATTTTTCTTGCCTCAAAACAAGAAAAGCACAACCAATATGTAATAAGCATTTTTCATAAAAAACTTATTGCATAATAATTATAACATAAAAAGAGTGCTTATTCAACACCCTTTACATATAAACTTTCATTTTCATAAAGTTTTACTTTTATTTTATAATTATCTGTTTTTGTACAAGTATATATCTTTTTATAACTTTCTAAATCATTAAGTAAGTCTTGATTTTCTTTTTGTAATGAACTATTTAATGTTTCAAGATTAGTTATTTTGCTTTCTTGTTCTGCTACTCTTAAAGTTAGTTCTTGTATCTTACTATTAGCTTCTTCCAATTGTTTTTTTAATTCTTCCATGTTACCACTTTCTTTCTTTGGATATACTTCAAGCCATTTGCCATCATTTGCTATCCATTGTTTATCTGCTATTCTATACCATGTATATTTACTATCTTTATATGTTTCATAGTAATTGTAGATTCCATCTTTTTTGGCAACACCTATTTTTTTACTATTTGTACTATGTCCTGCTCTTACTCGAAGTTCTGTTGTTATAACTTTTAATTGGTCTTTGTTTTCATCTCTTTTAACAGTAGGAGTTACTAAATCTTCTTCTGGTGGGATAATATCATAGTGAATTACATTTTGTTTAGGTTTTATTCTATAACAATAATTAAAATATGGCAATGTCTTTACATATTTTGCTAGTGTATCATAACTTACACCACTTATATAAAAATCAACTGCCCAGCCCTTGACATGTTTTGATTTCTTTATGCTACCACTTAAACTATCATTATATTTTTGACATCTTATAGCAGAAGTAATATGTAATGGTTTACCAAAATGTGTTCTTATTTTTTGTAAATTTTTAGCAAGTTCATAACTAAAAGGTACTGGATAGCCATTACACCATTTGCCTTTACATTCACATTTAAACTCACTATATTTAAAGTTAGGAAAGTCTTTAACATTTTCTTCTGTTAATGGCTTATACATCTTTATCTCCCCTATCTATAACAATATCGTTGCTATTATCTAATTCTCCAAAAGGTGTAAATAACTTATTTTCAAATGTTTTATAAATTGCACTTGCACCAGCCCAAGTTATTATTCCTACCCATAAACCATTTACTGCACCAAAGTTAGTAAATGATAAAGTAAAGAACTCACCTATTAAAATACTAACTAAACAAGCAATAATATTTAGGTATTTTTTTGTTTTTAACATTTCTTTTATTTTTTGAATAACAGGAGTGCTAATTACACTAGCACCTATTCCTGCTATTGCTATAAATTTAATTAGATCAAAATTAATTTCCATTTTTGCCTCCTACATAATCATTTTGATTAACTTTTTAGTTCCATAAAGTTCAATTTCAGTTATGCCATTATTAGATGGTATTAATCCCATTCTTTCAACATAGCTTCCTTCATATTCTACAAAAGCATTACTAATAACATAATACATTTCTTTTTTAACGACAGATTTGTGTTGATAATCAGGTGTAAATATTACACCTTTTGTTTGTAATGGTTCGTGAACATGGCTCATCAAGTAAATATCTGCTAAAACTACTTGGCTCATTTTTTTTACTTTGTTTGCTTTTGCCCCTGTGGTTTGTGAACTTCCACTTCCATGATACCCAGTTAAAGTATATAACATTGGTCTATGTTTATTGTTTTGCCCAAAACTTAAATATAAATACCACCAACTAGGGCTATATACTTGTTCTAGGTGTAATTGCTTTGCTACAAGATATAGTACATCAATAGAAGTGTCATTTGTGATTCTTGCTTCGTGATTTCCATTACTCATAACTAAAATCTTATCTTTTATTGGTTCTAAAAAGTTTATAATTTGTAATACTTGTTCCATTGGTGTAAGTTCATCACTATAAACATCACTTTTAGAGTTCTTTAGAGCCACATTACACAAATCTCCATTAAGAATAGTATAAGTGTTAGGTTCATTCTTAATTCTTTCTAAAACTTCCTTAAATGCTTTTATATTGGCTGTTTTATCTCCTATATGTACATCACTTATAGGAATTATAGTTAATTTATCTATATTTGTGTTTAAATCTCTTTTAATTACTTTCATATCACACCTACTTATGTACTACTCTATCTTGTACTTCTTTCCTTTTAGCATTATTAAATCTGTCTAAAGTACCAACTAGATAGCCAGTAATTCTTCTTATTCTTTCAAACTTTATTCCTTTTCCTTTTTTCATAATTCTACTCCATATCTTCAATAGCCTGTACATCTAACTCAAAAGGCAAATCGTTGTTAACTTGTGAAATATTAGTAACACCTTTGTATGATTTTAGTAATTGATATACATATTCTAGTTGTTCTGCTAGTGTTCCTGTTATTTTTGTATATGTTGGGGTATCTGTTCCGTAATATACTGTTGCACCTGTATCAAGTCCACCCGTTGTTGACATATAAGTTGTTGTTATTGTTTCTCCATTATAACTTTCTATTTTAGGTACTGCTTTCTTTATATACCATTCATTTGAGCCATATGGTTCATATTGTGGGTTTTCAATATTTCCTTTTTGTATCATAATGCTATCTCTAATTGCTTGTTCACTTAATGTATCACTATTTCCTGTGTAATAATTTACTACTAAATATTTAGCATTTGCACTTGTTGTTATAACTAATTTTGATGCAGTATCAGTTCCTACAAATTGACTTCCTGTTACTCCATTAGCAGGTAAAACACTTGTATCAGTTATTCTAAATCTTGCACCAGCAGTTCTTGAAATAGTATAAGTTGTACTAGGTTCACATTCTATATATATTGACTTACCATTAGAAGCAGTTAATATTTCACCACTTGTATTGATATAAAGATTTAAAACATTAGCATTATCTTTATCAAATATATTCTTCCCACTTGTTCTAATAAATTGGTCTTTGTAATTAGTATTAGGCATTTTGCTGTAATTGATAGGTTCTATATATTCTTGATATGGTAAAGCAGTACTTCCTTTATTTAACATTACATTTAATACTTCAGTTGCATTTATTACTGCATCTCCTGTTTTTCTAAATACAAATTTGTATTTATATGCTGTATTAAAAGTGAAAGTTAATGCACCAGTTTGCCAGTTTGTTTCTCCTACTTTTGTATTATTACTATCAAAATAAATTACATATACTTGATTAGCACCACTATAACTTATTGTATATGTTCCTGCTGGTAGAGATATATAATCATTTGTTTGAACTCTTGTTGTTGAACTATTGTATAGGGCATTTGCAAGATAATTATATAATTGTGTTCCACCTAAATCTACATCTGCTTCTTGTGATGTAATAAATGGTACATAAGTTATTGCACTTGCTCCAGCATTTACTAATACTGTGTCTAAATCTGCAAGTTTAAATGTAAACCTAAAATATTTTGCATTTGATGGGGCTGTAAATGAGTATTCTTCTCTATTACTATTTCCCTCACCACTTATATATGTTTTATTCTTATCATAATAGCAAAAACCAGGTGTCCAACCACTTTTACTTGCCATTCCACTTACATAATAATTTTCATTTGGCATTATTTGAATATAATTACTATAACCATATTCAGGTACACCACTTGTTATTTGTCCATCAGGTCTAATCCATTCACCACTTACTATATCAGTTTTATTAAATAATTGTCCATTTCCAACTATTACCTTATTACTTCCACTTATAGTATGTATATCTTGTGGGCTACTTGGTGTTGGTGTTCCTGCTTGTGTTATATCAGTTGCATTTAACATTATTCTCATTGGTGCATTTGCAGTATCATTTAAGGTGATATTAGCACCACTACCACTCTTTTTTGGTAGATTAGTGAATAATGTATCTGGTGTTCTTAATGCTTCTAAAAAGGCATTAAAAATAGTGCTAGATAAGTTCTCTAGGTTTTTATTTATTCCTGTTAAGTCAGTTCCATAACCTATCATAGTATAAGCATTAGAAGTGTGTGTTCGCATTGAAGTTATTGTATCTGCTATTGCCATTATTCAACACCTCCACCACTATCTAAATCATCAAGTAAAGTTTGTATATCACCTACTAAACCATCTACATATGATTTTGTTGTTAGTCCTTTACCTGTTATTACATTTTCAAGTGTTCCTTTTGAGATAAATAATGTTTCTCCTGCATTTTCGTAATTAGCATAAGAAAGTGGTATTGCTTGAGGATAACCAAGTTCAGTTACTCTTAAACCATAGCCTGTTTTTATTACTCCACCTTTACTTGATGTTGCATAATCAGTATTCTTTACATAGTCAGTTAGGTCTACAACTATTTGTTTCTCTCCTAATCTCTCCCAAGTATTATTTACCCAAGTATATTCATCATACAAATCACTTGTTTCTGCATCTTCTTTTGGTACAAAGTATAATGTATCACTACTTCCTGTTTGTGGTAGTTCATCTACTATTAGCATTTTTACTGCACCAGGTTGGCCAGGCTCTCCCTGTGGCCCTTGTGGTACTATTGTTATTGTTTCTACACCATTTTTATCAGTAGTAATAACTTTTACACCATCATCTAATTGTTCACTTTCAATATTTACATTCTCTGCTTGTTCAACTGCATTTTCTACTTCATCTTTTAAACCTTCTAACACTTCTATCCAACTAGGATAATCTTCTGGTATCTCGTTAGTTGCATTTATTGAATAACCAACTTTTAATGTAAATGTTTCACTTTTCCATACTGGATATTCTTCACCTTGTTGTGGCTGGTCTATAACAAGTTGCATAATTATAAAATCACTTGTAAGTAAACTTGACTTAATTGGCATTGTGTAAGTTTCACCAACTTTTTCAAGTAATATATAACCATCTTCATCTCCAATTATTATTTCTGCTCTTGCTTCACCATCTACAAAGTCTTTAAAACTAAATACAATATTGCCTTGTAAATTTTCTTTGTTAAGTCCTGCATAATCATTTTCAAAACTTACTGAATGATCCTCATTAATTAAAATATTAATATTTCTCATTTAAACCTCCTATAATTTTTTCCATGTCTTTACTTCTTCCCATATTGAAGAAACGAATGAATTTCCTTTTAACTTTGAATAAAGTGCATAACTTAATGAAATAGCTTCAAAATCATAAAGGGGTATTTCTTTTTTTCCTTTATATTCGTTATAAATTTGCAAAATATCATTTCTTAATGAGCATTTTGTGGCTTCTTTACTTGCTTGTTTCATTTGAACAAAGCCAGAAAGTACACCTACAAGAAACAATATTTGTGTCCAATATTGTGTTATAAATTTCATCATCTTTTTATTCCTTTCTAATTAAGTGTAAATGTTCCATACATTGCTACACCAATAGGTGTATTATTAGTTACGGCTGTTACTTCTGTTGTTCTTTCGTTTACTATTGTTATTGTGTTATCAGTATTTATATATATATTTAAGTTACCATCAATAGAAGCAAGTGGTGTATCATTATAAATATATCCACCTGAAGAATGTCTTATTGTCAAGTTTAAACTATCTATTGTGATACTTGTAATATTAGTTAATCTTTTTGGTAGAGTAATGGTCCATACAAGAGCTTTTCTACCACTTGATACAATACCACCTGTGTAATATCCACTATAAGAACTGCCTATTGTAAAAGTATCACCAGTTTTATAATATAATTCGTCCATCATTGCATCGTAATTAGCATTTACTACATTTTTTATTTCGTTCATATCATTATCAGTTACTTTATTTACATTTGGTATATTCCCATTTAAGTTTAAGTATGATTTATCATCATAAGTTATTTTTGCCATAAGCCCTCCTATTCTACTCTTATATCAAAACTTATTAAGTAATATTTATTTAATTCTAAATTGCTACAATTTATTGTTTTATATAAAACTACTTCATCTTGACTAATTATATCTATTGAATCAATTAATTTATTTGTGTACACTACTAAACTCATAGTAGTTTTTAAATTGTCATAAGTTAAGTCTGTTGAAATTGACTTTGTTTCAGTTGTTTCATCATAATAATTAATTACATATTTTCCAATATGTCTGCTAGTTATTCTATTTAACATGGAATATACCAATTCACTTGCTACATATATGTTTTCAAAGTTTATATCATTATCAATTACATTAAATTTATTCATAAAGTTTATATATAATTCTTCATATATATTTTTTGTTGCATCTATGTTTTTACTTGCTAACAAGTTATTGCCTTGAGAATATAACATTGAATTATATAATTGTGTGTTATTTAAAAAGTAATTTGGAATTTGTACAGTTGCAGTATACCAGTTTGAATAACTTGATAAATTATAAATATTTCTATTAAAAATTTCTTTTTCATTTTCATCTTCTATTGTTATATATTCTGGAACTAAAGAAGCACTTGATACATAAGGTTCACCATTATATCCATTTGATTTCCATATAAAGTTTAATGAAAATAATGTATCTTGATTTTGAATAAATACATAGTTTCTATTAAATTCAGTTATTACATTTGGATAACAGAAAGCATTTAAGAATGAACTTGCACTAAATGTACCTAATTCTTCTTCATAAACTATTTTATTATTTAATACTCCAAAACTTAAATTAAATGTGTGTGTATCATCATCAGTTTTATAACTTCTTATAAAGTAAACACCATTATTATTTTTAAATAACCAAAACCAAGGATACAATGTTTCTTCTGCTACTTCTTGATAAATAGTGGTTAGCTTTGCAGTTTCTAATTCTGCCTTATATAAAGTATAAAATGTTTGTGAGTTTTTATTTTCAACAGAAGCATAATAACCAATTTGATTTGTATAAAATACAAAGTTACTTTCGTTACTGAAACTTGAATCACCTAAATATATAGTTTCAACCATTGCTGTTCCTGTTCCTTTTGACAGCATTATAAGTCCATTAAAGTTAATTGCTATTTGAAAATGTAATTCACTATTGCTATCCCAATATACATTGTATCCATTATCAAATAATGAATAAGCATTTACTTTAGTTCTAGTTGAAGTGTAATAAGTCCATGTATCTGTATCTTCTATTGTTAACTCACAACCAACTATTCCAGCACTATTATTACGATTTCCTACTGCAAAATATTTATTATTTCCATCATTTTTAAATATCTTTAACATACTTTCCCAAGAATAAGCATTAGGTATTGTATGTGTATCAATTTTAATTGCTTGATATGTGTTTGATCCTGAAGGTTTTAAAACTAAGTTATTCATTAAAACAATTCTGTAATTTGAGCCAACATAATCAATAGCATAAAAATTGCCTTTTTCATCTACATTTAAACATGATAGAACACCAATTAATGAACCATCACTATAATGTGTTATAACTTGAACTATATTATATTCTTTATCTAATATAACAAAAGCACCACTCATATCACTTTGCCCTAATAATGTTCCATTACAAGCAAGTACTGAATATTCTAAATCTTGATTTTTATTATTTTTAGATGGTACAAAATCTGCATATATAACAATTGAATCAAAGTATGCTCTAATTTGTGTTTTAAGATTATTAGTAATAACTGATTTATCTTCAAATTGTGGTTGTACAACACTTGATTCTTGTGGCAAATTACCAGTTATATGTTTTAATACATATTCTTTATAATCTTCTGTCATAATTCCTCCTATTCAATAAATGGTGCATTCAATGGTGCATTTAATTGATTATTGCCATCAACATTTATTTCTTCTATTGATAAGTTTTCAAAATAAATTGTCATTTCATTATCAATATCTATATTTCTTGTAATAAATTCATCTTCATCTATATTGCCATTTCTTTTTCTTCTTTGATTATCAAAAAAGTTAATTGCATTTTCTGTATCATAATTACTAGATAATGTATAGGTATAAAATACAATTCCATCATTTCCTGTTTTAGTAATTTGTATATCTTTTGCTTTTACCAAATAATTTCCTTGTAATTGTTCTATTGGTGCATCAAAATAAGCTTGTTGTCCTAATTCAAAAATATCAAAGTTTTGTGTAGTTATTTTTAAATTGATATCTGCCTTACCTTTATATTTCAAATAAGTATCAGCTATTTTTGCAAGTTCTTTTGATGATGAAGTATCATTTCTTGTTTCATATCTTGCTATTGTTCCATTACGACTAATTTGAGTGCTTATTCTCGTGATTTCATCTTCATTTGATACAACTTGTCTACCTTTAACTAAACTCGTGTATACAAGTCTAATTTCTGCCCCTAAAGGTTGTTTAATTGAACTTTCAACAACATTAGTTCCTATTTTGTAATAAAAATCTGCATAAATACCCAAATTTTTATCACCACTCGTTCCAATTGTCTGTGAAACTCCGTTTACATATACCTCTTTTAATTTTCCTACAATACCTGTAGTTGTATATTCTGTTTGTTCATTAGTAGAAATTATAGTATCTATAGTATCTATAGAACTGAATACTTGGTCACTTAAAATTATTTGTTTGTTTCTATAATCTGCACCACTAAAACTAAATTCCATATTAACTATTTTGTTATATTCAAAATATGCTTGTGTGTATTCAATGTTTGGTGCGATATTCATAAGTTCTGGACTATAGAAATCAATTGCTGTGTGTGTTTCATCTATCATTCTTGTAAACCATCTTGAACCACTTATTTCTGATATATATTGGAATACGTCGTATGGTGTTTTATCTAAAGTAGAATATGCACCCATTAATTCATTTCCATTGTTTAAAATTACATTTCCTTTAACAAAACCATAATCACTTATTTTAGAAATAACACTATCAATAGCATCATTTATTGTTCCTTCTGGTATTACATAATCTAGTGTTTGTCCTTCACTTAATAATGTTTTATAATCTAATATTTGTAAACTACAATACTTTGGATCACTAGGTCTTAAACTTATCTCACCACTATTTTTAACTATTCCAGCAAATATTAAGTTTCCATTATTATAAATCTTGCAACTTGAATAATCTTTTGGAAAAAAGAAATTTGAAACATAATCTTTTGTAGTTTCCCAACTTTTTGGATAACAATTATTAAGTATAGTTGAAGAAGTATTAAGCAATTCTTCATGAATAGTAAATTCTTTATTACTTACTACTTCCTCACTTCCTATATATGCTTGAATCATTTTTAAGCCCCCATTCCATAAGAATAATCATTTTTAGCACCACCACTAAATGTTTTTATATCCTGTACCATTTGTCCTAGTGCATCTTGTTTCATTGTTATATTATTAATCACATTTACTTGTGGGCTTAAATTTGTTCTTGAAGTTCCATATAAATTTGGACTTAAACTAAACATTTCATCAAAACCATCTTGTAATTTCATACTTTCTTTTTTCATTCCTTCTTCAAGTCCTAATACATTATATCTACCAATAATTTCAAATTCTTTTGATGGAGATTTGATTCCAAATATTCCTTTAATTCCTTTTAATATTGATTTACCAAAACCTTTGATTTTATCTACTACCCAACCTGTAACATTTTTAATTCCATTCCATAAGCCTTTTACTAACATAATGCCAATTTCTTTTGGAGATTTACCACCAAAAGTTTCTTTAAGTATATTTATAGCCTTTTTTGCTAAATCATAAACACTTTTTACAACTTGTGCTACACCATTTATTATTCCTCTAATAATTCCACCTACTAGTTGGAAACCTGCTTTTACAAATTGTGGTATAGTTGCAATTAAAGCAGGAATTATTGTTAGAATACCTTTTACTATTTCTGGTGTTAATGTAGGTATCATACTCACTATCATTCCTACCATTTCAGGTAAGACGTCAATTAAACCAAGTGTTAATGCTACGACTCCTTGAATAAAGGCTGGTAATACTGCTTGTACTAATTCAGGTAGTAAAGGTATTAAACCATTTATTATTCCAGTTATTCCTTGAACTACTTGTGGTAATATCTGTACTAAGTTTTGTGCAAGTACATTGCCAAAATTTTGAATAGCAGTTATTGCTTGGTCTACTGTTCCAGCGCCACTTAATAAATTTGCCATTGCTGATTTAACTGTATTTAATGAACCTGCGAATGTTTTATTTTCTTTTGCATAGTTTCCAGCAGCATCTGATGATTTCTCTAAAAACATTTGCATTGCAAGTTCTATCTTTTCGCCTTGTGACATTGTTTTATAAGTTTTCTTTAAACCTTTTTCTAAAGCATAAGCATCAAGTGAAGTAGCATTCATAGCTACACCTAAGTTATCCATCATTGTAAAGTTACCTTTTGCTGCACCTGCTATAGCATTCATGGCTTCATCAGTACTAATTCCCATAACACTTGCTACGTCTGCTGCTCTTTGCATTGCCTTGCTTGATAAGTCCATTGCTTTTTTAGTATCAATACCTGAACCTTTCATTAATGAACCCATTTTATTCATTGTAGCCATATAATCGTTTGCAGAAATACCCATTGTTTCAAAGGCTTTTGTTGCATCATTTTGCACTGTACTTGCATATTGTTTAAATACTGCTTCTGTACCTCCAATTTGTTGTTCTAATTCTCCATGTGCTGCAACTGCTTCTTTTGTTACTTTAGTTAGAATTGTTAAAGATTCACTACCAACTGATGCTAAACCAACACCTGCTAATTTAGTCAATTTTGCTATTTTATCTTTTAAACCTTTGGTTTTATCTTCAAAATCTTTGGTATTACCCTTAAATTCAAATTCAACTGATCCACCTTTCATATTAGCACCTCCTTTTTAAAAAAATAGGAGTGGAGTATAAAACCCCCACTCCATTGAGTTTTTTGTTATGCAGAAGTTACTTTTGTTCCTTTTCCATTAAATATTAATTCAAGTGTAAATTCTCCCTCATCTTCTGCTGCACCACCTAAATCACTAATGTTCATTACAACTGGTACTTGATATTTACTATAAGTAAGTACTCCACCTGTAACGTCCTCTAATAATTCAAATTGAATTAACTGATTATTGAATTGTGCTATTTCGCCAGTTTCAATTAAAGTATGTAAATCACCTAAAACTGCTTGAATAGCTGCATTGTTAATATCTAATTTAACAGTAGTATCTAAAGATAATGAAGTTCCTGTTATTACACTTCTTCTAATTGCATCACAGAAAACATAAAAGTCTTTTTGTTCATTATCACTATTTAAAGTAATTTCACTTGTTGTACACATAGCAGTGAATGTAGGGCTTTGAGTTGTTCCTGTATTTAATGCAAGGTTTCTTATAACTTCTCTATTATTTACAAACCAATTCATTTGTTCCTCCTATTAATTATTCTCTATTAGTATCTCTTATAAGATTTACTATACATTTTAAAGTCGATGTATAACCTACTCGCCTTATATCATAATATTCGATAGCTTGTGGGTTGCTAAATTGTTGAAATATTATTTGCCATTTTTCTGTACCATTTTGATACAAAACACTTTTACCAATTAAACTTCCAATATTTACTGACATCTCTTTACATTTAGCAATACTTGTACCAAATATTTGTATTGAATAATAGTTAAATAATGGTGGCACATTTCCATAAAATACAATTTTTTCACCCATTTGTTCTTGAACAACAATTACATCTGTATCATTGTCATTTGTAGAATACTCGGCTTTAAACTTAAAACCACTAAATTGTGATTGTAAGTAATTAATTAAAATTACATTTTTTCTTTTTATATCATTTTCTGTCATTTTAATTTATTCCTTTCTACTGCTTGTTGCATAATATTATTAATATTCTTTTGTATAACTTCCCTAAACCAATAACTTTGTGTTCCTGGAGTAGTCCAATTTGTTTTGCTAGGCATTACATATACATAAGCAGCATAGTCAGTATATGAACCAATTTTATAGTGCATATTACTTCCTTGTACTCCTCTTGCTAATGTAGTTCTTCTCATTTCTCCAGTTCTTTCTGGTATTGAGGGCATTGTCATATCTAAAGATATTCTTGCAATATCATGTATTATTTTGTCAGGTATATCATGAGTGATTTTTTCTTTTGCACCTTTATCCCATATTAATTCAACATTAACTGATTCTATCATCTGTTTTGTTTTACTGCACAAATATAATTTTCAACTCTATTAAATATCCATTCATCTTGTACTTTAAGTATTGTATGGATATGTTCTCTATTTTTACCTTTGAAAATTATTTGATCCCCTTCTCTAACGTCTACCCATCTAGGTAATTGATAATAACCAGTAGCTTCTGGAATAGTATATATTCCGAATCTTACTGCTTGGTCTACGTCATAAGGACAACATTTTATAGGTACGTCTTTGTATTCTTGGTCATCATATACAGAATTATTTTCATTTCTATTAAATTGTCTTAAAACACATTTAATACCATTTACTAAAAACATAATTAACCTCCAAATGGAATATTTAAACCCATGTTTTGGTTCATTGCATTTCCTCTGTATAAATAACCATTATTTCCTAATATTCTTAATGATAGAGTGGATATATCACTTATTAATTCTGCTTCCATAGAACCTGCTTTTATTTTTTTATCAAAATCTAATGTAGGTATATCGTGTTCTAACATAAATCTTAATTGTTCCATAGAAGCTTCTTTTATAGGTAAAGGGACACTATTGGAAGTCCAACTAGTATCCCTATATCTCAAACCTATTTGTGAGAATATCATCTCACTTGCTTCATCGACTTTATAACTAGGAATATCTAATGTTTGATACTCTTTATATTTTTGCTGAAATTCAGCAAGTGTGAATAATCTCATATTCCCACCTCCATAAATTAAGCACTAACTGTTTCTTGTAATTTGATTATTGCATTACCTTCTACAACTTTAGCACCAAATAGAATATTTCCTTCCATTACATAGTATCCTGGGAAGCCTGGATAATTTCCTGGATATTGTGCGAAGCTATCAAAGAATGTATCTCCAACAACTGCAATTGGGTTGAAGAAGTATCCTAATACACCATTTAACTTATTATCGTTTATTGGGAAGATTTCAACTCCATAAGCCTCAGCAATAACTCCTCTATCTACACCTTCAACACCTGTCATAGTTTCGAATTTTAAGATAGTAGTTAATGCACTTGTTAAAGCAGCATATTCAGTAGCACTTAAACCTAGTCTATAACTATCAAAAACATTTTTATTGAATAGTTTAGCCTTTAGTCCATTAAGTGTTTCAATGTATCCTGCAGCATCTACTGGGTTCCATGCTGCTACTTGTGTTACTTCACTTGCTAAAACACCAAAACCATAAGTATCAATGTTAGAAGCAACTGCAGCATCTTTTTTATCCATTGCATCTTCTAATGTGTTAACAAAATTTGTTCCACTAACTAGTAAAGGTATTCTAATAGAATAGTCCATAGGTAAGTCAGTTAGATCAACTTTAACTGAACTATAACCAAGTAAACTTGGTGTTAAACCTGTTGCTATTTCCTTAGTTTCTCTTACATTAACTGTTGCATCTGCTGATTTTAATATTTCTATCATTGGAGTACCTGCAGAACGAACTTCTCCAATATATTTTTCATTTAAGAATTTGTAGAATGTACTTCTATAGATTAAAGAATAGTAAATTCTCTTTGCTACACTTTGTAAATCTAATGAGTAAACTCCATCAACTGTGTAATTCATAATTTTCCTCCTATTTTATTATTAAATCTTTTAGTTTAGTATTTCTTGTAATACTTATTTCCTTTGGTTTAACGTCTGCCTTATTGAAATTTGCTTCATTTGGAATATCTACTGTCTGTTTAGGAAAGTATGTTGCATTATACTTCTCTTTAATCATACTAACAGCCTTAGCATCATCTGCTTCATCTGCATATAGACTAGTTCGAAGTTTTGCTACTTCATCTAAGTCCTCTTTTTTAAAGCCTTGTGAAACCATTTCAACTTGTAGTTTTAAACCATTTGTATTATTAGTAAGTTCTGTATTTCGTGATTCAATATCATTGTAAGATTTTTCAAGTTTGTTAAATTTTTCTTCTAACTCGCTGTATGCTTTAGTACTCTCACTTAAAGCATCTTTTCTCGCTTTGTCTACTTCATCACTAAGTACATATCCTTTTCTAATATCTTTTTCCAACTTTTCAATGTTAAAATCATCATTAGAGAGTTGTAACTCTTTGTTTGTTAGATATTTTGTAATATCCATCGTTTTTCTTCCTCCTATCGCGATTTTAGAAGTGCATAGTTTATAGACATTTCGGTCTATCTATTAATTGCTATTACTTTGGTTTTCATTTCCTCAGTAGGCAATTTATCTATTAACTCTCTTATTTGAGTGTTAACCTTATTTCTTTGAGAATTAAGAATATCAACTTGATCTTGATTTCCTAATCTCTTTTGTATTCTCATATCAGTTAAAATTCTTTCTTTTTTTAATGTCAATGAGTTTACTTTTTGTCTTATATCATAATATTCTTCTATTTCATTTGTTGCTAAATTTTGTTTTCTTAATTTTGTGTTTGGTAAATATATTAATAAATTGCATTTGCAATTTGGGTGTAATATATCACCTTCTTGTTCTTCTGCTTGTCCAATGAAATCTTCAACTTCATCTGTGCTTAATATTTTACCTTGATACTCTGCACAATGTTCACAACTGAACAAATGTGGTGGTATCCAAAACTTTGTATATCCTAAGTATTCAGCATCATCTATTGTCTGATTCCAACCTGCTCTTGTTAATGCTGTGTTATATTTCATTGATAAATAAGTACTTAATTGTACATATCTAACAATTTTTCCATCTTTGTCATAATAAGGTATTACTTGATTATCATAAGTTTTTACCTTGTCTTTTAAATATTCATCTTTATTCTTTTTATATTCTGGTGAATCATAATACATTTTGTATCTTCTTTTTATGTAATTTGTAAATTTATCTTCATTTGCTATTACTACACCTATTAGAATTGCTAAGGCTATTTTTTGTTTAGTACTTAAACCTTTTTTCTTTTGTTCTTCTACAGGTTGCATATTTAATTGTTCTAAATTTACTTCATGTATTATGTTTATGTATTCTTCTATTTGTTCATTAAAGTATGAGTGGTCTATCTTACCCCATATTTCATCTAGTTTTTTAATAAAGTATTCAACACTTCTGCCTTCATCTAAACATTGAAAGAATAATTCTTCTGTTTGATTTTGAAGTTTAGCATAGTTTTTATTTACTTTATAAACACTTTGGTTTATATAATCACTAGAATTCTTCATAACTTAGTTTTATATCTTCTCTTTCTTTACTATATTCACTTGTTAATGTATCTGCATCTAATGGATCATCAATTAATTTATTTATAATTGGTGCAAGTATTTTAGCTCTAGTTGAATATGGTACACTCATTGTTCTTTGTATTGCTTGTAATGTAGTAATTTTCTTGTTGTCATCTATTAATTCATTTGTTCCATAGTCCCATTGTAAATCTGCTGGAATTTTATTATCTTCTATATCTAATAATTCTTGAAGTTTAACTATGTTTTCTATTAAATGATTAACTTGTGGTGTTAGTTGCTTTTTAATTGCTTCAATTGTCATTTCAGTTAAACTTGCATTTAAGTGTATACTTGCTGTGTTTTGGTAAGCATCTTTTTCATATCCAAATGTTGCTGGACTTAAATTAGCCATTTGTATTATCTGATAATCACAAAACTTGAATGTGTCTATATATTGAGTTACTCTAATATCACCTTGTAAAAATTCAAATACACTATGTTCTTTATCTCCTGGTAGTAATGTAAAGTAATCTTGCATTCCATTAACTGACAATGTTTTTACGTCGTACAAGTTTTGACTTGGCTGCCATTGACTATAAATATCACCACTTTGATAATGTTGTGTAGTTGCTATTCTTGTTTTTGTCTTTTGTATTTCTTCACATAAAGTATTGTAAACTTCCATTTCTTCATTGATAAACTTTTCACTATCTTTAAAGAAATCTTGTCCAATATCTATATTTATTAATACTTCATAAGGTAAGTCATGAATTCTTTTGTATTCAGTACCAAAAACCCCATTGAACATTGAAAGTGGTATTTCTTCCCATTTTCCACTATCTGATTTTTTAAATGCTGTAAATGTTAATATTGTATTACCATTTTTTAAATCTATATGTCTTTGTAATGAATATTCATCTTTACCAGCCTCAAAATCATGTATTAAATCACAACTGATAATTTTGTCATATCTTTGTACTAAGTTATGTATGTCACATTTTTTGATACATTCAAGATATACTTTATTATCAAATTTGTGTATATATATAAAGCTTTCCCCTTCATAAACACTTAATTCCAATGCTTCACCTAATGTAGGCATCAACCAATTTATATCTAAACCCTCTGTTTGTGTTAATAAATCACTACCAAATAATTGGTTTCTAATATATGTTCCTATTTTCTTTGCAGAAGGTGCTAATATATATTTATTTTCATATTTTATGTTTTGTTTACCATTTGTTATTCCTGGTTGTATTACTTTAGCATCTACTTTAATATAGGGTGCTTGTAATGGGTTAAAATGTCTTAATCTACCCTCCATAATGTACCTCCTTAAACTTCAATTCCTGTTTCTAATGTTACACCCCAATAAGTTCTTCTTTTCTTATCATCATTTTTTAATAATCTTATTGGTCTTACTACTACACTTGCTACTATATTTTTAAATAATTGTTGTTTAAAGAATACTCTTACTGCATAGCTATTCTTATTTGGTTCTTCATCTTCGTTGATTCTAACTTTCTTAATAAGTACTCCGTTATAGTACAAGTATAGTTTCCATGTTTTTTTCATTTAAACCTCCAATAAAAAAACATAAGGTTTTCCTATACCTTATGCTTCCAATAGCACCATTTGTTTGGTCTATTACTTGCACTTCTGTATCAATGATACACCTTTTTTTGGTTTATGCAAGTACCCCCCCTATTTTCTTTAAAAACATAATGATCCTTATAAATATTATATACTTCACTTGTTTTACAATTTCTACAAGGTATTACTAATTCTAAAGGTCTTTCAAGTTGTACCCCAAAATCTGCAAGTAGTCCTATTATCTCATCATAATTAGTAAGACATAAAAATCTATGAGTTTTTTTGCATTTAATTTGAAGCATATTTCCTCCTATATTACTGGACTTCTTCCAGTTAATTGAAATTCCATTATTATATATCTTGTGCCATCTACATAATGGTCGAAGTCTTTTACATAAGCATTTATTCCTTCTTTTTCACTTTTTAATTTGTCATAATGGTAGCTCTCAAGTTCTTCTAGTCCAATATCATGTCCACCATATACAGCTTCGCCATTTATAAAATATCTTATGTGTGGACTTGATACCATTAATAAGAACTCTTTATAAAACAAACTTTGCATATATTGTACTGATTCATCTACACTTATTTTATTCTTTTTTGCTAATTCATGTCTTATTCCATCAACTGTAAGTCTATTATCAAAGTGTGCTGCTTCACTATCTATAACTAATGTATTAACTGGTATTCTTTTGTATTTATTATGCAAGTAATTTATAAAGTCTTTTAATTGATTTGAATAGTATTCAGTAGTAGGTGTATCGCCTTCTACTTTTGGATCATGATAATATTTGTCTAATAATATTAAGTTCCATGTTCTATCTTCTACTTTCATAGCAAGAGCTACTGCACTAAATGTCGTTGCATTTACTGAGCCATAGTCACAACCAATACCTATTTCTCTGATTATGTAATTGTCTTTTAATTCTTTTTCACTTATTTGTGGTATATGGTTAAATACTTTACCCTCTGCTACTACCCATTTATTAAATACTTTTTGATTTCTTAAAGCACCTTTTGGAAATGATTTCATCACTTGTTTTATCTTTTCTTCTGTATCTAATACAGGGTTATCATAAGGAAAAAATATGTATTGTTTCCAGTTTCTGCCATCTATGTATTGCTTTTTATATGGGTGGTTTTGACTACCCTCTACATTAAAACTATCTATTCTTTTGTAATATGGGTGTCCTGCATAACTCATCATTCTTCCAGCCAGTTCATCAAAACTATCTCTTAATTGTGGTGAAGTATATATTCTTGCTGCTTCATCACACCATACAAATATTAATGGTCTACCTAATATCTTGTTAAATGATAAATTGGTATTAAAACCAAAGAAATAAAACCTCATATTATATATTTGTAGGTACTTGTCGTTTTGCCCAAATTTTAAAACATAATCTTTACCACTTTTTAAATTACATTCATTTTTAAGTATATGTTCTAAAGGTTCAACAATATTACCTTTTAGTGTATCAGTAGTCCACCCTATTATTGCACCATAATAATTTCTTGCTATATAGTTTGGGTTCTTTCTTTGTTCATCTTCATAATCTTTTAGTTCACTTGCATATTGTATTAAAGCTGAACATATATCATAAGTCTTACCACTTTGTGTTGATCCTAATACACTTATATTTGGTACATTAGGACTTATAATATCATTCCATAGTTGTTGTTGTTTCTTCGATAGTATCATTTTGCACCTCTATTTTTTTAGAAGTGCTTTTTTTCTTTTTGTTACATTCACAAGGTTTATGTTCTGGGTTTAATTGATTTTTTTCATATTGTTTCTTCTGTGCATCACTTATTACATAACCATTACTATCTTTAATTAGCCAATTTTTACCTAATTTTATAAATTCTTTCATTCTTCGTCCTCCTCATATAATACTGATTCTAAATTTGAATTGTCTACTATATTAATTTGTAACTTAGGTGTGTCATTTCCCATAATACCATTTTGTGTCATTATCTTTTTGTCATATAAAGTACCTATAGCTGTTGTTAATTGATTTACTGGTATATGGTCTTGTTCTTCTAACTCTTTGTTAAGTTTGTTTAATGCTTTAAATATAATATGGTCTGCCTTTTCAACAAATTTACTTTCTTTTTCTTTACGAATTCTTACAAATTCAGGTTCTTCAATATGTTTTTCAACTATGTATCTAACTGAATTGATAGGAAAATTTAATTCTCTACTTGTTTCACTATAACTACGTGTGTCAAAATACTTACACATTATATTCATGATTTCTTGTGCATTATATTTATGATATGTTGTTTTATTATCTTTTGTTTCTTCAATTGTATCTTCCATTTGTATCACCTCTCTTTGAGAAAGAAGGCTGGTTGGTGTATTCCTGCCATACATAAATCTCTGTAAGTCCAACCAATACATAAAGGATACATTATTTTTAGAATTTAGCAAGTGGGGTATAAAAAAAGCAGTTTATTTACTGCTCTTTTCTTCAATTGCTATTGCTATTCTTTTTAAACCTCTTGCTATGATGTATATTAATAAGTACCAATTTGCTAATATGAATATAAATATTACAATATAGAATAATTTAATATCTTCTAACATAAATTCCTCCTAGTAATATAATATCATTTTTTCTTTCTTGGTGCTACTTTAGGAAGTTTCTTATTACCTGTTGCTCTTTCCCATTCTGCAACCTTTTCTTTTCCCCCTAATGCTTTCATACCTTCTTTAGTATATGCCCATCTTCTTTGGCTTTCGCTTTTAAATGGCATTGCTATCATTCCTTTCTATTATTTCATCTATTGTCATTTGTTCATACTTAAATATTTGTTCTAATTGTTTTAATGTGTAATCAGGTCTAAATGTATTATGGCTATCCTTTTCCATACTTCTTAATATGTTCCATAAGTCTTTGTGATTTCTATATAACCATTTTAATTGTTTTAAACTTTGCTTAGGACAAAACCAACAACCACCCCTGAATGAAGTTTTATATATAGGACTTACTAAATCATATTTTTTACATATTTCCATTGCTTCTTTTTCTGTTATCTTTAAATCGTATAAAGGACAAATATGTGTGTTATGATCTAACCTTTCATATCTTTTAGGTTCATCATAAGCTATACCAACATATTGTATTACGTCTTTGTTGTTTCTAAAATACTTTCTTATTGGTTCTATTTTTAATCTCGAATTGCACCAACTACCAACTACATAAGGAAAGCCATAATTATCACCTATGTGATTTCCTTTTTGCTTTACTTTATAAAATTGTTCTTTAAATGTTATTCCTGTTAAATGTGTCACTTCAATATCAAACTTTTCTTTTAATATTTTTTCTGCTTTCTTAATAAACTCATACATTTCAGGAGTTTCACCACTTATGTTTTCATCAAACCTAATATCACAATATATAACTTCATCTAATGGCATTCCTAATTCTTTTATTTTAATTAGCATTGCTAAACTGTCTTTACCAAATGAACAACTTGCTACATATTTCATTTTTTACCCAACAAAATGTCAAAAATACTTAATTGACTACTTAAACTTGTCATTATATGTTATACCCCCTTTTAGTTAAAGAATTTGGTGTATCCTGGTAATAATACAAAACTTCTACCAAGTTAGCTCTTTTTCCTTTTCTTACTCTTTTGTTAAAATCATAATCTTCTGCTAATATTAAATCAGGTCTAAATCTTTCCTCACCTATTAGTTCTTTTTTATAAATACAATTCCATATACAACAATTCCAACTTGGTGGTTCATTTTCTATTAAACATACATATTTACCTTGCTGCCAACTTATATAACAATAGTCCCATTCTTCTTTTGTTTTTTCCAATATTTTTTCTATGTAATTTTTACTTACTAAATCATCTGAATCAATGAAACATATATATTCACCCTGTGCATTGTCTAAACCTATATTTCTTGGAACACTTGCACCACCACTATTTGTATTTAAATGAATAACTCTTGCTTTAAAACTATCTAATTCCTTTTCATTACACCCATCATCTATTATTATCCACTCTACATTTTCGCTTAATTGTGGCTCTAAAACACCCTTTAAACGACGTATTTCATTTAGTGTTTTGTAATATGGTGTAATTATTGATAACTTAATCATAAAAACCTCTTTTTTCATAATCTATTTTTATGTTTTCTTTTTCAAAAAATGGGATAACTTCTCTACACCATTTTCCTTTTTTTAAACCACAATGTTGCCATGTTTTATAACCAAAATCTATTATATAATCTCCACCATTTATTAAATAATCATATCCTTTTGTATCTTGTGTTTCTTCTATGTCCCAACAATTAGTATCTTTTGAAAGAACATTTAATAATTTTTCTTTGTCCCATATTCCACACATTAAACTTAATTCATATTGACTACCTTTTGTTCTTACTTTAAAGCCATCTTTATAGTCCTTGTCTTGCTCATTCCAATATTTTTCTAAATTTACTAATGCTATATTTCCTTTTATTAAATTTAAACCTTGTTGTAATCTTTTTTCATCTACTTTTTTTCTTATAAATAAATCATCTGCCATTAATAAAATTCTATCATCATCAATTTCTTTTAAAGCTTCTCTTATTCTTTTAGTCCATAATTCTATTGGATAATCTTTGTTTATTGTTTTGTAATATGGGTTGCTAATTGTTTCAGTTATGTAAATTATTTCAGGGTGGTTTTTCCAATATTTCTCCATACAATGATAAAAAGGATAAAATATATCTTCATTCTTATCACAACTTGTTATTATAATTTTCATTTTTCTACCTCTTTTACTAATCTTAGTTCTAATAAATAAATACTTCTTGCAAGTGTTGTTTCCCATTCATCTTTGTAAGCCTCAACCCATTTATTTAGTTCTGTATCAAAATAAGTTGTAATAGCCTTGACTTTGACTTTTTTATTTGGATCATAGTTAGTATTATTATCTAAATATTTATCCCATTTGCTTTTTGGTATTTTATATTCGAATTTTGGTATTTTTTTATACAAATCATGCACATTGAATTTATCTATATCATCTATTATCCAACCATGTACCCCATTTTTAATGCCTAATTCTTGCCATATTGGTAGATTCATTAATAATACTGGTGTTCCTAATAATAAAGCTTCATTTGGTGTATATCCGTATGCTTCTGTTGAAGATAATTGCACTACTATATCTGCCATTTGCAAGTAAGGTGCTATATCTAATCTAGGACTAGCATATATAATATTTGGGTTTTGAATCTCTTTTCTATCATCTGTAAATATTACCCATAAATAAGGCAGTCCTTCTTTATCTAATTTAGAAGCTATTTTAACTATGTTTTCCTTGCCTTTTTCTTTTGTAAGTCTAGTAGCACTAACCAACAATAAAGGCTTCTCTTTTGGCTTTAAAACTATTGGGTTGTATATTAATTCAGGTTTAATTCCAGTTAATTCTTCAAAACTATCACAAACCACTTTTGATACACCAATATAATGGTTTATTTTAGGGTGGATAATTGGTCTAAAATTAACTGATTTATGGTCACAATGGATAATATAGAATATATCATTCGCTTCAACATTGTCTAAAACGTCTACATTATATTGACAAAAAAATTTATCACACACAATTTTACCCCCTGTATATTTGTGTGTTTTTATTAGTTTTGCAAGTCTTTCTATTTGTTTAGCATCACCATTTTTATAATAAACTTCAATGTTTCTATAACTTTGTGCTAAATACCAAAAGAAGCTCTCAACTCCTCCTATAGAATTGATTTGACTAAAATAAAATATTACCCTAGAGTTCTTTACTGATTCGTTCATATAATTCGTTGTAAGTCTTTATTGCTTCATCTTTATTCACAAAACTTTTGTGTAAACCTAAAGCATTAACTACACTCCATACTTGTCTTACTGCAACTTTCTGATTCTCAATTACAAATTTATCTTCTTCTTTTTTTGTTCTAGCATATTTTGAAGCAGGTTTGTCTACATTTATTATGTTGTATTCTAGGTTGTCTATTTTACCCTCGAATTTGCTTGTTTCATAAGCATTCTTATCTAATTCTAAATAATCTAATCTTGGAAGTAATTGAACTGTGTTTAAACTAAATATTATTCCTTTCTCCTCATCTACATATCTTGAAAAGTCTTTGTTGATTATTTCTACTTTATTCATAAAGTCTACTATGTTTTCTTTCATTTTTAAATTCCTTTCTTTTTCTTTATAATTTCATTTAATCTTTGGTCGATTTCACTTATTGGTAAATAAATCTGTGGTATTTCATTTATCTTTTTTAATTCTTGCCAATATTTTCTTTCTTCTTTGTCTTTTATTTTTGCTGTGTTAATTGCTCTTGATTTTATAATTTTATATAATGGTTCACTTTCTGGAATACTTCCAATTTTCTTTTTTACTTCAAAGAAACCTAAATTCATAAATTGTTCCCATGTTATATTTTCATATCTAGCACAATAAAAGGCATAAGCTTGATCCAAGTCATCAGGATAACCCCAACAAAATAATGTTTTATTGTTTGTCTTTCTTTTCGTTTGAATTACTGGGTGTTTTTACTTTACCATTAATTAATAATTCTCTTAATTCTGTTGAAAATGGTAATATTTTTTCTTCAAATTCATTTGAGTTTTCCTCACTTAAACCCATATCCAATAACAAGTCAACAAAGTTCATTCCAAATAGTTCTTCATATATCTTCATAGCTGTTTCATATTGTTCTTTTAATATAAAACTACTTTCAAATTCTCTGTAATTTGTTTCATCAACTATTATCTTTCCATTTTCATCTTTTCTTTCAATAATTAAATCTTTTTTTGATTTACCCATTTTTGTTAAATAATCTAGCATTTTAAATCTAGCTTCTGCATCACCACTTTGTAATTTGTGTGCAAGTTCTACTGTTCTTTTAAATGGTTTGATTACTTCTTTACCATCTTTGTTTGTGTAATGCAATTCGTAATCATCAAGTGTTTTTTCTACAAATTCATAATTCATTTGTGTTTTCCTTTCTTTTCCATTCCTAGTAATGAATATAAATCATTCATAGATATTTCATCATATTCACTACTCATGATCCATTCAAAACATTTGTCTTTCATAGCTTCATTTAATTTTTCATCATCATTTAATTTTTTATCATAAATATATTTTTTGTATTCTAGTAATGGTATATCTTTTTTGTTTCTAATATATGTACATAGTATTTTATCAGCTCTGTTGCAAAAATCTTCAAAAGATATAAATTCAAGTTCTTTTAAATTGCCTTTAAATGATAAATGAATTTCAGTTTTTTTACAAGTACCCCCTTTATAGTATGGAAGATTCAACATTATTCCTCCTTATCACACTTACTACTAATTCTTAAACAACACCATATAAATACTGTGTTTATTATTAATAGTATTACCAAACCCCCTATTATAATATCTTTCATATTCACTCCTAATATTTATTATTTCTTTTCTTTCTTGCAAGTGTCTTTTGTTTGTTTAGTTCTTCTAGTTCTAGTCTTAACTCTCTCATTTCTTTTTTTGCTTGTCTTATTACTTCACTTTTAAGATAGAGTAGTTTCTTTATTTCTTTTTCTCTATCTTGCATTTAATACCTCTATTATTTCATTGATTTTATAAGCACAATGCACCACACTAATACCATTTGATATATCTAACTTTTCTATCTTATTGCTTTCTTGCTTATATGTTATTGTTGTTTCTAGTATTTCTACTTCATCATTTAAAATATCAAGTAATACATATTCATCAAATAACCATTCTTTAGCATCTTGAGAATAATAATCTTGTTGTAAATTAGCATATTCAAAAATGCTTCCTTTAAATAATATCTTCTTTGGCGGTGTTTTCCCCTCACTTATATCTTTTAATATATCAATTATTGTTGTTTTCATATTGCCTAATACCTCCAACTATTTTATATCTTCTTGGTTGTTTAAGTTCTATTGTATAATGATAACTCAAATATTCAAAACCTGTACCATCTACCATTTCCCATCTGTTTATTTCAGGTTCACTTGAAAAATCAGTAATTTCTATATTTTTGTCATTTTTTAATTCATCAAGTGATTTTTTTATCATTTCTATAATTTCTTCTTTATTCATTTTCTTTATCTCCTACATATCTATAACCATCTTTGTATTCTTCAAATAAAGTAGTTGCTTTTATATGCACTATTTTACTTTTATCTTCTTCTAGCCAACAATAACTATAAAAGCCGTCTAAATGGTCAAATATTATTACTTTATCATCTATGTATAATTTTGTATTTTGTCTTTCTGGTATTTCATATAATCTTTTCATTCTTTTTCTCCTAATATTTCTAAAAGTGTTGTTGCACTACCTCTAAATGCTAATACATTTTCTATTCCACATATTTGTAAATCAGTCATTTCACTATGTTCTTTTATATATTCTATTGCATTGTCTATTTTTTTATAAGCAATATCTAAATCTTCATACATTTGATGTTTTTGTTGTATAAGCAATTCATTATTTTCTTCTAATATTTCACACTTTTTAGTTAGTTTATCTATTGTTTCATCACATAATTTTAATTCTTCTTTACCTTTATCAAATCCTAATTGATAACTTATTGTATCTTCATATCTATCAATATCATTTTCTAGTTGTTCTTTTAATCTTGCTATTTCTAATGCTTGATAATTTATTATTTTATCTTTTGCATCTATTGTGTTGTGTAGTTCTTCTTTTATTTCATTTATAGCATTTCTGCATACTTGTAATTGCTCTCTTATTTGTTTGTTTTCTGTTTCTAATTGGTGTATGTATAAATCATTCATTTTTGCCCTCCAATATTAATTGCCTAATCTTGATATTGTCTAATGTTTTCTGGTCTATTAATTTATGATTTTGTTCTTTTGTTTCTTCAAGTTCTTTTTTTAATCTTTTTATTTCTTGTCTTAACTTCATATTTTTGCTAACCAATGAACCCTCATATTTTAATCTTAATTTCCAATATAATTTTTTCATTTATTCTCCTTATATATTTTCCTTAATTTATCTAATGTTCTATGAATACTTTTATGTACACTTTGCCTTTTTAGACCATATTTATCGGCTAATTGGCTCATGTTTAAAGGTTTTGTATTAATTCCATAGTATTCAATTAATAATTGTTTATACCTTCTATCTTTTAGTTTACTTAATAAAT
The DNA here is from genome assembly GCA_045123185.1 of Bacilli bacterium. GTDB lineage: Bacteria > Bacillota_I > Bacilli_A > ML615J-28 > CAG-313 > UBA1231. The sequence goes on along the minus strand of JBGVIL010000226.1, from coordinate 959 downwards.
ATTTAACTTCATCTTTAGTCATAACATCTTCTTCAAATCTTTTGTTATCTGGTATTAAGTCTATTAATTCAGTTTCCTCATTTATTATTGTGTTTAATGATATTTCTCTTAATCCATTATTTCTTTTTTTGTGTGTTCTAACTCCAAAGTAAGAAGTAATTTCATTTTTTATACAAGTATAATAAAATGTGCTTTTACTACTTCTAGTTTTATCATATTTATCTATGGCTTTAATTAATCCCATCAAACCTATAAAAAAGTATTCATCTTCTTCTTCATCATCTCGTATTCTGCAATGTAAATCTTTTATCACTTTATAAATTAAGCTTTTATTTTCTAATATTATTTCGTCTCTCATATTTCCTCTTTGGATTACCACCACCTACCAAAGCACTAAAATAGGTGGTAGTCTTGGGGGTGTTTTACTGGATTATTTAATGTGCTTTGTTTAGTAATAGTGTAGTCTTATTTAGAATGGCAAGTCTTCATCTGTTAGTGTTACTTCATCTTCTTTATATTTAGTAGTTGTTTTCATTGCACTAAACTCATTTACTTCTTCAGTTTGTTTGCTTTCTTGCTTGTCATCTTGTATGATTTCAAATTCATTTATAAAAATAAAAGGGTATGTGATTCTATCTTTAACATAGAAATCTAACCACCCCCCTTTAATTAGTATCTTTGTTTTATTCTCTAAATTTATATCTTTTTTAAATCTGCAATTTATGAAACCATTTTCATATGATCCATCTTGTTTCTTTTTTGATATTCCTAAGCTATAAAATTCTTTTCCATCTTTTGTTGTGTATTTATATATTGTTTTTGGCTTGTCTGTTTGTATATTCATTTTTCCTCCTTAATTATTTTTAATAATTCTTTCTTTGATATTTTTTCATCACTTATTAATTTTGTTTTAATTTTATCTAGTTTTATAAGTGCTTCATATAATGCTAATCTAGTTT
>JBGVIL010000225.1:0-2769 GCA_045123185.1 Bacilli bacterium | reverse complement strand
CTATAATTTGACCATTAAAAGTTCCACCTTTTAATTGTTCTACTTCCTCTACTCTATTCACAAAAAACTCAACATGGTCAATTGTTCTATCAATCTTCATAATTCCACTCATCCTCAATCCTCCTTTACTTCAACCCATACTGTTCACGTATCTTACGAGTACGTTCTCTATTCTCTTGTGCTTTCTTTTGCACATAATCTTCTGCTTCTTTTTTAAAAGGATTCTCTAATTGTTTACCTGTTTTTTCATCTATTAATACTTCGATAAGCACACATCTATCATTAGGGTGCATCATAAAGTCTCCAGTTCTAACAGTACCTAATGGATAGATTTTACCATCCATTTCTTGACAAATTTTACATACGTGTCCATCATGCATTGATTGACGTTTCAGGGCATTGAACCCAAGCTTCTTAGCATTATGTATTGTAGCAGTAACTTCTGCTTGTCTTAATTCAGTAGCCACTAACGTCTTAGCCGATTTAAAACTAATATCCAGTTCTTTAGCCATAGTATCTGCTACTTTAGCATAACCGTCACCACGAATGATGGCTTGTCTTAAAGTATTCTCAATGGAATATCCTAACTTCTCTGCACGTTCATAGATACGAGTGTTGTACCATTTACCTTGCAATGGTTCATACCACCACTCTATATCCATATGCTTTAGAGCTTCCTTTGTTGCTTCTTTTACGGTAGTAAAAGTAGGCATAGATATATAACTTTCTAATACTTGTACTGATTGTATGTTATTAATCTCTGGCATGGGTGTATGTAACCCTAATTGACCATACTTTTCGTCTAGAGTATTAAAGTCCATGTAATCAGTAACGTATAACTCATTTAGAGACTCTGTAAGAGCTGTTTCTTCCACCTTAGATAATTCCTCTAGGATAATGTTTATCTGCTCTTGTAAGTCCTCTAAATACTGTAATTCACTAAATTTAAAATTAGGATTCTTAGATTTGATAGCTTCCATATTGTTGTACCATCTAAGGATTTCAACATCTATATCCTTATATGCTTTTCGATAACCCTTTTGTAACTCTTTTAATGTAGAGTTAAAGTATTTATTATAATTGTTATCTAGCATCTCCATCTTCTGTTCAAAATAAGTTTTTTTAGCCATATGCTATCACCTATTCTTGTTGTTCTTCTTCATCATCTTGCATATCTTCTGTATCTTGTTCTTCTACCATTTGTGGGTCATGTGCATCAAAGTTGTCTTGCATGAATGATACATTAGCTTCACGTTCTTCATCTAAACGTTCTAGCTCTTCATCTACATCATCAATAATTCCTTCTAACATAGATAACATAGAACGTTTAGAAATAATGCTACTAGCTTTAATTGCATTGTCTAATTGTTCAGATACAATATTAACAACATTACGAGTAAATGTAATATCTATATTAGATAATACTTCGTAAATATCTGTATTAGGTAATTTACCTAGTAATTGCATCATGTGTAGAATTAGTTCACAACGTCTTAATAAAGCCTTACGGAAATGATTTTCCTTTTGACTAGTCTTAAATTCTAAAAGACTCATCTGTAATTGCAATGCTACTCCACTTGCTTGATTTAAGAATGTACTATCAGATAAATCAATAACACCACTTAATTTATGTACTGATTTAATTAAGTTCTGTAAGAAAGTTTCAGTAGAATTTGCTTCCTCTGGTTTAACAATATATTCTGCTTCAAAAGGTTCAGAAGAATTAATAATTCTCATAGTTCTAATTTGTTGTGCAACTTCATCATCAACTTCACAACCACTAATTCTTAAAATTGCTTGAGCAAACATTTCTTGATTATCTCTAGATTCTGATAACACTTTATTAATGCTATCAAATACATCTACTAATTTAATTAGTTCGCCCATTCCATCAGAATCATTTTTAAAACATACTACTGGAACAGAACCCCAAAAATGTTCTAATGGTTGAGGACTATTAATCATATTTCCATCTTCATCTGCATAGAATTTAGTAATATCTGTTTTTGTGTAGTATTCCATATATGTAGATTTATTATCATCAACTTCTTCTTCCCACCAACGAATAAATCCAATAAGTTCGTCTTCTAAATCACATGAACGAATAAAGATACATTGTTCAATAGGAATATTAGTATATCGAATTCTTGTTTCATTATCAATCCATAACATTTGACAAGCACTACCATAGATAGCACATGAAGTACCTACTTCTACATTTTGGGTCGAGTCATCGTTGTATTTATGGATTAAATTAAATTCATTATTTAATAATTCATCATATTCACCAAAAGAGAAAGTAATAGGTTTCTTACCTCCTAAAAAATAACCTACACTGTTATCTACAACAAATGATGGATAACTGATGGATAGTTTATTATTAGGTCTACTTTCATCTGCTACTGTTTTATATTTAATTGGTGTATTCTGATTATCATATAAATTTTTAAGCTCTTGAAATTTATATTGTTTAACTCTAGCTTTATTCACATAGTTGTAAACGTCATTAAAAGATAGTCTTTCTTTACGACTTTTAAACTCAATCATGTCAACTCTCCTTTCATTGTTGCATATAATAATATCATAAGCATAGTCCTTTAGTAGAAAATGCTTTAGCTTTGGCTTTACTATTAAACTGTTCTGCTACTCCAGTTGTAGCATCTTGAGCGTCATCATGAGCATTTTTGCCCTCACGTTGATATTTAATCATTGAGCTATAATAATCACTAAATCTATCTCTCCAATTAGTAGGATAATAAATATGTTCCA
>JBGVIL010000224.1:0-2225 GCA_045123185.1 Bacilli bacterium | reverse complement strand
ATTAATGTAGATGGTGGAACAAAAGTATGGCAAAAAGTATTTAAAAATGATGTATTAATTGATGCCAATATTACCGTTCCTAGTGAAGATGGATTTGCATTAAATTTTGATATTGTATGGAACAATATTGTGGTTACAGATAGCAATGGTAATCCATTTAAAGCAGATAGTATTATTCATACATTTACTGATTTATATACTGGTGTAAAACATATTAAAATTACATATACCAGTGATATTATTGAAAGATATGGAATTACGTACGATTTAACTCTTGATGATGACAACCATATCACACAAACATATGCATTCGTAAATTGTAAGGAATTACAGTTACAAGTCGAAGGAATTAGATTAAATTATATCACTTCACAAACACAAGAAAGAAATATGGCAAAATATCGTTTCTTAGAACATCAGTCAACTTATTGGTATCAATTTTTAAAAACAACGGTGCAAGAAGCATATAATTGTTACATTTTCTTTGATAGTTTTAATAAGTCTATCACGGTTCGTGACAAATCATCATATAGTTTAGCATGGAAAGGTTTTTATTTAGACTTCAATAATTTATTAACTAAAATTACAAAAACTCCTAAAGTTGAAGATATTACTACTCGTCTATGGATTGAAAGTAATAATGTAGATATTACAGAAGTTAATCCATTAGGAACTTCTTACTTGGAAGATTATAGTTATTTCAGAAATAATGGTTCAATGAGTACCGAACTATGCAATGCTTTAGATAGATATTATGCAAGACTAAATGGATTGCAAGCATCATGGGTAGCTCTTAAAAACGAAAAAAATTCAGTAGACCAACAAAGTGTTAAAAAGAATAGTTTATTAATTAGTTTAAATTCGCAATTAAAAACACAAAATTCTTTATTAACTGCTTACATTAAAGGAAAAGATGAGAAAAAACAAGAACAAGTAGCTAATGAAATTGCATCACTTGAAGCTCAAATTGCTTCAACAACTTTGGCAATTCAAGATTTAGAAGAACAAAGTGCAACATTATTAGAAAGAATGCAAGAAATAGGAAGACAAATGAGTAAAGAAAATGCTACCGATGGACAAGGCAAAATCTTTACTTATACCCAAAATGGACAACAAATTAATTTATTAGACGAACTTGAAGACTTCACTATTGAACAAACATATAAGGATGATGTTCATACAAAAGCTAATAGATTATATACATATGCACAAGAATTAATGAAAGAAAAAGCACGTTTGTCATATTCTTTCTCATTGGAGCATAATGATTTAGTAAGTGGTATTAAACACCCTCTTGGATGGCAATGGTTTATTGAACTAGGTGCTAAAGTAGAATTAAATGATAAAGATATTGCAGATGCAGATGGTTTCGTAACTATCTATGCTTATACGTATTCGCCAAAAGAAAATAAAATCTCAAACGTTGATTTTAACAATAATACAAAAGTTATCGAAGCAGTAAAAGGTATTAGTGCTATTGGTAAATTAGTACATCAAACTGCTTCTATGACAGACTTCTGGAAATCAACTTGGAGAGATTCAGTACAAAATAATATAGTTGTTTCTGATATCCGTAAAAACGGATTAGACGTAGCTGCAAATACAATTCGTGGTGGAAGTACAGTAAATAAAGTTAGCATGACAGAAGCAGGTTTATTTGTTATTGATGCTAATAATGAAAATAATCAAATCTATATAGGTGCTTCATTAATTGCAGTAACAGATGACAAATGGGTTCATGCAAAAACTGCTATTGATAAAGGTGGAGTTATTGCAGATACCATTGTAGGTCGTTTAATTCTTGGTGAAAACTTATGGATTAGTAACGAAGATGGTTCATTTAATATCGAACCTAACGGATTAACAATTTATGATGAAAACCATGTTGAAAGAGTTCAAATGGGATTGAATAGTGAAAATAAACCATACTTCCATTTCGGTCGAGAAAATGATGGTAACTTCTTAATCTTTGATGAAAAAGGACAACTAAATATTCAAGCAAGTGCTTTTAAAATTAAAGTTGGAGGAACAGCAGAAAATCCAACTTACGATACAGTAATCGGACAAGGACAAGCTAGTGAAATTATTAAAAATGAAATTGGACAAGTTATTATTCCTACAAGAAACTATGCTTTAGACTCATTAAGAGGATATACTATTGTGGGAGATGCAAATGCAGATAAAGTATTCAAACTATGTGACTTATCTCAAAACCAAGAAGTGTT
>JBGVIL010000223.1:0-3281 GCA_045123185.1 Bacilli bacterium | reverse complement strand
TATTTATTGTGAAGAAGATAGTTTCGTAATAGATGACATGGGTTTATTTAGTAATGAAGAGATAATTATAACTTCTGAAAATGAAATGGAACAATTTTTTACTTTAGATGGTTGGAGCTTCTATCCAGATATGTGCGAACTTGTAGAAGATAATAAATTAAAACGTGGGTTTGAAATAGTAAATGAAGAATTTAGAAAACATCCAAATGTAGAAATACAACTACCAACTAGAGGAAGTAAAATAAGTGCTGGATATGATTTTTATTTACCATACGATTTAATTTTACAACCTGGTGAAAAGACTTGCGTATGGTCAGATGTTAAAGCTTATATGCAAGAGGGTGAAGTATTAATGCTTCATGTAAGAAGTTCTATTGGAATTAAAAAGGGTTTAATGTTAAGTAATATAACTGGTGTCATCGATGCTGATTATTATAATAATCCTAATAATGATGGTAATATAGGCATAGCATTATACAATTATTCAAATGAAACTGTAGAATTAAAAAAAGGTGAAAGAATATGCCAAGGCGTATTTATACCATTTTTAGTAGCAGATAATGGTAACACAGACAAAGAAAGAGTTGGAGGTATAGGTAGTACTGGAGCAAAATAAATTAAAATAATTATTGACATTCCTTACGGTATATGGTATCATATACTTGTAAGGAAGTTATTAATAAAAGTAGAGGAGAGAGATATGTCAGAAAGAGTTATTCATATGTATAATTGGGAAAGCAAAGAAATAGAAAAGAAGATACCAAAGATAGCAGAGCAAAGATTTACGGCTATACAAATACCAACAGTTCAACCTTTTAAAGGCTCTTATAAGAAGGCATGGTGGTATCAATACCAACCATTGTCTTTTGACATAGGTAATGAATTTGGTAGCAAAGAACAACTTATAAGCTTATGTAACAAAGCACATGAATATGGATTAAAAATAATAGTAGACGTAATTCTTACTCATATGGCTGGTGATGATTATGGAAATATTAAGCCCCATCCAAGAGTAGATAAAAGATTAGTTGAAGCAGATATATGGAAATCTTTTGATAGAATATATAACTGGGATGATAGGCATGAAGTAATAACTAAATCTCATGGAATGCCGACAATACAATTAGCTAAACCAAAGGCACAAGAGTTTGCATTAGATTTTATAAATAGGTTGAGAGAATGTGGGGTAGATGGCTTGAGATTAGATAGTGGAAAATCAATAGCTTTACCAGAAGAAGGAAATGACTTTTTAACTAAATTGCCTAAAGATATGTTTATATATGCAGAAGTAATATTTGAAAACAAAGAACTTATAGATAAGTATTGTCAATATGTAAATGTGCTAACTTCTAGTTGTGGTAGTAATCATAACAATATGGTAACTTTTATAGACTCACATGATTTGCAAAACGAATTTAAAGTAACTACACATTATACTGATGATATGATTAAAAGAGAATATGATATACTATGCAGAAACTTTCCTAATACACTTTTTTATGTAAGACCATTTAATAATTGTTGGGAATCAGAAGAAGTAAAAAGGGCAAATTTAAGATAAGACCTTAGTAAATAAACAAAAGATACTAAAATGATTATAAAAGAAAGAGGGTTTTATTATGTTAACAATATCAAGAGAATTAATTGTCACGTCAATAGTTATTTATTTATTAAGAAATTTATTGGTAAACAAAGATAAGATTAATGGGAATATTTCATTTATAATGATTTTAATAGCATTGATTTTAGATATATTAAGTAGTATGATATTGTTAATGATATTATGAGGAGGTAAAGTGTATGAGCGTAAGAGGACAAAAAAGATTAGAAAATTGTAAAAGAAAACGGCTAGGAGAGGTTAATAGGATGAATTGTGGTGCTACTGCAATTATAATAGAATATAACAAAGCTAAAGATATAAAAGTAAAAATATTAGAAACAAATGAAATAATAAATACCACTTATGATGTCTTTATAACTGGTAGGATAAAACCTAAATTTTACCCTACAGTATATGGAATTGGATATTTGGGTAATTCAGAAATAGATAAAGAATCTTATAATTGTTGGCAACGTATGGTATGTAGGTGTTATTCAGAAGAATTTAAAAATAATAATACAACATATAAAGATTGTAAAGTATGTGATGAATGGTTATGTTATGCTAATTTTAAAGAGTGGTATGATATAAATTATTATGAAATAGATAGTGAAAGTATTCACTTGGACAAAGATATACTCATAAAGGAAAATAAAATTTATTCCCCAAATACGTGTATATTTGTACCACAAAGTATAAATAAAATAGTAGAATTAAGGGGAAATGATAGAGGAGAATTGCCTATAGGAGTATATAAATGTAAGAAAAATACCAAACATCCATATCAGTCTTTTATAAAGTATAAAGATAATAAAACTCACACCTTTTTAGGAAGTTTTAAAACTGTTGAAGAAGCATTCTTAGTATATAAAGAAGCTAAAGAAAAAGAAATTAAAAGAATAGCAGACGAATATAAAGATAAAATACCACAAAAGTTATACAAAGCATTATATAACTGGGAAATATCAATTAATGATTAGGAGGTAATTTTATGATAACTATATACATTGACCTTGACTGTACAGTTGTAGACCTTAATAAGGCAGTCATAGAGGAATTGAATAGATTAAAAGGAACTAATTTTAATCCAAATGTAACGGTCGATTATTGGTGGTCACATACCAATCAACCTCAAGAAGTATTTAAAGAAATATTAAGAGAACCCTATTTATTTGAGATGGCAGATAGTATAAAAGGAGCGATAAAAGGAGTTAATAAGCTACATGATTATGGGTTTGAAATAGTATTTTTAACTTGTCCTAATTATGATAGCGAATTCTGTTTTAATGAAAAAGTACTATGGCTCGAAAGATACTTTGATTGGTTTGACCCATATAGAAATGCTATATTCACTGCTAGAAAAGACTTAGTGGGAACTAAAGACGATTATTTAATAGATGACGACCCTAAATATTTAAATGGATTTAAAGGAATAAGTATTTGTTTTGAGCAACCTTGGAGTAATAAATTTAATGGAATTAAGTTTACTTCATGGGATAAAATAACAGCCTATATAATAGAAATCGAAAAAGAATATCATTAAAATAAATTAAAAAAATACTTGACATTGTAGCCTAATAGGTATATAATGTAAATATAGAGGTGATTAAATGGCTAAAAAAGAAGAAAGTAAAAGCTATTATAAATTAATAGAAGCTGATATAGTCGAAGGAATACCATG
>JBGVIL010000222.1:0-2172 GCA_045123185.1 Bacilli bacterium | reverse complement strand
GCTTGTGCTCAGTAGTTTCGAAGGATAATCATTAGTCATTTGTTTTGTATACTATGTATGGTTTAAAAGAACAGTTTGGTGTATATAACGGTGAAGGAACTGTATTTGGCTCAATTAATAAGGATTCGATGAATGGAATGGTTATTCGGAATCCTAAAAAGAAAGTAATCGACAGATTTGAAGAAATTGTTAGCCCAATTGATTTAATGATTAAGAATAACTATGATGATATAATAAATCATCCTCGTTGGAATCCAAAAAAGCATCCGAGAATGTCTATGGAATCAAGAAATGCTCAATTTGCACCATTTGCAGCTTTAACTGGATATGAAGATGCAGTTAAGGAAACAGCAAGGCTTACAGATAGAAGAATTGAAATTGATGAAGGCTTGAAAGAGGTTATAAATAATAAACTACAATATGTTCTTGAGAACAGTAATATAAATCCCATCGTTGAGATTACATACTTTTTACCAGACGAGAGAAAGAAAGGTGGAAAGTATGTTGAAAAAATAGGACAAATAAAAAAAGTGGATAGTGTGGAAGGTTATATCATTTTTAAAGATAAAGTAAAAATAAGAATTGATGATGTTATAAATATTAATGGAGAAATCTTTAAAGTAGAGGATTATGAATAAAATTTTTATGGTATAATATAGCTAACAGATAAATAGTAATTTGCTAAGGAGGTGTTTTTTATGTCGATGATTAAAGTAAACAATCTATCCTTTTATTATGATAATGCTCTAGATTATATATTTGAAGATGTTTCATTTTTTATTGATACTAATTGGAAATTAGGGTTTATAGGTAGAAATGGTAAAGGAAAAACAACCTTTCTAAATTTACTGTTAGGAAAGTATGAATATAATGGAACAATTACATCAGATGTAAGCTTTGATTATTTTCCTTTTGAAGTTAAAGACAAAGAATTAACTTCTTATGAAATTGCAGAATATTATTGTGTGGACTATGAACAATGGAAATTTGAAAAAGAAACTTCTTTGTTAGATATAGATAATATTGTATTAGATAAACCGTTTAGAACTTTAAGTAAAGGTGAACAAACTAAAATTTTATTAGCAATATTATTTATTAAAAATAATAACTTTTTATTAATTGATGAACCAACTAATCATTTAGATATAGATGCTAGAAGGATAGTAGCTAAGTATTTAAAAAGTAAAAAAGGATTTATATTAGTCTCACATGATAGAGCATTTTTAGATGAATGTATTGACCATGTTCTATCAATAAATAGAACGAATATAAATATAGAAAAAGGCAATTTTTCTTCATGGTATGAAAACAAACAAAGACAAGATAATTATGAATTAAGTGAAAATAATAGATTAAAAAAAGATATAAAAAGATTAGAACAGTCATCTAGAAGAACAGCAGAGTGGTCTAATAAAACAGAAAGTTCAAAGTATAATATGACATGGGATGGACCAATAGATAAAGGATTTATAGGTCATAAAGCAGCCAAAATGATGAAACGCTCTAAAGTAACTCAAGCGAGAATGGAAAAAGAAATAGAAGAAAAATCAAAGTTACTTAAGAATATTGAAATTGTTGAAGATTTAAAATTAACAACTTTACAAAATAAGAAAGGTCATTTAATTGAAGCAAATAAAATAAGTATTAATTATAAAGAACGAGTAATATTATCTGATTTAAGTTTCTTTTTAGAAGATGGAGATAGATTACAAATAAAAGGAAAAAATGGAAGTGGCAAATCAAGTATAATAAAATTAATTTTAGGTGATAATATTTCTTATACAGGTGATTTGTATAGACAAAGTAATCTAAAAATATCTTATGTATCCCAAGAAACTTCAAGTTTATCAGGATATTTGTCAAATTATATACGTGATAAAGAATTAGATGAAACGTTATTTAAAACGATATTAAGAAAAATGGATTTCGAACGTGAACAATTTGATAAAAAAATTGAAGATTATAGTGATGGTCAAAAAAAGAAAGTGCTATTAGCAACTAGCATATGTACACAGGCAAATATATATATTTGGGATGAACCATTAAATTATATTGATATTTTTAGCAGAATGCAAATTGAAAATTTAATTAAATCATATAATTTAACCATGATATTTGTTGAACATGATGAATCGTTTTCTAAAAATATTGCAACAAAAGAAATAAATATAT
>JBGVIL010000221.1:0-2699 GCA_045123185.1 Bacilli bacterium | reverse complement strand
TATTTATCTATCCACTTCATTTTAAAGCCCCCTTTAAAATTCATGTTTTCTTTTAATAAAGTCCAAATGTAACTTTTATAAAAATTTCTACAACTGCTGCTGTTATTTTTAATACTTTCATGGTCTTATCCCCCTTAGATGTTTTATTCAAATAATTTTAATTCATCAATTAAATCTATAAAATTTCTACCTATAGCTTTAGGATCTGTTATATCTTGTTTCCTACTTCTAATTTGTTTCTTGATATATTTCATTCTTTTGTATATCAACTTATCTAGCTCCATTATGTCTTTTAAGAATCCATATTTATGGCTGAGATAGTTTAATTCTTCTGCTGAATAATCATAGATTCTATAGGCATAGTTATAAGTTTCATAGTCATAATATCCTAATTCACTTATCACTTGTTCACATATAGTATTTCTTTTTTTTAGTATTTCTAATCTTTGTTTAAGATCTGCTGGAGCTTCTGTATCATCTTTAAATATTATTCTTAATAATATATTTATAAATGTTTTTATTCTATTCATAAGCTTCTCCTTAATAAAGGCCAAAGATAACTTTAATAGTAACCTCTGTTAGTATAGCTACTGTTTTTACTGTTATTTTTAGTGTTTTCATTTTGACTTCCCCCTTAGATGTTTTTTTATTTTGTTATAATATATATATATGCTTATCCGTAATTAAGGTGATGCTTTTTGAAAAAAATTTTAATTTTATTACATAAAAAAAGAAGTACCTGGTACTTATCCAGGCACTTCTTTTGGATTTTTGATTAATTTACATAAGGACTAAAATGCTAGTTATTTGACAATTTAATTGTATCACATATACAAATAAAAAAACCACTTAAATTAATAAGTGATTCTTTTAATAGAATAAATGACCGTATATCTTAACTTATATACAGGTAGTCTGCAAATTAATTATAGCATGTTTTACTAAATAAAAAAACCACTTAAATAATAAGTGATTTTTTTATTCGCATATATGTTGGCCATATATTAAACGAAGATCCCAAAGAATATATGAGTTTATTAGTATATAGTAATAATAAATATAATTTAATTATAACACTTTTAATAGTTTATAGCATTAATTTTTTTTACTTCATTTTGTATATCTAATAATAATTTTAATATTTTATTTTCCATAGTATAATCTCCAATAAAAACATGATTTTAAACTCCAAATTACATAAATTCTTCACTTCTAGCAATATTTATACTTGCATTATGGTCTGCATTTAATTCAAATCCACATTTAGTACATACAAACTTTTCTTGTGTTTGTCTATTCTCTTTATCTATATGCCCACATCTACTACAAGTTTGACTTGTATAAGCTGGATTAATATATCTTACTTTTATACCTACTCTATCAGCTTTATATTCTACCATTCTTTGAAGTTCATAGTAACTCCAGTTTCTTAATATAGCATTATCAAAACCATCTTTAGTTAGTTTTTCCATATTGATATATTCACACTTATGTTTTTTAGCAAATTCAACTATCCTTTTACTTATCATATGATTATATGTTTTAGCAAAATTTCTTTCACATTCACCTAATCTATTTAGATTTTTTAATTTTTTACCTCTACCTTTAGAACCTTTAACATTTTTTAGTTGTTGTTGTGTTCTTGTTCTTCTATCTTGGTATTGTTTACGTTGTTTTATAAGCTCTAGTGCTTCTCCTATATGTTCTCTTTTATAAGTATCATCATTTAAACATGCATAAGCAGGATATTTAATACCTAAATCAACACCTAAAACTCTACCAGATACAAATTTTTCTTCTTTCTTAAATGGTATATCTAAAGTTAGATTAAGTATTAAATTATTATTTCTGTCAAATTCCAAACTGGATTGCATTACTTTATACTCTTTATTTATTACCATTTGTAATGTATGTTGTAATTCTAACGTATTTTCTTTCCTAGCATTGAATATAACTTTAAAAATTATTTTATTTACCCATTTTATAAGTATTTCTCCATCTTGTTCATAAAATGTTAAATTCCTACCTCTAGTAATTAAAGGAAAGTTTCTTTTATAATTTATAGAACTTCTTTCTCCTTTAGCTAATCCATTCTTTAAAGATGTGCTAAAATCTTTTTTTACCTTTTGAGTTACTGCTGATAAAGTATCTATTCCTTTTCCTAATTCTAAATCTTTAAATATAGGATTAGAGTTCTTTAGTCCTTTTTGATGTTCTTTAAATCCTTCTGACTTTATATCTCTATTATTTGCAAGATAACCTGTCATTATATATCCCATACCTAAATTAAGTGCTTGATACTGTGCATATTGGCTATCTCTTATGAATTTATATTGCTGTTTTCTTAATTCTTCATCTTCATTTACTATTGTTATTTTTAATTTTCTAACAGTAATCATAACTTTATCCTCCATACTAAAAAAGAGTCTTACCGACCCTTAAAACACATAGTTAATATAAAACCTTTATTTTTATTGCGAATATAGTTAAGGATGGTACTCAATTTACATACCACATAGTTAATATAAAACAAGTTACCAGAAAACATACCATATGTTTTACCGACTATTTACATACCACATAGTTAATATAAAACTAGCTCTTATCATTAACTTGACCGTGGGGTGTTACTCAATTTACATACCACATAGTTAATATAAAACGGAAAAACTAAAGTATGTATTACAGCTCATAGCTCA
>JBGVIL010000220.1:0-5326 GCA_045123185.1 Bacilli bacterium | reverse complement strand
TGTATTATTTATATTTGATAAAATATTATCTTGTTCTTTTAATTTATCGTCTAATGTTTTGTCATCAGAAACAGTTATTTTAAATTCGTTGTTTTCGTATTTAATTTTATTAGCTAAATTAAATTCTCCTGTTTCCATATTTATCCATGATTTATTATTAACACTAGATAATATTCCAGCCTTAACAAGTTCGGCGCTTAAAGTTCCCGTATCAATGAATGATGCAGATATATGTCCATCACGCGTAATTGCAGTTTCAAAAGTTCCGTTAATTCCAGTGTTAGAAAATCCTAAACCATTAACATTCAACACGGCAACACTTTGTGCAATATTTATATTAGGATTATCCAATATATAAAGACCGTTTGGAGTATAATATAAATATCCTCCCCATCCACCGTTAATATATTCTGTCACATATTCTTTTGACTGCTGTAAAAAATTATTTAATTCAGCTGGAAGTTTTGTTATAATATCTTTAATATCACTTGTTAATGAGTTAACTTCTCTAAGGAAATTCTTATTATAATGACCTAATGTAATCTCATCAAAATTGCAAGTCAAACAATTGTATTTATAAGAAATACATCTCGCAGGTATATTAATTCCTAATTTCTCATGATTAATTGTAACGCTATCTCCAATATTAATTAATGATAATGATTGTAGATTTTTATATTCATCTGTATTAGATAATTCAATGAAATTAATATCATAAGTTGTTGTCGGAACGTCTATTAAATTTTCACTAAATTCTAATAGTGCCCTACGTTTTAATTCAGCTCTTGCATCTTCTAATTTATCAAATGCTACCTCGTTTTCATCTTCTTTATAATTCGGTGACTTTTTCCATTTAACATCTTCATATTTATATTCACGAATGATAGGCATCGCATAATTATTAATATAAGGAGAGTCTACATATAGTTCGCCTAATTCAATTCCGTCAAACCCAACTGGTCTAATGCGTGTAATAACATTTGTCATATCTATCTTAGCATTAATTCCAGTTAAGTTTTTACCATAAATAATTTTATATCCTCTATCTTGTCCTATTTTTTTATTCATTTTAAAATTAAATCCGTCAATATCTAATTCAAAATATCCCCAACGATTACCAAATGAATTTTCATCATCTCCTAATAGAGCATTTAAAACGTTTTTGCGTACAAGTCTGGAATTAGCTAAAACATCAATATCAGAAGTACCATTAAAGTTGTGACCATAAACAGTACTAGTTAAAATTTGATTGATAGCTGTAAATCCGTTTTTACTAACAATATTTGTATCTTCAATGAAATTATTCGATAAATCAAAGAATATATGTTCACAATAAGCAGTAATACTATTCATTGTTTTGGTAATATATTTAATCCTAAATGGTTGCTCATTTGCTATGATAATTCTATCTTCTACGATTTCCTTCCAACGATTTTCATCATCTATTGGATGTGTTATCTCCAAATTATAAACATATTCTTCTAGATTTCTTTCGATTATAGCACTAGATGGAAATAAAGTTCTTATACCATTATTATTGAATGTTTCAGCATTATGTTTATATATTCTTATTGGCATACTTTTTCTATTCATTTATATATACCTCCTCTATTATATTATATAAAAATGCAATAAAAATATTCTATTATCTCCATCTATATCGTGGATTAATTGTTATTTTGGTAATGCCTGAACCATTCCATGATATTTTTGTGTTTCCTATTTCAAAATCATAAAATACACCATCTACTTTTCCATTCATGTTTTCTTTGCTTCCGTTATTATCTTTATATGCTTCTTGCGTTTCAAAATCTAAAATAATCGATTCGTTAATATCAGTAATATTTATTTGATGATTTCCAATAGTTAAAATACAACTTCCTGTGCCATGTATTGTTATCAATGGTTGACAAGTCGCATTAGTAT
The DNA here is from genome assembly GCA_045123185.1 of Bacilli bacterium. GTDB lineage: Bacteria > Bacillota_I > Bacilli_A > ML615J-28 > CAG-313 > UBA1231. The sequence continues at coordinate 3,400 of JBGVIL010000220.1, read as the reverse complement.
TATTACTAATGGTATACGGATTTGTAATACTAGCTATTTCATTATTCTCAATTTCATATCCAAAAGGTTGTAATTTAAAAGTAATAATACACGTATATTTATCAGATATAACTCTTTCAAAATTAACAACGCTTATAACTCTTGCATAATAAAATAATGTATCATCATTAGATGTAATTAATTTTCCGCTTCCACAAAAAATACTTCTAATTTTTTTTATATCATTTTTACTTTTAAGATTAAGTTGAACTTCATATTCAATTGGCATAAATTCATTTTGAGATAATGTTAAGTATCCACTTCTACCATCTATTTCAATAAATTCAACCTTTTCTTCTGAAAGAGGAATTTCTGGAAGTTGTTCAATTAAAACATTATTAGACAACGTATTAAAACTATTAAAAGAAATCCAATTCTTTTTAATCATTTTTATGCCTCCTTGTTTAGTATTTTTAAACTTTTTAACGTTTTTTTATAAAAAATAATAAAATATTAAACTTTTTACTATTTAAAATGTTAATTTTATTTTGTTGATTTTTGCAAAATAAAAAAGGAGCATAACTACATATGCCCCTTACCATCTTTTCTTTTTCATTTCTATTCTATCAGAAATCATTTTAATTAATTTATCAACATCGTCTTCGCTTCCGCTCATTTTTTCAATATTAATATTAATATTAATTGGTTGAGATTGTTGGGATGCTAATGTATCTATTAATTTATAAATATCGTTTTCCTTATTTCCACCAACTAATGAGTTTCCATATTTATATGCGCCATTAAATTGTGAATTACTAAGTGTATTATTTGTAATATAAGAACTATCAGCATAAGCAGACGTATTATAATCTATATTACTTAATGAAATTGTTTTTAATGCGTCTTTACCGTAAGACCAAACGGTATTTTCTAATCCTGTTAATGCATCTGTTTCGTATTCTTGAGTTACTGTTATAACGCCGTCTTTTCCAACCGCTCCTAATGCACTATTTACCGCACTATTAACCATTGAACTTACTTTACTAGCAATGCTACCAGCCATTGAACTTAAACCTCTTATTAATGAACTTATTGCATTTGTACCGATAGTATATAATCGCGATGGTAATGAAGATAATCCACTTACAACACCAGAAATAATTCTTGAACCAACGTTCATTGCGCTTGATGCTGCTTGAGATCCCCAACTGATTATTGAATTTAATGCTTGTGATAATATACCCCATAATCTAGATGGAAGCGATGTTATTGAAGAGATAAAATTAGAAACAAATGTGCTACCACCTGACATTGCGTTACTTGTTAATTGCGATATCCAATTAAGTACGTTACTTAGAGCTTGTGATAAAATACCTAATAATTGAGACGGAAGTGATGTTATCGAAGAAATAAAATTGGAAATAAAAGTACTACCACCTGATGTTGCGTTACTTGCTAATTGCGATATCCAAGTAAGAACATTACTTAATGCTTGTGTTAAGATGCCTAATAATTCAGTTGGAAGTGATAATATTCCAGAAATAAAATTAGTAACAAATGTTTTACCTGCTGATGTTGCATTTGTTGCAAGTGTTTGCCCCCATTCTGCAACTTTTCCTATTGCTTCTTGTAATGTTCCCCATAATTCATTTGGAAGATTTTTTACGCCATCAATAAATCCTTTTATAAAATCACTTGCACACGTTTTCGCTTTTTCTGCCATATCTTGTGCCCACTCAATAACTTTTGTTATTACCTGAGATAACCATTCCCAAACTTTACTAGGAAGTTCTTTAATATATTCAATGACTTTATTAGCAAAATCTAATGCTGCTGTTCTTCCTTTTTCTGCCATATCTTGTGCCCACTCAATAACTTTTGTTATTGTTTGTGATAACCATTCCGAAATTTTGCCAGGAAGTTCAGAAATATATGTAGAAACGTTACTTATAAACTCAGATATTTTTGTAGATGCTGTTTCTTTTAATTCTTCAGCTTTTCCAATGACAAATGTTACAAGTTCATTCCATTTCTCTGAAACAAACGTACATAAATTATTCCACCAAATAGGAAGATTTTCAACAAGATAATTAAAACCATCTTGTATAGCGTTCCAAATTTTCGGGCCGACAGTATTGAAATATTCACATAGGTTTTCCCAAACATTTACACACATTTCTTTAAATGCTTCCCATGCTGCTTGCCAATCTCCATTCATTAATTCAGTTCCTATTTTTATTATTCCTGCTAATAAATCAATTGCTGTTTTTATTGCTAAGACAATTCCGTCCCATGCTATTCCTACGTAAAATTTTATACCTTCCCATAATCTTGTGAAAAATGCAGTTATTTCATCTCCCCATTCATTCCAGAAATCCATCAATCCTTGCCATACAGCAATAACGCCATTCCATACAGCTTCACCAAAATCTAATAATGAGTCTCTTATTGATTCAAATACTTTAATTAAATCTGCGCCATGTTTATCGCGAAAATCATTAAATATTTTTATTAAATCATCGAATACGATTTTAATTCCATTAATAACATCAGTTGTAACGGTTGATATTCCGTTCCATACAGTAGACCAAAAAGATGACAACGTAGATCCGTTTTCCTTGAAAAAATCAACGAAATTATTCCATATTTCTTTTGCTCTTTCAATAACTGGTGTCATAAAATCAACTATTCCATCCCAACAATTACTTAGGAAAGAAACAGCATTTTCCCATGCTCCTGGTAACCATTCTATAAATTTTTGGATATATGGTTTAATAAAATCAATAACTTGTTTTACTTTTTCTTTAACGATATCAAACGCTTTATTAACAATATTTCTAAATGTTTCTGATTTATTGTAAGCTACGACAAGTGCCACACCTAATGCGACAACGGCTGCGACAATTGCTCCAATAGGAGTTGCTATAAATCCAATAACAGCCGATAAAACATTAAATAATGATCCTATTCCTGATATAAATTTTCCAATACCAGTAACTATTGTACCTAATAAAAGACCTAATGGTGCAATAACAGCAATAACCGCTCCAACAACAGCAACTGTTTGATAAAATCCGTCAGGTAAATTTGCAACTTTCCCCAATACGTCATCTATAACTTTCATTACTTCTTTCATTGGTTCTTGAATTGATTCAATTAATCTAATACCAATTGCTTCAAATTTACTTTCTATGCTTTTTCTTAAATTTTCTGTCGTATCCATCATTGTCTGATATACACTTTCAAGTGTACCATCGGCATTTTTTATTTCTTTACTTAGTTCTCCCCATTCATCAGAAAAACCAGCTAATAATGCATTTAAATCTGAAATACGTGTCTTACCTGCGATCATATTTAAATATGCGTCGCGTTGTTCGTCCGTACATCCAGATAACGATTCATTTAAATCTCCTAATACAGA
>JBGVIL010000219.1:0-2179 GCA_045123185.1 Bacilli bacterium | reverse complement strand
AAGTGCTAAAACTGGAGGTAATGGGACTGGTGGTTCTAGTTCAGGAGGTTATGTTTCATCATCAGATTTATATAAACAGGGAAGATGTTCTGATAAGGGTTTATGGTTTATTAAACAATCAGAGGGTTTCTACGACCACGCATACGATGACGGTTACGGTTACATGACTATAGGTTACGGAACAACAAAACATGGAGAATTAGACGCATACAATGAACTGTTGAAAGGTTGTAATGAACAAAAAGCAAGTGAAATATTAGGTGATAAATTATATACTAATTATTCTAAACCAACTTATGACGCTCTAAAATCAAGGTGTTCTGACTTTAGCAAGATAAATCAACAAAAATTTGACGCTTTAGTTTCACTTGTTTACAACTGTGGTACTGGTATTTTAAATGGTGATTTATTTACAATGGTTTACCGTGGCAACAGTGACGAAAGTATAGTAAATTTTTGGAAAACTTACTATATAAAATCAAATGGTGTTGTATCACAGGGTTTAAAAAATAGACGTGTAGCTGAAACAAATGTATACTCTATGGGTTCTTATTATTGGAAAGATATTTCAATTAATGGTGGATCTGGTGGAGTTGTTACAGAAAATGAGGGTATGGGGTATATACCACCTGAATATAGAGGTACACAAAGTAATGATATAAGAAGTAAAATAGTAGCAAGTGCTGAAAAGTTGCTTGGTAAGCCTTACAGATACGGTGGCAATTATCCACCACTTGGTAGTTCTGATGGCACAGACTGCTCCGGTTTGTGTCAGTGGGCTTATAATGACAATGGTATTAGAATATCTAGGACTACCTATACACAAATAAAAGAAGGTAAATTAATAACTCAATCAGAGGCAAGGGCAGGAGATTTAGTGTTTACACGTGGATACGGAGATAATGGTCACGTTGTAATGTTTTTAAGTAATAACGATGATGGCTCTATCCATGTAATTGAGGCTAAAGAAACTGGTACAAATATAATGTATAATGATAGAACGCCTAATAGTCAATACATGTTTAGAAATCTAATAGGAGATTAAGGAGGTAATATAATTGTCTACAACTGTCAGAGATGAAAGAGATACAAGTACTATTTCAAGTTTACCACTAGGTTTTTACTACTATCTTATTCCTAAACTTCATATTAATGACGCAACTTATTTGGGTTTTGTTGATACCATTCAAAGTTTAACATTCAACCCTTTCATTGATGAAACAGATATAAGAATACTTATAGACTGTCCATTTAATACAGATAAATATGGCATACCGGATAGTGGTATACCAAGATGTTATAGAATAGAAAGTTTTGATAAAATAGAAAAAGAAATAGGTATTATTGAATTATTTGAAACTAAGCAAAAATATGAATCGGAACAATTACCACTTGACCCTAAATTACAAATGTATCCATTTACTTATTATATAATTACTGATTATATTAATCCTCCTTTATTAATAAAACCCCAATTAGTTAATGTAAATGATAATAGATTAAGAGTAAGAGTTGTTACTACTCCGTTATCAGCTGAAAGTAAATATAATTTATACGTTGATGGATATAAAGGTGATAATGATGGTAATTTAGAGGGTTTGACTAATACTACTCCATTAATGTTACCAGTTACATCTTCAATTTATTCTCAATTTATTTCATCATCTATGGCAAGCTTCACACAAGGTAATATCAATGCAATGCTTGAAAATGATAAAACATTAAGTCAAGGATTAGCAAGTAATTCTTTACAATATAATATAAATAGAGCACAAAATAATTTATCCTTAGTTAATGGTGGTTGGAATGCTATCGGTAATTTATTAAGTGGTAATTTTGGTGGAGCACTGCAAGCTGCATTCGGAACTGGTGCAAATTATGGTCTTAATAATAAAATCAATGATATGCAATCTCAATTAACACAAAAGCAATTATATGAAAATGCAAAGTTGACTGAATATGAAATTAATTCAATGGCACAAGCAAAAATTACAGATATGATAAATACACCGAACGCCATTAAAACTTCCGGTAATGATACATTATTTAACCTTATCAACTCTAATCAAAAAATAGATATAATAAAGTATCAACCAAAAGCAAAAACAATGTTCAGAATATCCATGTATTTTGAAAGATATGGATATAAATATAATGAGTATGGAAAATTAAGTAATCA
>JBGVIL010000218.1:0-8388 GCA_045123185.1 Bacilli bacterium | reverse complement strand
TCACCTCCTTTAAATATGTTCTTCTATATAAGCCCTGTATCTAACAGGTACAGTATCTAAAGTTTTTAAATTTCTTTTAACCATCATTAAATATAAATTTGCTAAACCATGAGAAATTATTTCTAGCGTTTGTTCTTTAGTTGTCATTACTGCGACTTCATTTCCAAGATTAGGTTCTATTAATTGGTACATTTCATCTACTGCACATAACAATACATCTGCCAACAAATCTTGATTTTCAGTACTTTCAGCAACGGCATTTAAAATTACATCATCTGTTTCTATCGTAGTCATTTCTAGGTCTGCCAAGGTGAGGTCGAGGTCATCTATTCTATTAGACAAAACCTCGACTTCCGTTTTAGGCATTTCACCTTTTACATACACACCCCAAATATTATAACCAACCTCTAAATAATCTTCTATTTTATCGTTCTTTCCCAAAAATAAACTCTTTAAAAAGAACTCGTATTTTTTATTAGTAATCCTATTATCTTCACTTTCCACTTCTAATTTAGTTACTGTTCCTTTAGTTGTTTCTATATTGCGTATTATCATATAAACACCTCCTATATAGTCCAACCTTTTAATATGGCTGTAGCAATTTCTTCATCTGTTAATTTAGCCTTATGGTTATCACTTAACGGGAATGATAATGTGGCTTCACTACTTGAAATATCTGCTAAAGCACCCAATAAACTTAATAGACTAGCCTTATTTAAATTTGTCATATTGTTGACAATATTTGCCATAACAGTTATATCTTCTTGTGCATTATTATTAGATATGCTATTCTCTACGAAAGTAACTGTTGTTAATGTGCTTGGTATAGTACCAAGAGAACCTTGGGCATAGAAATTACTAAAGTCTATTAATCCTATTTCTTTTAAAGGTGTACTAGTAGTAAACCCTATAGAACCACTATATCCACTTACACTACTATTCATGGTTTTTATTCTTACAATAGGATAAGCATAACCAGATACATATTCCAAACTTGTACCACTAAATATGTCATCAATATATGTGGCTTTTTCATATAATTTATAAATATCATATTCTGCTCTTACCATATTATTGCAATTCCAAAATGTATTATAAAAATACACTTCTTTTACGTTTTCGTCTTCCCATATATACGAAGGTACGGAGGTTAATCCTGAATTAGCAAATGTTTCACTTAACGAAATATATTTGCCACAACGTCCGATAATAGGCATTTTTAAATTAACGCCATTTAGAGAAGTCGCATTATAAAAAGTCTTATCAAAGGTTATAGTGTACAAACTGGATAGAGTTAGTTTGGATAAATCTATATCTGTTATACTAGAACAATTATAAAACATTTCATTAAGATTAAGTCCGGTATAAGAACTAGAATAACTTAGGTTACTTTCTTCTGATATACTAAAAGATTTCAGACCAGAACAATTTCCACAAATATTGTATAAAGTGTTGTAAGTAGTAGAAGTTATTTTTTTTATAATTATATTTTTCAATGCTCTACATCCATAAAAACATTGATACATATCTCCAGTAATATTATAATTTTCCAAATTATTTATAGCGGATAATTTATAACAACTATAAAAACTTCGATACAATGAGTTTATAGATGTTATGTTAGTGCAATTAATATCAACGGTTTCTAATTTCCCACAACTTTGACACATAGAGTCCATACCTATAGAAAACTTAGTTACACTCTCACGAACTAAAGAAGTATCTATTTCAGGTATTACTAAGGATTTTATTGCAGTTGAATAAAAAGACTGATATAAACTTGTTTTACCATCATAATATCCGGCTCTTAAATATGTTAAATTTACACTTTCTAATGAATTACAATTTTTACAAATCCCACTTATATATATATTTAATTTAGGTATTCTTTCCAAACATGACAAATCCAGAGCAGTTATATTAGTTCCACTTAACATATTATCCATACCAAATCGTGCGGTACTATCTTGATATTTGTTGGCTTCCGTATCAGATACAGCTAGTAAATTATCGGTAAATTCAAAATCTGTTATTCCACTAACTGTAAACATATAATCACAATTTATATTATTGTCTTTAAAATCTATATTTTTAAAACCTATAATATCACTCATGCTTTTTAGTTCTCTAGTTTGATAAAACATGTAACTACAGCCTTTAGGTCTATCAAAACCTGATTCATATACATACCTTTTTATTAATCTATTACTGTAACTACTTAAATCTATTTTAGTTAATTTCCAATACCAACTAAACATATGATAGAATGTTGTATACTTACTGTCGCTTACTTGTTCTACTGTAATTGCATATTGTTTTATAGAATAATCGGCATTAGTAGGTTCTATATTATTACAGAATATATTCCAACCAGTTTTAATTGTATACGTTCCAGGGTTTTTATACACGTGTGAATTAAGCGTATTAAAAGTGCCATCGCCCCAATCAGTTTTATTGAAAGTGTATTCAAGACCCAATGTAACAGTAGTATTTTCAGCACTTATTAAAACTGTAACTATATCATAATCTTTATCTTCCAACATCTTACCACCCCAAGATTGAGGTATATTGCTTAAATCACCAATTTCACCATTTATAAGTTGTATGCCCGAACATCCGAAGTAACAATTTCTTGGACTTGCATTTATACAAACAATCCAGTTAGCATGGACACTTTTTAAGCCTGTACAACCATAGTACATATTTATTGTATTAGTAACATTTGATGTTAAAGCTATATCTTCTTTTAAAGAGGTACAATTTTGAAAAGCACCTTCAAAACTATTACAATTTAATGGATTTAACCCTATAACACTAGTTAATGAAGTACATCCATTACAACAATCAAGCATACTTTTATAAACATAAGTAACATTTGTAAAATTAATTTCTTTTAATTGTGTAAATGATTCAAATAAACCAATACCATTGATTGTGCAATCACTTAAATTGATTTTCTCGGCATATTTAAATTTTTCCAAAATATAGGCTGTTATTGTTTCATCTGAACATAAATGAACTATTTCTTTAACTATAACAGATAATTCATCACTTATACTACCACCCACGATGTCGGTTGTTAATAAATAATAATCACCCGCTTTTGGTATCCTACAACCTATACCAGTAGTATGACCACTAAAAGTTATTGTTGTTACTAAAGAATTATTATTAACATCTACAATATACATATATCTTGTTGTAGTAGTATTAGTGTTATAAAATCTCAATTGCCCTAAAGAATATTCGTCTTCAGGTGTAGTTAATTTATATATACATGAAGTATCATATTTTAATCCTTTGCCACCCCATTCAGATGGAATAAAATAATAACCTAAAGAACATTCTTTTTTATCCACGTGTGTTATATTAATGCAATTATAATAACAATCAATTGTTGATGAAGCTAATGAAGTTTCCCAATTCGAATGGACATGAGTTATACCAGTACAATTATAAAACGTTTTAGTACAATTTGTTATACTATCTGGGATAAGTATATCAGTTGTTATATTTAAACAATTTTCAAATAATGATGGAATCTGTGCATTATTTATTGTAATATTAGTAATATCATTAATGCTACTAGATTTAAATAGCCCTTCTACTTTTATAATAGGTTTTATTGTTAGCATAGGTATATTTATGTTTTTACACCCACTAAAACAATAGCTAACATCACCATCATAAGTGTCGGTTTTATCCAAAACTAATTGTAGTTCCTCATCTATTATATCACTATTAGAAAACATATATTGCCCTGAAATAATATTTATTTTATTTAAAAACCCTTCTAATATATTTTCAATATTTATAGTATTAGCAAAACAATAATTGAAACTTGTTTGGGCTATACTTGTTGGCATTGTTAAGTTAATACTTTCAAAATCTAATCCTTTGAATAAATAATCATATGTGCTACTATAATTACTTAAATCAATATTCCCTTCGATTATTAAAAATGGATAATCGACACCATCTCTATTAGTATTAAAATTTGGGTTTACAATAGTTGGTGCTATATTAAAATTAATAGCTTTAGGTATATTTATTAAAGAATATAAGTTTATATTTTCTATATTAATATCTTTTAAATCAATACCTTTAAATCCATCAATAGAATGATTTACTGTTGGAATAGTGCTAGAAGTATTTACTGAACAACTCATACTGCTCCATAAATTAACTATACTTGTATGCAATGAGTCTTTAGTTTCAAAGTTTATATTTTTTAAACTAGTAGGTAATATTATTGTCTTTAACCCTTTAATACATTCGTTTCCTGTTATACTAATTGTGCTTTTATTTTCTTCTAAGTTTAATATTGCGTTTTCACCAAATACTGCCCCATAAGCTGTTCTGTTACTATTAAACGTTACTTCTGTTAAATTATCACATCCTGAAACTTTAATATATTTTAACATTCCAGTAGAAGTCAACAAATTCATTTCATCAAAACCTAAACTTGTTAATTTACCCATATTAATCAATGTCATGCTTTGCAAATTACTAAATCCGGTGTAATTCATTGTTGTTATGATGTCTAAGCAATTTTTTAAAGTTAAATTATTAACATACGCCATACCCTTAAAAGAACTATATACACTTTCATCACTACTATCATTTAATTTATATATTCTTGGGCAGTTTTCTATTGATACCGTATATAGGGATTTTGCAACACCATTTACATAAGGTAGTCCCAATACTTCCAATAATCTTTGATTTATTAATTGTATGCTTTGTATAGTGGTAGGATAATAAATCTCTGTCAAACTACCACCATCTGAATTTAACTGTACCTCTGTTAACGCAGTACCCCTAACATCTACATATTTTAAATATTTACAATTAGATAAATTTAAGGAACTTCCTGTAGCTGTAACAGTACCTAATGCAGAGCAACCAGATAAATCTATATTCCTTAAATATATATTGTTTTCTACATTTATATTGTATAATTCGGTTGAATGTATTTCTACATTTGTGAGTTTTCTTGCATTTGATAAAATACAAGAACTAGGATTTAAATTACTTAAATTATCTAACTTTTTAATATATTGAGCGTGATATATTATTACTTCTTGGTCAGTATCAGATACGCTATTAAAATTAAAGGTCTGACTTTGCCCTCTTTTAATTCTGAATGTTTGTGTACCATTATCACCATTATTCCATTTTACGCTAAAGTATAGTGGTATATATGGTGTTACTTTAAAAGATACAGCACCCGATTTATTCATTCTTATTGTAACCATATCTTGAGTTGAAGTAAAATACCCCATCATACTATCAACATATGCTATTCTTTCTCTTAACCAGCGCTTAATTTGATGTTCTTTACTACCATGACAACAATATGTATATAATGAACCAAAATTAAGATATTTAACTTGAGCATCGTCATTATATTGTTTTTGGCTTATAACAGATATTTGGTCATCATATAAATATTTCATTAAATTATCTAAGGTAAAACTACCTTGTCTCATTTTAGCCCATTCTTCTTTAATTTCTGCATTAAAGAAATTCCACACTTTTGTCCATAATTTACTATTATTCGTATTGTAAGAACCAGTTTCAATTTCTACATCAGTTTCTATAGTTAAATAACCACTGTTATCTATACCCAAACAAGTATCTAAATCGTAGAATACGGGATAGAAAACCCTACCATCAATTGTTAGTAGTTTCATGTTCTTACCTAATGAGTCAACAGCACCTATCATAAGACAAACCAAATAATATCTAAATAAGTACTCTTTATTAAAATGTTCACTTATTGTTTCTCTAAATAAGTCTTGTTCTGCTGTAGAAACCCATTCTACTAAATTTTTTATTTCAGCGTAAGTATCAGTATCTGCCGTCCTATTACCATAAATTAAATTAAAATCTCTTTTATAATAATTTAATTCAGTAATGTTGGCAGAAGAAACAGTATCTTCGCCATATTTAAAAAATGCACCAGCACTAGTATTTGAGTTTGAGTTTACTTCGTATACTAATATATCAGGATATTTCGTATAATCATACCCAAAAGCCTGATTTGAATATCTATCATAATTGAAATTATATACACCAATATATTTATTATTAATGTATAATTCTACAGGGAATCCATTTATTGTACTTCTACAATTACTATCTTCTGATTGCATTGGTAGTTTAGTATCATAAACACAATCATTTATAAAACGAGCCATTCCTGTATTGTTAGCGTGTGAGGATTCCATATAATCAGCTTTTAAACAGAACACATTACTAGGTTTAGAACCCACACCATATGGGTTATAATACATATCAGCACCATATTCATCTTTTAAATATATAGTATAATTTTTTAACACATATTGTAATGAACTCGTACCTTGGATACAAACTAAATTATTTTGGATACCAGTAAAGAATGATTGTCCATATTTATCTTCATTTGAGGATACGTATTCAATCTTCATAGGAACTGTTTGTTCTGGTGTCATATTAGTTGTGTCGCCAGTTAAATACATTTTTGGCATCGTAGTGTTTTTATAATTGAAATTATATAAACGTTCTTGTTCTGCCAAATCTGTAATATTTGCTAAATAATTCCTTAGTACTTCATCAGAGGTTAAGGCTCTATTATATACTCTAAATCTTTTTATGTTATTAGTACCACAATTTTCACCTTTTGTGGAATTTAAATATATATATTCATCTAATGAAAAGTCTTCATATTTTTTATTAACACCTGAACCACTATCGGTTAAATACATTATACGAGATAAAACAGCATTAACATACACTTTTAAAAATTTATTTTCCCTATCTAGTACCCATGTTAAATGTATTTCACCATTTTCATCATCTAAATTTACTTTACCCGCTGAAGAACCACTTGAAGCAGAGGATGGTATTGTTCTCAATATATCTGCAAATAAACCCTTAAATGGTTTTATCTCCGCTGTACTAGCTTCATCTATTATAGTAGTGTAATCTATAACTCTTGCTTCTTCTAAGCCACTATTAATAGGCGTGTATATTAAATCAAATGTAGAACCATCTATGGCATTATCTTTCCAAGGACTCCATGGTATTTTAACATAAGCATCTGCATCGCAAACCAATGTATCATTCATGAAACCATTTGAACCGAAGTTAAAATTAATCAACTCACCATTGTGCCCATTTCCACTATTATCTATCCATGTTTCTATATTGCTATCTTCGTTAGATTTTCCAACCGCATTTAAATCACATTGTAACCCCATGGTAACTTCTTCTACTGGTGTATAATTCCCAGTTTCTATTGTTACATCAAGATTTATAGATATATCTTCTGAACCATCTTTGCTTACTGCTCTTATAGTTAACTTATGATTACCTTTAGACATTTTCTCTATAGTCCAACTATAACTACCTACGGGTACAGTTCTTGTTTTTTCTATTACGCCATCTATTGATAAATACACAATAAAGTCTTCTGAAGACTTCTTAGAAAGTCTATATTGAACTATAACTGGTGTTCCATATAAAAACTTACTTCCATCTATAAAAGAAGAAGATAGATATAGGTTATTTGTTGAAACAATTACTATATTAAAATTAATTATATTTGATTTATATTTTCCTACAGTAGCTTGTAATGAAATAGCATGAACACCGAATCCTATTTCTGAACCTTTTAAACTTATAAAATTGTATCCATTAACAGAACTATAAGTCATAGAATTTCCATCTATAGTAAAAGTTAAAGTAATATCTTCTTCAATACCAGTTTCTATATTATAAGGTATTTTAATAGTATCTGTTATTCCATAATCCACTTCATAATCAAATGTTGTACTTATCTCTATTCCACCAGATATAACATTCCATGTTAGTCTATTAGAAATTAATTCTGCTCTATCTTTAACATAAATAGTAATAACATTTTCAGTAGTAATGAAATATTCGCCATCTATGTTTATTAAATTATCACCTTGTTTAACTGTTTGTTTGAGTATTTGTATGTTATTAATTAAAATATAAGCCGTACCCTCACCCATATTAGGTGAAGTAAAGAATATCGGGATGCTTATAGAAGTGCCCCTATCTATGGCACAATCAACAAAATCGGACTCTATAGTAGGTAATACAGTTCCAGCTCCACCACCACCATTTTCTTTTAGCCATTCAACATCTTCTTCTAATGCATTAACTTTAGTATTTAAAGTATTTACTTGACTACTTACACTACCAACTTTATCGGTAACAGCATTTATTTTAATTTCTAATTCTTCCATTCCTTCGCCTTGTTTAATTCTGTCTGATAATTCTCTTAAAGCACCTTCTACATGGTCAGATTCAAAATTACCTTCGGCATCTATAATTGAAGTTTGAATAGCTTTTTGGTCTATGACCCATTCGCCT
>JBGVIL010000217.1:0-2823 GCA_045123185.1 Bacilli bacterium | reverse complement strand
TAAATACAAAGATAATATAGTTAAAGTTGGAAGTGGATGGAATGATAGTGATAGAGAAGAAGTATGGAATAATCAAGATAAATATTTAGGAAAAATATTGGAAATAAGCTATTTTGAGGAAACAACTAATAAAGACGGTAGCTGTTCATTAAGATTTCCAATAGCAAAAAGATGGAGATTTGATAAAGACGAAGAAAGTTATGAATAATTTTTTAAAAAAAATAGGAACAATTCAATGATTAAAATCGTATATATATAATATACAAATGAAAAAGAAACATAAAGAGAATGTATAAAACATATATTATATTATTAAGAGGTGGTAATATGAAAGATTTAGAATTATTCCAATTAATAGAAGAAATGAAACAAGATGAGGATTGGGAAGAATTTGACATAGAAGAATTAGGAGAAATCTTAGATTATATAGGATTAGATTTATTAGAGGAGGATTAAAATTCAATCCTCTCTTATAAAATATTATATAAGGTGATAAAATAATGAAATGTCCATTTGTGATAAAAGTTTGTAAAAAATGCAAAAGAATTTTAGTTGCCAATGAAATGAATTTCTATAAAGGCAATAGTAAATATGGATTACAATCTAAATGTAAAATATGTGGAAAACAATATCGCCAAGATAATGAAGAAAGAATTAAAGAATATAAAAAACAATATTATGAAGATAATAAAGAAAAAATAAAAGAATACAAAAAACAGTATTATGAAGAATATAAGGAGGAAATTAAAGAATATAAAAAGCAGTATCGTCAAGATAATAAAGAAAAAATAAAAGAACATAGAAAACAGTATTATGAAAAGAATAAAGAAAAAACTTTAGAAAAATGTAAACAATACAGAGAAAACAATCCTGAAAAAAATTTTAATTATCGTACTAAACGTAGGATGTTAGAAGAAAGTCGAGGAAATGGTATAACTAAGGAACAATGGTATGAAATGATGGAATTCTTTGAATGGAGATGTGCTTATTCAGGAGAATATATTGGTAATAATTCTGAACATAGAACAATTGACCATATAATACCATTATCATTAAATGGAGAAAATGAAATATGGAATTGTGTGCCTATGTATGATAATTATAATTATAGTAAACATTCGTCTAATATGGAGGATTGGTATATAGAACAAGATTTCTTTGATATTGATAGATTATTAAAAATCTATGATTGGATTGAATATGCTTATAAAAAATGGAGTAATCAATAAAATATGGGATGCAATTAGTATCCCATATGAATATAATAAAATAATTTAAGGAGTGATTATATATGAGAAAATTATTTATGATTCAAGAATATGATATAGTAGAACCTATATGGAATGAACATGCACAATATAAAGCAATCAATTTTACTAATGGATGTTATTGTGATTATTATAAATTAATAGAAAAATTATATATAGATGATGATTACTATCCAACTGAAGATGATTTTTATGAAAATGGATACGTAGAATTAATATTTAAAGACAACGATAGTAAAGAAGGAAATCCAATGATATTACATGTAAGTTGTGAAATAAATGATAAATATAAAGAAATAAATTATTATGCTAAATTTGTAGATAAAATAGGATGTACAAGAATATACCAATTAGAAGAATTGATATAGGTGATTATATGAATAATTATTATGTTTATATCTATTGGAGGTTAGATATAAATGAACCATTTTATGTAGGTATGGGGCATAACAATAGATGGAGAGATTTAAGGAATAGAAATCAACATTTTAAAAGAATATCAAATAAATATCCAATTATTGTTGAGATAGTTAAAGATAATTTAACTGAAGAACAAGCACATGGAATTGAGATATGGTTAATTAATGAATTAGTATTTGAATATGGATTTAGTATAGATATACCTAATAATAAAAGTAGAGAAAGTGGTATGCATTTAGTGAACTGTACTTGGGGTGGTGAAGGAGTAAGTGGAGGAGGTTTGTGTGGTAAAAAAAATCCACTTTATGGTAAGCATCATGCCGAAGAAACTAAGAATAAACAAAGTGAAATAAAAAAAGGTAAACATCATACCGAAGAAACTAAAATAAAAATAAGTAAATCCAACACAGGAAAACATAATGGCGAAAATAATGGAAATGCAAAATCTATAATATGTTTAAATGATAAAAAAATATTTAAAACGGTTCTAGAAGCATCTATGTATTATAATATATCGTTACACTCTATAAGTAAAGTTTTAATAGGTAAACATAATAATTGTGGTAAAAAAATAGGTAAAAAATTAAAATTTAAATATATAGTTTGGAATCATAATAAAAAATATAGAATTAAGTGAACAAATTAATGATTTAAATAGTATAATATAATATCCACAGTAAAAATATACTGTGGAAAAATAAAAAAATAAAAGGAGTGGTATTCATGGCAGTTACATTTAATTCTGTGGAATTAGTTGGAAGATTAAATAGATTAGATATAAGAGAAGGATTATCTAAAGCAGGTGCAGAATTTGTAGTAGCAACTTTTACATTACAAATTAATGATAGTCAAATAAGAGTTGAAAATTTTGCTATGAAATTAAATAAAAGTGGAGATTTAACTGGTGGATATAAAGCTATAAACACATTATTTGAAGAAGCAAATGCATTACACAAAACAATAAAGGTTGCAAATGCAGAAAAAGCTGAAGAAATTATCAATGATACAATTGTAGAGAATATAGATGAATGTACAGCAATAAAATTTAGTAATTTTGGTT
Organism: Bacilli bacterium; assembly: GCA_045123185.1. Classification (GTDB taxonomy): domain Bacteria; phylum Bacillota_I; class Bacilli_A; order ML615J-28; family CAG-313; genus UBA1231. The sequence goes on along the minus strand of JBGVIL010000217.1, from coordinate 75 downwards.
CATTTAAATATTGTAGATTAGAAGAAAATGTATATGTAAATAAAGAAGGAGAATTAGTAAGAAATATACGTATAA
>JBGVIL010000216.1:0-5415 GCA_045123185.1 Bacilli bacterium | reverse complement strand
TAATACATAAAAAGAAAACATTTTATGTTATGTTATTTGATGTTAATGGATTATGTAAAGACATGATGAAATTTGAAAAAGGTAAAAGACAATTTTAAAAGCGAAAAAAATAAACCTCAACATTTACTGTTGAGGTTTTTTATTTTGATTATTTTTATTTGGTTTATGTTGTCTAGGTTTATTGTTTTGTTTTTGTTGTTGATTTTGTTGTTTAGGTTTATTGTTTTGTTGTTTAGGTTTTTGTTGTTTATCTTGTTGTTTATTATCTTGTTTTTGTTTATAGTTATCTTTTCCTCTTTCCTCTTTTCTGCTGTTTGGTTTATTATATTGTTTCTTTTTATTGTCGTATTTTTTGTTTGGCTTTTTAATTAAATCATCAAATTGAGAAATATCTAAAGGTACATACTCTTTATCTTGTTTATTTTTACGTCTGTGATTCATTTTATCTTTTGCCATTAATATACTCCTTTAACATATAATAAATTCTTTTCCTAAAAATACTGAAAACATTCTTGCATAATTTCTTAACTCAGGTAATGACATTGGTGCGTATACTCCATTGTCACGTCTAATAATTAAAACGTCAGGAATGTCGGTTGCACCCTCACGTTCTTTCCATTTTAAATAACTTTTTACAGATTTCATTTGTTTATTAAATACTTCATCATCTTCTTTTAAAAATAAAAGTTTCTCTCCAAGATATGCAAAATCTAGTATAATCATACCCATGTAATCCTGTTTTTGTTTTAAATAAAATTTTAAAGCATCTAATCGTTCTTCAGAAAAGCAAGAAACGTTAGTTTTTTTATATCCATTAATTTCTTCTGTTTGTTGAATATCGACTTCTCTCCACTTATGATTTTTATAAGTGTACCAATGATTTTTTACGCCTTTAGCTTTAAATTCTTTTTGTCCTAAAACAAACTCACAAAAATCAGCTAAACTAGTAATATCAGATTTCATAATTTTTGCACGCATATAAGTATAACCCGCACATTTTATATAAGTAAAATACTGTTCTGCTTGTTTAACTGTAATTAATCTAAAATTTTTATTTTCATTAAAATCCCTATTCCATTTAAAAAAGATAATTAAATTAGATTTAATTCCTTGACACGTTCTTATTGCCATATCACTGTAAGCAATAAAATTCATAAAATCTAAAAGTAGATTCTTATTTTGTGGATTAATAGTTAAAAGAAATTCTTCGTCAAATTTTTGCAAAGAGTTTTTTCTTTGCTCGTAGATAATTTTATCACGAGTTATCTTATCGTAATTAATTAACTGTTCATATGTATATTTACTTTTTCTACCCATCGTACTTATACGTACTCCTTTCATATATTAAAAAAGGAGTACGTATTGTACTCCTTAAAATCTTAAAGTTTCTTTTTCTTTAATTGTCATAATTTCTTTTGGAATTTCAAATTTTGTTTTCAAAGTTTCCATCATGTATTGGCGTTCCTCTTCTCCACCATGTACAATGATAATTCGTTTTAATTTATTTTCGTTAAAACTTCTTGTCAATAAATTCACTAATTGTGTTGAATCGGCATGTCCACTTAATTCTAATCTATCAGGAATCTGACAACGAACTCTGTATTTTACACCTTGAATAGTTACGTATTTATTTTCTTTGTTTAGTGTATCTAAAATAGCGCGTCCTGTCGTTCCTTCACCAACGTATCCACTAAAAAGAAGTGCTACATTTGGTCTACCAACCATTTGCTGACATAAGTAAGTAGTATATCCTCCAGTACACATTCCTGAACTTGCTAAAATAATTTTTGGTTTGTTATCAATCAACTTTTCCTCAACCTCGTTGAATTTGTCAATCTTTTGAATTCTACCCCATTTAAACACTTCTGACTGACTCCATTCTTCATCCATAAAGTGTTTTTGATAGTATTCGTTTGAATAAGTACTAAATGCTTTTCCCATCATCATTCCAGCCATATAAACTGGAATATTAATTTTCTCCCATTCAGGGTGCTTATTCCAAATAAGTTTTAATAAATGTGCAACTTGTGCTGAACGACCAATTGCAAATGTTGGAATAAGCAATACCCCTCTTCCTTTAATAACGTGTTCTTCAACAACTTTTTCTAATTGTGCCATAGCGTCTTGTCCACTATGTTTTCTACAACCATATGTACTTTCACAAATAACAGTATCACAATCGTAAATTTTTTCAGTATCAAATTGTTTAGTAAATGGTCTTGGCATTGTTGTCCAAGCGTTTGTATCACCTGTATAAAATACACGTCTTGTTCTATATTCGTTTACTCTGTATTCAATAATAATACTAGCATCACCTAGTAGGTGTCCTGTTGGAACTAATTCAATATCTACATTTGGTGTTAGTGGAATTTTTTCGTAGTATCCATAACCTTGTAAGTATTTAATTAATTCACTTGCGTGTTCCATACCAAATAGTGGTAAGAGTGGTTTTTTAGGATTTAACTTATTCCAAGACTTAACTTGACTAGCCATTACAAACGCTGCGTCTTGACAGTTTAAACTAATTAGTGGTTGGCTTGGTTCAGTACAAATAATTTTACCGTTAAATCCTAATTCATCTCTCATTGCTAATGGTAATAGTCCACAATGGTCTGCATGGCTATGTGAAATAACAATATGTGTTAATTCATGCCATGGAATTTTTAATGCCTTACGACTATTAATGTCAAATATCTGTTTTGTTGTTAATGAAGAATCTTGGTATGCTCCACAATCAATCAATAATTTAATTCCCTCATCTGGTATTTCTAGTAAAAACGCAGAACCAGTTACTTCGTTATCCGGTTGAAAAGAAGTAAAAATAAAATCACTTTCTTCTACCCTCGGTCTTTTGCCTTTTTTACCCAATATAATCATCCGCCTCTACTTTTATATTATTTTAATTATCAATTCTTGTGTAAATATACAGGGTGTTTACACTATTATTATAGTATATATCCCTATTAATTTCAACCTTATATTATTGTTTATCTTTATCTCTATTTACTTGACGATATTTAATCTCTGTTACATCATCTTGTAACTTATGAACATCATGACTGATGATTTCTATATTAGAGTTGATTTTCTCCATCGCCTCTGCATTTTTTGTTAATGCTTTACTATTTTCTGAAATAATTTGTGAAAAGTGTTTTATTTGTTCTCTATCACGTTCCTCACGTTCTCTTGCATATGCTTCACGTTCTTTTGCTGCTTGTCTTACTTGTTCTTCTCTTTCTTGTGCAGTCTTTCTAATTTCGTTTTCTCTTTTGTTAGAATCTTCACGCATCCAGTTAAAAATTTTATAAATGAACCAAGCAAGAGCCAAGCATAATGCTACTGATAGACCGAACGTAGAAACTAATTCGATTATTCCTTCCATCTTTTCACCCCGATTCTTGATGGAATATCTGGCAAACTACCTTAAATTTGTTTCCATTCTTTTACTTCTGCATCAAACATATATACATTTGAATTTTCAATAACAAAGCAAGTACTTCCATGTCCAACATTTTTAGGTAAATCTTCAACATCTGCTTGTTTGCTAGCAATATATTCTACTGTATTATAAGCTTTTTCACCTACTACTTTCAACATTATTCATCACTCCCTTGTTGTTCTTCTACTTGTTCTACTTGTGGAGGTTGTTGTAAGGCTTGAATTGCGGCTTCTAATTCTGCCACTTTGGCTTGTAAAGCTTCAACTTCGGCAGATAAATCTTTACCTGGTTCACCTGGTTCACCTTTATCTCCTTTAGGTCCTTGTTCTCCTGTATCACCTTTAGGACCTACTGGTCCTTGAATACCTTTTTCACCTTTATCTCCTTTAGGTCCTTGTTCTCCTGTATCACCTTTAGGACCTACTGGTCCTTGTTCTCCTATATCACCTTTAGGACCTACTGGTCCTTGAATACCTTGAATACCTTGTTCACCTTTATCTCCTTTAGCACCTTTATCTCCTTTAGGTCCTTTTAATCCTTCTAATTGTTCTTCTGTAAACATATCATAAGTAAATGGTGCACCAGTTTCACCTTGGTCACCTTTATCTCCTTTTTCACCTTTAGCACCTTTTTTCGCTAAAGCTAAAGTTACAACATCCATTGTATCACCTCATTACATTTTTTTAGTGTAACTTAAATTAATCCAACCTGCTCCACTTAAAAGTTTACCCCAACCGTCTTTTTCTTCAACGATTGTATATACTTCTCCACTTCTTACTTGTGTCGCAATACGAGATGAAGCGTTAGGTTCTTTACGAACGTTTAACACAGCTGTATTAATTTTTACACGATATTTAACTGCATTTCCACTTGGTGCTACATAAGGTTTAACATAATTTAAGTTAATAAATCCATCTTTTTGATTATAAGATACTCCACCCCATAATGCTCCTTTAGGTGTAGCACTATTATCTTGATACATTACATAACGCACATAAACTTTTGTTCCTTTTGGAATTGTAGTTAATAATGCAGAACCTCCATTACGTTGTTGGCGTACATTTAAACTGTCAGTAGTAACAACATAGTTATTATAATTACCAACTTTGAAATTAGTAGCAGATGGTTGTGGTGATGGTTGGCTAGGTTGTGGTTTTGGTTGAGATGCTCCGTTTAATTTATTTAATTCTGCTTGAATCATATTTAAGAAACGTTGCCAACCTTTTTCCATAGTTTTATGAGGACAGTTTTTACCAGACCAGTCTTTATGACGTTTTACTCGGTCAATTCCCCATCCACGTTCTTTTAATAATTTAGCAACATATGCTGCACAATTTTGTTCCGCTTGTGCAAATAGGTTAGCATCTCCAGTTGAACGTGCAATTTCGATACCGATTGATTTACGGTTACCAGTTCCAGAAGCACCATCTCCTGCATGCCATGCGTTACGGTTAAATGGAATAGCTTGAATAACTTCTTTTTCATCTACACATACGTGATATGATACTTGATTATTGTTACTAATCATATATCTAATCTCTGCATCTGCACTAGCAGAGTTTGATGTGTTATGGATTGTGATGTATTCAGCATTCATTGAATATGGTGCTTTAATTGAATATTTATTTGAAGGTAATAAGTTTTGTCTGAATGTATATGACATTTTAATTTCTCCTTTGTTTGTATTATCAAATCTAGTTAAATTATTATCATTAATAACTTTCATAACTTTATCTACATATTGTAAATCTGTTGCATAACCATCATTACGTAAACGTGTGATATATTCTTTTGGTTCTGTTACCCCTTTTACATTGCTATAAATAGAAACGTTAATAAACTGAAAGTATCCTAAAATACCTTTATCTAAACTTTCAAATTTATACCAATCTGTATTAATTGGTGTATAAGAACCATCAGTATTATGCTCTACACTATTATCATTAAAATAACCACTATGACAAGTTACTCGATTT
>JBGVIL010000215.1:0-4232 GCA_045123185.1 Bacilli bacterium | reverse complement strand
ACCCAATTGCTCATACTGATGAAGAAATAACTTGGATTAAAAATCTAATAAGAAGAAATCCAGATATAACATTATGTGAATTATGGTACAAATTAAGAATTAAACGAGGTTATTCTAGACATATTGGTAGTTTATATAGAGTATTAAAAAGATTAAATTTTTATCAAGAAATAAATATTAAAAATACATCACCATATATTCCTAAAAAATATGATACCCCAAAGCAATTAGGTATTAAATGGCGAATAGATGTTAAATTTGTCCCAATCTTCTGTCATAATTTAAAAACTTTGATAAAAAGTTCTTTGTATTTGGTAACGACTATGGCATTAGACCTTTAGCATATAAACAAGCTCAACGAAGAAAAGGAGAAATTGCAGAAAAAGCAAATGTTAAACAAATTCGACTACATGATTTCAGACACTCATGTGCTTCTTTACTTGTTAATAATCAAGCACCGATAACAGTTGTTTCCTCTTTTATGGGACATAGCAATACAACAGAAACTCTTAAAACTTATTCACACCTATTTAAGGGTAAGTTAAATGAGACTATGGATATAATAAATAACTTAAGTAAATAATGGGCAGAAATGCTCTTTTTTTGTGTCTACTGGATCTAAAAGTGGATCTAATGTGTATTTGTATGTTTTCTGTCAACATTGCTTAAACCCTTTTAAAATCGTTAATAAAAGCATATTTAACTTTTGCATTCTTTAACCTTTTTTCCACTCCTAAATAGGAAATAGACATAGAAAAAACAGATATTTCTATCTGCTTTATAAATTGTGATTTGTTACTCTAAACTATCTATATATGGTATCAAATAATTATTTATTAACTCTGTTCTAATTTTAGGATTATAAACTAATGAACAAGCACAGCATATTACAATGTTCTTTTCAGGTATTACCGCTACAAGTGAACCACCAACACCATTAGCACACCACGAATCATACTTTCCTGTATTATATTCTTTTGTAATAATTTTCATTGTTTGATTCTTTGAATATATCCACCATAAATATCCGTAGTTTTTTTCTCTTTCTTTTACCATTTCATTTATATAATTTTCTGATACAATTCTTTTACCATTATATAAACCTTTGTTTAATACTAATAAACCAATCCTAGCCCACTCATCAGTTGTAATTGATAATCCCCAACCTGTTGTATAGTTTCCACTAGGATCTTTTACCCAACCTCTTATATCTCTTGTTTTATAAAAGTGGTCTTGAGATTCTCTATCGTGAACATCTGCATCTAAAACATTTTTAATTTCTAATGGTTCAAATAAATATTTTATTGCAAATTCTTTTAAATTCATTCCACTTGCTTTATGAATTATATTTGATAGTATTTGAATACCAATAGTTGAATAATGAAACTTCTCTCCGATTTGCTCTTTACCACCAATCTGTGTTAAAACAAATTCTCCCCAATCACTACTTGTAAATGCTTTGGTATATGGTTCATATTTATACTTATATGGCACTCTCATAGTTAAAAAATCTTCTATTGATACATCTTTTAATTGTTCTTGATTTCTTTTCAATTGATACTCTGGGAAGAAATCTAAAACTTTTTGATTAACACTTTTAATAAATCCTTTATCTATTGCTATACCTATAAGTATTGATACAACACTTTTTGCTATTGAAAAAGTATGAATAGACTCATCTTTTGTTGCATTATGAAAATATTCTTCATATACTTTTTTATTATCTTTGTAAGCAATTATTCCAAGTGTATTGCTATATTCTTCATAAACTACTTGTCTTATTTTATCTTTCATTTGTTTCAACTCCCTAATAAATTATAGTTCTATTATACTAGAAAAAAGTAAATCCTTTTATAGATTTACTTGTTATTAATCTTGTGATTTAAAAGGATGTTTTAATTTTTCTTTTAGTGATAATGAAATAATATTCATAGATATATTATAAATTTCTTCAGCCTTTTCTTCGTTAATACTTAATTTATTAATTAGTTCATTTATAATATTTTGCTTGTTTTTATTACCTAACAAGAAGTTATTTTCTAATATATCATTAATAATTAAACATTTTTCTTTACTTAATTTAGTTTTATTTTGAATTGTATTAATAAATTCATATTTATTTATTTTCTTCATTATACATTTTTCCTTTTGAATCTTTTTGAATTTCGTAACCATATTCAAATATATATGACATACTAAATATAATTAATATTTCTAATATACTCATTAATTCAAATGGACTGCTTCCACCAGTAGATATACCTAATATTATACTAAACAAAATATCAGATATTGGTGTAATTAAAATTAATGCAATTATTAAATAAGAAATCTTTTTAATATATTTTACATTATCTAAAGTAAACGGTGTCGTTTTATCTTTAATATTATTAAATAATTTTTCTACACATCCTAATATAATTATCATAATATATAGTTCAACTAACAAAAAAACCAACCCTGTTTCAATATAAGTAATTATTTTAATATTAGAATTATCTTCAAACATTTCAATAACATCATAGTCTTCATCTTGAATATCAAACTCACCAATAATAATATCATGAATTTCAATTTTGTTTTCACCAATAATTTTAATATTGTCCGTTTTAAATACTATTTCATTGTCCTTAATTTCAATATTATTAACTATATAAGGAACTAATATCATTCCTAATATAATAAATGGTATTGCAACTTTTAAAACAATTGCACCAATTTTTCCTATTAGGCTAATTACATTACTTAATGTTTTAACTTCTTTTTGCTTTTTTTCATTAAATTTAACTACACTCATAACAATTTCTTCATCTAACGAAGAAATATCTGTCATATCAGTATGTACAAGATCATTTATTTTACAATTAAAGATTTTACATAATTCTAAAATGTTATTCATTTCTGGATATGCTTCACCAGTTTCCCATTTAGATACCGACTGTCTTGATACATTCATTTTTTCAGCAAGTTGTTCTTGCGACATCTTTTTATTTTTTCTAATTAATTTTAAATTATCACCAAACTTCATTAGACTTACTCCTTTCATACATCAAGTATATATTAATATAGTTATTTTTTATATCAACTTTTAGTTGCATTTGTATTTTATATTACTGTCTCTTATAATTAATATTTGCTAATTTAGCTTGTTTAGTCAAATCTTTTGTTTGAATTTTATATTGTTTTCCATCTTTTATAGTATAAGTACCACATTGTCTAAATTCAAAATTCACATTTTTTCTAATACATTGTTCTCTGATACTTAAAGCCCAATCATAATTAAATGTTCTTGCATTGAAATCAGATTCTCCCCCTACTACAACAAGTTCAATATCATCAAGATATTTCTCAATAACAATTTCTTCTAATAAAGGTTGAGCAGTTATACATTTATGTTTTATTGGTAACTTATTAAAAATTGATAATTTGTAATCTGCATTTTTTTGATTTTCAATAGTACAACAAACAACTACATTATCATAACCATCTTTCCAATCATCTGGAATACATTTCATAAATCTATCAATTCTTTTAGTCAAGAATAAGAAAGTACAATCTTGTCTTTCTTTAATCATATTCCAACATTCTTTTCGCCATGCATCTGCTTCTTCAATTAAAAAATCTGTTGAAAAACAAGTATAGACTATGCCCGATTTCATTTTATAATTTCCGTTTTTTAATTTTTCTATTGGCTTTTCAAAATCTTTGGTTTTTACTATTTCGTTAGTATTAACATTTCTTTTGAAATCTCCTTTATGAATATAGCAATGTAAACAACCATCACTACACTTTTTACAGCCTCGCCAAGGATTCCACATTGCCATATTTTCATCTCACTTTCAAATTACTATTTGTCTTTCAGTTATATTATAACATGAAAAAAGCAAATCTTTTTACAGATCTGCTCATTAAATTGTAATTTGTTATTCACAAGTTCCGTTATTGGATTCAAAATATTTTTCTATTTTTACCATACTACTATCTATATCATTAAAATCAACTATTTTTTTTATTTCTTCTTTCATCTCATTTGAACAATTTTTACAACTAAACTTTTTGTCTGTTCCAAATTCAATTTCATATTCTTTATCTTCTATTTTACAAATTGTGGATGCACCATGATATTCAACAAAATTTCCAGAAATGGAAAATAAAATTAAAGCCACAACATCTATAACTAAAAATATTATAAATATTATTCCTAACCATTTTAAAACTTTTAAAACTAATCC
>JBGVIL010000214.1:0-2026 GCA_045123185.1 Bacilli bacterium | reverse complement strand
AGATATTATTGCATCCCCTCCAGGAAAGAAATTAACAACAATCTCACTTTTATCAGGAGGAGAAAAAACACTTACAGCAATTTCACTATTATTCGCAATCTTAAATGTAAGAACAGTACCTTTCTGTTTATTCGATGAAGTAGAAGCTGCTCTAGTTGAAGCCAATGTATCACAATTTGGTAAATATCTAGATCATTATAAAAATAAAACTCAATTCTTAATCATTACCCATAAAAAGAAAACAATGGAATATGCCAATACTTTATATGGAATTACAATGCAAGAATCAGGAGTTTCAAAACTAGTAAGTGTTAAATTAACAGATCATGAAGAGGTTTTATAAATATAAATTGAAAAATTAAGTGTCCGAAATGGACGTAAAAAAAGACACATATTGTTACCTATGATACAATGTAAGTGCGAACAAACATTGGAGGTAATTTAATATGTGTCTTTATAATTATAACAAAAAGAAGAAGAAATATAAACATATAACTTATGCAGAAAGAACAATGATTGAAAGATGGTATAATCAAGAGCATAGAAGTAAAAAGGAAATAGCTAAATTATTAAATAAGAGTGAGAGAACTATTTGTCGTGAAATAAATAGAGGTTTAGTAGTGGTTAGAGGCTATAATTGGGAAGAAAAAGAAGAATATAGTGCACAAATTGCACAAGAAAAATATGAATATAATAAGACTGGAAAAGGACCAAGTTTAAAACTAGATCAAGATATAAAATTAGTAGAACATATAGAACAACAAATAACTGAAGAAAATAAATCTCCAGAGGTAATATCTATAGAATTGGAAAAATATGGTTTTAATGTGAAAATATCTGGAAGAACAATAAGAAATGGAATAAAATCAGGAGTAGTTTTTAATAAAGTAAAACAAGGTAAAATAATATACAAAAAAGAGTTTAAGGATAAAAATGTAACAAGAAGAGTAAGTAAACTTATTCCAGCGGAAAAAAGCATAGAATATAGACCTGATGAAGCTAATAAAAGAAGTGAATATGGTCATTGGGAAGGCGATTTAATAGTTGGCAAACAAGGTACAACAACAGTATTGTTTACATTAACAGAAAGATTAACAAGACAAGAGATAATAATGAAATTGCCAAATAAAAAGACAGAAACAATAGCAAAAGCACTAGATAAGATAGAAAAGAAATACGGAAGTAAGTTTTATCAAACGTTTAAAACAATAACATTTGATAATGGAGTAGAATTTATGGGGTATAAAGGTTTAGAAAAGTCGTGCAGAATAAAGAGAAATAGAACACAAATATATTATGCACATCCATATAGGTCTTGTGAAAGAGGGACAAATGAAAATAATAATAGAATGATAAGAAGATGGATTCCAAAAGGGAAAGATATGACAAATATAAAAGTAACTTTTATAAAAGAAATTGAAGATTGGATAAATAATTATCCAAGAGCAATGTTTGACTATAAAAGCTCGAATGATATATTATTAAGTATATAAATCTTACATTTTAGGTAATTATATGTGCGGACACTTAATATTTCCATTTACGTAACGAAATCTTTTTTTATTAAATATTTAAATTTTAATACAAATAATGTTATAATATATTAGAGTAAAAAAGAATATGGAGGGTATTATGCAAGAAATAAACATAATAACAAAGAGAATCGAAGGAAATTATATAAAAGAAATAAGTAATTACTCGATAGAAAAAATAAAAGAACTATATAGAGGACAAATAGTTAGAATAGATCACATTACTGAATTAAAAGAAGTATCAATGAACGAATTATCAAAACTTATTTATGCAAATAAAAAGAACAAATTTCCTTATGGTCTTATAATCAATGGAAATTATATATTATGTGAAGAATTAACGCTATTCTCAATTATAGATTACGAAAATAATTCTATAGATATTGAAAATATAAATAAATATTTCAAAACAAAAAATATAATAACAGAAATGAATTTTAATAAAATTATTATTTTTAGTACTAAAAGTATGCTTTTAAATAATATTATAATCC
>JBGVIL010000213.1:0-16201 GCA_045123185.1 Bacilli bacterium | reverse complement strand
GTCATCCGCTCTTTTAATACTAGCTCCATCAAACAAATTTGTATTATCTTCTAATAAAATTTTATCAGTTTGATTTAACTGAGGAGTTAATGTAAAATAATATGGTTTCTTTTGATGCCAAGACGTTATTGTTCTATAATTTTGAGTTATAGAAAAGTTTATACCCATATATACACTTTCAGTATATTCATTTTGACTAAACTCTTTAGCGCCATTTAAATATGCGGTATTGCCATTAACATAGGTGTTATGAACTCTAATTAAATATAAATTAGTTGTATCAGTAAAATCATACTCATGAATTTCTATTGTCTGATAAACATATCCACCATCATATTCAAATAGAAGTTCTTGTTTTTGAAATATAGTATTGTTATTCAGATTTATTGTAAACTCAACATCATCCAACTTAGTCTCTTTTCTATTATCAACATTAAATATAATCAAAAGAGAAACAAGAATAATTATTATTAATGATAACGATAACGTAATTATAAGATGTCTTTTCTTTTGATTATTAATAATTATATTTTTTTCAGTAATTAATTGTTCGACATCTTCTTTTGGAAATAGATAATCTTTCTCCACTTTAAAATGTTTACATAAGGCTTCAATAACTTCTTCACTAGGCAAACCTAATCCATTTTCATATTTAGCAATAGCACTTCTTGAAACATGAACAATATTACCTAAAGCTTCTTGAGATAAGTTTTCTTTACTTCTTAACTCTCTTAAAATTTCACTAAATTCTTTCATATAGCAATCTCCTTTACGATTACATTATACTATATAAATACTAAATTTGATTGTTACTCAGTGTTACTTTTAATATATCATACTAGTTTTAACTAAAAAATATTTTAATAAACTTGAGGATTTAAAAAACTTAAAAAATCTTTCCATTCTTGAAAATAAAGCACTTTACCTGTCTCATCGTACAAAAACACATATTTACAATTATATAAATTACCGAAATTATTCCAATCATTTAACGTAATATGATCCTTCAAAAAATCATAAATTTTATCCGTTTTTTTATTATCAAAAGAAAGTAATATTCCATATGTCTCTGGGTTGCCACTAATATTCTTAATTACTTTTTTAGAAAAACAATCTCTATTTATAAGTATTTCAGCTAACAACTGTTTAGGATAATTACTACGATTATCTTTATTATATTTTTTTGCCTCTAATATAAAGAAATAATGATTCCCATTTATTCGTCCACTAAAACCAACGTCAGGATTTTTTCTTACATTTTGATACACAAAGTTTATACAAGTATAATTGCTAACTAATTTATCCACCATATCTTGTTCATAAGTTTTTTTGGCCATATTTTTCTCCATTTTTTTCTTCTTACATTCAAATTATATCATAATCACATCTATTTTTCCACCATTATCTCTTATTGGTTCGAGTCCCATCAACCGACTATTTTTTCAACACCCCTAAAATACCATATATTCAAATCCCTTTAGTTGCTAAAATCTGAAAACTTTACTGAAAAATAAAAAAATGCACCTAAATAGATGCATAATTCCTTGCTTTTGATGTTAAAATCGTTATATTTTTACTATAAACATTATGAATCTATGATTCATATTAATGACTTATAGACACATTCTAATGGTGGACTAGCGGGGATTTGAACCCCGGTCTTAACTAGTCTTCAACCAGACTTCTACATACTTAGTTTATCGATTAAATCTCGCATTAGTTAAGACGACAAACAACACTCAACTAATGCCAGCTCTAAATCTCGAATCCTACGCCGAAGCTAACGTATTCATCAAAGTCTATTCTCTGAATCCTATTGTATCACATAGACAAGACACATAGGAGTTAAACCTATATATTAGGCCCTGCTATTTTAAGCTTAGCAGAAAGCTAAAGTTTGATTTCCGGTTATTTTTAACCTCAGGTTTTAACGTGCCTACCCACGGTATGCTTACCAATTGTCAACTAGCCAATCGAATCCAATAACTAGCCCAAATAAAAGCAATAAGCTTTTACTTCATGATGTATAAAATACCAATTGTGCCTTTACCACAGTGACTTGATATTACACATCCTGCTTTTGTTTCGTATAAATTTTCGATTTGGTCGGTTACACCTTCAATTTTAGATCTAATATAATCAGCATGTTGTGAACCTTCAGAGTGAGTTATAAATACAAACTCTTTATCGACATCTTCAAAACATTCTAAGAATTCATCAACCATAATTCCTAAAGCTTTTTTGAATGAACCAATTGGTTTTTTCCAAACGCCCATTTTTCCATCAACAACTTTAATCATTGGTTTAATTCTTAATACTGTACCAAATATTTTAGAAGTAGATGAACATCTTCCACCTTTGTGAAGATAGTCAAGTCCTTCAATACAAAATTGTGCTCTAATTTTAGGCTTAATTTCTTCAGCTTTTTGCATGATTTCTTCAACTGTTAAACCTTCATCACGCCATTTACAAATTTTTAAAATTAATAACCCAATACCAGTAGAAAGGTTCCCTGAATCAATAATATGCATATGTCCAGTAAACTCTGGATGTTTTTCTTCTACCATATCTTTTACCATATGAGCATATTGATAACTTGAACTCATACCACTTGCGATACCAGTATAGATTACATCAACATCTTCTTTTAAATATCCCATAAAGAAATCATAAACTTCTTGAATTGCAGCTGTTGAAGTTTTAGGATGTGATTTAGTCTTTTCCGCAATCTCATACATTTCAGCCGCAGTTAAATCAACACCGTCACGATATAATTTATTATCAATGTTAACATAAAGCGGTAAAACACCTAAATCATGTTTTTCAATTAATTCTTGTGATAAATCACATGTTGAATCCGTTAAAATCTTTATCTTTCTCATATATTATCTCCTCGATATTCATTTTTTATAATACCATTTTGTAAGTATTTAATCTTTTTCTCTACAACTAATCTTGCATGTTCTTTTGAATCATAACTAGCATAATACTTTAATACCGTGATAAATAAAAAAGTAAATAATAAGTTTACTATTTCAAATACTTCTTCTTTTGTTTCCATTGAGAATTTTTCAAGTCCATTAATATAAGTAAAACCATCAATTTGTTCTTTTAAGAAGATTAAAGCTAATAGATTATTTTGTTCTATATAATCAATATTAATAAATAAATCTTTAAAGAATCCTTCTTCTGGTGTATTTTTACAATCAGCTAAATAATCAAACAATTCTAATAATAATTCAAAGAAATCTAACTTTTCTGTTCTGTTATAAACATGTTTAGATAGAAAGTCTTCTCTCTTACCATAAAGTAAATATTCATAAAAGTCTTTTTTATCAGTAAAGTAATAATAAAATGCTGTTCTTGTTATTCCTAAAGCTTTAGTAATTTCATTAACATTAGTTTGTTTATATTTTAATTTACTGAAGACTTCTATTCCTTCTCTTATTAATTTTTGTTTTTTTGTCTTCGATAATTTTTTAAACGCATTTGTAGGCATATTTTCACCTCATACATATATTATACTTGACACTCTGTCAAAAATCAAGTGATTTTGTAATTTTCTAAATAAATTAGTTTTAGTTTTTTATAAAATATGATAAAATAATAACTTGAGGTGATCTTATGAAAGAATTACTTGCACCTGCAGGAAGTAGTGAAGCATTTTATGCTGCCGTATCAAATGGAGCAAACGCCATATATTTAGGTCTTAGCACTTTTAGTGCAAGAGCATATGCTGAAAACTTTAGTGTTGATACACTAAAAGAGTTTGTTAATTATGCACATCTAAGAAATGTCAAAGTATATGTTGCGATGAACACAATACTTTATGACTATGAACTAGATAATGCCTATGATACAGTTGATAAACTTGCTGAAATTGGTGTCGATGCGATAATCGTTCAAGATCTTGCATTACTTGATTACATTACAAGTAACTATCAATCAATTGAAGCCCATATTTCTACTCAAGTAGGTATTGATGATATCTATGGTGTTACATTTGTTAAAAACATGGGTTCAACAAGATGTGTACTAGCAAGAGAAGTAAACATTAAAACAATTGATGAAATTAAGAAGTTAATTGATATTGAAATCGAAACATTTATTCATGGTGCACTTTGTGTATCATATTCTGGTAACTGTTTTATGTCAGGTCTTCTTGGAATGCGAAGTGGAAATCGTGGCCGCTGTGTTGGATGTTGTCGTAAACTTTATAAACTTAAAAATAACACAACTTTAGAAGTCTTTATGCCTAATTACATTCTTAGCATGAAAGACTTAAATACATCAAATAATATTTTAAACTTTAATTCGGTTGATTCATTTAAGATTGAAGGTAGAATGAAAGAGCCTTCTTATGTCGCAGGTATTGTTAGATATTATAGAGAATTACTTGACGGTAAAAAGCCAAATAAGGCCCATTTATTTAAAAATTTCCAACGAACTTTCACCAAAGGATATATTAGTGGTGAAGACCCAGAAAACATCACAAACATTGAAAAACCAAACAACTATGGTTATTTAGTTGGAGAAGTTATTAATGTTTATAAAGGTAAAGTCACAATCAAACTTTGTAATAAAGTTAACCAACATGACCAATTAAGACTAGAAACAAAACCCCATGTTGATGAAATTAGTTTCCCTCTTACTAAAATGTATGATAACACTGGAAATTTAATTAATGAATCAAATAGCATTATTCATGTCTATTTAAAAGAAAAAGCCTATGTTGGTCAAAAAGTATATAAAACTAAAGATGTCAACTACTTAAAAGATATTACTAAAACATTCCATGAAGACTATCAAAAACTACCAATTACTTTTAATGTCTTTGGTGAAATTGGTAAACCTTTAACCATGACTTTAGCTTATAACAATATCAAGGTAAATACAAGTAGTGACTACTTAATTGAGACTGCGAAAACTACTGGTGTAACAGAAGAGAACTTTACAAATCTACTTGAAAAGTTAAATGATACACCTTACTACTTAAAAAATATTAATGTTAAGTTTCCAACAAATGGCTTTGTGCCACTAAAGATCATTAGTTCAATGAAAAGAGATTTAATTGAAAAACTTAATAATAAACGTTTAGTTGTGAATGTTTTAAAGAAAGATCCTAAAGAAATCAAAGTTCCAGAATATAAATTACCAACACCTGTTCTTACATGTGAAGTTGAAACAATTGATCAATATAACGCATGTATTGAACAAGGTATTGAAACTATTTACTATCAAAATAAAGTATCAAGAAATAATAGTACTTATGTTGAAGGATTTGACAGAGTATTAGTTGGTGGGTTAAATGGTGTTGAATACTACAAAGATAAGTGCTTAATCACAACTGATTACTCTTTAAATATTGTCAATCATGAAAGTCTAAGAGTACTACACGAACATGGTGTTGATACAGTAACTTTATCTTATGAAATTAACAAAACTGATATTAACGCGCTAATTGAAAACTATTATGATAAATATGAAACATATCCAAAAGTTGAACTTATTGTCTATGGCAGACAAAAACTTATGGTCACAAAATATTGTCCACTAAAAAGAATGGGTATGTGTGGAAAATGTAAAACAGATAGTTTTAGTTTAGTTGATGAATTCGCCGAATTCCCATTAGGCTTTAAAAATTGTGAAGTTACTTTATATAACTCTAAAGTACTAAACTTAATTGATGACTTAAAAGACTTTGAAGGCATTTCAAGTTATAGACTATCATTTACTAAAGAAACTAAAGAAGAAACTATTAATATTATAGAAATGTTTAAAAAACGTTTAAATAATTTAGATGATGATACTAAACTATTTGATTCTAAATTAAATACGAGAGGTCATTTAAATAAAGAAATTATGTAAACAAAAAAAGGAAAGATCGAATCTTTCCTTTATTTTTTTGCCATTTTTTCAAGAGCAGATCTTGCTGCATGTTGTTCTGCATCTTTTTTTGATTTACCAGTCCCTTGACCAAGTTTAATTCCATCAAGAATAACACTCATTGTAAATGTTCTATCATGTGGTGGGCCTTCAACATTGTCAAGTCTATATTGTAAAATTGATCTGCTTTCAGATTGAATATATTCTTGTAAGTGGCTTTTATAATCTACAAATGGTTTAATAACGTCTTTACCAATATGTGGGAATACAACAACTTCAAGAATTTCTCGAACTTTTTCAAGTCCAGTTTCTAAATAAACTGCGCCAAGAAATGCTTCAAAAGCATCGTTTAATACGGCAGGTCTTGTTCTTCCACCTGATTGTTCTTCACCATGTCCTAAATATAAAACTTCCCCAATGCCAAGTTCCATGGCATATTTATAGTTCGCATCTTCACAAACATAAGTTGCACGAAGTTTAGTCATTTTACCTTCTGGTAAATCAGGATTATTTTTAAAGATGTATTCAGCAACTAAAAGTCCTAAAACTGCATCGCCTAAATACTCTAAACGTTCATTACTTTTTATACTATGTTCGTTTGCATATGATGAGTGAGTTAACGCTTCTTTAATACGACCTAAATTCTTTACTTCAATATCATACTTTTTTAATAGTTTTTGGAGTTTAGTCACTTTCTCACATCCTTTCTAGTCAATTTCTTGTTGTTTTTTATTATAGTTCATTAGAGCATGTTGATATAATGTTTCATACTCTGGGTTTTCGAAAAATTCTTTTGAACTAATAATTTCTTCGGAATCTTCATTTGCTTTTAATAATATTTCGTTATCACAACGAAGATCAGCAAATCTAAAGTTCATTGAACCAGATTGTTTTTCACCAAAGAATTCACCTGGCCCTCTGTTCATTAAATCATATTCAGCAAGTTGGAATCCATCAGTAGTATCTTCTAACATTTGTAATCTTTTTTCAGAATTTTCGGTTTTCTTTTCTGCAATTAAGAAACAATATGGTTGATAAATACTACGCATTACCCTTCCTCTTAATTGATGAAGTGTTGCTACTCCAAAACGTTCAGCACCAAGTATTAAAATAGTTGTTGCGTTTTGAACATTAACACCTACTTCAATAACAGAAGTCGCAACTAAAATATCGATCTTTTTATCTAAGAAGTTTTTCATAATTTCTTCTTTTTCAGCTGCTTTTAGTCTTCCATGGATTAAACCAACTGTTGCTTTTCCTTCAAAGTACTTAGCCATGTTTTCATAGATTTCTGTTGCGTTTGCGGTATCTAATACTTCTGATTCATTAATTAAAGGTGTCACAACATAGATTTGTCTTCCATCTTTAATTTCTTTTTTTATATGATCCATTACTTTACGTTTATCTTTTTGATCAACGTATTTAGTAATAACTGGTTTTCTGTTTTTTGGCATTTCTTTAATAATTGAAATATCCATATCACCATATGCAGAGATAGATAGTGTTCTTGGAATTGGTGTTGCACTCATTTTTAAATAGTTAACATCGTTACCTTTGTTTCTAATCAATACTCTTTGACGTACACCAAATCGGTGTTCTTCATCAGCAATTACGATTCCTAATTTTTCATATTCTACATCTTTTTGGAAAAGGGCATGTGTTCCAATTATAACATTAATTGTGCCATTTTGTAAACCATCTAGAATAACTTTTCTTTGTTTTAATGGAGTTGATCCAGTTAAAAGGGCAATATTTAAGTTATATGGTTTTAAAATATCAGAAATTGTATCAAAATGTTGATTTGAAAGAATTTCTGTTGGACACATTAATGCGGCTTGATATCCACCACTAACAACGGCTAAAATTGCCATGATTGCAACAATAGTTTTACCGCTACCAACTTCCCCTTGAAGTAAACGGTTCATAACATATGTTGATTTTAAATCTTTTAATATTTCACCAATAACTTGTTTTTGATCACTTGTTAGTTCATATGGCAACTTCATTTCTAAATCTTTTAGAAGTTCTTCTTTATATTCAATCGATGGTGAAGTATTAGAATGTTCTCGCATATAATGTAAATACTTCATTGATACTTGATATTTAAGAAGTTCTTCGTATTTTAATCTTGAAAGACCAGTATTAATTTGTTCTAAATTTTCAGGGACATGTAAAAATTTAGTTGCAGTTTTTAAACTAACTAAGTTATGTTTTTCAATATATTTATTAGGTAGTGTTTCTGTTATGTAATCACCATATCTTCTAAAACACTTATCCATAATTTCTAAGTATTTTGCTTCACTAATATCTTTAATTTTATAAATAGGCACAATGTCACGATTTATTTCATCACATAATATTAATTCACTAATTGTGAAATTATTAAGTGTTTTCATGAATTTTCCACTTGCTTTAATAACTGTACCATAATCAAGTTTGTTTTTCAAAAATACACGATTAAAGATGGTTGCTTTAATAACTTGCCCTTCAACTTCAAATAAGAAGTTTAAAGCCGTAAGTTTTGACTTAAGATATGTTACTGTTACTTTACTTACAACACTTCCTTCAAGTACAATTGTTTCTTCAAGTTTTGCATTTTTTATACTTGATACATTGTAGTTTTCATAACGAGTTGGAAACTCTTGAAATAGATCATTGATTGTTTCGATTCCTTGTTTTTTTAAAGCCGTTTGAGTTCTAGCAACGATAAACTCGGCTTGTTCTAGTAATATTGTTTTCATATGTCCCTCATTACAAATTAAGAAGTGAAGTATAAAACTTCACTTCTTTTATTCTATTGATAAAATAAAACTGTAAACGTCTTGACTTCCATCTACAACATCAGTTTCGATGTCCGGATAAGATTCATTTATAAATTCAACAACTGCTTCTACTTCTTCATCAGTTGCTTCTTTCCCTCTAATAATTGTAATAATTTCTTTTTCTGATAAGTCTGTACTGTTTAACATAACTTTAACAGTTTCAACTTTATCGCTAGTGCTTGCGATCATTCTTTTATTTACGATACCAATATAATCACCTTTTTTAATATCGATACCATCAATATTTGCATCACGAATTGAGTAAGTCACTTCACCTGTTGTTACATTAGAAATTACATCTTCAAGTTCAGATACGATTTCTTCAACATCATCCATTGATGAATCATACATTGTAAGAGCTGAATATCCTTGTGCAAGTGATTTTGAATTAACTACAACAACGTTTGCTTTGTCATAATATTTTCCAGCTTGTTTTGCTGCCATCACGATATTACCATTATTTGGGAATACTAAGATGTTTTCAGCATTTAAACTATCAAAAGCTTTAACAAAGTCTTCAGCAGATGGGTTCATTGTTTGACCACCAGATACAACATAATCAACACCCATAGATTTAAATAAACTTACAAGTCCATCACCAGATGCAACAGCAACTACCGCAATCTTTCTCTTTTCTAAACTTGCACGCATTTCAACACATTGTTCACAATCACATTGTTCTTGAACTTCATTTGATTCTGTATGTTGAACTGACATATTTTCAATCTTTAATGTTAAGAATTCACCATATTGTTGTCCAATACCTAATACGATACCTGGAGTTTTTGTATGAACGTGAACTTTAACGATGTCTTCATCTTTAATACAAACGATTGAATCACCAAGTTTTTCTAATTCTTCAATAATTACTTTCTCATCGAATTTTGCAATATCAACTTTACTGTGTTGAAGTTGTAAAATAAATTCAGTACAATAACCATATTTTAATTCACTGTGGGCATTAAATGATCCACGGTTAACAGTTGCAGTTTGTACTTTTTCAGTATCAATTCTTTCTAAGATTTCACCGTTGATAGCTTTTTGCATACCTTCAACGACTTTAATAAATCCAGCAGCTCCACTATCAACTACACCAGCATCTTTTAATACTGGTAAAAGTTCAGGAGTTCTTTCAAGTGAAGCATAAGCTTCTTCCATATAATATTCAAAGAAATCATTAATAGTTGATTTTTTACTTACTTTTTTATTTACATAATCACATGCTTCTCTTGCAACAGTTAGGATAGTTCCTTCAACTGGTTTCATAACAGCTTTATAAGCTTGTTCAACACCAGATTTAAAAGCTTTCGCAAGTTCTTTAGCACCTACTTCATCATAACCAGTTAGGCCTTTATAAATACCTCTAAATAGTTGTGATAAAATAACACCTGAATTACCACGGGCACCCATTAACATACCACGTGAGAACTTTTTAGACATTTCGTAAACAGAAAGACCTGATTCATTTTCAATTGCTTGAACACCAGCTTCGATTGTCATACTCATGTTTGTTCCTGTGTCACCATCAGGTACTGGGAACACATTAAGGGCATCAATTTCTTTATAAGCATTTCGTAGTGAGACAGCACCATTTGTTACAATTATTTTATACAAATCCCCATTGATTTTAATTGTATTCATAGATTACCTCCTAAATGACAATATATAATACCATATTTTTATGATTTTTGCAAGTGATTAAGTTATAGCCACAAACCTCCATCACATAATTTTATAAATTTCTTGCAATATCTTAAATTATATGATATAATATACGAGATTTTTAGAGTAATACTAAGGAGGAATATAGATTATGGCTCGTAAATGTTATGTAACTGGTTTAGGTTCAAAAGCTGGGAATAATCGTTCACACTCATTACAAGCAACTCGTCGTACTTTTAAAGCAAACCTTCAAAAGGTTAGAATTGTAGATGAAAACGGACGCGTTAAAAGAGTATATGTATCAACACGCGCTTTACGTTCTGGATTAGTAGAAAGAGCATAAACCAAATTAAAAAACACAAGGCGAAAGCCTTGTTTTTTTTATTTCTTAAAAAGATTTTTTACAAAAAGCACTAATTTAGATAAAAACTTCGGAAGCTCAATAACTATAAATTTCATAGTAATCCCCTTTCCCTTATATCATATTAATAAGTTTGTAAATTTATTCCTTATTTTTAAATCTATTTATAACTTCTTGAATAATATCAACAATATTATCAACTAGATATTCAATAGTATGGGTACTAGTATCTAAATGTAATAGTTTAATATCTTGATTATTATACACAATTAATCCAACTGGTGTCATTGATACAGTACCGGCGTTCGCACCAATAAAAGGGGAATTTACTTGATTAGATCCGCCAGTTATAAAACCATATTTAACTTTCGATATTGGTATAACTTGAGTATTATTTATAATAATTGGATTACCAATGACAATATTTGAATCTACTAATTTTTTGATTGATTCAACAGAATCTTTTAATAAATCATTAATTTGATTGGTCATACTTTACCTTCTTTTTATTTTTAAAATAAATTAATAATATTTTAAATATTTGATATACTCTAATACTTAACACAATTTCAAAGTTTAACTTATAAGTTCCAAGTGTTGTATAAATAACACTATAATATTTATTCCTTACTTTTTTGAATTTTGAAGTTAAATACTCATCTAAATATAAATTAAAGATATTATAAGTAAAAGGTATATAAATATTCCACAAAGTATTAAAGATATTATTACTATTAATTACACTTATTTTATCAATCATGATTTCTTTTAATATTTGGTCTATATCAATAGATT
The DNA here is from genome assembly GCA_045123185.1 of Bacilli bacterium. Taxonomy (GTDB): domain Bacteria; phylum Bacillota_I; class Bacilli_A; order ML615J-28; family CAG-313; genus UBA1231. The sequence continues at coordinate 4,675 of JBGVIL010000213.1, read as the reverse complement.
TATTCTTATTAATTAAAACACTAAAGTCATAATTTGATAAACTATGACAAATAGTACTAATATTTGTATTATGTAGTTTAAAACGTAAAAATGGGCCTATTTTAACGTAAATATCAGTGTTTTCACGTTGGGTTAGACAAATACTCACCCTCATAGTTAAAAGCCAAATTATAAACAATATAATTAATAGTAAATATAAGTATTTCATATTATTAGTATTAACAATAAAATCTAAATTTATGTATTAATTTACAAGATAAACTAATTTTAGTATAATTACATTAGGTGATAATTATGAAAAACCAAACTGCGGTTAAGCTTATTAAAAGCTATCAAAAGAATAAACAAATCATTGGAGTTGGTCATTGTAAGTTCTACCCAACTTGTAGTCAGTATGCGTTAGAAACATATGAAAAGTTTAACTTCTTCTACGCAACACTTCTTGTTGGTATTAGAATACTAAGATGTAACCCACTTTCAAGACGTCGACCATATCCGGTTAAACTAACAAAGAAAGAAAAAAATGATATTTTATTTATTAATAGTTTAAAACAAGAATTTGATAATGACTTTATTGAATATGTTTTAGGTATCAATAAATTAGAAAACATTTCAGAAGATGAGTTTTACAACTATATTTATGATTATTATTATATGCCGAAAAACCCAACATCAAATGTTGAAACATGTGATGACTTGGTTTTTGGAACTAGATATATTATTTCAAAAAACAAAACAAATGAAAATTATCAACCAGTTAATAAATTATCATTTGAAGACTATTTAAGTTATGTATACAAGTTATATGATCATGGTTTATTAAAATATAAACCGATTGAAAAAACGAAAAATCAAAACAACTTAAATCTGATTCCAATTGATTCACTGTCTATTCAAGATATACTACAAGATCAATTAGATAAAAATATTATAGTAGTTAACAATTATGACCAAGATATAACTATTGATAATTATGAAACAATTAAACTAAAAAACAACAAAGATTTTAAAAAAATTATTAAAGATAAACAAAAGCTTATTATTTTAACGAAAGACTTTGATATCTTTAAATATCTTCCTGATATTGACTATAGTATCAATTTATTTACTAGTTCAAATGAGATTAATTACTTTTATAATTTAAATAAAAAGAAGTTCTAATAACAATTTAGAACTTCTTTTACTTTTTTTACTATACAATTTTTTCCTATCTTAAAACGAATTTCATCATTACAGGATTATGATCACTATATAAAAAATCAACATCAATATTTGTAGTTAAAACAACTTCAACATTACTAGATGTAATAAATCCATCAATTACAACAGTGTAGTTAACACCTCTTGTATAAGGCATATCAGTACTTCGACATGTTGGTGCGTTTACAGCTGTTTGGAAACTTAACCCAAGATTTTGAACTAAATCTTGATTACTTAAAGTATATACCCACTCCGGTTTTTTCTGAGTTGTTGGAAAGCCACTGAACCCTTCAACATTTGAAATATCGTGATTAAAGTCTCCACCACAAACAATGTAATTACCTTTATTTACTTCTTCAATGAAGAAATCATTAAGCTGTTTCCATTGTTTAAAACGATAAATTCCGCCTTTATCGTATGCTGATAAGTGCACATTTACAAGTACAAGTTTCTTATTACTACCCTCAATTGGTAAATAAGAAACACTAAAACAACGGTCTAAATCAAAGAATTTTGTAGGGAATGACTCGTCAATTTCAAGTTTATAACGAACAACATTTTCAATCTTTTTGTTTGACATTGTCACAATCCCTGCTTCTACTTTACCATGTGGATCAAGGAGTGGATAAAATAAGAATCCTGAATGGAAGTTAGAAGTATAAATACTATTATGATCTTTAAAACTCTCAATAAGTTTTACGTATTGATTAACCTTATGACTACGTGTTGCTTTTTCATCAACTTCTTGGAAAAACATAAAATCTGGACTAAGTGATCGAATAGTTTCAATTGCACCTTCAGTATTATCAATAACTACTTCTTTAGATTCTGCTTTTGAACCTGTTCCTGATACTTTAGTACCATCTAACATTTCTCCACTATCCATAAAGAATGAGAATTCATGATTGTATGCACCAAAACCAATATTATATGTTGTGATTGTGTACTCTGTATTTAGCTGTACTAAATTATCATTACTCGATTTAATATTGTTAGTATAATTCATTTGATCTTCAATTCGGTAGTATTGACTAGTTAAATAAATAACATAAACACCGACTACTAACGCAATAAATATTATAAGTGAAATAAAAAGTTTAAATAATTTTCGAAATATCTTTTTCAAATAAATCACCTCTTTTTTTTATATTTTACCATATTTTACTATTTTATACAAACAAATTAAAAAGAATGAGAAATCTCATTCTTTTTTAAAATCTTATTATAATAGTTTAATACCTGCAGCTTTACAAGTATTTTTAGTTTCTTCATCCCATACTGATACTTGAACTTCACCAATATGAGCTTTTTCTAATAACAACATCGAAAGACGTGATTGTCCAATACCACCACCAATAGTTAATGGTAGTTGATCATTTAATAACATTTGGTGAAAATATAGTTTTGTACGTTCTAATTGATTTCTTTCTTCTAATTGTTTTAATAATGATTCTTTATTTACTCTAATACCCATTGAAGAAATTTCAAATGCTGAATCTAGTACAGGATTATATACTAAAATGTCACCATTTAAATCCCAATCATCATAGTCTGGAGCCCTTCCATCATGTGGTTCTCCACTTGCAAGCTTACAACCAATTTTCATCAAGAATGTAGTGCCATGTTCTTTAACAAACGCATTTTCTCTTTCTTTACCTGTCATATTTGGATATAGTCTTTCTAGTTCAAAACTATCAATAAATGTTACTTCTTTTGGAAAAACATAATCAAGCGCAGGAAATATTTTTTTAAGTTCAAATGAGGCTTCATGAATTGCCAGACAAATATTACTTACTGTATCTTTCAAATAACTTTCAGTTCTATCACTTTCTAAAATTACTTTTTCCCAATCCCATTGGTCAACATAAATTGAATGAATATTATCCATGTCTTCATCACGGCGAATAGCGTTCATATCAGTATATAAACCTTCTCCTGGTTTAAAATCATATTCATGTAAAGCAAGTCTTTTCCATTTCGCAAGCGAATGAACAATTTGTAATTCATCACTATAACATTTTGCATTAAATGAAACGGGTCTTTCAAATCCATTCAAATCATCATTTAAACCACTATTTGTTTTAACAAATAAAGGCGCAGATACTCTTTTTAAATTTAAATATTTACAAAGTTTCTCTTCAAAGATTCTTTTAAATATACCAATAGATGTTTGTGTTTCATAAATTGATAACTTACTTTTATAATTCTTAGGCACAAATGTATTCATATTATCACTTCTTTCTAACTTGTTATATTTTATCATAAATTACACTATATATCAAGTTAATATTTAATATTCCTTATTATATATACTAATAATTTAAATTATTAATTTATTAAAAATCAATTTTAAAATATATTTTATGTTATAATGAATAAAAGGAGTTATTATGAAACACTTAAAAATACATTTTTTAAATACAATTTGGAGCGACTCAATTATCTTAGAATCAAACAATAAATTTGCGTTCGTTGATACTGGTAGTGCTTTTTACTATCCAATGGTTAAAAAACATTTAGAAGAGCACCAAATCACAAACATTGACTTTATTTTAATTACGCACTTTCATAATGACCATTATGGTTGTTGTGATAAAATCTTAAAAGACTTTAATGTTAAAAAATTATATATAAAAAGATACTATGGATTAGATGGTACTACATCTAGTGGCTATGCATCCAATGAAGAATATATTGAAAATGAATTCAAAAACTATCACCAAATTCTAGACAATGCCGGCGAAAAGAATACTGAAATAATATTCATTGATGAGTTAAAGAGTGACAACATTCAAATTAGTTTTGATGAACATACACTTGATTTATTCAATGTTTCAAATTTACTAAATGATTTATATTCTAATCCAGAAAGTAACTTTTATCATCAAATTAGATTCAATGAAAACTTTAACTGTTTAGGCACATTTATAAAGGTAAATGACTTCAACATATTCTTAGGTGGAGACGTAACTTGTTCAAGTACTGACATACCAGAAGTTAGAGAATTATCAATAAAAATGGTTAATAAGATTTACGACAAATATCAAATTAATAAATTACATATATATAAATCATGTCACCACGGAGGTGGTGGAACCAATACTTTACCACTTTGTAAGTTAATTAACCCCGATTATGTGTTTATTACAAATACCGCAAGATGGTTAGATAATTGGCCTACTTTTAGTAATTTAAAAGAAGCTAATCCAAATGTTCAAATATTTACAACAGATTATCAAAAATATTTTATAGACATTAAAGACACTGTCACAGTTAGTAAAGAAATAGAAGATTCATTATTTATTACATTAAAAAAAGATTAAAAGGATTGAGGTTTGAACTGATATCTGTCAAGTAGACAGGTAATAAAAATAAAAATTATGCCAATAATGCTTGGTTTCGATATTCTATCGGAGCCAAGCATTTTAATTTGGCTTGAAATCTTTTGTTATTATAAAATTCAATATATTGTTCT
>JBGVIL010000212.1:0-3045 GCA_045123185.1 Bacilli bacterium | reverse complement strand
TTGTCCATTTAGGTAAGCTTTTGCATATTGTTTACCATCCTTATATACTTTTTTAATTTGTTGTTCTTTCATAGAACATCACCCAACCACGAAATAGATAACGTCTTTTTCTTGTTCTTCTTTAGGTGGTAATTGGTCTACGAAACGAATATCACGAACTTTTGCTAATGTTTCAATAGTTTCTTCAGGAAGTTGTTCAGCGGAAATTTTCTCTGACTTTTTATTATATAGGTCATTGTGATTATGGTCTGCATCTGCTTTACGTGCAATGGCTTCTTTATTTTTTGCAATGTCGCCTCTATGAGCTTCAAGATTACCTTTTACAGTAAGCATTTCATTTGATACAATTTTTTTGATTTCTGTAATGATTTGTGGTGTCACTGGCAAGGTCTGAATGGTATCTAAATCAAATCTGTCTTTAACTGTCATTTGAAATGCAGGAAGAGCCATTCTAGATGTTAAACCATAGCGAATCACTAATTGAACGAGGTGAATACCCACTTCTGCATATTCATCTAGAAGTAAATTTGGCACCTCAAAATGCACAATATTACCTTCTAATACTTCTGCACGAAATTGAAACTCTTCTGAATTTGGTTTTAACACATTAACTTCTGCCATTACAGATTCCCCAACTACTTCATCTGTTTCTACCATTCTATGAAAATCGTAATCTGCTCCGATAATATGTAAATCGAGGCATACGTTTTCATCTCCTCTATGTAAGACAAGAGGTTTTGTTAATGTGATTTTAGTTCCATCTTTGGAAATATTTAGTTCTACGTCTTTTTTAATCATATTTATCGACACTCCTTTCTAGTTATACATTCTGTACGTGCAAATCCAATGTGTCGCGTCTTTAGGATATAAGATTAATTCATAATTGATATTTGTTTTCCAATCATTAAACACTCCACATGAATCCCATTCAATGTTATTAAATGTAACATCAAATCCATCTGAAGTTAGTGTAAAGTATAAATGAATTTCATCAGGTGTATTGATATCTACTGTTGGTGCAGTAATAGTAGTATTGCCTGTAAATGTAGCTGTTTGAAATTCATGTTGATTAGATAGTTGTAAAGTACCATTTACTTCTCCATATTTTCTAACAATGTTTGTATGGTTAAACACTCTATGGTTGTGAACGATACGATTATCGTAATATTCGAATTCATCTACTGTTGTGTCGATGATACGTTTACGAACTTCAATAGAGCAAGGTGGAATAGTAATACTTGAACCTTGCCAATCGTGAAGAATGAACTGCATTTGTGCATTTCCTACTTCTTCTAATTGGTCGATAAATTCCTCTGCAATAAAGATTTTAGCCACCCCATCTTGGCAAATTCCTTTTTTAGGTACGACTACTTTTTTGTTGCTTGTCATAAAGTTTACAAGGGTTGTTACTTTATAAAATGCATTGTCGAATTTTTCTAAATTTGGTGTACGACCAAATCTATATTTAACGTTTCGTATTTCAATTTCAAGCATGATACCACCATCATTTTTATACAAAATAATTGGTTGGTCTAAGCGAGAAGTTTTATTATCAACGGTTAAAATACGTTTTGCTTGAATCATTTATATCACTCCTCTGTTGTATTATTATTTATTCCTAATTGTTCTTCTATTTTAGCAATTCTTGCTTCAAGGTCTGAATTTTCATTAGCAGTAGCAGTTGAATTGCTATGTAATAATTCATTTAAATGTCTAATTGACGCATGAAGATAAAAAATGTATTGATTAATGTCTATATAACCATCTTTGGTACATAACACTTCGTATGGATTGACAGCGCTACCTCCAGTACCTAAAGTTGGGATATGTGCTTTATCTATCATAAGTTTTCCATTAATATTGACTATTGGTGTTTCTTGAATCATATATAAGGCATCTGCCTCGTTAATACAGTCGTCAATAGTCGTGTCAGTCGCTAGGCTAACGTGATTATGTTCAGTAATAAGATTTTTCACATTAACTACATCTTTAATTAGAGCGACTTCTACGAACGCATTACTACTATTAAAATATCCTAATGAGATACCTTTACTTGCAGTTTTAGTACCGATAAGAACTTTCATATCTGAACCAACTTTAATCTTAGCTAATTCTGTTGGATTAGAAGTAGGATTATAGATAGACATTCCATTATTATCGAATGTAAAATATTTCGCTCCATTATTAGCATTAAATGCGAATGAATTTGTACTAGCTGTATAATTCGTTGAGATTGAATTGAATGCAGTTTGTACTTCATTAGTAGCTTTAGAAACAATACCTGGTACATCATTAGCAGATACTTTAGACTCTAATGCTTTGGTATTTGCATCAATTTTCGTATTAAGTTCTTCTTTGATGGAATCTAATGCAGAGCTATTACCAGTTTCTATATCTGCAATCATACCTTGTACGTCAGATGTTGTAGGGTAGTTTTGTTGGATATAAGCAACTTCATTTCTTAACTTGTTTACATCGCCTTCAAGATTGGAATTACTTTCAATTGCTTCTTCCATCTTTTGTGATAGACTATATGACTTATTGTATGACGTTTCTGTTTTTACAGATGAAGCAAATTCCATTTTTAAATCTCTACCGATTGTTAATTTCATTTGCATTAGTGGTACATCATATTCTCCACAGTGTATCATATCTAGTGGCTCAATCTCTAAACGAGGTTGATATACTTCAGACTCATATGGATAGAATGCATAAGCACTAAATGTAACGTAAATGTTATCTACCATATCTTGAGTGAAATAAGTATTCGCAAATTGTAATGTTTGGTGGTCTTTTGCTACTTGTTCTCCACTTGTATATGTAGTCTCAGAATCTACATCCACTGATACTTTCTTAAGTTCATACAGCGATGTACCGATTTCAGGTGAGATTAATTGTGAGTCGTCTAATGTGATTTCAGCATCAGGAAGTCCAACTACAAATTTAAAATTACCATTACGAGATGGAACAATATTTACACCATTTTGCTGTGCAATGATTTGTAACATTTCACTATATGTTTTAGTACCGAGATTACCCACATTG
>JBGVIL010000211.1:0-22508 GCA_045123185.1 Bacilli bacterium | reverse complement strand
ATAATAGAAAATAACCCCACCTAATTGATGGGGTTTGATTTTTTATGTATTAAAAAGGAAATTTAGGATAAGTACTTGACTTTTTATAATTAAGTACTTGACTTTTTATAATTAATATAATATAATATAAGAGTAAAAAGTAATAAAATTTAAATATTTAGGTTAATTGCCTAAAGAATAATGTGCAGTTTTATAATTTCTCTCTTTAGGTAGACTAAAGGGAGTTTTTTTGTTTAAAGTAGGTGGTTGTGATGGTTTAAGTTAAAAATTCTGTTATTGAATTTATTTTTTAAAAAGGAGGAAAAAGTTATGAAAAAAATAATTCAATTAGTTTATTTGTTTATCATAGGGTTGATTTTATTTTCACCTAAAATCTCAAATGCTCAAGAAATGATATTTAGTCAAGAACATAAGCTATATTCTGACAAAAGTGTTATAGTTTTTATGAATGATAAAAATGATAAAACTAGACAAAAATATAGTTTAAGCGATTTTAATGATGTGAGACCTGATTATGTTGAATATAATGATATGTATAAGTATGATGTAAATAAATTAAATGTAAGATCCGATTGTCAATATGAATGTTATACTTTAAGATGGAATAAGTCATTTTCAAATGATGAATTGAATGTATTAATTAAACAATTGCAAGCAAGAGAAGACGTTTATTTTGTTCAACCTAACTATTTATATGAGATACAATCAAATGAATATGAAAACTTGTCTTCACAATTAATGAACTCTACATCTCGTCAATCAGATTACGATATTTGTAATGTAACTAAAGCATGGGATTTAACAATTGGTTCGCGTGCTGTTAAAGTCGGAATTATTGACAGTGGTATCGATGGTACACATCCAGATTTAATTGATAATTTGAATAATAATTTACATAAGGATTTTACATCTTCTAATGAACAACCATTAGTTGATAATTATGGTCATGGAACTGCTGCCGCAGGTGTAGTTGGAGCTAATGGAGATGGAGGCCAAGCTGTATATGGTATTTGTAGAGAAGTTAGTTTGGTATCATTAAAGGTATATGATCCATCAAGTCCTTATTACGTTGGATATATTGAATCATCTAAAGTAAAATTAGCCATTGATTATGCAAATGCAAATAATATACAAATTTTAAATTTTAGTGGGCATCTTATAAATAGCAGTGATAGTAATATTAATGATTTAGCTGTATTTAGTTCAATTCAAAATTATGATGGACTATTTGTGTGTTCTGCAAGTAATTCTGTTGGTAAAATTGGAATAGGTGGATATAAAGATATTTATGCTAATAATGATATATATCCTATATATCCCGCCAATTATTCAACAGAATTATCGAATGTCATTTCTGTAGGAGGATTAGATAGTTCGGGGCAACGAACTACAAAATCACGATATGGAGAAAATACTGTCTCATTATTTGCTAATTATGAAATGTATACGACAAGTATTCTTAATGAAAGTGGCTATGGAACATTTGATGGTACATCTTGCTCAGCGCCAATGGTTGCTGGAACATTGGCTTTAATCTATTCTATGAATATAAATTTCACACCTTATACGGTTAAAAATATATTACTTAGCAATTGTACTCCTTTTGACGTTGTGTATCAAAACGCAAGTAATCAAGATACTTCATACGAAGGTAAAAAACTAAATGTAACTGCTTCGATAATTAATACGTTGTCATATGAGCCAATACATTATATACAAAATACATCATATAATAACTTTGCTGAAACTTGTTCGTTATCATATAATAATGCAAACTATAGCAATAAAAAATTTTATAGATTAAATGTAATTGATGAAGCTACTTATCAATTTAGGATTGATAATTCTATGAATCCAAAAATTACATTATATGATGAGAATTTTAATACAATAGAGATTTATAATTGTAATAACATTGATCAAACTAGAGTGTTTAAACATTTAACAGTCGGTTTGTATTATGTTAAAGTCGAAACAATAAGAAATGGAATTGACAATATAACTCTTGAGATAGAACGTCAACTTAATTGTTATTTATCGTATGATGATACTAATAGTTTCATATCAGATTCTATTGATGAATTCAATATTCGATATACTAACAATCAGTCGAGTGGATATTATAAAATTATCTTTGTTCCTTATACTGCATATGGTTATCAACTATCTGATTATCCTGATAATATGCTTGAAATTTATCAAGATGATGAAAGAAGTATTTTGTTAAATTATATTACTTTTGGTGAAACTAGTCTTGATATGTATATGGAACATGGAATTACATATTATTTTGATATTGAAACAAATATTTCTGATTTGTATTCTTTTGAAATTATTATTATAGAAAGTGAGTTGAATAATTAATTATGAAAATTATTAAATATTTAAACATACTTTTAATTTTGTTTGTTGTCGCGTTTGTGACAGCATGTAATGATAAAAATATTGATGAACAACCTACTAATCCTACAATTGGATCTAAATCTGAAGAAGCAGCTTTAGATTATATATGGTTCAAAGTTGTAAATGTTAGTCTATTGTATAAAGATATAAACGGAAATGATGTTAATGTTATTGAAGCCAACATTATTAAAAATTTTAATCAAATATTAAATGTTGAAACTGATTATTCTAAATATATTAATGAAATTTCAAATAGTGGAAAAACATTAAAATTAGTAATCAGCAATACTTATAATAAATATTTCGCGGTTGGTGATGAGTTTTTATATAAATTAAATGATACCATTCAAATAAAGGTAGATGACAAAAACGAAGAAGTTTTTTCTACTTTATCTAATGAATATACTTTACTACCTGTTGCGGATGATGAATTACTATTAAACAATATATCTTCAAGTATTGCTATTTATACTGAAAAAGATTATGAAATGGAAACATTAATTTTACAAAGAGTAGTTCATTATTGTTTTGATTTAGAAAATTATTTTATCGAATATGATTACTCAAGTGGATATAGTTATTCAGAAAAATATTCATATGTATTAACTTCTAATCCAGTAATTGTTCGTTTTGAAAATATGTTGAAAGCTTTGAATAATATTAATGAATCATTTTTCTATAAATTAAAATATTCACATTTTGGAACAATGATATTGAATGACCCAACTATTAATATTGAAATTGACAATTATTTGAAAGAAATGGGGGTTTAATGTGAAGAAATTATATAAAAAATTGGTGTTATTATTAGTTTTAACTTTTACAATTTTATTGAACTCTGCTAGCACTTTAAAAATAGAATCTTTTGATGTAAAATATCCTTTTGTTCTTAATAAAATTATTGTTATATTGAATCATGAATCAAGTATGAAACAAAAATATTATTCAGTATCTGATTTTGAGGAAGTAAAACCAGATAAAGTTGTTGATGCTGAACCTGAAACTTATGAGTTAATATATCAATATTTAGATGGAAAAGAAATCGATGATAAAAGTGTAAATTTAGAAACTTACCAAAGAATGTTATTCTTAGAATGGGATAATGATTTAAATGGTAATGATTTATTAGAAAAAGTGAAGATTTTGGAAAAACGAACTGATATCGCAATAGTTCAACCAGATTATGTTTATCAACTAGACGAGAGTGTAATACTTTCTAGATATGATTATGTATCGCCAGATATTTGGACAAATTATTATTATATTAAAGTTATAAATAAAAATGATATGTTTTATTTTGACGAAAATGATGTTAGAATTTGTGTTGTTGAAGCACAATTAATTAAATCATATAATCAGATTGCAGAAATTACAAATGGATATGATTTAATGTTGAATGAAATGCTTGTTCAAGGTAATTTTAAATTTAGTGTTCCAGAAGAAGTATATGATCAATTATATGAAGGCTATGAATATATCATAAAACTTGATAATTATGAAACTGTTCGTAATAAACAAGAACATAGTAGTGAAAATATAATGAAATATAATCAAGATTATTTGGAACATGAATTTTTAAGAGTTATTAATAATCGTTTGTATTATACGAGACTAGTTGTTGATAATTCACGAAATGATTCATATATTTTAAATAATGAAATTTTCTATCTTAAATTTAACCAATTTATTTTTAAGAAAACATTTACTAAAAATGAATTGCCATTTGAATTTGAAATTGAAATTGTTTCAGATCCTGCAGGTGATATGATAAAAATTGTAATTTCTGATGAAGAAAAAGCCAAAATGGACCCTAATAGAGATTATGTTTACTGGTATCGTAAATTAGGACATTTCTTATTTTCTGGTGATGATGTTTTAATGTTTGATGAGTACATTAAATTAGCAAAAGAAGTTTCTCAAACAAATGAATTGTATGAACCAGAAGAAGCTGGTAGATTAAGAAATAACGCTTATTTAAATATCAAAAATAAATAGAAAAAAAGACTGTATCAATTATTTGATGCAGTCTTTTGTTTTTTATTAATTGTAATTAAGTATGGTGCATTATTTTGATTATGTGGAATATAAGTAGTCACAAGTAAATGTTTATCTAATTGTTTAGTAAAACTTAATAATTCATCACTTTCAATTTTACCTTCCGGATGACCTGGATATACAACGATAAAAATATGTAAATTTGGGTTAAGTGAATAATTGTTAATTAAATTAAGAATTGAATTAATTGTGGAATCTTTTAATGTTGTAATAGATTTATCACCATTAGGTAAGAAACCTAGATTAAATAAAACTAAATCTAAATTAGTTTGATCAATGAATTCATGACTTTTTAGAAAATATTCAATGTTTGTTTTATCTTTGGTTAATTCTTTTGTATTATTAATAGCTTGTTCTTGAATGTCGTAAGCAAAGACTTTTCCACTTATTCCAACAAGATTAGATAGAAATAAAGTATCATGACCATTTCCCGCTGTTGCGTCAACTACTCGTGATCCTTCTTTAATAATATGACTAATTAATAAATGAGTAAGTTCAGTTGTTTTTAGCATAAATCACCTTGATAAATGTTGTATTTTCGCATATGTTTGTCGATTTCATTTAAAACAACAAATTTCTTTAATGTCCAAAATGGTTCAATCAATAACTCTTTCGGTGCATCACCTGTTAGTCTATGAATTACAGTGTTAGTGTTGATATATCTTAGTTGAGTAGTGGTTATATCAACAAACTCTGACAAAGTCAAAACATGAAATGGTTTATCATGAAAGATTTGTTCAAGTGGAGTATTTTTCATAATATGTAACATATGAATTTTTAAACCAAATAAATTAAATTGATTAAGATATTTTGTTGTTTCGATCATCATTTCTTTTGTCTCATATGGTAAACCATTAATAATATGAACAATAACTTTAATTTCTTTTTTATTTAAAAGACTAATAGCATTTTCAAAATCATTATTTGTGTAACATTTATTAATCATAATTGAAGTTGATTCATGCATTGTTTGAAAACCTAGTTCAATCCAAACCTCACATTTTTGATTAATTTCGGCTAATAAATCAACAATTTCTTCATTTATACAATCAGGACGAGTTGCAATTGACAATACTTCAATATCTTCATGAAGAGATATAATTTCTTCATAGATCTTTCTTAAAGTAAAAACATCGCTATAAGTATTAGTTCCAGCTTGTAAATAAGCAATATAAGTACCTTGTTCCCATTTTTGATTCATTAGCTTTAAACCTTCTTCAAATTGGGTTTTAAAAGAATCTAATTTGTTACCTGCGAAATCTCCGCTTAGTTTTTCACTACAATAAATACAACCTAGATTACTTTTTGAACCGTCTCGATTTGGACATGTAAAACCAGCATTCAGTGATATTCTAAATACTTTATGACCAAAACGGTCTTTTAAATAATTATTAAAAGTTACATAATGTTTTTCATGATTAAGTAAATGTTTCATATGATCACCTTTTATTATTTTACTATATTTTAAGAAATTTGTCACAATTTAAAAGAAAGAACATATCATATTAATAGGAGTGTGTTATATGAAATTATCAAGTTTAACTTCAAAAGATGTTATTAATGATACTGATGGTAATAAATTAGGTCGAATTCAAGATGCGGAAATTGATACATTAACTGGTAAAATTAATAGTATAAAAATTAATTCGGGGTTTAAATTTACAAGTTTTCTAAATAGTAAATCAGGTTATAATGTTCCATGGAATCGCATTGTGAAGATTGGTGGAGATGTTATTATTGTTGATATAGATGATAATGTGCCAAAAACAAAAGAAGACAAATAATTATTTAATCAAATAATTTAAATTTAATTAAAAATATGTTATAATATATCTGTTAAAAATATTAATGAGAGGTATATTATGAGTAAAGTAAAATTCCCAGTAAGATTAGATCCAAATTATGAACCAATGATTTTAAAACTACGTGAATTTAAAGAAAGAGTTGCTGCTAGTGCTGAAAAAACAAGAGTAGCATTCTGTGTAGAAAGAAATAATGGTTATAAATTCCGTTATGAATTAGATGTTGTTCCATCTGATAAAGATGCAAAAGGAATCTTAGAAAGATTAATCAAGAGCGTTCTTTGGGTTGTAGGTGGTTACAAAGTATATTTTGGTGGACCAAAAGAATTAGGTTTAGAACTTCAAAAAGATTATACTAAAGGTGGCGCACGTGATTTTGACGTAAACTTTATGGCTAAAGTTTATGATAATCCATTTGAATTTGTTGTTATGGATTATGATCAAGTTCCTGAAAGTGTTGCGTCTTCAATTAAAGTTGGTGGTAACTTAGAAGGATGCCGTATCGGTTTTGATGCTGGTGGATCAGATAGAAAAGTTAGTGCTGTTGTTGATGGTGAAGTAATTTATAGTGAAGAAGTAGTATGGCTTCCAAAAGTAACAGAAGATCCAGAATATCACTATAATGGTATTTTAGAAAGTTTTAAAACAGCTGCTTCTAAAATGCCAAGGGTTGATGCTATTGGTGTAAGTAGTGCTGGTATTTATATTAATAATGAAGTGCGTGTTGCATCATTATTCTTAAAAGTTCCTGAAGATAAATTCGAATCTGGTGTTCGTAATATTTATAAAAAAGCTGCTGCACAATTTGGTGATGTACCACTAGAAGTATGTAACGATGGTGACGTAACTGCATTAGCTGGTGCTTTATCTCTTAAAGACGTTAACGTACTTGGTATTGCTATGGGTACAAGTGAAGCTGTTGGTTACATTAATAAAGAAGGTAACATTAATGGTTGGCTTTCTGAACTTGCATTCGCACCAGTTGACTATAATAAAGGAGCAATGGTAGATGAATGGAGTGGAGACTACGGATGTGGTGTTAAATACTTCAGCCAAGATGGTGTAATTAAACTTGCAGAAGCTGGTGGTGTTGTATTCGAAGAAGGATTAACTCCAGCTGAAAAATTAAAAGTAGTTCAAGGAATGATGAAAGAAGATAATCCACTTGCAAAAGAAATTTATGAAACAATTGGTATTTATCTTGGTTATACTCTTCCTTACTATGCTGAATTCTATGATATCAAATACTTATTATTACTAGGACGTGTAACTAGTGGTAAAGGTGGAGACATTGTAATTGCTAAAGCTAATGAAGTATTAGAAAAAGAATTCCCAGAATTCCATATTCAAATTACAGTACCAGATGAATACACTCGTCGTGTAGGTCAATCTATTGCTGCTGCATCTTTACCTAAAGGTAGATAATGAATATCGATATACTTTGTGAAAACAATAATAATGGTAATACATATTTAGTTGGTAATTTAAATAATGTAATTATAATTGATCCTGCTAACGATGAAAGAAGTATAAAAAAGTTAGTTAATAATCGTAATGTACTAGGTATCTTTTTAACACATGGACATTATGATCATTTTAAAAAGCTCCATAAGCTATTGAAGTTATATAATGTAAAAGTATATTTACATAAAAATGCTTATTTAAAACTTAGTGACATTTACTCTTCATGCGCAGTATATTTTGGTTGTAATGAACCAACTTTAGTTTCCAAAGATCAAATTGTTGAGCTAAAAGATGGTGAAACAATTGAACTTGAAGATATTAAAATTAAAGTAATATTTACTCCTGGTCATACTAATTGTTCAGTTTGTTTAAAAATTGATAATGATATGTTTACGGGTGATACTTTGTTTTATGAAGGAGTTGGTCGATGGGATTTACCAACAGCAAGTTCATTTCAATTAATGGAATCAATTAGTAAATTATTAAAAAGTAAAACTGATTATAATGTATATCCAGGACATGGTGAACAATCAACTTGTTTTCATGAACAGAAATTTAATACGTATTATTTAAGAAAAAAAAGAGTTTAAAAATTAAACTCTTTTTTTCAAATAAAAAAGAATATTTTTGCGTTTAATTAGTGAGGTGATAAAATGAAGAAATATTTAAGTCTAATTATTATACTATTAATGATGGTTGTTACTACATCATGCTTTGAAAGAACTAATGAATTTAAAGATTCAGTTTCTGAAAAATATGTTGTAAAAATGGCTAAAACAGATTTAGAAAAGCGTTTATATAATAATGAAGAATATGATTCTTTCTTGACAAAAGTTCAAGATTTTTCATATAAATTATCTGAATATGTTTATGAAGATTATGAAGAAGATAATAATTTTGTTATTTCACCATATTCTGTTTTTATGGCACTTTCAATGACAGTTGAATCGACAAATGGCACAAGCCGTGAAGAAATTTTGAATGCGTTAAATATGTCTTATGAAGAATTATATATGTATGTTAAAAATCTTTATTCTGATCATAAAAAAGAATTTAAAGGCGAAAATATGCTTGGAAACAAATTTGTTCAAGGTTTAGAAGATATAAATAATTCTATTTGGATAGAAGAAGGTTTAACTTTGAAAGAAGATACAATGAATTCACTTGCTGATAATTTTTATGTTTCTACTTATAAAGTACCTTTTGTGAACAATATTGATAAAGCAAATCAAGCGTTTAGAAGTTATATTAAAAATGCTACTAGAGGTTTGATCGATAAAGACTTTAATTTATCTAATGAAACAATCTTTATGTTAGTAAATACATATTATTTAAAAGATATATGGGATGAAAATATTAAAGAATTATCATTTACAAAAGAAACTTATAACTTTATTAACTTTGATGAAAGTACTACAAATACGAAATTATTAATGGGTGACTATTTTGATGGTAAACCATATGAAACAGAAATGTTCAAAACTGCGACTACAAGAACAAATCATGGTTATAGAATTAAGTTTATTTTACCACAAGATGGTTATTCAGTTGAAGACATCTATACTAGGGAAGTTTTAAAAGAAGTTAGTGAAAACGATTCTTATCTTGCTGTTGACGATGTCAATATGGAAATTAATCATACAAAGTGTTATTTTCCAGAATATGATGCAGGATATGATGGAGATATTAGAAATGTATTAAGTGAAAAGTTTGGTATTAAATCTGTATTTAATATTGATACAGCTGATTTTACAAGCTTAGTTGATGGACCTGCATTTATTCAACAAGTTCTTCATCAAACTAAACTTACAGTTAATAGATATGGCATCGAAGGTGCTGCAGTTACTGTTCAAAATGTTTGTGGATCAGCAGGACCTGGACCATATACTAATGTATACCATACATTTGTTGTGGATAAAGCATTTGCGTTTATTATTACTGACTATTTAGGAACTGTTGTATTCTCCGGCGTAACGAAATCAATTTAAAAAAGATGCGAAAGCATCTTTTTTTTGTTTATTTTTAATTTATAAAAATAATGTATTATGAATATGTATTTATGAGGTGAAATATGAATTCTAAACAAATAATGCCACGACGTGGTATTTTGGAAGAAATAGGGAATGCAGTAACTCATGGTGTGGGTAGTTTATTTGCGATTTTTGCTTTTATATTGATGTTAATCAATAGTGAAACTAATACTCAGATTATATCATCTGTTATCTATTTTGTTGGAATGTTGATGATGTTTACGATGAGTTGTTTATATCATGCATTTAAAACAGATAGTAAAGTAAAAAGATTATTTAGACGTTTTGATTATTTATCAATTTATTTGTTAATTGGTGCAACTTATACGCCAATTTTACTTTGTTTTATTGGTGGAACTTTTGGAATAGTTATGTGTTCAATCCAATGGGCAATCATTATTTTTGGAGTTACAATGATTGGGGTGTTTGGTCCTAATAGAATTAAATGGTTACATTTTACACTTTATATTATACTTGGATGGTGTGGCGTTATATTTTTCCCTCAGTTAATCAAAAATCTAACATTTTTTCTTTTAATTTTGGGTGGCGGTATAATTTATACTGCAGGTATAATACCTTTTGCTTTGAAAAATAAAGTTGCACATTTTATATGGCATTTCTTTGTTCTTTTTGGTGCGATTGTTCAGTGGATTGGCATTTATATTACAATCTATTTATAATAACTTTTAAAATGTCACTAAATATGGTATAATATAACAAAGGATGTGAGATAAATGAAAAT
This sequence comes from Bacilli bacterium, assembly GCA_045123185.1. Lineage (GTDB taxonomy): Bacteria > Bacillota_I > Bacilli_A > ML615J-28 > CAG-313 > UBA1231. The sequence continues at coordinate 12,012 of JBGVIL010000211.1, read as the reverse complement.
AACAGTAGTTGGAAGCGGTAGATGGGGGTCGTTTATTGCATGGTACTTAGACCGTATTGGTAAAGATGTTACAGTTTATGGCAAACCAGATAGCGTAGAATTTAAAAAACTTACTTTAACTCGTTCAAATGATTATATTATTTATCCAGAATCTATTAAGTTAACAACTGATATTAACATATTAAAAAATAGTGATGTTGTTGTTATATCAATTCCTTCCCAAAATCTATATGATTTTATGCAGGAGATTAAACCACTTGGCCTTGAAAATAAAACATTTATACTTTGTATGAAAGGTATAGATATTAAACGTCATAAACGTCTATCTGAAATTGTTTCAGAAAATACAAGTGATACCAATAAAGTTGCTGTATGGATAGGACCTGGTCATGTTCAAGAGTTTTACAAAAATATACCTAACTGTATGGTAATTGATTCAAAAGATTATGAACTTAAGACATATCTAGTTAAAGAGTTATCTAGTGACTTAATTCGATTTTACATTGGAACTGATTTGCTTGGAAATGAAATCGGTGCTGCGACTAAAAACGTTATTGGTATAGCTGCAGGACTGCTTGACGGGTTTAATTTAAGCACATTAAAAGGTGCATTAATGTCTCGTGGAACAAGAGAAGTAGCAAGATTAATCAAAGAGATGGGTGGGAATGAATTATCTGCTTATGGACTATGCCATCTAGGAGATTACGAAGCGACTGTCTTTTCGGTACACTCTCATAATCGTGCATTTGGTGAACAATATGCTAAGGGTGAAACTTTTGGTAAATTAGCTGAGGGATATTATACTGCTCAAGCAATTGAATATTTAAGTCAAGTTTATCAAGTAGATATGCCAATCTGTCATACTGTGTATAATATACTATATAATAAGGAAGATCCATTGAAAGCTTTAAAGGTTTTGTTTGATAGATCTATTAAATCAGAGTTTTAAAAATATAAAGTAATACTAAAAAAGTATTACTTTTTTATTTTATGTATAAATTATAAAATAATTGAATATAATAAAAATAGAAAAAATTAGCACTTTTCTCTTGACAGTGCTAACAAAGTGTGATATAATGTTAGCAGATAGGGTAAGTGAGTGCTAAAAAAGGAGGTGTCGTAATGTTATCAAATCGACAAATATTAGTTCTTAAAGCAATTGTTGAAGAATATGTAAGTACAAATGAACCAGTTGGTTCAAGAACTCTTTCTAAAAGAAATGAGTTACAAGTATCTCCAGCAACATTAAGAAATGATATGGCTGATCTTGAAGACTTAGGATTTATTGAAAAAACTCATACATCAAGTGGTCGAATTCCATCAGAGAAGGGATATCACTATTATGTTGAAACAATCATGAAAGAGAGAAATAATGTAGATTATAATTTCCCAATGATTGATGAGATTTTTAAAAGACATGACTTATCAAAAGAACAAGCTATTAATGAATCAATGAATTTAGTTTCTCAACTTACAAATTATGCAAGTCTAGTACTTGGTAATTCAGCAAGTAGTTCAAAAATTAAAAAATTACAATTTGTTAGTTTACAAGAAAGATTTGCGTTAATTATAATGATTACTGATTCAGGACATGTTGAAAGTAAGAAAATTATTGTGCCTGACGGTTTAAGTTTTAAAGAAATTGAAAGAGTTGTTAATATCTTAGATGAAATTTTACACAATTGTTATGTTAGTGAAATTGAACAAAAGTTAAAAGAAGAACTTAATAATGAAGAGATTATGGATTTCATGACATACCGTGAAGATTTAGTAAATGCGATTGTTTCTGCATTCCAAGAAATGGCAACTGATAAATATCATATTTCAGGTCAATCTAATATTTTACAACAACCTGAATTCCAAGATATTGAAAAAGTTAAAGATTTGTTTGATGCAATCGAAAAGAAAGAAATCTTAAAAATAGTAAAATTAGACAATTCGGGAATTAGTGTTAGAATTGGTCAAGAAAATGAAATTAAAGCATTACAAGATTGTACAGTTATTACAGTTCCTTATGAAAGTAATAATGGACATAAAGGTGCAATTTCAATTTTTGGACCTACAAGAATGGAGTATTCTAAAATTATTCCATTACTTGAATATATTGCAAAAAACATTAAAAATATAATGTAAAAGAGGTGACAAGGTGGAAAATAATAGATACCGCGAAGAAGAAAAAGAAGAATTAGAAGAAACTATTACTTCAGATGAACAAGAAGAAGTTGCTGAAGAAATAGAACAAACTAATGAAGTAGAAGAAAAACCTATTAAGGAAAAGAAAAAGATTAAAGAATTAAAAGAACAAATTGCAAAACTAGAATTAGAACTTGCAAATGTTAAAAATGAAATGTTACTTGATCGTGCTGAACTTGAAAATTTCAAAAGAAGAACAAATGATGAAAGAATTAAAGACAGAAAGTATGCTAATCAGACATTACTATCTGATATGATTAATGTGATAGATATTTTTGATAAAGCAGTTAGTAGTAATACTGAAGATGAATTATTAAAAAAATATTTATTAGGTTTCAAAATGATTAACATGCAATTACAACAAGTAATGAGTGATTATGGTGTTCAAAAGATTAAAGATTTAGGCGAAAAATTTAATCCTAATATCCACCAAGCTGTTGAAACTATTGAAGTTGAAGGGGTGGAAGAAGGACAAGTTGTAGAAGTAATTATGCAAGGTTACATGTATAAAGATCGTGTGTTAAGACCTAGCATGGTAAAAGTTAGCAAATAAAAAAGATTTTAAATAGAAAGAGGTATATAAATTATGGCAAAAATTATTGGTATTGACTTAGGTACAACAAATTCATGTGTATCAGTTATGGAAGGTGGAGAAGCAAAAGTTATTGCTAATCCAGAAGGTTTTAGAACAACTCCATCTGTTGTTGCATTCAAAGATGGTGAAATTCAAGTTGGGGAAGTTGCTCGTCGTCAAGCAGCAACAAACCCAAATACTGTTTCTTCAATTAAAAGAGAAATGGGTACTAGTTATAAAGTAGATATTAATGGTAAAAAATATACACCACAAGAAATTTCTGCAATGATTCTACAAAATTTAAAAGCCACTGCAGAAGCATATTTAGGTGAAAAAGTAACTGAAGCAGTTATTACAGTTCCTGCATATTTCAATGACTCACAACGTCAAGCTACTAAAGATGCTGGTAAAATTGCTGGTTTAGAAGTTAAACGTATCATTAACGAACCAACAGCTGCAGCTTTAGCATATGGCTTAGATAAAAAAGAAAAAGAACAAACTATCTTAGTATATGACTTAGGTGGTGGTACATTTGACGTATCAATTCTTCAACTTGCTGATGGTACTTTCGAAGTATTATCAACAGCTGGTAACAACCGTTTAGGTGGAGATGACTTTGACAATGCTGTTGCAAAATATTTAATTGAAGAATTCAAAAAAGCTGAAGGTGTTGATTTATCAGCTCAAAGAATGTCAGCATATCGTGTTAAAGAAGCTGCTGAAAAAGCTAAAAAAGAATTAAGTGGTATTACTAAAACTGATATTAACTTACCATTCATTGGTGTTAATGCAAATGGTGAACCAGTACATATGAGCACAAGTTTAACTCGTGCTAAATTCGATGAATTAACTAGAAACTTAGTAAATTCTACAGTTGATGCTGTTCGTCAAGCATTAAGAGATGCTAAACTTACTGCTAATGATCTTGACCAAGTATTATTAGTTGGTGGTTCTTCAAGAATCCCAGCTGTTCAAGATTTAGTTCGTCGTGAACTTGGTAAAGAACCAAATAGAAGTATTAACCCTGACGAAGTTGTAGCAATGGGTGCAGCTATCCAAGGTGGTGTACTTGCTGGTGATGTTAAAGATGTATTATTATTAGACGTTACACCATTATCACTTGGTATCGAAACTTTAGGTGGTGTTTCTACTCGATTAATTGAAAGAAATACAACTATTCCAACATCTAAATCACAAATTTTCTCAACTGCTCAAGATAACCAACCTGGTGTTGAAATCCATGTATTACAAGGTGAAAGACCAATGGCTGCTGATAACAAAACATTAGGTCGTTTCCAATTAACAGGTATTCCAATGGCTCCACGTGGTGTTCCACAAATCGAAGTTAAATTTGATATTGACGCTAATGGTATCGTTCACGTTTCTGCAAAAGATTTAGGTACTGGAAAATCACAAACTATTACAATTAGTGGTGGTAACGGTTTAAGTGATGAAGAAATTGAACGTATGGTTAAAGAAGCTGAAGAAAATGCTGAAGCTGATAAACAACGTAAAGAAGAAGCTGACTTACGTAATGAATGTGATCAAATGATCTTTAGTGTTAAAAAATCAGTTGAAGATTTAGGCGCTGAAGTAACTGCTGAAGAAAAAGAAAAAGTAGAAGCTGCCACTAAAAAATTAGAAGAAGCTTTAGCTGGTACAGATGTTGAAGCAATTAAAGCTGCTAAATCAGAACTAGAAAAAGATGCTCAATCAATTGCTATCAAAGCATATGAAAAAATCCAAAAAGAACAACAAGCAAAAGAAGCAGGTCAAAATACTGAACAAAATAGTTCAAATGATGATAACACAGTAAACGCTGATTTTGAAGAAGTAAAATAGTAAATAATTAGACAGGAGGCTATTTAATGGCTGAAAGAGATTATTATGAAATATTAGGAGTTAGTAAAACCGCAAGCGAAGATGAAATAAAAAAAGCATATCGTACTCTTGCCAAAAAATATCATCCTGATGTAAGTAAAGAACCAGATGCAGTAGAAAAGTTTAAAGAAGTTCAAAAAGCATATGATTGTTTAAGTGATGAAACTAAACGTAAAAATTATGATCAATTTGGCTCAGAAGAAGGTAATCCATTTGGAGACGGTGGCTTTAGTGGAGGCTTCGGAGGAGGCTTTGGCGGATTCGAAGATATTTTTTCATCATTCTTTGGTGGTGGTAGAAATCGAAGACAATCTAATGGTCCAACACGAGGAAATGATATTCGTGTAAACATTACACTAACTTTTGAAGAAGCCGCATTTGGTGTTAAGAAAGAAATCAAAGTTGATCGTCATGAAGAATGTACTAAATGTGCTGGTACAGGAGCAGAATCAAAGAATGATATTCATACATGTAATAGATGTCATGGAACAGGACGCGTATTAACTGAACAAGTGACAATTCTTGGACGAATTCAATCTGAAACTACTTGTCCAGATTGCCGTGGGAAAGGTAAGATTATTGAAAAGGTATGTTCTAATTGTCGTGGAGCAGGAAAAACTCGAAAACAAGCTAAAATTAGCGTAAATATTCCAGCTGGTATTGATGATGAACAAACAATAAGATTATCAGGTCAAGGTGAAGCTGGTTCAAATGGTGGACCTTCAGGAGACTTATTTATTAATGTTTCTGTTCAAGAACATCAAATTTTCGAACGAGATGGTAATGATATTTATTTAGAACTTCCAGTTACGTTCTCACAAGTTGCTCTTGGATGTGAAATTGAAGTAGCAACAATTCATGGTAAAGTTAAAATGAAAATTCCTGCAGGAACACAAACAGGAACTAAATTTAAACTTGCTGGTAAAGGTATTCAAAACCAAACAAGTGGTCGAAGTGGAAGTCAATATGTAATTATTAAAGTAATTACACCAACTAAACTTGATAATACACAAAAAGAATTATTTACAAAATTATCAAATACTGATGAATCTAAAGGTTCAACTTTCTTTGAAAAATTTAAGAAATTTTTCGGTATTTAACTCCGTATAACCATTCCATTTTGGAATGGTTTTTTTTAATCTTTAAACATATTTAATCATTAAATTGTTTATCTTGCAAAAATAGTCTTTTTTTGGTATAATAAGTATAATTAAGGAGGTAGCTTATGCAACGTTATTTTGTCGATGAAACAAGTGTTGTTAAACCATACATTTATATTACTGGCGATGATCTTCATCATATTAAAAATGTAATGCGTATGAATATTGGTGATAGAGTTTATGTAAGTGATCAAAATAATAGTTGGATAGCTATTATTCATAGCATGGATCTTCAACAAGTTGTTTTATTAATTGAAGAAGAACTTGACGAAAATAAAGAATTACCTTTAAATATTACTATTGCTCATGGATTAGTATCACGTGAAAAGAAAGAAGAAACAATTCAAAAAATAACACAATTAGGTGCAGTATCTTATATTCCTGTATTAATGAAAAAGTCTGTTGTTAAATTAGTTAAGGAAAAAGAACAAAAGCAAACAGAAAGATTACAAAAAATTGCGAAAGAAGCATCAGAACAATCACATCGAACAAAAATCTTAAAAGTAGAATTACCAATTACATTTAATGAATTACTTAAATTAGAAAAAAATTATGATATTTGTTTATATGCATCAACTGTACTTGATCCAAAAGACGAGTCTTTTAAAAAGATTATAAGAGAACAAAAATATAAGAATATCTTAATATTAGTTGGACCAGAAGCAGGTATTGATGAATCTGAAATTGCAAAATTAAGTAATTGGACTGCTATTACACTTGGACCAAGAATTTTAAGAACTGAAGTTGCACCACTTTATATTATGAGTGCTATAAGTTACGAATTAGAACTAGGTGAATAAAATGAAATTTCAAATATTCTCATTAGGTTGTAAAGTAAATATTTATGAGTCCGAAGCTGTTAGTTATGATCTAATTCAAAAAGGATTTGAAAAATGTGAAAGTAATCCTGATGTTATAATAATTAATACTTGTACTGTAACTAGTCAATCAGATGCTAAATCTAGAAAATTAATAAGAAGTAAGAAAGAAGAAAATCCTAATGCGATAATAGTAGTTATGGGATGTTATTCTCAACTTGATCCAAATACAGTATCATCTAAGCTAGATGCAGACATTGTTATTGGAACCAACAATCGTAGTAAAATCTTTGATTTGATAAAAGAATATCAAGATACTCATCATAAAATTAATAAAGTAGAAGATTCAAAAAACTATCAAATTTTTGAAGAATTGTGCTTAAATCAATTAAGTTTACATACAAGAGGATTTATTAAAATTCAAGATGGTTGTGAAAATTTCTGCTCATATTGTGCTATTCCATATTCACGTGGACCTATTAAAAGTCGAAATCCAGAATCTGTAATTCATGAAGTATCAACGTTAGTTAATAATGGTGTTAAAGAAATTATTTTATCGGGAATTAATACTGGAACTTATGGTAAAGATTTGGGTAATATTACTCTAGCTAAACTTATTGAAAGAATTATTATTGAGGTTCCTAACTTATATCGTTTACGCTTATCTTCAATCGAATTAATGGAAATTAGTGACGAATTATTAGATGCAATCTCTAAGTATTCAAATAAAATTGCTAATCATTTACATATTCCACTACAATCTGGAAGTAATGGTGTTCTTAAAAGAATGGAAAGAAAATATTCAATGAATGAATATTTTGGTAGAATTGATGTTATTAAAAACCGTTTTAAAGACATTGCGATTACAACAGACTGCTTAGCTGGTTTTGTTGGAGAAACAGAAGAAGAATTTGCTGAAACTTGTGAAAGCTTTAGAAAAATTGGCTTTGCTGAAGCACATATTTTCCCTTATTCGATTAGACCAAACACAAAAGCTTTCAATATGCCAAACCATTTAAAACCGGAACTTATTAAAGAAAGAGCACATAAATTACAAGCACTTGCAAAAGAATTAAGTTTAGAATATAAACAAAAATTTATTGGTGAAACAATGCCAGTATTATTTGAACAAGTAAAAAAAGGTTACTGGCATGGGCATACTTCTAATTATTTAGAAGTAAAAATTAAAGATGAAAATATTGATTTGACTAATAAAGTCATTGACGTCAAACTTATGAAATTAGATAATGATATTATTATTGGAAAGGAAGTGAAATAATGAAATTTACTGAACTTAAATTTAAACCATTTATTGAAGAAGCTTTAAATGAATTAAACTTTGTTGAAACTACTTCTGTACAAGAATTAGTTTTTAAGAAACTAAAAAGCAATACTAATATAATTGTTCAAAGTGCAACTGGGTCAGGCAAAACTCATGCTTTCTTACTTCCTATTTTTAATAGAATAGATGTTAATAGTAAAAATGTTCAAGCTGTGATTATTGCTCCAACTAGAGAGCTTGCAACTCAATTATTTAATATAGCATCACAAATTGCAAAATATGCTGATATTGATGTAAGATTGTATATTGGTGGATCTTCTAGAGATAATGAAATAAGAAGATTAAATATATCTCAACCACAAATTGTTATTGGAACAATTGGTCGAATTCACGATTTAGCTGTTCAAGCCAACGCTTTAAAAATTTATTCTGCACTTGATTTAGTAATCGATGAAGCAGATATGGTTTTTGAAGAAAAAGCAATCGTTGAAGTAGATAAAGTATTAAGTATTATTGTTGGTAATCCAAAGTTTTGGTTATTTTCTGCAACACTTACAAAAGGATTAAGACAATTTATTAATAAGTATTTAAGTGGAACAGATGAAATTATCATTGAAGAAAAAGAACTTACTAAAAGTTCAATCGAACATTGCTTTATTCCTTGTAAAGCTAAGCAAAAAGAAGATGTTTTATTAAATATTATTGATATTATTAATCCGTACTTGTTATTAATATTTGTTAATACCAAAGAAAAAGTAATTGAACTTTCTAAGTTTTTAGCGAATAATGATATTAAAGTTGCAACAATTCATGGTGATTTGGATGATAGAACAAGACGCCAAACTTTGAAAAGAATTCAAGATATGCAATATCGTTATATTGTTGCTAGTGATATCGCCTCTCGTGGTATTGACATTCAAGGTGTAAGTCATGTCATTAATTTTGATTTACCTAAAGATACAGAGTTTTATATTCATCGAACTGGAAGAACAGCAAGATATGATCAAACAGGTATTGCATTTGCTCTATATGATTATGATGATGAAAAATATGTAGAATTCTTAAGAAAAAAAGGATTGAATGTTAAATTTAAAAAGATTGTTAATGGTGAGTTTGTTCCTACAAAACTTGAAAAAGCCATTGGAACACAAAAATTAAAAGAAAAAACAGACGCTGTTCACGCAAAACATCCACTTCCAAAGAAAGTAAAACCTGGATATAAAAAGAAAAGAATGGAAGTAATCAAGAAAGAAATTAAAAAGATTGAACGCGAAAGAATTGAAGAAATATATAGAAAGAAGAGTCGAAATGAAAATAGGAAGTCACGTTAGTAATAATGGTACCAAGATGTTGCTTGGTAGTGTCGAAGAAGCTTTAAGTTATAATGCTAACTGTTTTATGGTTTATATGGGAGCACCTCAAAATACTTTTCGTAAAAAATCATATGAAATGAAAATTCCTGAAATGCAACAAAAGTTATCAGAACACAATATTGATATTAATGATATTGTTGTTCATGCTCCATACATTGTTAATTTAGGTCAACAAGATCCTGAAAAACATGATTACGCGGTTAGATTTTTAACAGAAGAAGTTAAATTAGTTTCTGCTACCGGTGCTAAACTTATGGTTCTTCATCCTGGTGCTCATGTTGGTGCAGGAAGCCTTAAAGGAATTGAACGTATTATTTTAGGTATAAATATGATTCTTGCAAATACACCAAATTCTGATGTTATAATTTGTTTAGAAACAATGGCTGGAAAAGGAACAGAATGCGGCAGAACTTTTGAAGAAATCAAAATGATTATTGATGGAGTTTTTAATAAATCAAGAATAGCAGTATGCTTAGACACTTGTCATATTCATGATGCAGGTTATGATATCATAAATAATTACGAAGAAGTAATTAATGAATTTGATAAAGTTATCGGATTAGAATATTTAAAAGTAATTCATGTTAATGATTCTAAAAATGATTTATCAAGTCATAAAGACCGTCATGAAAATATTGGATTTGGTAATTTAGGTTTTGATACTGTTATGAAATTCTTTAATGATCCAAGATTTATTGATATTCCAAAAATCTTAGAAACACCTTATATTCCAAGTACATATTCTAAAGATGTTAGTTACGCACCTTATTTTTATGAAATTGAAATGATTAAAAGTGGTGTTTTTGACCCAAATTTAAAAGAGAAAATTATTAAAAATAGAGAAGTATAAAAAATACTTCTCTATTTATTATCATATTACTTGCTAAAAGAGATAAAAAAGAGTATAATATAAAAGTAAAATAAATGGTCCGTTGGAGAAGCGGCTTAACTCACATGCCTTTCACGCATGCATTCACGGGTTCGAATCCCGTACGGATCACCATTTTCTGAAATCTGTAGGTCTTCTGAAAAGAGGATCTATTTTTTATTTTTATAGGCTATTTCACTTAAAATATAGTGAAATAGCCTCTTTTTTTATACATTTATGAAACATTTAGATTTAATAACTATAGGAGACTGACCACGGACTTGAACCATTCACTTACGGGTTTCGAATCTTTAGTTTTAATGGGACTCAACCAATAAGAGATAATGGTGGAGATATAGATGAGATTGTGGTATAATAGTAGTAAGATAAATTAGAATTTATAAATTAGAAAGGGACCTTTAATGAAGAAAGTTTTAAATAATTACTCAAGTAAAAATGACGTTAATATTAGGCAAATTATTGCATATAAAGATAATGTATTAGAAATTGAAGAATATAGAGAAGGATTTACTAGAGAAGACACAATGAATGTAATGAGTGTTACTAAATCTGTAACTTCTTTATTAGTTGGTATTGCTATTGATAAAGGATACATTAAAAGTGTTGATGATTTTGTAATGAACTATTATAAAGATATTTATACTCCAAAAAGAGGTGAAAAAACTATTTATGAAGTAACAATTAAGCATTTATTAACAATGCTGGCTCCCTATAAAGGAAAAAGTGAGCCTTGGAAAAAAGTATGTACATCAAAGGATTGGTCAATTTCAATTCTTGATTCACTTGGAGGCAGAATTGGCATTACAAATGATTTTAGATATCACACATTAGGTACTCAAATATTATTAGGAATAATTAAACAGGCAAGTGGAATGAATGTATTAGAATTTGCAAATGAATATTTATTAAAACCTTTAGGAATTGAGCCAAGAGCAAATGCTAATTGTACATCTAAAGAAGATCAATTTAATTATTTAATGAATAAAAATCCTCATGGAAAAGTTTGGTTTTTGGACCCTACCGACATGCCTACAGCTGGTTGGGGATTATCAATGTCAGCTTATGAAATGGCTCAAGTAGGTTTGCTTGTTTTAAATAAAGGCGAATATAATAATGTAAGAATAATTAGCGAAGAATATATAAAAGAAATGACTCAATCATATGTTTCATTAGACTATAAATTTGGTAATCAAGATTATGGATATTTATGGTGGTTACCTCATAGAAGTGAAGATGTTATAGCGGCTATAGGTGATGGTGGTAATATTATTTACATAAATAAAAAACATAATATTGTTGTAGCGGTTACTGGTTACTTTAAACCAATGGTATTTGATAGAGTAGAATATATTGAAAAGAATATTGTAGAAGCACTAATCAAATAGATAAATTCTTATGTTTTCGAGTAAAAAAGAGTAGCATTGATATGTAATGACAGAGTAAGCATAGCAAGATTATAATTTATCTTTAATTGTGAAACTTCCTATATCGGCAAAATAAATTAAAAAATAAAATAATTAAATAATTGATATTTTGCCGATAATTTGGTATAATAATAGTAAGTTGAGGTGTTAATATGAATTATTTAAGTGTCTCGGAAATTGCTAAACTTTGGAATTTATCTGAACGAAGTATAAGAAACTATTGTGCAGAAGGAAGAATCCCTGGTGCTTATCTTGTTGGTAAAACTTGGATGATACCGAGTGATGCAGTTAAACCTGATAGAAAAGCAAGAGTTAGTAATAATAAAAAAACATTACTGGATATTTTAAAATTAGAAAAAGAATCTAAACTTAAAGGCGGAATATATCACAAGGTTCAAATAGAACTGACATATAACTC
>JBGVIL010000210.1:0-3818 GCA_045123185.1 Bacilli bacterium | reverse complement strand
ATATTTTTCGTATCACCATACATTCTAATAGTAGGTAACGTTGTATTATCATAGTTAAAGTTATAAACTTTTTCTTGCTCTTCTATATCTTCAATCTGAGCAATATTATTTTTAACTATCTCATCATCTGTAAGAACCCTATTATAAATTCTCACATCTTTTATCTTACATGCGCCAAACATATCTTCACCTTTACGTGAGTTTAGGTATATTTTTTGCTTATGCGTAAAGTCCTCTCTAGTAGCACTTGTACCTGAACCACTATCAGATAAGGAGAAGGCTCTTGAGCAGATACCGTCGATAAATATTTTTCCGAATTTATTTTTACGGTCTATTACAAATGTTAAAGTAGTATAAACATCTTTATCAACATTAACCTTACCTGTATTTGCTAAGGATTTCATAGTAGATTCTTCAAGGTCTATATAGAAACCTTTGTATGGTGGCTCGATATCAGTATAATCAATAACTCTTGCATTAGTAAATCCTATGTCATTGGCCTCATATTGTATCTCTATAGTAGAACCATATATTGCATTATCTTTCCATGGATAATAATCAATCTCTACATAAGCATTACCATTACATATAAGTTCACCATCTATCCAACCATTAGTGTACCAGTTGAAATTATGAAGTGTTGTTTTTACAGTAACTTCACTATCAAGAGTAGGCTCTGCTCTATCAGAATCTTGATTAGTTCTTCCTTGAGCAGATAATCTATAAACAAGACCTTGCTTAGTGATTTCTTGAGGTGTGTATTCTGTAGCGACAACTTCAAAATTTAATTCTAAGTATTGATACTCGTCATAATCACTTCGTACTTCTATTCTTGCGGTATGATTACCAATAGGAACTTTATTTAAAGTCCACGAATAAGACCCAACAGGAGAATCTAGAGTTTTCTCTAGTTGATTATCTAAGAATAATTTAACATGGAAAGTTTCAGTACTTGCTTTTGATATACGATAGATAATAGCAATAGGAGTACCATAGTTAAATTGTCCACCCTCGAAAGTAGATGAAACATATAAAGAGTTGGAACTAACAATAACTATATTGAAGTTAAACATAGAAGTTTGATATTGGCCACTAGTAAAGTAGAATTTAACTTTATGGACACCTATACCTAACTCGGGAAATGTATATTCATTAACTCCAACTTCACAAGTAAATTCTAATTCTGTATAATCTATAGTCATATGACATATTATAGGTTCAGTACTAGCCGTTTCTATTGTATATTGCATAGTTACAGGGTCAGTTATTGTGTAGTCGGCTGTATCATCAAAATCTATTGTTGCATCTAAACCACCACAAATGATAGTCCAAGATAATTGGTTTGATAACATATTAGCTCTATCTTTTACATAGATACTTACTGTATTATGTAATTCAGTAAGTTTACCTATGTTAATAGTATTGTTACCTTGTTTGATATTAGATACACTACCAACTTCAATATCATTAATTACAATATAAGCTACACCGTTACCTTGGTTAGGTGAACTATAGAAAATTGGTATCTTAACATCTTGACCTTTTTCAACTATAGTGCCATCTTTAAATGATGATGTGATTGTAGGTGCTGCAGTACCTCCACCACCTCCACCACCATTAACTTTTAACCATTCAATATCCTCTTGGTGTTGAGCTATTGATTGTTGTTGTTGAGCAAGTATTTGTTGTTGTTTAGTGATTACTTCAGTATATTTATTAAATTTAGCGTCATGTTCTTGTATTTTAGTGCTATGTCCTTGTATTACTTTTCCTTGAGCATCAATAGTAGTTTTGTTCTCATTGGCATCATCTGCCAATTCTCTTAAAGCACCCTCGACATTCTTATCAGTAAAATTATCAAGGGTGTCAATAAGATTGATATCCTTGGCATCAGTAGAACCAAATATCTCCCATTCGCCTGTTTGAGGATTTTTCTTTCTTATAACACCCATTGAATATCACTCCTTATTATTTATTTCTTTCAGAGTAATTTATTGTAAAAGTATGGAATTTTGTTTCTGTAACTTTAGATAAATCATAGTTTACTGTAGCATTTTTGAATTCATCTGCGCCTTTTATACCTTTTATTTGATAGCTATCACAAGTAATACTATCCCAAGATATTTGAAGGTCTATATAAACTGGATTAGTAGGTAATTGTTGAGCAGATAACCACCATGGAGAATTATCTGCATTAACGTGTTTTGTACCTGCTAAAGTAGTTAATGTTAATGGTTTTTCTTTACCGCTTAACTTAAATCCACAAGCGTGATTTAATACATAATAAGTTCCGTTTGCTGGGTCGGCCTCTCTATTTATCTCAGTTTGACCATCGGCTTTATACTCTTCAACTATTTTTAACTCAGTAGAACCTGATTGTTTAGTTACGTAATCATTATAAGCAGGTGATTGATTGAAATCGTAACCTGTATAAAGAGGTTTAGATACTGACCAAGCGTGGTTGTGTCCACATAAGAACATATCTACCTTGTGTTTTTCTATAGGAGCAATCCATCTTTGTAATCTTATTGTTCTACTTACTGTGAATGGAGATAAGTGAGCAAATACGATTACCCATCTAGGTTTAGTTGGTCTAGCCTCAACTTCAGTTAAATGTTGGTCTAACCATTGAGCTTGAGCCTCTAAGAAAGCATCAGTTGATTCATATTGCCAATCTGCATCTCCAACATAAGTAGAGTCTGTATTTGAGTTTAAACAAACGAAATGAACAAATCCTAAATCAAAAGCATAAACTGAATTAGCGAATTGATTTTCTGCTGTGATGTAGTAATTAAATGCATCTGAATACTTTTTATCTATTAAGTCGTTGTTACCACAACTTATAACGTGAGGTATATTTCTAGTTATATCTTTAGCGTATTCATAATAATACGCCCATTCAAAACGTCTATTGGCATTTTGACTTATATCTCCTGTATTTAAATGCCAATCAAATAAACTAGCTTTTTTATTAAGGAATCTAGCTGCCATTTGCCATACGTCATATTCACGTTTACTCCAAGATTGTTGCCTTATGTTCAATAGAAGTTCGCTATTCTTCTATCAGTTCTCTTATGAACTTCTCATACTTTCATATGAGAGCAGACTATATCATACACCACTAGGGTGCCTCTCCACTACCTAGGCTACTAGGATACTTAGTCGTTGAGGTTTATTCGTATTTTATTATCTATTATACGATTTTAATCATTGATTTTTTACTTAATTTAAGATAATAAAACTTAGAATCTTACCTGCTGATTGCCCAATCCTTAAACTTTTCAAACCTTCATAATGTGATTTCTCCATTATTGTGGTATTAAGGCTCTAAGGGTGTTCCAGCAATTCAAAGAGTTTGCTATATAAATCGCTTTATATAGGGACTAACAATTGTAATCCGAAGTCCAAAGAATTCTCATAGGAGTAGATTCATTGAATATCTTAACTTCAAATGTGTAAGTTTCAGAAGTACAACCTTCAGTACCAACCATATATTCATATTTTCCTGATGTTAAATCAGTAACTATACATCTATGAACTGTAACATCACCGTCAACGTTACTAAATAGTTCAGTTGTAGTTTCATAAGATTGCCATTTAACTTCTCCGTCTTTTCTTATTCTAACAAAACCTGACTCAGCTATAGGAGTTTGGAATGTAAATGTTCTTGTGTTATCTCCATTTTCACCAAACATAACGTTTATCATAGAAGGTAATGTTTCTTTTTGCTTAGGTTTATCAAAATATTCAGTCCAACGTCCATCTTTTAAACATCTAGGTCTATAAATATTAATGTCACAAGTTTTCCAATCAACAGG
>JBGVIL010000209.1:0-4171 GCA_045123185.1 Bacilli bacterium | reverse complement strand
GGATATAACAGAATATAAGATACAATTGAATAAGTGGTATTTTCCTCAGTATCAACCATATGATAAATCAATATTAATATGGAAGAACAAGAATGAGCAAAATAGATTTATAAACTTTGCGAAGAGATTTAAATACAAAACATGTATTTACCTCCAACAAGAATTATTAATTAAAATGAATGACTATTATTCAATAGCATAATTTAAGACTAGATATGTTATATACGTATGTGGGGCGTATGTTTCATATCTAGTCTATTTAAGGTTACATACATTATATTAATTATTTATTTGATACTTCATCTACGAATAATATTAACCATACTATACATTCATGTCATTTATTCTAGGAATTATAATCTCTTCTATATAATCATTATTTATTTCTGTAGCTATATAATTTCTATTATTATTTATACAAGAAATTATTTCACTTCCACTACCAGCAAAAGGTATATATACCAAATCATTTTCATTACTTAAAGCATTTATAATTCTATCACAAGCTAATAATGGCTTTTGAGCAGTATTAACATAAGGTTCAGTTTTACTTCCGAACCATGGGAACACTATGTCGCTCCATACATTACCCGCCACTTTAAAATCAGGTTTATCTTTATTAGCTTTATATCCATAATTATTTTTTAACTCTGTTGTATACTGTTTATTAAACGTATATCCCTTTTTAGATTTAGATAACCAAATAAACTCCTCTCTATTACTCATAAAATTAGTTGAAGTTCCTTGACCTTTATTTCTTTTTACTGTTACTATATTCTTTCTAGTAAGTTCTTTAAATTCATCTTCTAATACAACTAACAACCTAGCGTAAGCTATTTGTTTTTCTCCTAGTTGACCCCAAATAACTATGTTACCTTTAGGTTTTAGTATTCTTACACATTCGACTATCCATAATTTACACCACTGTATATATTCTATATCCGTTTTCCATATATTATCCCACTCATTTTTAACACTCTTATAATATGGTGGGTCTGCTATAATTAAATCTATACACTCATTAGGTAAAGTTTTCATATATTCTATACAGTCCATATTATAAACTTTATTTATCTCCATATTTACCATCCTTTCATATATAATGTTACTATCTTTATACAATAATCCATTATTACTTCCAATGGTGTATAATTGCAATACCAATCATCAGGGTCAATAGGTATATCCCAATAATCATACATTGTTTTACTTCTTTTGACAAGCATTTCTCTTATTTGATAATAATCTGATGTAGATATAAACCTTAATATGTAAGCTACATATTTAAGTTCATCATTATATATTAACCAAGACTTCTTTAATTCTCTATATATATCTTTTGCTATTGCCCTGAAATTACTTCTATAAGGTAATTCAGAATTATTATAACAATGTTTATCTCTTATTATATCTAATTCTCTATCTATCTTAAGATATAATTGTATTGTTTTAACTTTATCTTCTTTTTGTATAGCATTAGATAATTGTCTAATAAGATTATCATCTATGTTATCTATTAGAAAATTATTATATCCATATAAATGAGTTATATAATCTAATAGCATCTTAGATGATTCATACATTGATTCTATACCGAAATACATTATAATTCCTCCTATTTTTTTATTTTATATTAGGTATATATTTTTTTAATACTTGTATTATATGATATTGTTTAATTCTTCTCATAGCAACTGAATCTATTTCATTTTCCCATTTTATTGTGCTTAAAAGATTAATTATGTCATCCTTTAATTCTTTATTATGAATTATAATTTTGTATTCTCCACTATAACTTTCACCTTCTTTGAGAATTTTTCCTGCAGTTGCATCTCCCCAATAACACATTCTTATATCAAACTCAATATCCTCATATCCATGTTTATCCTGTCTAATTATAGTTATATCTTTTAATTTTGTAGGTATTTTTTTATTTAATCCATTTTTAGGTCTAACATATACATTTAGACAACAATGAACTTTTTTCTTATTACTAAATACAAGTTTTCCTAAATCTTCACTATGCACTAAATCAAATTCATATAAAAATTGTGTATTATTTAATTGACTTATTGGTAAGATAAAAGCTATATAATCTCCTAGTTCAATAGCTCTTTTGTAAAACTTTTGAGCTAGATTAAGTCTTGCACCATAAGGAGGGTTTCCTATTATAAATCGTCCTTCTTTATATTCCAAATCATATGTTAAGAAATCAGCTTTTATTATATCTTCGCCTTTAGGTTCTATATCAATAGCAATAACATCTAATCCACTAGTTGCAAGATAATTACTAAATACTCCTTCACCAGCACTAGGTTCAAGGAATTCACTAACTTCATACCCTAAATCTTTTATTACATCCCAAGCCTTATTTACACAATACTCCATGTCATCATAAGAAGTATAATATTGGTCTAAATCTAGTTTATTACAATTTTTATTAATTTTTGAATCTACAGAATTAAATTTCATAATATCGCTCCCTTAGTATCCTAATTTTTAATTATTCCAATCAATATTCTAAAAATAATTATCAAGCATAATATTATCCATATAGACATTTATTTTACCTCTTTTAATTATTTATTCGATTCCATATTGTTTAAATAAATGTTTTTGTGGTGCGTATTCTCCGAAATAATCTTTTTCACCTTGAAGTCTACATCTTATTGCATCTTCCTTATTTTCATAACATTCATATATTATAATTACTCCATCTTTTTCAAGTCTAGATACCCATAATTGTTTTTGCTTATTATAACCAACACCAGTGATTCCACTAGAATTATTTTTTTGTAAACTTCTGTTAATTTGATTTATTTGCTTGGTTGCTTCTCTTAAATTTTCTTTTCTATTGTCTAATCTATTTCTATTTATATGGTCTGTTAATTCAAATCCAGTTTTATATTTATGAAATAAACCAATTTCATGATTATACATATATCCTTGGTTATGAAGATTCCATTTGTATTGTTTTACAAATTCTACATCCTCTAAGTCTATTAAAGCGATTCCATTAATTTCGCCATATCTATTTCTTAATTCTACTTCAGCATAATTTTCATGTAATATAATTCTATTTCTATCATTTTTAAATAACTGATTATTGTCTAAAAATTTGCCATACCTATCTAATTGTTTTCTATGCTTATTACAATAATTAAATTTTGAAACACCTTTTCTTTTAAGTCTTGGCTTTATTAATAATCTTCCACAATGTTCACATATTAAAATATACATATTACCACCTCTAATTATTTATTTCTTTAAGACTTTGTATTAATTGGTCTCCAATAGTTTTAGCATAAAAATCTAATTGACGTTCATCAACTACTTTTTTAGCTTCGTTAGGATTACTAAGTGCAAAAGACATTTCTAATAAACAATTAATTTTATTGCCAGGTTTTTGATTTAGTTCGCCAATGTACCCTGTATTTAATCTATTCTCTTTTTTAGGAATTAACATAGGATTAGAGGATAATTTATTTGTAACATCTATTGCAAATTTAGAAGAAGTTTCATCATTAGGATTAGTCATAGCAAAATATCCTTCATCAGTATTTCTATAAGAATTATTATGAATACTTAAGTAAATATCAGGATTATATTGTTTTGCTCTACGTCCAGCACTATTTAAATCTTCTGATTTACTATTTGTTTCTAATAAAACAACGTTTACTCCTTGAGATTGTAAATAGTTTACTATTTTAACGGATATAAGATAATTCAAATCATATTCTTGGACACAATATTTACCGTTTTCAAATCTTATAGGACAATTGATATCAAAATCCTTATCTATTCCTTCCAATCTTTTTCCTGGTTTATTTGGGTATTCACCTGGTCTTATTACTATTTGTACGTTAGAATCTGTATTAGTATTTTCTAATGCATATGATTGGTTTGGTATATTTACACCTAAGATTAAAGTTGTGCCACCTATTACTATTATTTTTTTAGTTATATTTTTCATAATTATCTCTCCCCATTTTAATTATTCATTTATTTGGATATTTCTATAGACAACAACTTCTTGTGTAATTTCTACACTACAACCTTGACTATTTAAACGTTGTGCTATTAATTTTAGTCTATCTAAATCTTCACCATTTAATATAGAAACATTTCCAAATTGATTTATTACAGTTAATTTATACATAATTATCTCCCC
>JBGVIL010000208.1:0-3417 GCA_045123185.1 Bacilli bacterium | reverse complement strand
TATTTATTGTGAAGAAGATAGTTTCGTAATAGATGACATGGGTTTATTTAGTAATGAAGAGATAATTATAACTTCTGAAAATGAAATGGAACAATTTTTTACTTTAGATGGTTGGAGCTTCTATCCAGATATGTGCGAACTCGTAGAAGATAATAAATTAAAACGTGGGTTTGAAATAGTAAATGAAGAATTTAGAAAACATCCAAATGCAGATATACAACTACCAATAAGAGGTGATGCAAGAAGTGCTGGTTATGACATTAGAACACCAATAAGAATAGAGTTACAACCTAATGAAAGAGTGTTGGTGTTTACAGATATAAAAGCATATATGTTGCCAGATGAAGTATTAGAGATACACGTAAGAAGTTCTATAGGAGTTAAAAAGAACATTGTATTAAGTAATATAACAGGAATCATAGATAGTAGTTATTATGGAAATCCTAGCAATGATGGGAATATAGGATTAACACTATGGAATACAAGTGATAAAGTTCAAGTATTAGAAGCTAATGAAAGAGTGTGCCAAGGAATATTCAAGAAATACTTAGTAGCTGATAATGATAATATAGCAAGTAATGAAAGGACTGGTGGGTTTGGAAGTACAGGAGCAAAGTAGTAATTTATTGTTAGCAATGTTGATAATGTTTGGTGGAATATTATAAAGGGGAGTGATTTAATAATGGCTGAAAGAATTTGCCATATGTTCAACTGGAGAACAAGAGATATAATAAATGTACTAGGGGAGATAGCAAACCAAGGATTTACTACTATTCAAATACCGAGTGTTCAGCCATTTAAAAACTCTTATAAAGATAAATGGTACTGGATGTATCAGCCACTCGGATTTGATATAGGTAATGAATTTGGTAGCAGAGATGAACTTATTGAATTATGCAATAAAGCACACAGTTTAGGAATAAAAGTAATAGTAGATGTAATTATAACTCATATGGCTGGGGATGACTATGGTAACATAGTTCCTCACCCAAGTGTTGATAGAAACCTAGTATATCGTAATATATGGAAGTCTTTTGATAGAATATATAACTGGAATGATAGATATGAAGTAATACACAAAAGCCATGGTATGCCTTGCATAGACCTTAGTAAGCATGAAGCACAGGATTTAGTTGTAGATTTCTTTAATAGATTAATAGATTGTGGCGTAGATGGATTAAGATTAGATTCTGGTAAATCAATAGCCTTACCAGAAGAAGGTAGTGATTTCTTTATAAGAGTCCCACAAATGCTTAAAAAAGACTTATTTGTGTATGCAGAAGTAATTTTTGAGAGTAAAGAACTTATAGATAAATATTGTAAATATGTAAATGTACTAACAAGTAGTTACGGTAGCGATAAAAATAGATTAGTCACTTTTATAGACTCTCATGATTTACAACATGAATTTAAAGTAACAACACACTATAATAGCGATGCAATCAAAAGAGAATATGATATATTGTGTAGTAATTTTAATATGACATTGTTTTATATAAGACCATTCGATAACACATGGAGAAGTCAAGAGGTGAGAAATTCTAATTTTAGAAACAGATGATGCGGAGGTTAAAGAGGGCATGAGAGGAGAGAATATATTACAAATGTCAAGTATAAACGTACCAATTTTTACGATTTCAATTTTAATATACATGATGGGTGAATTCTTGTATGAAAAACATAAGATAAATGAAGACAAACTTTTTAAAATAATAATTATTGCATTATTATTAGATGGTATATCTGTAATAATAGGTATGTTGTAGGAGGAAAAAGAAATGGGCGTAATTTATATAGATATGGATAATGTAGTAGTAGACTTAAATAGAGCAGTTGTTGAAAGAGTTAACCAAATTATGGGTACTAATCATAAACCAGAGGATACTAAAGATTGGTGGTGGAGTAATTTAGGCGTTAGTCAAGAGTTCTTAAACGATATATTATGTGAACCTTATATATTTGAAGAAGCTAAACCTATGGTTGGTGCTATTCAAGGCATAAATAGATTAAAGGATTATGGTCTTGATATAGTATTTCTTACTACACCACATTATGATAGTGATTATAGTATGGAAGAAAAGAAAAGATGGTTAGAGTGGAAATTTGATTGGTTTGACCCTTATAAAAATCTTATTTTTTCTGGTAGGAAAGGACTAGTTGGTACTAGAGATGATTATATAATAGATGACTCTATAAATAATTTAAAAGGATTTAAAGGTCTTAGTATATGTTATGACGCACCTTGGAACAAGGAATATGATGGTATTAGATTTGATAATTGGAGAGATATGGTAGATTATATAATTTATTTAGAAGAACATAGTAGAAAATAAATTAAAAAAATACTTGACATTGTAGCCTAATAGGTATATAATGTAAATATAGGAGGTGGTCAATATGGCTAAGAAAGAAGAAAGCAAAGGATATTATAAATTGGTTGACGCTGATATTATTAATAATGTAGCTATATGCCCTATATGTCATAAAATAGTAACTGGTGGCTTAGATGATTATAGACAGGTAATACATGATGGTGAATCTTATACGGAGTTTATAAAGTTCTGTACTACAGAAGGTTGTTTTACCAAAGTAAGGTATCAAGTAGAAGTATCAGTTGATAAAGACCCTATTAGGCATAGTTTTTATAAAACAGAAGAGATAAAAGAAGAAAACATAAAAGGTGGTGATTTTAATGATACTAGTATATAAGACAAATAAAGGCAGAGAATTAGAAGTAGATGCCGATGAACTTAGAATACAAGGCAGAGGGGGAACTGGTAAGCATACAGTAAGACTTCGTAAAGGTGAATGTGTAGTGGGGGTAATACTTAAAGAATGAAATATATAGTAGTTGATTCAGTGGATGAAAGAAAGATATACAAAGGATTAACAAAATTCCAAGATAAAGAATATATAAGTTTTACTTGTAAAGTAGAAGATGGCATACATTATAGTGATAAAGATGAAGCAGAACAAGTAGCAAATAATATAAAAGGTAAAGTAAAAGAAATTAAAAAATAAGGAGTGATGTTAAATGAAAACTTTGTATGACGTACACATTGAATTAAGAGAAATTGAAGAGGAAATGGATAGACTAGTATTAAGAAAGGCTAAGGAAAGAAATATAACTGAAAGAAATAGGCTTGATAAAGAAATAGATGCATTAATGGCTAGATATTTAGAAATGAAACATAAGCTAGAAAGAATTTTACTATAAGAGCAAAAAAATAAGGGTAGTCCCTCATAAGGACTACCCTTTAATTATTACTTATATGGTTAGAAGTTGAAGTAAGAGTACAACTAGCTGTATCCACATAAGAAGTTAAAATATTTGTTTGTATACAAAGATTAAATCCTGTAGCATCTTTTTCTATAGTAGCTAATCCATTACTGAATTTAGGAGTTATAGATAAGGAT
>JBGVIL010000207.1:0-8097 GCA_045123185.1 Bacilli bacterium | reverse complement strand
TATATATAATAATGACGGAACATGTACATCACTTGGAACTGAAACATCAAAATGTACTCATTGTGATGAAACACATACAAAAGATAGAACTGAAGGTAATTTATTAGACCATAACTTTGAACATTATATATATAATAATGATGGAACATGTACATCACTTGGAACTGAAACATCAAAATGTACTCATTGTGATGAAACGCATACAAGAGATAGAACTGAAGGTAATTTATTAGAACATTCATTTGATGTATATACTTCAAATAATGATGGAACATGTTTAAAAGAAGAAACATTATCGTCAAAGTGTGAACACTGTGAAGCAGTTAAAACAATAACAGTTCCAAATAGTAAAAAAGATCATTTGGATAACAATAGTGATCATTTATGTGATACATGTGGCGTATCTATTCCTAAAGAATCTAGCAAGTTATGTTTAGGAATCCTTATAGGTTCATTACCTGTTGTAGGAGTTGGTGCTTTATTATATTTCTTTGTGTTTAAGAAAAAATTAACAAAAAAATAAATAAAAAGAGAATTATTAGTTTCTAATAATTCTCTTTATTTTTGATAGGTCATTTTGATTGAATTTCTAGCTCGAAAGGTGTATAATACAATACTGTATTTTTAAAATGGAAAAGAGGCGTATTATATGGAAAGTGGATCAATATTAATTAGTTTATCGATTGCGTTAATAGCTGGTTTGTTATTATCAAGACTTGCAAAACTAATCAAACTTCCTGCTGTTACTGCGTATTTAGTTGCCGGTGTATTAATCGGTCCATTTATGTTAGGATCTTTTGGTATTAATGGTTTAGGAATTGTTAGCGAAGAACTAGGTTTATTAAAAATTATTTCAGAAGTTGCTCTTGGATTTATTGCATTTTCAATGGGTAACGAATTTAGAATTAGTCAATTAAAGAAAATTGGAAAGAAAGCAGCTATTATTGGTGTCTTTCAAGGTATAATCACATGTGTTGTTGTAGACGTTGTTTTAGTATTAGCACATGTTATTCGTCCAGATATTTTATCATTGGAAGCTGCAATCATTTTAGGGGCTATAGCTACTGCAACTGCTCCAGCTGCTACATTAATGGTTATTAAACAATACAAAGCAGAAGGTGAATTGACAGAATTATTACTTCCTGTTGTAGCACTTGATGATGCTGTTGGTTTAGTTGTTTTTGCGATATCATTTGGTATTGCTAAATCAATTGGCAGTAATAATACTGAACTTTTAAATATCATTTTAGAACCTTTAATTGAAGTTGTACTTTCATTATTACTTGGATTTGTTATTGGGTTAGTCTTTAATGAAACTGAAAAACACTTCCATTCTAGATCAAAACGTATGTCAGTTGTAGTTACTTTTGTAATGCTTGCTGTTGGTCTATCAACAATGAAATTTGATATCTGTGGAATTCATGTTGGATTTTCATCTCTTCTAACTTGTATGATGTTAGGAACAGTATTTTGTAATAAATGTGAAGTATCAGAAGAATTAATGAGAAGATCTGATCGTTGGGTTGGGCCACTATTAATTTTATTCTTTGTAATTAGTGGTGCAGAATTAGAACTTTCAGTATTTAAAGACTTTTCAGTATTAATTGTTGGTTTGGTATATATATTATCAAGAACTATTGGTAAATTGCTAGGCGCAGGTGTTACTGCAAAACTTACAAATTGTAGTAGTAATATTGTTAAATACTTAGGTATTACATTATTACCACAAGCAGGTGTTGCGTTAGGTATGGCCATTAAAGCAGCAGAACTTGGACCACAAGGAAATATTGTTCGAAACATTACTTTATTTGCGGTATTAGTTTATGAGATAATTGGACCATTCTTAACTAAGATTGCGTTAACTAAATCTGGTGATATTAATGAAGATGAAATTATAAGTTCACGTGGTGAAGAAGTTTCAAGATATAATATGTAGAAAAATGGACTGTTTAACAGTCCCTTTTTTTAATATTAATTAAATGATAGTAATATATTGAATATTTTGATATAATTTAATAAAAGGGTGTTATTATGACAAAAACAGAAAAACTATTTAAATTTTTATCAATATGTATATTTGTTATGTACTTTATTATAATTACATGGATTATAACTTTCAAATGTAATTTAGTACAAAGTATAACAGATACGTATTTATTTTTTAAAGAAATGACAATAATTGAAAGAATTAATTTTGATTTAGTGCCGTTTAAAGATTATATTGAGGGACCATTCATATCACAAATTAATACCATTATTGAAGACGATATATTAAATATATTATTTTTTGTCCCATTAGGGATGTATGCTTCATTATTTATTAAGAAACATAAATTTATAAAAGTATTCCTATTTTCTTTTTTAACGAGTTTATTCTTTGAAATCTTTCAACTATTTAGTTTGATTGGATCATTCTCTACTAAAGATTTAATTACTAATGTTTTAGGTTCAATAATTGGTTATTTTATCTACCGGTTAATGTATAAAAAAGAAAATAGTCAACTTAAGCTTAAAGTATATAATGTTATATCAACAATAGTAGTTGTTATACTATTTTTTATTTGTGTCTTCGCAATATACAACACAATCTTAAATATTGATTTATATATTAGTATTATAAAAAGAACTTTATAAAATGTAGTTTATATAATTTGTAAAACAGCATTAATTTTGATATAATAAATGTAAGTTTCATAGAAAACGATAGGAGGCTATTATGGAAAAAGTAAGAATTCAAGACGATTTATATACATACGTTAATCAAGAAAAATTAGATCAATTAGTAATTCCAGATGATAAACCTGCTACTGGCGGATTTAATATTCTTGCAGATGATGTTGAAAAAATTATGATGAGCGAATTTAATGAAATGAGTGAAAGTGGAAACTATCCAAATGATTTCTTAAAGAACGCTTGTACATTATTTAAAGTTGCAAAAGACGCCGAAAAGAAAGATAAAGATGGTATCGAACCTGCTCTTAAAAATTTAAGTGTTTTAAAAACTTTAGATTTTAATTCATTTAGTAAAATGTATAAAACTTTAATGTTACAAAAACTACCATTACCATTTAAAGTTGGAGTAGAAACAGATATGAAAAACACTAAAGCACATTGTGTTATGCTACAAGGTCCAAGTGTTATTCTACCTGATGCTTCATACTATAAACCAGGTATGGAACAACAAAAAGAAATGATTTTAGGTATTTGGAGTAATGTTGCAAGTATGGTACTTGCTAAATCAGATTTAACTCCTGAAGAACAAGCTCTATATTTACAAGATGCAATCAAATTTGATGCTAGACTTGCTGCACTTGTTAAAACAAGTGAAGAATGGAGCGAATATGTTGCCATGTATAATCCAATGAAAATGTCTAAAGTTGCAAGTCTTTTAAAAACTGTTAAAGCAAAAGCGATTTTCAAAGATTTATTCGGATTATTACCTGAAACAGTGGTTGTAACAGAACCTAGATTCTTCAAAGGATTTACAGAAGTATTTAATGAAGAAACATTTGTTGAATATACTCACTGGGCATATGTTAATGGTTTAATGGATTCTTGTTCATTACTAACTGAAGAACTTCGTGAACTTGGAAGTATGTACTATCGTACAATTGCTGGTATTCCTGCAAATACACCAATTGAAAAATTTGCATATAATTTAGCATCAAATGCTTACTCTGAACCTGTAGGATTATACTATGGTTTAAAATATTTTGGTGAAGAAGCTAAAAAAGACATTACTGAAATTGTATATCAAATAATTGAAACTTATCAATCAAGAATTAAAAATAATGAAATTTTAGAAGAATCTACAAAAGAAAAAGCAATTCTAAAACTTTCTAAAATGGGTGTTAAAATGGGTTACCCAGAAAAAGTTCAAGACATTTACTCTCAATTAGTATTCAATCCTGAAGATTCATTATTTGATATCATGCATGCTCTTTCAAAAGTTGAAATTTTAGACAATTTATCTAAATTAACTCAACCAACTAATCCAGAAAAATGGCAAATGCCTGGACATATGGTAAATGCTTGTTATGATCCATTTGTTAATGATATTACATTCCCTGCTGCAATCTTACAACCTCCATTCTATTCATTAAAACAAACTAGAAGTGAAAACTTAGGTGGTATTGGTGCAGTTATCGGTCATGAAATTTCTCACGCATTTGACTCTAATGGTGCAAAATGTGATGAAAATGGTAATATTAATAATTGGTGGACTAAAGAAGATAATAAACGTTTCAACAAGAAAATTAATGCGATGATCAAACAATTTGATGGTATTGAACTTCCTTGGGGTAAAGTTAATGGTAAATTCATTGTTAGTGAAAATATGGCTGACAATGGTGGTATGGCAGTTACTTTAGAAATCATGGGCAAAACAGAAGGCGCTTCATATGAAGAATATTTCCAAAACTGGGCTAAAGTTTGGTGTTTAAAAGCTAAACCAGAATACCTTCAATTATTATTAAATTTAGACGTTCATGGACCAAGTATCTTACGTGCAAATATGCCGCCAAGAAACTTCCCTGAATGGTATGAAACATTTAAAGTTAAGAAAACTGATAAAATGTATATTTCACCTTCTAAACGTGTTGTTATTTGGTAGATAATAAATTAAGTGATTAATCGATTTGATTAGTCACTTTTTTTTATTAAATTTATCAAATGACAAAAATTTATTAAAATGGTATAATATGGATACAAAAATATAAAATATTTAATTACACTGAAAGGAGTAGATTTTTTATTTAAAGTTATAATTATCTTTAAATAATTAAATTGGTATTAAGATGTTTTCAAAAAAATTAATTAAATTATCAACATTTATTTTTATATTGTCTTTAGTATTAATCATGTCTGGTTGTGATCACTTTCACTCATATGTTAGTGAAGTAGTTGAACCAACATGTGAAGAAGAAGGTTATACTTTATTTACTTGCAGTTGTGGTCACTCATATAAAGGGGATTACAGCGATCCTGCTCATAAATTTGGAGAATGGGAAGTTGTTACTCCTGGCACAAATGGTAATCCGGATATTCAACAAGCAACATGTGAAGTTTGTGGTGAAACTATTCAACAAGAAGTTGAACATGAACACAAATTTATTGAAGTTTTAGTGCCTCCTACTTGTACTGAAAGTGGACTTAAAGGCACATACTGTGAATGTGGTGTTGAACATTTAATAGAAGTCCCTTCGCTTAATCACGATTATCAAGAAACTGTAATTTCACCAAGTTGTAAAGAAGAAGGTTATACTGTTCATACATGTACTAGATGTAATGATTCGTATATAGATTCTTATAAAGCAAAGTTAGAACATCAATACAAAGAACAAGTTTTCGCCCCAACATGTGTAGAACAAGGTTATACATTATTCACATGTTCAGAATGTAGTGATTCTTATAAAGATAATTATGTAAAAGCAACAGGACATAAATATGCTGCTGATATTATTTTACCAAGTTGTAAAGAAGAAGGGTATACTTTATATACTTGTGATTGTGGTCATAGTTATCAAGATAATTTTACTGAAAAAACTGAACATAATTATGGTGAATGGGAAATTGTTAATAATGCAACTGCAACAACTGATGGGTTAAAGAAAAGAGTATGTTGTTGTTGTGGTGATGAATTGACTGAAATAATTCCTGCAACTGGTGTTGCTAGTGAGATTACAATTCAATATGATTTAGATGGTGGATTCTTACCAGGTTCATATAAAACAATCGATGAACTAGCTAATGCATTTATAAGTGATTATAATAAATATAGTAACACAACTGCAACAATCGCAAATTTCTCAAATGACTCAACTCAATCTGTTAAAGTAGCATTTTCAAATTCTGAAATGTTATCAAAATGGAAATGGTTATTTGAATATATGTATAATGACCTAGTTCGTTATAACAAACAAATTGGTACTTCATCAGTTAGTTACGTATCTGATTCATTAGATTTATTACCGTTAATGATTAATGGTGATACAACAGTTATTAAAGATTCTACTAAAGGTCCAAACTTTAGAACTTTAATTAGAGGTTATTTACATGGTGTAATGAATAGCTGTAAAGGTGGACAAAATGTAACATTCGCAGCATACTGTCCAGACTTCAGTGATTATGATGCAGGTCTTGCTTTACTTGCATATCAATTTGCAGGAAACTTTAATGTTACAACTGGTTCAACTATCCCTACTCCAATTAAGGATAATTATATCTTTAGCCATTGGTTAGATTCAACTGGTAATGTAGTCACAACTTATACAAAAACAGGAACATATAAAGCAATTTGGGATGAAGGTGTTAAAGTGGACAATATTCAAATAACAAATAAAACCACTGAAATTAATTTATTCGATACATATCAACTTGAATGGCTAATTACACCACAAGATGCAGTTAATAAACTAGTAAGCTTTACATCAAGTAATGAAGCTGTTCTTACAATTGATCGCAATGGATTAATTACAACTCATGAGGTTGGAACAGTTACAATAACAATTAAATCAATGGCTTTAGGTGGAAAAACAGATAGTTTCACTGTTTCTGTAATTACACCTGGTTACTTTGATATTAGTTATGAAACTAATTCATATGTTTCAATAAGTGAATACATTAAATTAAATGCGATTTATATAAACCCATTAAATCAACAAGAAACTGTTATTTGGGAAACTATGACATCAGATATTGCTGGTGTAGATAGTGTTGGTAATGTTACAGGCGTTTCTGAAGGACTTGCAACTATCAGAGCATATTCTAAAGATCGTAAACAATATCAAGACTTTATTGTTACAGTTTTAGGAAATGAATTAAGTGAAGCGTTACAACTTGTTTTAGATAGTCATGAAAGTAACATTTTCACAAGATACGATTTAGGTATTGGCGCAGGAACACCTGTATATGATGCAGATATCTTAGGTAGTGTTAGTAAGCTTCTATATAATAAGGAATTAGAAATTGATACAACATATAGTCAAGCAACTGAAGCTAAATATGGCGCAGAACTTCAAAACCGATTATTAGAAAGTGTAGAATTCATTACTGTTCACTATACTGGTGGTATGACTAAAGGATCAACTGCTAAAGCAACAGCTGCTTATTTTGCAAAACCACTTAGTCAAGTAAATACTTCAATTCACTACTGTACTGGTAATGATGGCATTTATAAAGGTTTAAGTGAAATCTATCGTGCAGCTCATGCTGGTGATGATGGTTCTTTAAATACTGTATCAAAATTTGAATGGTTAGATA
Organism: Bacilli bacterium; assembly: GCA_045123185.1. Lineage (GTDB taxonomy): Bacteria > Bacillota_I > Bacilli_A > ML615J-28 > CAG-313 > UBA1231. The sequence goes on along the minus strand of JBGVIL010000207.1, from coordinate 837 downwards.
CACCAGTAACTGTTAAACCAAATGATCCTGAAATTCCAGTTGTCTCAATTACTAAAAATGCAACTTTCTCAATTAATGGTGAAGATACTGGTATTAAAGTTCCATATAAAGACCAACGTGGTAATGAAGGTTATGTTACTGATGATAAATGGTTAAATAAAATGGATTTAGCTGTTAATATAAAAGATGGTAAATATCAACTAGGTACTGCTTGGTGGTGTTATACTCAAGTATGGGAAGGTAGAATTTGTTCTAATGGTGGTAACAGAAATAGTATTGGTATAGAATCTGCAGTTAATGAAGGTTCTGATTTATGGTTAACTTGGCAAATCACTGCAATGTTAGTTGCTGATATTATGGAACGTTATGACTTAGATATTACAAGAGTTAAGGGACATCATTTCTTTAGTGCAAAAGATTGTCCACAACCAATGTTAGAAAATGATTTAGAAATTTGGTATGAATTCTTACAATTAGTAAAATCGGAACATGCGAAACTTCAATTAAATAATTTAAAACTTGAATTTGAAACTGATTCAGAATACTTAAATAACTATGGCCGTGTAGTTAAACAGTCAAATGAATCACAAGTAGTATCTTATACAGTTACTATCACTCATAATGGAAAAACTGAAACTATTACTCTTGCAAGTATAATTGAAGGTAATTATGTAAAATAAAAGGATTGAGTTTAACTGATATGATGTCTTCAAAGTAGACAGTGAATAAAAATAAAATTATTCACTATTTACTTTGGAGGCATTTTTATTATGGGAAGAAAAAATAAATATAAAAAAGAAACAAAATTAAAAGCTATACAGGAATATATTAATGGCA
>JBGVIL010000206.1:0-78950 GCA_045123185.1 Bacilli bacterium | reverse complement strand
ATGTAACACTTAGTCCATTTTACATTAATGCTGCTGGACATTATGTAACAGTTAATAATGGTTCAGGTGGAGGTATCTATAAATACGGTACTAGAGTGTCTATTTCCGCAAACGTACCATCTCATTATAAATTCTCACGTTGGTCAGGTAATACTAATTATTTAACTAGCATAACAAGCGCGTATCAATCGTTTACAATGCCTGATAATGCGTTGGAATTTACAGCACATTTTGAATATGTATATTCTTATAATGACGTGCAGGTAATCGATGGTTTGATTAGTGTAAATGGTCAAAATGTAGCACAAGCAAGTGGTTTACAACAAACTAAAAATTTCACGTTAGTACCTACTCCACCAGATAGTTCACAAGGTATCTTAAACTGGACAATTGAAGGTTATGGTAGTATAGGAACTGATGATTTAGGAAATCATACAAATACGTTCACAGTTGGTGATGGTAACGCAATCATCACAGGACATTATGCTCCAATTAGAAACGTAAGTATAAGTAATGTGAATAATGGAGGTTCACCTTCTAATTATTCATTAGTACAAGGACGTAAACAACGTTTTACTACTAACTCATCTGTTGGGAATTATAGATTCAATGGTTGGTACGAAAATGATACTCGAATTAGTACGAGTACAACCTTAACTATTACAATGGGTGAAAGCGATAGAAGTATCGAAGCTAGATACGATTATTATCCAACTTACACAGTAACATTAGTGAACAAAAATAATGGAGGGTCTACTACAACTTCACAAGTTTTATCAGGAAATTATTGGAGTAGCTCAACTAATGAAGAAGCTGGAGATTATTTATTCGTAAGATGGTTGAAAGATGGAAGTCAAGTTAGTACTTCAACAAGTTATGGTTTTTATGTATCAGGAGACACTACTATAACCGTAGAATATAGACAAAAGGAAACATATCACTTAACCGTAGTAAATGGTACTGGCTCAGGGGATTATAAAGAACGACAATCCATAAATATTTCAGCAGATACAAGCTTAGGAGACTTCTCAAATTGGTCTACTTCAGGTATTTACAGTATAGGAAATTCATATAGTGCTGATACTACTGTAAAACTAGGTAGAGGCAACGGTACTGTAACTGCTCATTACAATATGAGAAAAATAACAGTAATTACTAACTCTGGAACTAGTACATACAATGTTAGACAAGATAGTTATATAAACGTATCTTCAGGAACAGCACCGAGTACATATGAATTTAGCAGTTGGAGTAGAACTTCTGGAGACGCGGAAATATCAAACGCTAACTCATCTTCTACTAGAATTTATGCAAGAACAAGTGATAGTACAATAACTTGTAATTATACTCCAATACCTAAATTCACTGTTACAATGGAGGACGCTGAAATATACGACGGAACTAATTGGGTAGATAGTGCTACCATATTACGTGATTCAACTAATGGTATTAGAGTAAAACAAGGTTCTGTACCTTACGGACATCAATTCTTACAATGGGAAGTTTATATAGATGGTGTATTACAAACAAATACAAATTATGTTGAAATATATGGACCAGTGGCAGAAACAACTAGACTTTCAAAACTAAGAAGTAATTGTACTATTAAAGCAACATTCTATGTGCCAGATACAACTCAACAGCGTACACTTACTGTCAATAGAAAAGATGGTTCAACTACTTTTTATACAAGACCAATTGGTGACAGGGTAACAGTCTACGCTAGTCAACCAGATGAAGGTTGGGAATTCTATGAATGGACGGGAGATTTGGCATCTGCGGTAACTAGCGCTTTGATATCACCAATTCAAATTCAAATACCTTCAGAAAATATACAAATCACAGAAACATACATAGAGAAAGGGGCTAGACCAAAGGTAACTCTACATAGGTCAGGTATTTATGGAGAGATGAAATATATTACAACTTCTATTGACCCAGAAACGCAGGAAGAGGTAGTAACTGAACATTGGACGACAGACCCACATGACTACTATGTAGGAGAAGAAGTTGAAATCAGAATGACAGAATATTCTAATGAATACTACTTCGGTGGTTGGTCTGCACACGCATATTCTTCTGAAGAAAACTTAACTGAAATTATAAGTAGAACTAATCCTCCAGATTTCCCACATACTACAACTTTGACGATACCAAAAGTAGCAACAGTGTTTGAAGCTAGTCTTGTCAGAAAAGGTGATGTAAAAGTTGTATTAGAAGATGGTTTTACTGGAGATAAGCAAACGAGTGCTACAGTATATGAAGGTAAAAAAGTCGACATTCGTTTTGCGAAAGAAGACACAGAAAATACAAAATATACTTTCACTAGATGGACCGTATTATCAGGAAACTACACACCGATAACTAGCATTGAATTATGGGACGGCGGAATGTTCAATCCATTGATACCTGGAACAGAACAAGAACCAATTTATATAAAAATGCCAGCAACCGCAGTTGGTTTAAAAGCAAATTACACAACTACTTACAAATTAACATTGACTGATGCAACCATAGATGAAACAGGAGAAACTTCTGGATTCTATAGTGAAGGTCAATCTGTAAGTATTACTGCGAATGAAATTGAAGGAATGACATTTCAATATTGGGATGGTGATACAGATACGGTTGCTAATAAATACGACCCGACAACTGTAGTAACTACTGTAGCGGGAACTACTACATTAAAAGCTGTATATTCAACAGACAGTGAAAAGAATGATATAGGTTATACAACTTTAAGTTTAAAAGAAGAAAGTACAGTGAGTAATTCAGATATAAGTGTTGTTTCAGGAACACTCCAAATTGGATTTATACTAACAGACAGTTTAGGACACATATATGTAGTAACAGGAGTAAATAATGGAATAAGTACGATAGTAAGATTAACAAGAACTTATAAAGGAGGAGATATTTATGGCTAATAATATAGGAACTATTAGTACAAAATTATCTAGAACTATTGGTGACACAACAACTGTCACCGATGGTTCACTTATAACTGCTGTATCTGGTTTCGCAGATGTAGGATTTATGGCTTTCGATAATGATGGTACAATGGGAGTATGTACTTCATTCACCAGAGATGAAAGTGATAGTCCGATTTACACATTCAGGACTTGCTCTTTGAACACAGAAATTGATACACAAAACATATTAAATGGAAGTTATTAATAGGAGGATATAAAATGAGTGAACAAGTAAATCATCCTCAACACTATAACGCTGGAAAAATTGAAGCGATAGATGTAATTGAGGATTGGAAATTAAATTTTTCATTAGGTTGTGTTGTAAAATATATTTGTCGAGCAGAATTTAAAGACTCAACTATTCAAGATTTAGAAAAAGCATCCTGGTATTTGAATCGAGAGATAGAAAGACGAAAAAATCTAGAATCTGAATAAAAACGGCCTCCACAAATTGATTTGTAGACACTTTAAAAATCAAAGGTATATAACTTATCGTCTAAAGGGTAAAATCGCTGTATGGGCCATTTAAGAGCTTATACGGCGATTTGCTCATTTTGTGGCTATTTTTAAGCCATATTTTTACAAAAATGAATAAAAATTAAAAAATTTATAATAATTTCACGATTGTGAAACTAAAAAGTGAACAGAATTTTAATAAAGGATGGTAATTTTTATGAGTAGTAACAAAAAAGCGAAGGAAGAACTTATTAGACGTTATGGAGCAGAATGTTTCATTGACAAATTGAAATTAAGAAAAGATGAAAAACCAAAACGATACAAAAGTAAAGGTCAAAGAAAAAGAATGAAACAATTAACTTATCATCACATTAAAATGAAAAAAGATGGTGGTAAAGCTACTCGAGAAAATGGTGCATTATTATCTGCTGAAAATCATGCTTGGTTTCATCAGCAAAGTGAACAGAATCAAACGCAAATGAATGAGATGTTTCAAGAATTAAAAAGACAGTATGATGAATGTGAAGTAGTATTTGTAGACGACTTAGATTTAAGTTTTACAATTAAAGCTATGGAATTTTCGGTTAATGAAAAAACAATCGAAAAAGAAAAATACAATAGAGCAAAAGAGAAAAGAGAATTTCAAAAATTAGTAGATGAGGAATTGTGCAGATAGTAACCTAAAAGTGAACAGAATTTAATCAAATAAATTTTAAGATGCAATCATGCGTCTTAGATTTATTCAGCTGAATTCTGTTCACTTTTATCGTATTAATTCGTCAACTTACAATCAAGTTAAAAAAAAGTCACCGACATAATTGTCGGCGACCTTTATATATTAAGCAAGAGTTAAATCAACGTTTCTGAATTCTCCATTTGTTTCTATTTTCATAGATACTCTTGTACCTGTTAGTTCTACAGCTCCATTGATGAAATCTTCTAATTCAGTTCCAGTAACTCCTAATTTTTTAAGTTGTGTAACTGCTCTAGCAACTGCTGTTTGTGTAGCTTTTAAATCTTTACCTGCTAACATTAAGTAAGTATATTCTTTAGTTTTTTCATCTACAGCTACAACAATTTCAATCATTGGTCTTCCTGTTTTCTTTGAATTTTTTGTTGAAATTTTTTCTATTTCTCCTATATAAGTTCCATCAGCTAATCTTTCAAAGTTGTTTGTATAGTCTTCTACTTTATCAACTCCACCCATATCTTTGAATATGGCGTTTAATTCTTTTAAATCTTCGTTATCCATGATAACTCCTCCTTCTTAAAATATATTTATCCTATTACAGATTTTCTTCTTGGTTTTTCTTCTTCGTCTTTCTTTGCGTATGTATCTTCTACAGACATTTCACCTGTCATTATTTTTTCAGCATCAAATTTCTTAGAAGCTACTACAAAGTTATCATCGAAGTCTTTTTTAGTTAATGGTATAGCTGTTGATTTTATTGCTAATCTTGAACCACCAAACTCATCATCTGAATTTGAAATATGTAGTTCATATCTAGCAGTACCATCTTCGCTAATTGTTTTAACTGTTCTTGCAATTATACCCATTAATCCAGACATTTGGTCTCTTAATTTTTCTTCAAATACTGGTTGGAATTTAGAAATTTCTCTACCAAATTTATTTTTTTCGATTACTTCTTGTTCATGTGATATAAACATTACGTTATCGAATGTGTTTGCAATAGTGAAAATACTTTCCCATAAGAAACTTCTAAGCATTGTATAACCTTTGTATGCTATTTCTGATTCGTGTTCAACTTTGTTCTTATCGCACCAATAGAATCTCAAGTAATCTATTAGATATGAAGTTGTATCTACTATAACCCATTTTGGTTTTATAGTTTTTAATCTAGCAATAGCGTCATTTAGTTCTTTATAATCTCTAACTCTTAATATTTTATCTGGTGAGAATGTGTATTCTGCGTTACCATCAGTTGAGATTATATAAGCATCTTCGAATTGGCTAGCAAATGTAGTTTTGCCTGACATTACCTTACCATATAACCATACTTTCATCCTGTATTCCTCCTTTCTTTTACAATAAAAATAGACCCTTTGAAGGTCTACAGGATTTGTTTTATATGAAAAATAAATTATATAAGCTATTCTTTTTCTGCGTTTAATCCTGTAAACGACTTACTTGTTCTATATGAGTATATTTTATAACATAAAAAGAAAAAAGTCAAGACATTTCTTAACTTTTTTCACTTAATCTTTTTCTTATTTCATTAAATAGGAATGATAAGAAGTTACTACTCACTCCTAGTTTTTCTTTATAATAACTAGGGTCAGTATCGTGGATATGTGTTTGAAAACCATACATACCGAAACCAACTACTCCTATCATTAAATCTGTAGCTAATATCCCTCTTTGATGACAACCAAAATTAGCATAATCGCAAGAAAGTAATACATCATATTGAGAGTATTCTTCTTCTATTTGAATATTCATTAATACAGTACCATCTTCTTTTAAAGCTGCTACTGCTATACTTGCTAATGCATTTATTTTATCTTTTATTTCTTTATCTATTTCCATCTAAATCATCTCTTTTCATGTTTGTTACTTTTCCATCTATAATGTAGTTACCTGTTTCCGTACGAGGTACATAAACTGTACCGCGAGGCTCTTTTAGAGCTCTTTTCTTACGCAAGAAACCTTGTAATTTCATATACATTTTATACGCTTCGTTTGGATTTGCATCTTTGAATTCTATCTTATGAAGCATATCATTTATTCTTTTATCATATTTTGAAATTAATTCATTATTATCTTTTTGTATTTCTTTTTCTGAAAACACAACACCAGGTCGTTTATTTCGAACTTTCATCTGATTTCTCACTTCCCCCTAGTAATTCATCGATACAAGAATTAATGATTTCTTTATGAGCATGAGCATTTTCTAAAGCTGTCCTAGATATTTTTGAATTTATTAATACTAAACACATAAATATGGTAGACATTATCGCACCTGCCATTGATATAACAGGTCTATATTCGTTAAAAATAACTTGTAGTATACAACTAGCGAAAAATGTTATCAATTGAGCGACAATTATAACAAAATTCATTTTATGACAAGTATCTCGATTGATACCGTATATTAGGTCTATAAGTGCAAGTCTAATTGCTAATCTATATTCAGATTTATCTATTTCTTCTGTTTTATCTTCATAATCAACCATTTCTAGTGTTTCACTAACTACTTTCATTTTCCTACCTACCTTTATATAAAAATTGGCGGTTTTACTTTATATTCCGCCTGCAACGCCTGATACAATAACCAAGATTGAAAGTGAGGTTATTACGACAGTAAACGTCACACGATATGCCATAGGCTGGAGATACCTTTAAAACGACAATCGCCACCGAAGCAAATTCTTGTGTGGATGAGAATTTACTTGCTCCATTTTTCAAGGGACTACCTTGAACCACGTATCACACAAGGGCTATTCTTATAGGTTGGATGTGTGAATTAGTTATAGCCACGCTAACACAAACCCCTTTTGTTTACGACTTGAGGGCACTCTGTCGGGTATTTATCTCTGGTACGGATAAATGCCAATATACTACGTTTACACTTGCCCCTCTACTTTTACTTAGGCGGAATAGTGCGAATCTTCTCCAAGGGTTTATGGTTTTCCTTCCATGGCGCCGTCCACAGGATTCGAACCTGCAAGCCCTTTCAGGCCAACTGCTTTCAAGGCAGCTCCCTCACCACCCGGACAGACGGCATATACTGCGGTGCTACATAAATATGCAGCCACCATTTGGTTGTTCTTCGATTGCTCTCATTATTTGCTCAGCTATCATCATATCTTTTTTATATTCTTCTGAATTTGGGTCTTCTGCTTTTTTAATATGATTTTCAAACATTTCAAATACTGGGATTGGTTCTTTCACAAACATTTTCTTAGTAGTATCTAAATATTTTTCAAATACATTGAATTTAAAATATGCGTATGTATTATCTTTTTTATCATCACAATTATCTTTGTATTGTGGATGACCTATTATAGTTTTAATTTCGTCTTCATACGCTTCTCTATTAGTACCACCAATACGAGTATATACGATAACTGTACGACCTTCATCTGCTAGAAACACATCTCTATATCTTGGGAACATTTCACGTGTTAGTCCAGCAAATCCTAAAATAGCTGTTGCATCTTCGTTTTCTCCGAATAACTGGTTATATAAAGCCATGATTATCCTCCTTTTTTCATAAATTAAATGGTGGGTAGAGAGGGTACCGACCCCACTCGGGCCAAAATGACATCAGATTTACAGTCTGACCCCGCTCCTTACGGGACTACCTACCCATATTGGCGCTATGACTAAGATTCGAACTTAGGGACCGTTTCCGGTCGACACGTTAGCAGTGTGCTGGTTTAGACCACTCACCCATCATAGCATTTTAAGGGGACTAAGACGACTATGGGATTACTCTTTGGAATCTAGTAAACAAAATAATTTAATATATAAATGAATTCATATTATAACTTGGCTAGTCGTCTTAGTTTGGTAGCGCTACCCGGAGTCGAACCGAGCACCCCAGGATGAAAACCTGGTGACTTAACCGACTGTCCCTAGCGCCATATATGTAGGGGCTAGCCAACCCCTGATTTACTTATAATATATCATAACTTTAATCAAAAGTCAAGCATATATCATAAAATTTTTTATTTTCTTTTGTGGAACTTTGCCCAATCGTTTAATTGGTCTTCTAAAGTCCACTCGTGCTTTGACCTCCAGCTACTTATACCGTATAATAATTCTATTTGGTCTTTTTCCCAACGGTCAATCGCATCTTGTTTTGTTTCAAGAAATTTGAATTCCCATAAATCCCAACTATCTAAACCTAAACGTTTATAATCACGTCCATTACCAATATCAACAGTAGGGTCTTTAAGTTTACGTCTAATCTTTCTGTTAGCAACTTGTTTGCCTTTCTTCATAGACCTACCCCATAAAGCCATACGACTAATAGGGAATTTCTTGTAACTTCTACTCATATCATCGCCTCCTTAGGCACGAAGCCCTAGAAGACGGTTCCTTGTCTTACTTTTTCAATAATTCTATCTGTGTCAGCTACTACCTTTTCAAGTAGCTCTCTATTCTCATATTCTTTCCACATTTTTTCTCTTTTCCAAAATGGTATACTTGAAAATATAGAGCAAGCTTCTATACAAACTACAGCTTCTCTGAGTCCCCAGCATCCATCAGCTGCTCTTTGATTACACCAATTATTGAACTCTTTATATTTCATAGACTTTTCCTTTCTAGCCAATAGCAAATCCAACTGTTTTAGGATTTATAAAATCAGGTTCTTTTTCTACTTGTTCATATTCGTCTAACTCTTCGTTGTATTTAAACCACATTGGTTCAAAATCATATTGATATAATCCTTCTTCAATGTGTTCGATTATCGCATAAGGATATGCACCGGCTTCGTATAAATCACACGCATTATTTTTAACTGCGTCTATTGCTTCTTCTTTATCTGTTAAATACCCAACACATCGTGTACCATATCCGTTAGAACTTGGGTATATACCTGTTATAAAATACATATAAATCTCCTTAAATAATTAATGACTGGTGTTAAACAACTAACTCTCACCAGTTATGACGTGGGTACAAGGCTTCTTCTCGTACCAGCCCTAGCCAAGCTTTATTGACCTCCGTCAGAGTTTTTATCACCATCGTGCTGGTAAGTTACGTGATGAAATTATTGTAGTTGATTTGTCGTACCTGCCCTGCACGACCAGGGTGTTCCTAAAATAAGAAACATGGAGCCACTTTTCAGATTCGAACTGAAGACCTACGGTTTACAAGACCGTTGCTCTGGCCAACTGAGCTAAAGTGGCATATAAACAGGCATTGACTTGAATATGCGTCCATATTCTATCGCACTTAATAGGTCGTTTACCCACCTGTTTGGAGTTTTCTTATAGTAAAGATATTTAGACCCTAGGTAGAAGTTTCAACCCATCCGGCATTGTTAGCGCCTGCTTCTGTTCCCATTTGCTGGTGTTTTGGGTATGTTAGGTATTTGGCAAGTCCTCCAGCTAGAACCCTTCTACTTTCACCTCTTTGCTAACCTTTGTGCTTGGACATTCTATTATCTCCCCATTACTAGGAGACCAGCCTCCAAGAATATTCTAAATATCTTATGGTCCGGGTAGCAGGATTTGAACCTACGACCTCATGGTCCCAAACCACGCGCGCTACCAACTGCGCTATACCCGGATATATAACAGGTAGAAATAAGGAAAACTACCGTAAATCAAACCAGTATCTTACGTTTCATATGGAATATGATGATAACATAAAATCCTTATTTTTTGATGGCTCGGGAATCTAGACTCGAACTAAAAACCCAGCAGTCAAAGTGCTGTGTGATACCATTTCACCATTCCCGAATATATGAGTGGGGCAGCCGAGGGTGGGGCTCGAACCCACATCTCCATATGACTCTCAACCGTTTGGGGTTACCCACTATACCCCTTTAACCTCAGCATTAAAATGCAGATTTTATATACTCTAATTCTTCTGGATGAGGTTCATATCCATTCTTTTCACAGAATTTTAAATAACATTCTTCATTACAAAAATGTTGTCCATATTTGTTTCTACAACCCCATAAAGTAAATTGTTTACAATTTTCACATTGATGTGCTAACATTTTAAAATCTCCTTTACTTCAAACTATCTAACAAACCTTTGATACTATCTAAGTCTGCAAAGTGTTCTTCACTTAAAAATATTACTGTCATATCGACTTCTTTTGCTCTACTCATTCTTAGTTTCATATTTTCTTCGTGTTTTTTCTTACTTATGTATGTAGGTTTTATAAATATTTCTATAGCTAAATTAGAATATTCTCCTAATAGTAGTGCTGTAACTGATACCCCTAATTTAGTTCTATCGTTTGGTTTATATGAAATATTATTCTCTTTCAACCAACTATATAGCTTTTGACTATATTCTTGAAGTTCTTTCTGTTCACGAGTGGTCACGTATTGTCCTAACTCAGGATATTTTATGAAATAGGATGGAGATAATTTTTTTCTACCTACTACTGCTGCTAACTCTGCCTTTGTAACTAACCTACCTTGTGCTTTAGCCCATTCAATTAGTTTTTCTCCATCTTTCACATATAATGACCCTTCTTTTTTATCGTCGTGTCTTAACTCTACGTCATGTTTTTCAAGAATACGTTTTACAGAAGTAGCGTACGTACCAAAAGCACGAGCAATTGAATTCATTGACTCGCCGTTATTATATGCTTCTATTATCGCTTCATAATCTATTTTCATACTATCACTACTCCTTTACTTCTGATAATGCTTCTTCATATATCCTTCTATTATCTTCGTTTAAGTCACATAGTCTAATATTATTAAGTGCTTCGGCTCTATCACCTAATACTTCTTTTGTTATACCTTTTTCTGCTATAATCACATCTAATAATGTGTTCTTTCTACCAAAAAACTCTGAGTCTAACAAATCGTATGCTATATCTATGAATGGCTTATCTAATTTATCACTAAAAAACCTAAACATATCTGCTATATATGGTGAGCGACCTTTACCTAAGTAAGTACTTTCTCCATATAATACACGTCTATATGAGGTTATTTGCATATTTGGATAACCGTATTTTTCTTTAAATTCTCTATACAATATTGCCTTATTTAGGACTCTATATTCGGATAAATCCTTCATTTTCAACTTCCTTTCATCTGTATTGTCTACAGTATATAATAACATACTTTGTGAAAATCGTCAATTGGTTTCTTGTCCTTTTTCAATATCTTTCACGGAAACCTCTCCACCGTCAAGCATAAAACACATTATTGATAACCAATGTAGTGGTTTATCAGGAAAGAATAATCCATACTTAACTTTTATTTTACCAACTAATGCAACTTGACCCATTTTTTCAATTTCTCTAGTAGTTGTATCATTTGAAATTAAAAATTCTAAACGAGTTTTATCATCCTTGGCTATTCTAAATCGAGGTAGAGCACCTATTGAACTTTCTGCTGTTATTATATCAATATCAGAAAATCCATAATATTTTGAATGTAATTCTTTTGTAATCCATCTTGGATTCTTCTCTAACTCTTTTGTGGTTTTTTCAACTATCTTGGGGAATAGTATAAACCTATAAAAACGACTTAGTATATACATAGTTAATATAGTAAGTATTATACACGCTAAGTCAGTACTAATTGTTATCATCTTTTTTCTTACTCCTTATTAGTTCTAATACATTTTCAATGCCACCTATATTAGTGTCATCTAAATATTCGTTACAAAATATCTTTCTTGGATTGTTTCCAAAAAACTCTTTCATTTGAGGTAAGTTGTCATTTACTGCATCGAAACGCAAACCTTGTTCTTTACACCATTCTACTGCTTGTCTTAATTCGTCATATTCTCTCATGGTGATTAGAATTAAATATGCACCCGCAGCTTGTTCACTTTTGACGTAATCTATGACTTCTTGAATTGGACCTTGTATTTTAGGATAAGTACCTCTAGTCACAGCTAAAGTACCATCAAAGTCAACACCAACTATTTTTCTAACTTTGTTCATTTGTTACCTCCTCAGCTGGAGTTTCTTTTTTCTTTCTAGTTCTTTTAACTGGTTTTTTAACGAATAACATTTCCTTATTATCAAATATAACTTTTTCATTACCGTTATCTTTTTCTTCACCTTCGAATTGAGGTCTCATGAAAGATAGATATCCAGTACCATATTTCAATACACATTCTCTAGTGCGAGCTATTCTTTGACAGTCATTTTTGAAACCTTCGTTTATAAAATCAACGTCATCTTTTTTATCTTCTGGTAACTTATCAAAATCTACAAATACAGAAAAGCAGTCAGCTACTTCAAAGTTTTTCTTTTTAGTTCTATGTAAATATACTCTAATTTCCATGTGTTTCTCCTTTTTCTAATTCTACATATATTTTTCCACCATTATCTTGAATTGTTTTTATAAATTCCTCCATTGTAGTTCCTGCAAATAATTTGAAATTATCATTCCATATCCACGCTACTACACCTTTGTTTATATCTTCCACTGAATAGGGACTATTAAGATACCCACTACGTGGTACTTTATAAAAGTCTAATTCAAAATAAACTTTTTTAATGTTTATTCTAGGATAAATTCCTCTACCGTTTTTTTACCCCTTGTTCTGGTGCATCATAATCATATTCGTATGGGTATTCCGCATTATGTTCATATGGAGCATCGTTCCAATCATCACCCCATTGTTCTGTCACATCTTTTTCTGTAAAGAATGCACAGTTTCTTTCATCATCTATAAAACATAATTTTAAATCCATTTTATTGCTCCTTCTTTTTGAATAAATCCATTTTTAATATTATATAGTCTATTATGTTATCGAAATTCATTTCTATTTGATACCACATATCTATTTTTTCTAATTCTTCAATTGTTGACCATAGACCTCCCATACCCATTTCGCATTCTGCTTTAGACCAATAACGATACATGAATTCACGTTTTAAGTGTTCTTTTAATTGTTCACGATTTACTATTTTTTTCTTTTTTATATCTGCGGCTAAAGTTTCAGCAAATGAATATCCCAATATGTTATATGGTGTTACTTTCTTAGTATTACTATCCCAACGTAATACATTCCATTTTAAATTTACATTTTTTATTTTCATAGTATCATCCTTTCCATCTTGTTCTCTATAATGGTCACAACCAGGGCATCCCATTTTTTCAACCCTGCACCAATCCCAGTCACGTCCTGTACCAGTACATTCTTTCATATATTATTCCCCCTTATTTTAATTATTTCATTAATTCTTTACTCAATTTATTTACAAGGGTGTTTATCTCTTCTTGTATACGTTCTGCATCTTGTTTATTACTACAACTAATATAAGGTGGGTTAACATTGAAACATTCTTGGTTTTCTTCCTTATCGTAGCTTTTATAAACAGTGTTAGTAAATCTGATTTTTATATTTTTTTGATTATTACTTAATATTGTCATACGTATTACCTCCTTTCTTTTCTTTAGTCTTTGATTATAGGTGGTCCAAATCCTAATTGAACTTTAGAGTCGGATACACTGGCTATCCTCTCATAAATCTCTAGTTTTGCTTGGGCCATAGCTAATTCATTTTTTAATTGTGCGTTCTCTGCTTCTAATGAAAAGACTTTCTCCATTACTAATGCTTCTATTTTTGCATAAGCTTTATCATGATTTTCTGTTTTAGTAGCCATTGTATCCTCTCCTTTATTTATCTTTACTTATTCTTCTGTCTATTTCCATATCAATTAGTTTATCAATTCTTCCTTTTTCAGCTTTTATAGCTTCATCTAATATTAACATCATTGTACGTGGTGATATATCCATTTTACTTTTACATTTTGTCATGTAAGGTTCCCACGCACGAAATATCTGTCTAGTTTCTATACGGAATTTTACAGTATCGTCTATATTATCTTTAACTTTTAATTTAATATCTTCTAATTCATTTATTGTCATCTGATGTAGAGCTATTGAATTTGCAATTTTTTCTTCCATATAAGTCCTACTTTCCTAAGTTAAATAACATTGTTGGGTCTTCGCTCAACATAGTTGTTGGGAAGCTACCATTCCATTTTTGTATCATTTCTCTTTGAATTTCTAGTCTTAGTTGTTCTAATGATTTTTCTGTTACTGATTGAGATTGCAATTCTCTAACTTTTGCTTCTGCTTCAGCTGTGTTAATTTTTTGTTCATTTTGAACTTTTATTATTTCTAATTGAGCTTTTTCAGCTTCTGCTTTTTGTTGGTTTGTTGTTTTAGCTTCAACTGCTTTATTGAATTCGTCTGTAAATCCAATGTTTTCAAGGTTTACAGCTGTTATCATAAAACATTCATCTAATCTAGAATTTAATTCTTCTGTAATAGCGTTTGCTACTTCACTTCTTTTTGTTATCATTTCTTCTGCTGTAAATTTAGCAATAGCTGCTTTCAAACCACTTTGTAATGCTGGGTTTAAAATTGTATCATTATAATTTTTACCTACTTTAGCGTATAATTCTGAAGCTTTCTCAGGTTTAATTTGATAGTTTATTGACATTGTTACATTCACAATTTGAAGGTCTTTAGCACTTCCTTCTACTGTACCTTGATATTTTTGTGTTCTTATATCGATTGCATGGATATCTTCAACGAATGGTTTTACCATGTGAAATCCTGCGTCTAAATATTTATCTTGAACTTTTGAGTATAATGTCACTACTCCTATATGTCCTGTTGGTACTATTGCTGTACTTGCAAAAAATAATACTAATCCTAATACGATTATCATACAAGCTACTACGGCTATAACTGTTGATTTTGTTTCCATTTTGGTTAATCCTCCTATTAATTTTTAAATTTACTTTCCATTTTGGAATTATTTTATTTCTGGTATATCTAATGGGTTATTATTTTGAATGTACTCGTTTACATCTTGCGTACTTTTACATTCGTTTACAATATATTCATTCACTTTTGTTAGATAATCAGTATTACCTACTTTTACATTTTCATGTAAGATAACTAAGCTAATATTTGTAAGTCCTGTTCTACATCTAGCTACCGCTAATGTTTTTATAGTTTCTTCATCATATCCCATTTTTTCGAATAATGTCATTGTTTTAATCCTCCTATTAAGTTTGTTCTTCCATATGTTTTGGTTTTCTACCACGTTTAGTTTCTAGTTGTTTACGTAAATCAGCATTTACAGCTTCTAGAGCTTCTATGTCTTCACGTAAACTCGAAATAGTTTCTTCTTGTAGTTTAAATCGAGTGTTAGATGGTATAGTTTTTATATAATGAAAATATAAATATGAAATCATTATACCTGCTAACATTCCGATTATGAAGACTGGGAACATTGCCATCATTTTACATACACCTCCCAATTCCATCTTTTATTATGAGCTGCTTCCCATTGAGAACAGATGTAATTTTCTTGAATATATACGCTTCCACGTCCACCATAAGTTAGTATTCGTTTAAATACTGGTGACTTTTTACTTACATTAAAACATAAGTTATGACATAAATCGTCTCCGTTATATATTTCAGAAGCTTTGCATTTATAACCTGATTCTAACATTGCGGCTTTAAATACATTGTTATTCACATATAAACCTATATCTCTTTCCATTATGTGTTTTAATGAATAAGAGTCTTTTGGTCTAATCGGTATGTTCTCTACTGGTTCTAACTCTTCTCGTATCCATTTCAAACAAGCCTGATATTCTAGTTTTTCACAATCTGCTGAATATTCTTTATCAGCCTTAATCTTATGAATAAGAGCCTCTAATTCGAAGTCTTCTGGATATTTAGTCATTTCTTTGCCTCCTTTCATAAAAATTTATAATTTCATCTTTTGTCATTGGTTCTTGTATTACGTCTATCCCTACATTATATGAGTTTGGTATTTCATATTTCATAGGGTGCATAGTACCTGAATTTGAATGGACATGACCATAAAAGTGTAATGACCCATGATGCTGTTCATTCCATACTTGAATTGGATAGTGAAATAACGAAATCCTGTGGTTTCCATCTTTAATCATAGTTGTATCTTTCACCCATCTAAATAAACTTTGGTCGAATTCGTCGTCATCTAAAAATAAGTGGTCGTGATTTCCTCTAATCAAAAACTTCATACCATTAAGGCGTTTTAATATTTCAGTAGTTTCCTTCCCTTTACGGAATGATAGGTCTCCTAAAATATATATTTCGTCTCCTTTTCCAACTTTGTTATT
The DNA here is from genome assembly GCA_045123185.1 of Bacilli bacterium. Taxonomy (GTDB): domain Bacteria; phylum Bacillota_I; class Bacilli_A; order ML615J-28; family CAG-313; genus UBA1231. The sequence goes on along the minus strand of JBGVIL010000206.1, from coordinate 62,703 downwards.
CCATCTTCTGATATATTCTTCGTCCATTTCTTCAGCTGTTTCAAATGGTCTGTTTTCAAATTTTAAAATATTTCGGTGTCGTTAGCCGAAAATGAATATCAGCAATGTAATATTTCATTTTCTATTATCCCTCCTTGTATTTCCATACGTATTTTTTATGTGTCTTTCTATTCCCTCTACAGCACGCTATAATTTTAGTAGCTGAAAATTCAGGTTCTTTGTCGTGTGCAGTTTTCAACGTATCTACTAAATTACCAAATAAATCATATTGCTCTATTTCTTTTCCTTGTAGTTTTCTTATTGTATTTCTACGAGAAATAGCACCATTACCATAACTAGCGTTATACTGTTGTGTACACCATTCCAAATTATCTACGCAGTTGTTACTCTTATTCTCATCCTTATGGTTCACTACAGGTAGATTATCTGGGTTAGGTATGAATGCTTCCGCTACTAATCTATGTAATAAATAAGTGTTAGTCTTACCTGCTTTACTTAAATGAGCATACACGTAACCAACTTTGTCGGTATAAGGTTTTAATATTTTTTCTGAAAAGTGCATATATTGTTTGTACCCTCTAGGAGAAATTTCAGAGATGTACGCAAGACGTTTTACCCTACCTAAATTTGAAATTTGATAAACTCCTTCATATCCAGAAATATCTTTCCATAATTCTTTCATTATCTTTCCCTTACTGAAAGCAAATGCTCAATCGCAGTTTTAATATCTGGTCCTGCTTCTGCTTTACCTTCTTTTTCTATTTTAGTTATAAATTCTTTTACTGTTTGAATATGCGGACTAACATCTGTATCCGCTTCTAATATATCCCCTAACATTTTATATACTCGTCTAACTCTGCGTCTAGGAATATAATTTTCTAGTTGTTCTTTTAAATTATGATTCTCTGCTTGTAGCTTTTTTAGGTCGTCCAACTTTCTTCTCCTCCTCTGCTAGCCATATATGTTCACATTTTGAATGTATCGCATCTGCACACTCATCATCGAAATTAGATACAGAATAAAATCGTGTTGGTGGCTTCCAATATTTCAAGTTTCTTTTACATCTTTCTTGACAACAGTTAGTATTACAATAACTTATATCTCCTGGTCCTATTTTTCTCATAATCCTATCAATCCTGCCTCTCTTATATAATTTTTAACATCATCTAAGCTAGTAGCAATAATAAAATGTCCTTGAGCTTTCTTTATTCTCGCTCCTTGTGCTAATTGCATCGCACTAGGTTTTCCTTGCGGGTCTTTTACTTCTATTCCGAAGAATAACCCTCCCCAACAACATAATAAGTCTGGGATACCGTTTTCTTGATATAAATCCCCACCATGAATTTTATAACAAAGTCCGCCACGTTCTTTTATGTATGTTTTTATTTCGTTTTCTATTTCTTTTTCACGGTGAGCAACATATTTACTCGCCATGTTTATACAACCCCTCTTTCAATCTTAGTACAATCTCATCTGCTGTTTTACAAATAACAGGAGCTGCTACACTCATAAAGTCACACGTTTCTTCTTCATTCATTACTCGGTCTTGTTGACCAGTTTCCCATAAATATATATGAGTTAATTCGTGTCTAATCGCCTTCATTAAAGTGAAACCATCTAAATCCTTATCAATATAGATAGTTGAAGTTACAAATTCTGTGATACCATGTATTCTCGCATTTTCATCTGGTGTGCGATTTTCATAGTAAATTCTGTTCATTTCAGCTCTATCTCTAAAGCATAACTTCCAAACATTTTTAGAGATGGCTGGTGATTTGAATGTAAACATTAGTTATCCCCCTTACCAAATAATGATTTTTTAATTAAACTTGCTAATAAACATACTCCAAATGCTTGCAACCAAGTTAAATGAAATGGTATATGAAATAACCATAACACAAAATTCGCTACTAAATATAATGGTAATGACCATATTGCGCCCATGATAATTAGTATCGTTAATAATATTAGTATTTTTCCCATGATTATTCCTCCTTTTGTCGACATTATATCATACAAGTTATAAAAAGTTAATAGTTCTATTGTCTTTTTTAAACTTTTTTAAAATGGAGTATCATAATCATACTTATAATCCCAGTCAGGTTTATACATCATTGGGTCATGAACTTTTCCTTCAAATTCTATATAATAAGGGTTGTAATCATCTGGGTTAACTATTTTGATTGTCATACCTCTCATAACATCTATTTTAATTTCATCAGGAAGTCGTCTTCCATACTCATCAAAACGTGCTACAAAAGGAGTTTTCTTACCGTACATTTCTAGTTTTTTATAAGCTTTTATTATATTTTCTTTTACCGCAGGTGTCATCTTACATTCGATATTTTCTACCTTTACTGGAGCACATTGCATCATTAATCTACTTTTCATCATAGAAAGACTTTTCAATATTCTATCTTGTGATAAATCTGGAGCATTGCTACAAGCTACGGCATATCTACCCCCACAAGAATGAGGGTCCTTATCTGCATAAGTTTTCATTTTAGGTATTTCCTCCTCACTTCTAACATCTATTCCATTAAGTTTATACCAATCTAACTCTGTCAAACCACGAGACGGCCACATACTTGGTATATCTATAGAAGAAGCGAAAGCGTCAGGATTGTATGTAGTTGTTCTATAAATTGCATCTCTGACACTACCATCAGATGATGTGAAAGTTACACTAGGTTCAAATATTCGAGAATCAAACATACTATGTCCTCCTGTGAACCATTCTCCCATCTTATTTTCCTCCTTCTTCCAACCATTTTTCAAACAATCTTAAATCAAAGTCACGACCTTCTTTAAGCGCATTAAATACTTGTTGTTCTACACTACCAGCTATCTCTAGGAAATAATATACTGGCTGTTTTGTTTGCCCCACTCTATCAAGACGACCTTTACTTTGAATGAAATCAATATAATTTTCTGGATATGAAAACCATATTCCAATATTAGTTTTTACGAAATTGTTTAATCCAGCAGAACCTGCTTGTATGTTCACTATTGCAATACAATCCTCATATTTTTCCCAATCGCTTAAATCTTTATGTGAGCCATCATATATACTATAATGTCTTTTCTTTTTCTCACATAATTCACTTATTAATTTAGCTTCATTTACGAAGTTAGTAAACACAACTAATCGACCTTCGTTTCCTTCTAAGAAGTCTTCTAACCATTGTAATTTTGGGTTTTTATCTAAAAACATATCTTTTATGAAACCACTGTTACTTTCACGCATATAAATATGATGTAAGGCTGGTCTATTTGCGATTATAAAGTCTGTTTCGATATCTTCTATGTCTCCAGACATTAAAGCAGTTTCTAGGGCTTTCTCATCCATTTTAGGCCATACTTTTTTCTCCTTAAAATATTTCATTTCAGGGGTCATTTTGAAAGTTTGTCTTATTTCAATTGGTTTATCATATTTACTTTCATATTTTTTATAATAAGTATAATTCAATATTTCTTTATCCATTATATCCATCTGTTTATATCCAACAATTTCATTGAACGGAAATCTTGATTTACCTGCGTAAACTAAATTCCAGTTTTGTGCTTCTATACAATAAGTTTGTTTGAAATCTTTTGCTTTTATATCAAATATTTTACTTCCTAATGTTTTGTATTGTGGATATAAATCGATGTATTTTTTATTCTGTGAAGTAGCACTAAGTATTAATACATAAGGTGAGAACTTAGATGATATTTCTTGAATGAATTTACTTTGTTTTGAGTCGTAAGTTTTCATTTTATGACCTTCGTCTACAATAATAAGTGTGTCTACCATTTTGTTTATTAATTCTATTTTAGCCTTATTCTTTTCTCTCCACGCACTTTGAAAACTAGATACAAATGTCATTTCAATATCTGGAACTTCGTCTTTTATATCTCTAGTCCAATCATCTACTTTTGACACAGGACATATTACTACTAAACCTTTTATCATATGATTTTTATAAAGTTGTTCAGCTACAGAAAGAGAAGTTACTGTTTTACCAGTACCTGTATCAAAACCTAAATACGCACCACGAATTTCTCCGTCTTCCATTCTACGAAATATATCATCAGCTGTTTCTTGTTGATAATCGTATAGTTTAGTTTTCATTTAAGGCCTCCCTCTCTGCTTTCTTTTTAGCATAATATTTCCTATAATAAGCTCGTCTAGCTTCTTTATTTTCTTCATAATGTTTTTTATAATACTCTTTTCTTTCTTCTTTATGTTCTTCATAATATTTTTTGTATATATCACTTTTACTTTCTTTTACTTCTTTGTTTTCTTTGTAGCGAGTGTTATTACGCTCATTTATCTTTTCTTTGTTTTCTTCATAATATTTTTTGAAGTATTCACTACGTTTAGCTTTATTTGCTCTATAGTAATTACGTTGATATTGTTTTCTATCAGCCATTGTCATACCTCCATATTATAATTCTTCTAATCTTATACTAGCACTAACATTAGTTGTTTTTGTAAATTTTTCAGCTATTGCTGGCTCTTCTTCCTTTAATTTTTTACTATCAATTGTGTTTCTGACACTAGGTGCAACATGAGTTAATTTAACAGCTCCACCTATCACGACATTCTTTGGAATATCTGGTCTATCTTTATATAGTGACAGCAAATTTAATTTGAATGGCTCATACACTTCATCAAATTTAGCTTTTGCCTCTTTAAATTCTTTATATAATCTCGCAAACTCATCTGGGTCACAAGTTAACGCTTGTCTGAACAAACCAGATAAATCTTCAGCAGCTCTTTCTGTTAATTCTCCATCAGTTTCTTCGACTACTACTTCTTTTATTTCTAAAGTATCTTCATCTATCACTTTTATTGTTTTCATTTTTGCTTTTCCTCCCAATCTTTTTTTATTCTTTTAAATACATTTTCCGCAGTAAGCCAACCAATAACTGTGTCACCATGATTGTATTTTTCCCATGGAGTAAGTCCACCCATTATTTCCAGTTTATCTTGTTCAGCTCCATGTGCACCAAATCCTCCGATGACACTAATTACTATATTTTCATCTTTACTTGGATAACATATTTGATAATGGTCCATAATGTCTGGGTACTCAGACAACAATCTTTTATCGTACCCAAAACATTCTATGAACTCAAACGGTATTCCCGCTTTTTCTAACATTCTTTTAAGTTTGAATATCTCCTTGTATTTGCTCATTATTCATGGCCTCCATTTTTTCTTCAGGTGTTATAAACCCTTGAATTCCTTTTTGTGTTCTCTCAAATGCTCTTATTTGATTAGCTTTGTTTAATTCTAATTGTCTTCTCATTCTTTCTTCTTTAACTAAGTGAGCTATAAATATTTTCTTTTCTAATTTTAATCCGTAGTTGTATGCGTTTTCTACTTCTCTTTCACAGTCTGTGTTTAATACCCATGGTGTTGAATTATATATGTATTTTTCTACACTATAAGCAAGTCTCTCTGCGTCAACTTCTGGATAATCAAAGTAATAAATCATAGTTTGTAATAAAGTAACAATACTTCCTGGTAATTTCTTTTCGTCTAATGTTTTCAATAATGGTTCTACATATTCTAATCTAGGAACCGCAGCTCTATATTGCTCTTCTGTTAACTGTAATATACCTTCTTTGATGTCTCTATGTTTAGATTTTGACACTCTATATACAGCAGTTGAGATAATATCTAAGTTTCCACCTGCGTATTTTTCCATTAAAGATAATAGTCTTTGATAATTTTCATTTCCTTGTTCTGCGTATGATTTTATGAAATCTGGTAACTTCCAGTTAACCATGTTCATATTCATATAGATACATTCTTTATTACCAGCTCCTGGGGCTATTACATATTCCACTGGCATCTTTAATCTTTGAAGTGCTGTTAGTCTTCCCTGCCCGTCTATTACTTCCATTTTTTCGTTTACGATAATTGGATTATGCACCCAACCTATCTTTTGTATTGAGTCAACTATTTTACTAATTCTACTCTCTGGGATATCTCTATTTCCCACCAATCTTCTAAATATTGAATAATTACGTGTTACATACACGTCATAAGCTTTTGATACGTCTTTTTCCATTTTAAAATTCCTCCTATTTAATAATTAAATGATTTTCTAAACCAAATTTTTCGTTTAATTCTCTTTCGTATTTTTTCAATAACTCACGTTTTTCTCTGATTTTTCTTTGTCTGTATATTTCCTGTTCTGCTTCCTCTCTAGTTTTGAAACATGATTTTACAATGCTACGATTGAAGTATGATGTACCTCTGTTATCTCTATATACTAAATGAGGTAGTTTTTTAACTTCTACTATTATTATTTCGGTTATTGTATCTCTACTAGCTTTATACAATATATCTCCTACTTCATGTAGTTGAATAAACTCGTTTGAATTATTCATAATTTATTTTTCACCCCCTATATCGGATATCGATGGACTATAACCATGTTCTTTTAGCCAATCATAACTTTTATTGTACTGCTCAATTGAAATCGGACTGTTTTCTAGTAGATATAAATTACATACACTTTTATGCACACCTGCCCAGAAAGTTGTTTCATCTTCTGGAATAACAATTCCATATTTTTCACAATACGCTAAAAGTTTCTCTTTATCCATGCTAGTAAAAGCTTCATTTCTATCTTTTATGAAATCTTCCATAATAATTCCTCCTTTTATAAACATTATACACAACTATTAATCAAATGTCAAGTATATATCATAAATTTATTCGACTTTTTTCTTTCTAGTTTTTCTCTCAGGTTTTATACCTAAGAAGTCGTTAATACGTTTTTGTGCTTCCGCAACGTACCACTCGTAATCTATATTAGCTAACTCACCTATTTTCTTACCCCTTATATCCTCGTTATAAATTAAAACGTGTTCTGGAGTACCTTCAACCTTATCTAACACACCAATGTCTTTAGATTTTTTATGTTTGTAAAGACCGCCGTTTTTTAAATCTGTCGATGGGAATATTCTGTTCACTTTTTGCACTTCCACATCACCATATTCTCTTTTCCAGGTTGGTGTGTCATACATACCCCCTAGTTTTTTAATCATTTGATAATCAGTAGCCAAGTTATCAGGATTACATATAGTTTCTCTAATATCTTTTCCCTCTAAGAAATAATTTACAACAGCTTGAGCTAGAATCGCTAGCGTATCTTGTTCATTATTTTCTGAGAATTTTGTAACATAAGCTCCTTTAACTTTAATACCTCCACCTTCATCTCTAAAAACATAGTTGTTAACATCTTTTTCATATAGATTGTCTGCTACTGTTTTTTCCAAACTAAAACGCCAATCTTTTTCCCAGTCTTTACATACTTCATCAATAATATCTTCTGCGTCGTGAGTTAATAATTCTAACGCAATACCATCAGTATTAGATTGAATTAGTTTAAAATATTCAGTTGGAATTGAACTAGTCAATGCACCATCTTCTAATGCCCAAGCTGGTTTTGGTTTTCTCTTTGCGTTTTGTAATCTGAACACTAAGTCCATTAAGCTGAGTTGTCCAAGCATACACATTTTAGTATTATACTCAGGGTCATATAGTTTTTTGAATTTATCTTTCATACATCCTGATGTTGTGTTCAGTATAAGTTTATATCTTGCTGCTTTATCTTTTAACGCTTTCTTCTCTTCCTTACTTAGACTAGGGTCATGAAGTTTGGCTTTAACATCCATACGAGTTTGAACCATTCCTGCGAATGCCTCACATCCGTTCTTGTCAACTTTACGAGATAATAAATCCCATTTGGTTAATATATTTGGGTATAGGGACGAAACGTCTACCCACACTATTTTCTTTTTATCTTCTGGTCTACATATATAATGTTTAATCCCTCCGTGCACTCCACCTAATGCGAAGGTGTGAGTAACACCTAATATATCTAAATCCATACTAAGTTTTGTTTTATCACATTTTTTAGTTTCCCATTTATGCGTTTCTAACTCTTTTAATGCTTCAACGAAAAAGTCATATATTTGTTTAAGCTCTGGTATGTCCCAGTTTACTGGTAAATCACATAATTGAAAATTTTTTCTTAGTCTAGTATTTACACCTTTGTTTTGTGAAAGTAATATAGCTTCTGTTAACTTTGCATTTGTTTTACATATATAATCTAATGGTAATTTGAATTCTTTTACCAGTAGCATCTTAGTTTTAAAACTGTTCTTTCTTTGTTTGAATCTTTCTAGAGTACCATATAAATCAGCTCTGTTATATTTTTCAACGTCTCGTTTTTCCTCGTCTGTTAATGGTCTATCTAAATCAAACGGAACAACACTCTCTACTATATCCATTCCCATAAATCCTTCGTTTTGTTTAAGTGACATGAAACTACCGTCACCCATAACATCATAAGACAAAATAGGAGAGGAATAATAATCTGTTATACCATATTTACCTAACACATTGAAAACTGGTATATCTGCGTCTTGTGCATGAATAACTGAATTACTACATTCAAATACTTTGCTTGGGGTTGTTAATCTCCCAGACAAAATACCGTGTGATAATATCTTATCGTAATGTTCACAGTTATATCCAATCCAGATATTATTTAAGTTTTCCTCGGTTAGTTTTTTAATTTTAGGTATATCCCAGATTTGTATTACCTCTCCTGTTTCTTCATTTAAAACTCCTAGTAGAGTATCGTGTTTAAAAACTTCATAATCATATATAAGCATTTGTATACACCCTTTCTATTACGAATTTCTTACGTCTTGGTCACTTTTTCGTAATTATACATCTTTTCCAAACATCTTAGGGTCGTTTAGATTTTTATCCACGAACTCCAACATTGCTTTTATAACGTCTTCTCTGTTTGAATTTGAAATATACATCATTCTTTTATCGTCACCTTCTCCAAACTCATAAGTTAACAAAGCAAATCCCATATTTTCTGGTAATTTTTCTTTGATATCTTTTGCTATTGCTTGTAACGCATTCGCTGCTTGTTCTTCTCTATTTGTCATCTTCTTTCACCCCCAATTTAATCCCACGAGCAAAAAGCTCGAGGAATTTTTTAAAATGTATATTTCAACATTCTTCTTGCTTGCAATATTAAGTCACATTGATTACCTTTGTTTGCGTGTTCTTTTAAGTAAGTTGTGTTTGTCTTGTAAATTTTACAATACAAATATTGGATTGAGTGTTCTGTCCTACCAAATATATCTGCGAATAATTTTGTGTTTTGTTTTGTAGGTGCTGTACTCGCCACTAACACTACTTCTTCTAGTTTCCAGGGTTTACCTGCGTTTCTTAAATCACTCATGAGATATTGTCTCCTTTCATATATTGTATTTATATAAAACGTGGTATTGCCACGATTATATACCAAGTAGCTGTTTGATTTCGTCTATAACTTTTGCTTTAGATTTTGTTTCATTCAAAAACTTAACTAGTTGCTCATATTTTTCTTTATATGGTGCGTCTTTTTCTCTATACAATCTGTCATAATCATATTCTGCTATTACTATTCCGTCTTCTTTTAATTGTTCTTTGTATTCTTCAGGTTTGTATTCACCTTTTCTAAACATTTCAACACTCACGAATAAATCTTCCATAAAAGAATTTAATTCATCGTGTTGTAAATTAGTATCGTCATTGTAATGTAATGTATACGCAATAGCTGTTATAAAATTTTGTACTGAGTTGTCTAACTCATCTTTGTATGCGTCGTTAAACTCTTTTCTTAATGAATTATATGTTACATTATAATAACCTTGTAACCACTTTTCCATTTGCTCTCTTGAAAAGCTTTTTAAATTTCTAAATTCTTCTCTACTTAACTTCATAAACACTGCTCCCATCTGCTTTTAATTCTGTTATTACAGTTTTAGCTTTATTCTCGTGTAACTGTCTGTCAGCAAACCATTTTACCAACATTTCGTGTGCGTCGTCTTCATTCTTAGCATAAAACACTCTTGTGAATGGACGTTTAGTATTGAATATAGTTGATATACTCTCAGTTGTTATTTGATAACGTTTTAATGTACTGTCAATTCTATCCCCAGCTAATAACACTTTATCATTTGGGTCTTGTGTATATGCGTTCCACGCTCTTTGCATTTCAATTAATGCGTTTGTTTGATATAGTTTTTTCCAGAAGAATATTGCTCCTTTTAATACTCTTCTCCACGTTAAGAAACCTTTAAATTTAATATCATCTGCCTCTTGGAATCCGTTATACTCCCAGTCATGTTGTAGTTTTCTCTCTACTACATTTAATGCTTGTTCTAAGTCTAATATAGCGTCTTGACTATCATTTTCTGCAATAACCATAAATATATCTTTTAGTTTATCTGTTGAAACTAGGACGTCTAATACATTCTTAAGTGTGTCTTGTGGTATTTCACATCCACATCCTCTTAGTGTATTAATAAAACTGTCTGGGTCGTTCAGTGGATTGATAATTGGTTGATTCATTATTGGTGCTGGTTTTTCTATCACGTGTGTTATAGCTGGACTTTGCTCAGCTTTTGCTTGATAATAATTTTCAACTACTTTTATCTCTGCTTTTTCAACTTCTATTTCTTTACCTTCATCTTTTTTTCTAGCTTGTGCTTCTTGGAATATATCTATTCTCTTCTTTCCGCTTTCGTCTAAATCTTTATATGGTACATACTCTCTACTACGTGCTTTTGCATTTTGTTTTCTTCTTTTACAAGTGTTGCATAATCCTTCATAAATACCGCTTCTCATAAGCTCTACATTTTCTTTTTCACAATCAGGACATTGTCCAATATTTCTCTCTAATCTCTTCATTTTCCTAACTACCTTTCTATCTTCCATTTGTTTTAATACTTCGGGTTTAATGTATTGAGTAATAGGTTTGAATTTATCTTTAACCTCCATTACAGTAATGGCTACCCCTGCTCCCTTATCGTATAACACTTCAATATTCCCATCAGTCATATATCGCATTTTATTCTTATCTTTCCTACATACATAACAGCAATGCAAATATAACGCACTCTGTGGAATAAGGTCATCCTTTGTAAACCATTTACAATTACTTTTCATCAAATTTTTAGTATTATAATAATTATCAGCTATGTTTCTTTCTTTCAATCTCTCGATTGCATGAAACGTCAATTTAATTTCAGATGGCAATTTTCTCATACATATAATTTCCTCCTTTCTTTTATACTGGGGGAGCAAGGCGTTGTTTCATAAGTTAATTCCCGCCTCACTCTTGATAATATATAAGGATTTCTGCGTCCTTGAATATAGTATACAACAATCTTAACAACAAGTCAATAGGTTTGTTGTCTTTTTTCTAAATTTTTTTTTCTTACGTGTACGTGCGTATATTATAATAGGAAGAAAACCGAAAACGTGTAAATCGGTTAACATAATTAAAAACCCTAGAGCCAGCTGTGATTGCGGGTTTTGAGGTAAACAAGAAACATTTTGTCTAAATTTCATTAAAATGCTTGTAATTTTTCAAAAAATATAATATCATATAAAAGAATAAAAGGAGATTTAAAATGAGGGATTATACAGATAGTGAATTTTTTGACTCACCTTTCAGGGGAGTAACTAGTGTACTAAACGCTATATTTGGAAATAAATTTGAAAAAATGGATATTCCAGAGCATATATTAAAGGCTGCGGGTGAACGTGGTACCGCTGTGCATAAATACATCGAAGATTGGCTTAACTGGTATGACAAACCTTTCAAAAAAGAAGATGAAAAAGAACCACATTTGGGGTTGGAATATGCTGTTTATGAAACTGACTGGAAAGAATGGTTAGATGAACGTATTGAATGGGATATCAGACCAATGCACACTGAGTTAAAATTAATAAATAAAAAACTTGGAATCAAAGGAATCGTAGACTGCATCGCTGTAGTGAACGGAAAAATATGTATGATTGACTGGAAAACTTCAAGTAATTTAGATGAGTGGTCTACTAATTGCCAACTTCAACTATATTATATGATGATGTTAAAAGGTAATAAAGAAGAAAAAGCGATTGCAAAACAAATAGAAGAATTGAGATGTTTAAGTTTGACCAAAACTGGTTACAGATGGTTCAAATTTGAGATAGATAAAAAGCTTGGAGAATCAATCCTTAAATTATGGAATACTCACTTCCGAGCAATAGCAGAAGTGGAGAAAGCTAAAGAAAAGAGCTTAGTTAAGAAAACTATAATTTTGTAGAATTATAAGAAGTATTAAATAGGAGGGAGTGTTTGTATGAGTGAAAGAGTATTTACTAAGTCGAATTGTATGGACTGGTTAGATAAATTAGAAGACGAAAGCGTCGACCTATGGATTATCGACCCGCCTTATAACGTGTTGACTGGTAACATGAAGAACAAGAACGGCGCAGCAGTGTTCCATTCAAGATACACAGCAAAAGTATCGCCGAGTGAAAGCGACTTAGAAAAGGGTATTGTAACTTCAAGATTTGAAGTAGCTATTCCTTGGGAAGAGAAACAAAAATTGGAAGATTATAAAGAGGAATGTTTTAAATGGTATTGCAAAGCCCACGCAAAACTTGCAGAGGATTCATTTATGTTCATCTTCTGGAGTATGAGGTATTTGCATTTAGCCTATGAAATATTCGATGTAAATAGAGTAGTATTCTGGCAACAACCTAATATGGTTAGTAGCATTTCAGGAGATTTCTGCTATGATATAACACCTATTATTGTTGTTAGAAAAGGAAACCCTAGATTAAATTCAGAAGCAGGGCTTTGGGATAAATCAAGTATATTAAAATTCACAAAACCACAAGGTAATTATAAAAAAGATAAATTGTGTCATCCATGTCAGAAACCAAGAGAGTTACTTGAACACTTAGTATGGCTTAGCGGAGCAGATGTACCAGGAAATACAATTGGAGATTTCTTCGCAGGCTCAGGTAGCTTACTAAGAGCAGTGAACGACGCTAATGTAATTCTGTGCGATATGAATGACGAGTATTATGATAAATTTTTCGATGTATATGTAACAGACGAAAGAGTTTATAAATGTAAAAAAATAAAATAACATAAATTTAGGTAGGTAGAAAGGTAGGTAATTAATATGTTAAAAATTACAAAATTAGACTTTGAATTAGGTCACAATGATAAAATCCCTAATGGATTATGGTACGTGGTAGCGGACTATGTTAAAAGAGGGGAGGATTCGTACGATAGGGCGAAAAGAAGATTTGCTGTAACAACATTGGTTTCAAGATTGAACGAAATCCGTTCACGTTCTGATGTTGATGAATCTGATTTCCGTCTTATTTTAATGGCGGAGATAAATCAAATATATAAGAAACGAAAAGACCTGACCATATTCGAGCAGGATATAATTAAATATATTGCTGAGATATTCAAAATACTAGTGGACGGGGGTGTTATCTAATGAGCAAATACGTAGAATTTACATTCTGTGAACTACCAGATACACCACCTGGGTTCGATGAGAAGAAATTTAAAGAGGGTGACCCAGCCCAAATCAAATTATATAAAGATAGTAAAGTACCAAGAAGAAAGAAACCATTAACTTATGACCAAATTATGGATGATACTAGCAAAAACTACGCTAGAGTCGTTCCTGAAGGCTGTATGTTCATAGACTTTGATAATCCAGACGAAGCAAATGAAATGTATGAAATCATTGTGCGTTCTAAACTAAATTGTTTAATACTTGAAACAACTAAGGGTTATCATTTTATGTTTAGGACGCCTGATTTTTATAAGAAAGAAATGACAGGTGCTACTAACTGGTTTGGTTATAAATTCGATACTAAAGGTGCCGGTGCTGTTCAGATTGTTAGAGTCTGTGGAATGGACAGAGAAGAGCGTGCTAGTTGGGAAATGAGTGAGCTTATTGCTCCACACGTAATTGATGTTGAAAGACTAGACGTGCTACCATATTGGTTATGGGGAAAATTAAAAGAGGCTGACCTTCATAAAAAAGGAAAACCTGGTGAAAGCGAGTACACTCTTACAGATACACCGTTCACTCAATTGATGAAGATGAAAGAGGGTGGACGCCACAATCATATAGTTGAGCATTGTAGTATGTTTGCTTTGACTAATGGATTTGATATACCGGAATTCAAAGGGTTAATTACTGCTATACATGACCAATACTTATGTAAGATAGGGACACCTATGCCAGATAGCGACTTGTTCGGAGATTTAGAAGACCGCTGGGGCGGTTACGAAAGTACTATGCTTAGTAGTGGTTGGACTTATGATGAAAAAGAACGTAAGTGGAAGAAAGCGAAATCTAAAAAAGAAGACAAAATAGATGAACGTAGAGCCGCAGAATATTTATATGACGAGTTTGATTTTTACACAAGGAATCAAAGAACTGATGGTACTTACGATGAACTACTATATAGGCATAAAGACGGAGATTATAATTACAGAACTGATTTAACTGTAATAAGGGGGAAACTAAAAGAACATAGTGACCAAAATTTCAAGGAATCATATTTTAGAGAAGTGGAGGTACAATTAATGCAGATATGTGCAGAGCGTAAAAAACAAATCAGAAGAAGCCATGAGTATGTAATATCTAAGAACAAGATTATGAGTTGTATTACTCCTGATACTTATGAATTCGACTGGTTAGGAAAAAGACCTCCAACAGATGTTGTTCTACCTTGGAATTGGTATCCTGAAGAATGGGTTAAAGAACACGAAGAAGATTTAGGAGGCAATATATCAAGATTTATAAAACAATTAGCTAGAGATTCTTCTGGAAAAGTACAACCAGAAGTTGAACAATGGTTATATGTTATTGCCGGGGCAGCAATGATACCCGCTAATGAGTTACAGAAGATAGTAGTACTAGCCGGTGGTGGTGCCAACGGAAAGAGTTTATATACAAGTTTGATTAGATTTTGCTTGGGTGACGATATGTTCAATACAGCTAAAATATTTGATTCATCACCTCAAGATAGCTTCTGGGGTGCTGGACTAGACCATGGTATACTTTGTGTTGTAGACGATATGCCTAGACTGTATAATAAAGACGCTTTTTCATATATTAAAGGTGCTATAACAGGAAGTGATACTGTTGAGATAAACGAAAAATTTAAACCTAAGAAACAATTAAGTATATTACCACAGATTATATCATGTACTAACTTTGAGTTTGAACTATACGATACATCAGAGGGAATGAGACGTAGGGTGTGTATTCTACCTACCGAATACGAAATACCACCTGAAGGCAGAGACGGTGTACTTCAATTTAAGTTAGTATTGAACACAAATGACCTAGAGGAGATTGCTGATTACAGAATGAAATATAGTGGCAATGACAATGACGGAACATTAATCATTAAAATGCGTACTAGAGAAAAGGGTGTATTAGACAGCTTACGAGATGGAAGTTTAGCTTGGTTCGCAAATAAAGCGAGATACGAGTATTTCAAAGCAGCGAAAGCCAACTTCTTAATTGGAAGTAGTGAAGGTATGAAAGAAAAACTAGAAGGTACTTTCTCAGGAGGTTTTGATAGTGAATTAGTTGAATTCCTAGACTGGTACATAACTGAACGAGGAAAGAGTATATGGACAAAAGAACTATATGCTGAATATATAGACTGGCACAACGAAGCAAGTGAAGGTACTCTTATGAGTGAACGTGCCTTTGCTAGAAATCTAGCCAAAGCGATAAGGACCTGTGTTGATAAAGGACATAAAGTTGAAATGCGTAAGACATTAAATGATAAGCGTATGAGTTTAAATAAGTTATTCATTGGGGATGAAGTTATAGGGGAGAGTTAATCTCTCCTCATATATAACCTGAAACTGAACAGATATTATAGAGGGGGAGTGTGAGTTATGCCAAGAGGAAGAAAGAAAAAAGAACCATTTGACGCAGAAGATATATTAGGGACATTCTTAAAAGGCGATAGATTAGACGACGATGAACGTTATAGAACGAGTGTTGATGCTATTTACAGAAAATTAAGACCTATATGGGCTAACGAGTGTAAGGACGCTGTATGGTTACTTCAAGATGAATACGTTAGAGAAATTGCAGAGATTATATATTTAGATGACCAAATGGGAGGTAATTTAGACCCGACTAGTCTTAGTGAAGAACGACAAAATTTATTGGGCTGGAAGCAAGTTCAGTCTGTAATTGAAAGATATAGAGCGCTAGACTATTCATTAGTAGATAGCGATAGTATCAAAGCAATACTTAGTAGTATAATTAAGAACAAGCAGGCCCGTGATGCAGATAGATTAAAGGCAATCGAAATGTATCAAAATATGTATACTAGTGAAACCATTGAGGGAATTACATTTGTGAACGACTTATTCAGAGGCGAATTTAGAAAAGACGAAAGTTTGGACGAAAAGGAAGATGAGGAAGAATAAAAGTGAACAGAAAATAAGTGGAAAGGAGGGTGCTATGGCTACTAGAAAAATGAGTGATATTATCCTGCCGAATTATTGGGATTTGTTAGAGGATGGTATAGGTGAACAGTTGGAAAGAAGCAGAAAGATGTTTTTGCGTGGTGGACGTTTCTCTGGAAAATCATTCTGGGCAGCGCACCATATTGTAATGAGCATCCTGGCTCTAGCTGCTGTTCATAAAGAGGGAGAGCCTTGGGCTTGTTGCTTAGCACTGCGTAAATATTCAAACACACTTAAGACATCAGTTTATGCTGAAATCGCTAATGCTATAATAAATCTAGGTGTTGAAGATAAGTTCCAAATGCTTACTAACCCAATGGAGATAAGACTCAAAGGTACTAAGAGCGTAATCAAATTCGCTAACCTGAACACTGCTGAGGACTATGGTAAAGTTAAATCTATTAAATGGCCGGGTGGTTATTGTAGGCTTATATGGTTTGAAGAAAGTGACCAATTTCAATCTAAACACGACGTTGACCAAGTATTATTATCACTTTATCGTGGTGGCGACATATTCGAGACTATATTTACTTACAATACACCGTTCAGTCCGTCACATTGGTTAAACGTAGGTTGGAGAAATGAACGTGAAATGGCTAGTGAAGGTAGACATGAAAAGGTTTATTTCAAACACGTTAATTTATATGACATCCCGAAGGGAATAGTACCTGAACAGGTTTATGAGATGGCTGAAGCAATGCGTGAAGAAAACTTACAAGAGTGGAAACACGTAATCATGGGAGAAGTAGGTGACCCTGCTACTATGGTATTCCCTAATATAAGAGCAGTTAGAGGAAAGGATTTAGATTTAGATAAGGATTGGGTGCTTAGTTCACCTGGCAACTGGCGTTGGTTTGTGGGCATGGACTATGGTTATCGTCCTGACCCTACAGTATGTGTTGTTGCTGGTTATAATAAGATTAAAAAGATTTTATGGATAGTAGATGAGACAAGAGGAGTTGGCTGGAGTGAAGAAGGTATCTACATGAACACGGTTGAGATGCTTAAACGTGGAGGAGCTGGTGCTAAGGGACTTAGTGGCGGCGGTTCAGGAGTAGTTAATACTAGTACGTTAATCAATTCCGAAATCGATAACAGAATTATAGACGGCTTACGAAGCAAGGGGCTGAACATATACCCAGTCAAGAAAGTATCTGGCTCAAGAGATATTTCATATCAGTTTTTGACTGGAGGTTATGGTGATTTGAAAGAAATCTGGATTGATAGTGAACAGTGTCCTGGGGTCTGGGCAGAATTTATATCTGCTGAGTTTTTGCGTAGGGATATTGCAGGAAAAGAAGTAATAATTCAAGAGTGGCCATCGGTGAACGACCACCGGTATAGATGCGACAAGATATGCAACATTAGATTTATGGCAAGGACGTGCTGTTACTGGAAGCAGGAGAACATTATTATAATAAAATAATATTGGAGGTTAATTAATATGAAAGTAAATATAGATTTAGAAGTAGTAAAGCAAACCAATAAGGTGTGGGGATTTGAATATATGACAGCGTTGTGTATGGAAGAATTTGCAGAAGTAATACAAGCAATAAATAAGGTAAGACGAAAAAAAGATGATAGTAGTTTAAACTATTTAAGTGAAGAAATTGCTGATTGTCTAATCTGTATGGAACAATTAAAAGATATGGGATTAGTTAATGACGCGAGTATTCAAAAGTGGATTGACTATAAACAAAATAGACAACAAATCAGAAATAAAATAAAAAAAAGTGGTGATAGCTGTGATTGGTGATATGCTGAACAATAATAAGAGGCGTGATGTGTGTACGAGAGTAGGACAGAAAATGTATAACGGCAAAAAATACGCACAAGATAAGAATACTGGTTATTATGTATGTACTACTGGTGAGAGGAAAAGGCTTCACGTAGCTATATGGGAACATGAACATGGGATGGCAGTACCAGAGGGTTGTGTAATTCACCATAAGGACTGGGTAAAGACTAATAACTCAGTAGAGAATTTAACGTGTGTGTTGGTTGAAGACCACGAGAGAATTCATAATCATCCTAAGGGAGAACACGGAGAAGTACTTGACGCAGTGAGTGGTGATGTGGTATACTCATATTAGTATGAACATTTTTGTTTGATGTTTGGTTTTTCATCGAATAAAATGTAAAGGACCGGAGCAGATTTTAGCTTCGGTCCGGATTTTTTTTTATTTTATTTTTATTTTAGTCACCAGCACGTTCATGTTGTATTTTGTCGAATGTTTCTATGTCTAGTTTCGTGAATTTCTCTTTTAGTTTTTTATATGTCGCCATTGAGTGGTCTTTAGGGTGTACGTCGTATGTATCTAAATAGATTTTAACTTTTTCTTTAAGCGAGTCACCTGTTGCGGTTGTTGGTATGGCGGCGTCACGCACCTCGGTAGGGTTAAATGGGTATTCAATAGATTTTGAATTTAGTCCGTGGGTGTTTAAATACCCGGTTATCGCTTCTCCCAGTACCTCATAAATTTTTTTACCTCTGACAGCAGCGTGAACACTGAGTTTTCTATAGTCTTCTACGTTTACTATTGTTTTTATAACTTTTGTTTTTGACATGATATTAGCTCCTTTCTTTTGGGTAATTATAACATAGGTGTAGTAGGTGTGTCAAGTGTATTAGGTGTAGTGTTGTTTAGGTGTAGTAGGTGTAGTAGGTGTAGTAAAAACAGCCGGTTTGTTATATATTGTTGTTAAAAAAATAGGTGACTTTGGTGTATAAAGTGTAGCAGGTGTAGTCCAGTTGTGAACATTGTTGGGAAAAAATGAGGTGACTTAGGTGATTTTGGTGTATTAGGTGTCATTGTTTATAGCAGTTTTAAAATTTGGAGCAATCAAGTTTTTTGTTGAAATGAATAGGGTTTGCTAATTTTGATTGCTCCAAGTTGTTGAAAAATACTTGTACACATATTTTTTTTTAAATACTTAACCTTCTACACAAATTTTTTTCTATAGAGAATTAATACTTTCCTCAACTTTGGAGCAATCAAAATAAAGAAATATAGTAATATCAAGGGTTTCGTTGATTGCTCCAAATGATTGCTCCAAATTTCGTGTTGTTTATAACAGCTGTTCACAGTTATCTTAAAGTCGATTATATAGCGGATTTAAACATGATTGCTCCAAAGTTGTTAAAAAATTTATAAACAATCAAGTTTGGAGCAATCAACAAATTTGGAGCAATCAAATCAAGGGTTTTAGAGCACAAAATGTTGAGAATTAATTAAAAAGTGAACAGATAGATTGGCGATGGGTCGGCGATGGGTCGGCGGCCGGATTTATTAAAAAAAATTTAAAAAAATTGGGGTAAATTTAGAATAAAAATAAAAAAATTTGTCATAATTTGTCGAAAGTGAACAAGTGGGGTGGGGAAAATTAAAAACAAACTGGAATTACACACCACCCCGATATAAAAATTATAGCTCACTGTAAAATACGTGCCCGAATGTCTCTCTACAATCTGAACAAAGTACGTCAGGATTTGAAGAGTCACTTGGCATCCCGCAATAGGGACATGAACAGAAGTCGTCTGGGTCGCAGTCGTCATATGCGTCATCATAAAAATCTAAATCTAAATAGTCCATAAAAATATCCTCCTCTCTATTTTATTGTTCACTAATCCCCGAAAGTATTGAAAACACTGAGGATGTTGCTTCACCCGCCTGAAGGTATCTGGAGGTGAAAAGTGAACAAGGGTGGGGTGGAGAATGATAAACAAACACCAAAAAATACACAGACACATTCGCCCTTATAGAACAAACGTTCTGTGCATAGCCCCCAACCCCTTGGTACAAAAGAAAAAGACGAGTTATACACTCGCCTTTCTCGTAAATATTCTGTAGTTTTCGTGTGCTCTGTAACCTGGGATTACACCGTGTGTGCTCACGGCTAACCATTCTGCCGCTCGAAGCGGTTCAATGTATAACATCTTGGCGTCCTTTAAACTACAACCTAACATATTAGCAACAGCAGTACTTGAAATCTGTCCGCGCTCGATTACCTTTTGCACTATCTTAAACTCTTTATCTGATAAACCAGTATCGCCGTTGATTTTGAATCTTGAATCCAGAAGGTTGTTCACTTTCTCTGCATCCAGGGTTTCATATTTTTCTGTGACTGCACCTGCCTTTAAAGACTTGGCTAGTGATAGTGCTGTCCTTGGTACTCCCTTACTCGCTTTGATGATTGGCTCTATTGCATCTGACTCCAGTGCTGGGTTCGCTAAATGAACAATCTGGTTCAATTCTTCTGGAGAGTAGTTCTGTAACTCAACAAACTTACATCTGTTTCTGAATGCTTCTGGTAAAGGGGTCAATATATTCGTAGCGAATACAAACCTTACTTTTGGAATTGGTAAATCCATACATAACTCTGTATCGTAGAATGTCCCTTTGTCCATTATCTTATACAGTCCTTCTAGTACTTTCCCTGGGAGAGAGTGTATCTCATCGAAGAACAATATGTCCCCGTCTTCAGCTTCCTTGATTGGTCTTAATATAGTGTTGATACGGTCGCCACGCATTTGGGTTGCGTCAATAGTCTTAGCTCCTAAGCTCTCTGCAAACAGTGTCTTACCAAAACCAGATGAGCCATATATTAACAGCGGCTGCTGTTCACTTAAGTACCAGTCCTGAATAGCTAGCTTCGCTTGGCTTTGTCCTACTATCTTCTCAAACATTTCCTTTCACCCCCTTTCACTATGCTACTATTATATAATACTTTTAATCTAAAGTCAAGTTTATGTCTCATATTATTTCACTCCTTTCTTCCATCCTGCTGAATCCTGTTCACTAATCCGCATCCAGAGTCACTGGCTCGTACTCCGTGCACTCATCGTTGATATCTACTACTGGTTCGAAGGAATTAATCTCATCTGGTATGTCGTCTGTCCAGTTGCAAACGTGTTCAATATCGTCAGTGTCTTCACCCAATCTAATAAAACTGAATGGTATGTCTTGGTCTCTCATTTCATCTAGTGCACGATTGAAGTTTTGAATTTGTTGGTAACTGTCATACCATTTGATGTCGTGATACTCGATTTTATAGAACCCATCTGGAGTTTTGTTCACTTCGCTGTACGTTAGAGGTCTTTCTTTGGGTTCTGTTATCTTATCATTGAAGCTCTTTAGTATTATCCAACCTTCGGTTGTGGTCTTTAAATATACTTCTGAACGGTATCCCATTTATTTCACCTCCTCTATTTTTTCTTTTAATCTGTTTATTAAGTAGTCATCTACTGGTGTCCACAACTCATCATCATCTACTAGCTCTGATATGAATCCCATCACATCGATGCTGTTCACATGGGGTTCTAACTCCGGGTCTCCTTCAGTTAAGCTATCTAATATGTGTGCTATAAATCTTTCGTATATTCCTTTACTATTATCATTGGCGATTTCTTTGAACCATCTGTTCATATTCTCCACATCCTTTCTAATATTTAATCTATGTCCACTATATCATTGGTACAACTCTGATACCAATACAGTTCCAGTCTGATTGTGTATGGTTGTTTCTGTTCTTAATGAAGTGTGATATTTTATCATAATGTCCGTGTGCTAATGCTTCTTGTGTCCAGTCGTTCTTTCTGTATGTAGTACAACTTGTGATATTAGCTGTGAAGTATTTAAGTAATACACTTCTTTGTCCTTTAGGTAATGCGTCTATATTATCGAACTCTACTACATAATAGTAATCAGTGTCTTGTACTACCATATACCCCATCAACATATCGTCCCATACTGGTTGACTAAAACTAAATATCATTTTTAATACTTCTTTTCTTTCGTTATCTACCAGTCTAGCTTCTGCTAAACCACGCCATCCCCTGTTCTTATTAATAATAATTTGTTTTGCTTCCATTCTAATCTACCTACCTTTCTAAAATTTATTTTAATTATATGAAGCTAGTCCTAAAAGGACATCCATTGCGTCAATTTGTTTGTTTGGCTTCTTAACCACGTCTTTGGCTTTCTTGCTCTGGTCTCTTATTGGTTTACTCATCTTCATTGCTTGCTTTGCAAGTTCTTTTCCTACATCTTCGTTCACTTCTAAGTTCCACTCATCCTTTATAGACATACTTGAAGCGTCGTCGAACTTGTAACCTGCGTCTTTAAGAATATCAAGTATAGGGCTTGACATTCTACCTAACACGATACTTGCTTTTGTCTCTACGTTTTCCAGTACAATATTAACGTTATTTCCTTTTTCTTTTAAAACTTTATACATAATATACTTCAACTCCTTTCTTTATATATCTAGTATTTGTATTTTGGGATTTATGTTTTGGGCTGCTTCCAGCCAATATCTGTTCTGTCCTACTAACACTGTGCGTTTTAATTGTTTAAGCATATCTTTTGACCATGAAATTGAACCACCACCGTCAGTAACTCCAATAGGTGAATACCCCAACTGTTCAGCTTTCCAGCATAACTCTATAGTTCTGTCTCCGTCATCGCTATATCCACTGTCTGCGTGTACTGGCATAAAGTCCTTAAACTTTCCTTTATAGTAGTCCCTGTTTCTACCAGTTCTATCATGACAGTGGTCAACACTTCCGTGGTAACAGTAACCACTAAACCATGTTGTTGGTGTGTCCATTGCCTGTGGTATTGATTTAGATATTATCTCTTTGAATGTTTCCATCTCTCTACCCATTGACCCACTTGCGTCAAAACATAAGTATAAAGATGTTTTCCCTTGTGTCTGTCCTTTTAGTATTACGCCACCGCCTACTTGTATTGTGCTTGGTGTTCTATAACTTCTAACCTTTGTAGTAGTTGCCAAACCATTTAGAGTTTGTGTTAATTTAGCAAGTCTAAACTTTTTCTTTTTAAGTCTTTCTATTTGCTCTACATATCTGTCCCCTTCGTCCTTCTCTATAAACTCTTTGTCGTCTATGTTGTCTAGTTTAGACCAGTCTGTTTTGTCATGCTCTGGCTCTGGTTCTGGGTCAGCTTGTTCACTTGCTGGGGCTGGACTGTCTTCTTTTATTTCTGGCTCTTTTCCGTCTTTACCTTTACCACTTGCACCGTGTCCGTCTTTACCTTCTCTGTCTTCGTGTGTGTCTTCGCCTTCGCTCTCTTTGTCTGTTGGCTTATCTCCTGTACCTTCTCCGTCTCCGTCGTCTTCTGTCTCTTCTGGAGTGCCTTCGCCTTCCCCTTCTCCTTTGCCGTCTTTGTCGTCGTCTCCGTGTTTATGCTTTGCGTACTCTTCTAACATCTCTTCTAATGTGTGTGTTTTGAATGTATATTTTAGAGAGTTTCTGTTACGCATCTGGGCTAAGTTGTTCACTGCTGTCTCTACTAAGTCTGGAAACATTCTAGCTAAACTGTCGTGTACTAATATGTCCATAATTATATTGACTTCATTTTTAGTAACTCTAAACTCGTCCATAGTTTCAGCGTCGTTTAACTCCTTCAAGTATTTGAAAAACCTGTTGTGGTGTCTCAACTCCATGTGCATTTTTTCGTGCCATAATAACCACTTAAGCATACCATTTGTATATGCTGGTAGTATTGAAAACAAGTTGTCTTCCGTGTTCATGAATACTCTTTTACCGTCTGTATAAGCTACTGCGTTACCTATATCAGTAACATTTGCTTGCTCTAATAGGATAGCCGTTTCAATATCACGGCTATCACTGTTCAAAAATGGATTACTCATAACTAATCACTACTCCTTTCTATTCCCCTTTGAATATTCCTGCGATTTCTTCGTCAGATAAAAACTCTTCAAATTTAGTTCTTAACTCTGCTTCTGTTGTAACTGTCTCAGCTCCAAACATAACTTCTCCGTCTTCCTTAAATTGTTCATATACTTTACGTGCATTTTTCAATAGCTCTGCTGGGTCAAGGTTCTTGATACCTTTTTGTATGTCATATATCTTAGTTGTTAGTGCTGTACCTAACTTAGCTTGTAGTAGTAAGCCGTTCTTTTCGTATGCAAGTATATCTAAGCATAAGTCTATATCTCTTGGGCTTATATCTGCGTCAAGCATAGTTTTAATATACTTGGCTACCTGTGGTATGTTTTTCCACTTCTTCTTTAGATACTCGGTTGTGTCTTTCTTATTTGGTATTAACTCATATACAAAAAACCTGTTGTGTAGTGGTGTTGGTAAGTCATTTAGGTATACTGTACCATCAGACCCATCTGCTAAGTTACCACAAGCAACTATTTGTGCCTTAGATAACTTGTGTCCTGCCCACTCTCTGTCTTCTCCCATAGGGTAACAGATACCATATAATGTGTTGAAAACTTCTGGGCTACCTTGGTTGATTTCATCAAAGAATATTACCCATCCTTCGCCGTCGTCGTCAAACACTTCCTTAAGCTCTATTGAAAGTAGCTCTCTGTAGTATTCTTTATCTGTTACATAAGGAATACCACCAATAGCTTCTGGTAATTTAGTTGCTAAGTTGATTATCTTTAATTTTAAGTCATTATCTTTTGCGTAGTTTCTAACTATACTTGTCTTTCCTAAACCTGAAAGACCATATACAAGTAAGTTGACTTTATCATTTAGTAACTCTCTAAACTCACTTGCCTTAATTTGTATTACATCTTTTCCATTGATTTGCATAATATATGCTCCTTTCTATAATACATATACGGGTCAAATTTAGCCGTGTGGCTAGTCCGTATATGTTCACTTTTAATTATACTATAGTTTTAATTAAAAGTCAATAATATGACAAGTTATTTTTTAGCGTAATTTCACTTGTTTTTATACGCTACGCGGACGCCTTGGCGTGCCGTTATGGACTGATACAATAAAAGAGTTATACTTCATAATTGTACAACTCTTTCAGCTCTTTTCTTATTTGCATTTTTCTTTGGTGGACTTCATTTAAGAAGCGGTAGTCACTACTGTCTAGGTGGTCAGCCATTTGTACCATAAACTCCCTGCTACTTAAGTCTTCGTATTCTTTAATTAGCTTATCCATTATTTACACTCCTTTCTATCTTCTAAACTAGCCGTATATTGAATGCTCTGGATTTCGCCAGGGCTTAGCCTGCTTCTCTCCTTAATCTCTTCTAATTGCCATACTGATATTTTATCGTGCCAGTAGTCCTTAAATGCTTGTTTTACTCTGTTTTCTATTCTTTTGTGTTGCTCTACTGTATATGTACCAGAAGCGGTTGTGACCATATCTATCAACTCCTTTCTTTATGGGGCTACCCTTTAGGTCGCCCCTATTTGATATTAGATACTTTACTTGCTACTTTTGCTATTACTTTGTCGTTGCTATCTTCTAATGTTGCTAATATTTCATTGACTTTGTCGTCTACTTCTGTTGGAATATTGTCAATGTCTATTCTAGTATAATGTGTAACTTGTTTAGCAATGCACATTTTAGTTGCGTATTCGTCAAGTTTCTTTTGGTCTTCTTTAGAGTAGCTTGTGCGTGTGCAATCTACAACTTGTATTTTAGCGTAATCTTTGAATGTAATGTCTGCGCCTTCTTTTATTGCTTTTTTGTCTTTTTCTATTGAAGCAGTTAGCACTTTCAAAAGTTTATACTTTAGTGCGAATAGTTTAGCATTTACTTTTTGCATATTAGTTCACCTCCTTTTCTAATAGTTCTTGACTGTCAATATATGCGCCACTTGTGCAAGGTATATCGTAATAAGTGTATTTATAATTGTTATTGAAATATACATCAATATTCATTTTAGTACTGTAATTGTAATGTTTAACTATTCTTATTTTTTCGCCGTCAACTTTTCTTTCGTGATAATTACACATATCTTGTAATATGTATATTCCTTTAGCTTGTAAATCGTTTACTTTTTCATATTTCCCTTTTTCGTTTTTTCTAAAAACTTCATACTTATACATAACTTTCAACTTCCTTTCTATATTTATTTGGTACTGTTGTACCTTTTAAGTATTCAATAAATGCGTACTTATTAAATGTTGTTTTTACTGGTCTATCGTTTTTATAATGTGTGTATACGGTAGCATTATCATTTGATGTAATTGTAATGTAGTTGTCGTAGTTGCGTGAATAGTAGATAACTTTTTTATCCATTTTAAAAACTCCTTTCTATTTTTAAATATATTTATTTCATAAATATATTTATTTTTCTTATTATAATAATTATACTACATTTTTAGTTAAAAGTCAATATCATATCTTAGTCAACTTTTAACATCTTCAGAAGCCCCAAACCCAGGCGTAGTTTATCTTTGCGACCCTGAGCAAGTACTGGCAACCCCCAAAACATATATCTGGGATATTTAGACAACAACCTTCTTGTCTAATTAAAAACAACTAAAAAATCCATAAAAGACAACAAAGTTGTACTCCACTTGTAATTAAAAATAAAATATTATATAATTAAACAAAAAGTGAACGGAGGTTAGAAAAAAATCATGATTAAAATCTCAAAAAATATAAAAGATGAGTATTCAAACGGTAAATTACAAGATTTATTTTCAGAAGTAGATGCTGTTCTTAAGAAAAGACAAACAATTCAAGAGAGATACCTTCGTGGAATCACTGCAACATCTACGAACGAAGGCTCATCTGTTCAAGTTTTCTTCGAAAAATTTATAACTGACTTAGCTGCTGGTTATCTATCTGGAGAAGTTACATATAATGTAGAAATTATAGACGAAGCAGAAGCAGAAGCATACAAACTATTGCATCCATCAAACACAAAACCACTAGACCCAGACACAGCAGCGCAATTAAAGTTTATAATTACTACACTCTCATCAAAAAACGACGACCCTAAGGTACTTAAAACCTTATTCCATGACGCTGTGCTTTTCGGAGCAGCATATGAAAGACAACTAGACCTACCAAGTATTGACCCTAAGACTGGTACAGTTAACACAACAGACCCAAATTACACATATTATCCACTATCCGCTTTAAATACCGTAGCAATATATCCAACAGACATAAATGACATATCACAACAAAAACCAATAGGAATAATTACTGTGTACACACTAGATAAGCGTAACTCAGAAGACAATCAAGAGCACACATTATATTATTGTGTTGAATGCAATCCATATACTAATAATTATGCTACCAGCATCTATGACAAAACCACTAATGAAGATGCAACAGGTAAATATAAAAACGTAATCACATTAAAAGAAGAAAAAGAAAGTACACATAAAATTACAACCTTCAGTGTTTTCGAGCCAGACCCACAAGTCAGCATTATAGACCCAATCATCTCATTAGTATCTTCATACGAAAACATTATGAACAACTTGAATAACCTATATCAATACAATGATACAGATGCGAAATTAAAAATCTCTGGTTACAGACCTGAAAACCCACTAACAATACCAAATCCAGACTTCAAACCAGAAGAACCAATCAGCGCATCAAACCCAGAGACAATTTTAAACCCAGCACGTATTGTTGAAGACAATTATTTAATGAATTCTAAAACATTTTTCGTGCAAGAGGGTGGCGATGTGTCTTGGCTATTAAAAGAAATCCACGCAGAAGACGCTACAAAGTATCTAAAATACTACGTAGACTCAATCTTCCAGATTTCGGGTATACCAAATACATCTGACGCAGCCTTCAACTCTGGAGATATGAATGCCAGCGCCATAGATAGAAAATTCTATACAATGGCCCTTATGCTAGATGACGTAAGACAAGGTATAAAAGTGCTTCTAAAACATAGATGGGCGAACTTCTTTGCAAGAATTAACACTACAAGCCCAATCTACTACAACGTAGATGATATAAATATTGAAATAGGTACAAACCTACCATCAATGACAGATGAAAACATAAATCAACAATTAGCATTAAACGGTATCCTATCACAAAAGACATTGCTTTCAAATCTTGGATACGATTACGCAACAGAAAAGAAAAACAAAGAAGAGGAAACTGAAATTCTTTATGAAACTGTTGCACCAGATACTGAGTTCGTAAGTCCTAACGACGTAGACAACCCTGTCAGCACAGAAAATACGAAAACATCTACAGTGTCAACAACCGCTTCTCAAACTAATAATCAAATTGAAGCGAAAGTTAATAACAAACCTAAATTAGTCCCAGATAAAACAAAAAATATAAAAAACACTCAATCTAGGGAGGGTAGACCAACCAAGTAATACTAAAACGGTCGCTTTTCAAATTCTATCATTTGATACCGGTCGCCATGCCGGTATCAGATATAAAAATAATTAAATAATAGGAGGATTAAAACATGGATGAAAATCAATTAAATGAATTAAATCAAGGAGTGAATGGTACTATGGAACCAAACCAAAATCAAAATGCAATTAACACACCTGCACCAAGTGATACACAAAACTTAGATGTGTTACTACAAGACCCAAAATTACAAGCAGAATTCGACAAAAAATTAGATAAGGCTATAGCTAAAGCCTTAAAAGCTCAACAATCAGAGCATGAAAAACAAACTATGGCTCTAAAAGCTAGTGTAAACTCAGAAAAAGAAAAAATGAGAGAAAATATACTAGAAGAAATTGAGCAAAAGAAAAAAGAAGCTGAAGAAATGGCTAAATTAAGCGTAGAAGAAAGATATAAAAAACAAATAGATAATCAAGAGTTAAAAATAGCTGAATATGAAAAAGAATTATCTTTAATCAGAAGAAGAGATAAAATAACAGCTATGGTTACAGAAAAAGGTTATGACCCACGTCTATTAAACCTATTAAGAGCAGAAGACATCTCTACAGACGATGAGATTGAAGATTACGTAGATAAAAGAAATCAAGTTTTCTTAGAAGCTACAAATGCTAGAGTGCAAACATTATTAAAAGACCATCCAGATGTACTTTTAGGAGATAAGAAAAAGAAAAATACAGAACCAGAGTTTAATTTTAACTTCTCTTCTAAAAAGTAATAAAAATGGAGGTAAAAAATCATGGATATCAAAATAAAATGTCAAGATTGTGGCGAAGACTTTAATTTTACAGAAAGAGACCAAGCTTTCTACAAAGAAAAAGGATTTGAAGAGCCAAAAAGATGTCATTTTTGCAGAAAAGCAAGAAAAGAAAGACATTTAAACAAAAATAATGAAAAATATAACTAAAAAAGGAGGTAAAAAATCATGGCAAGTAAGAAAAAAGTTACAAAACCGGTTGAACAACCAGAAATAATCGAAGAAAAACAAGAAGAAGTTGCTCCAGTTGTAGAAACAGTGGAAAAAGTTGAGGAAAAACCAGAAAAAGTGAACAAAAAGAACGAAAAAGAACCAAAATATAAAGTAGGTTCAATCGTATTTGTATCAAAAGATGCAGAAGCAGACTTAAATGGGTTTAAATTATTCCCACAATATAAGAAATATACATACACTGTAGAAGCCTACGATGCGATTTCAGACGTTTATACATTAAGAAGACTAAATTTATCATTACGCCTAAAAGAAGCCTTTATTTTGGCTCCTGACGAGAAAGCGCATGACCCATTAAATAGAAGACAATTCTAAAAATTAAAAATAGGAGGTAAAAATTATGAATGAATTTGTTAGTATTGAAATTTTAGGTACAATTGCAGGATGCAGCGCTATAATTACACTACTTACTCAAGTTTTCAAAAAATATTTACCAGAAAAATTAGACACAAAATGGTTAGCCTTAGTATTTTCAATTATAATCGGTACTTTACGTATCGTTTATATAGGACAATTTGATTTTGCAGGTATCGTATCTGGAATAATTAATATATTCGTATTATTAAGCATTTCAGTTGGTATCTATGAAATCGGAGGCTCAACTATTGAAAAAATAAAAAATTTGATAGGAGGTACAAAATAATGAAAAAACCAAGAAACAACAATAATAGACCACAACCAGTAAAAGAAGAAGTTGAAGTTATTGAGATGACTCCTGATGCAGAAATAGAACTTTCAAATGGTAAAGAGGAGGGTGAAGAATAATGGGATATTCAAGTTTAGCACAAAGCTTCATGCCAGCACATAGTAATAACTATTCAAATGGTAGAAGCGGGTATAAAATTTGTAAAATAACACCTCATCACATGGCTGGAAAACTTACAGCTAAAAGATGTGGAGAATTATTCCAAGACCCTAATAGACAAGCTTCTGCTAACTACGGTATTGGATATAACGGTGAAATAATCTGTTATGTAGATGAACAAAATAGAGCGTATACATCATCAAATAGAACAAACGACTGTCAAGCTATTACAATAGAAGTAGCTAACTCTAGTACAGGAGGAGATTGGCCAATATCTGAAGCATCTTGGAATTCTTTAGTAAACTTATGTGCTGATATCTGTAAAAGATATGAATTCAGATTAGTTTATGATGGAACTCCAAATGGTTCTTTGACTAGACACAATATGTTTGCAGCGACATCTTGTCCTGGACCATATTTACAGTCTAGATTTGAAGAATTAGCTAATACAGTTAATTCTAAGTTAGATGAACAACCAGCTCCAGCTCCTGAACCAGAGCCAGAACCAAAACCAGAAACTCCTACTGAAGGATATCTAGTGAAAGTAAAAGCTGATGTGTTAAATATCAGAGCTGATGCTGGAACAAATTATCCTGTTACAGGTCAAATAAAAGACCATGGTGTATATACAATTGTTGCTGAAAAAGATGGTGCCGGTGCTTCTAAATGGGGTAAATTAAAATCAGGTGCTGGATGGATAAGCTTAGACTATGTTGAAAGACAAACATCTGGTACAGCTCCACAAGAACCTGCTACACCTCAAATCAAAAAAGGTTCAAAAGTGAAATTAACTGGAAAAATGACATACTCTGGTATAAGACTTGCTGACTGGACATACGGAGACATTTTCGATGTAATTGAAGTATCAGGGGATAGAGTAGTTATAGGTAAAGGGACTGCGGTTACAGCAGCCGTTCATATAAAGGACTGCCAACCAGTATAGTTCAAAAGGCGGTTACCCCGCCTTTATTTTTATTTAATAGGAGGATTGAACAATGGCTAAATTTAAAATGAAACCCATGATAGTAGAGGCTCTAACATTTGATGAGCTAATAGAATACGGTCTTACACAAACCGATAATGTTTATAATAATATGCCTTGGTCGTTCAAGTATATGGGCGTACCAGTTACACACGAGACTGATGACTGTTATATTATCGGAGGATATGACAAGTTTACTAGAAATCATTTACTAGTAGTAAAAGACAATGAAATTTCGATTGTAGAAAAGGACGCATTTGAATTAATTAGTGAACCATTGGGGGAATAAGTATGAAAATAAAATGGCAGTGGTTTATAGGAGGACGAGTTATGTTTTGGATATCAATTATTCTGATGATTGGATTATTAATAGGTTTCACATTGACTTATTTAATAGACCCAACTAAAAAAATATATATGAAAGAACAAAGCATTGACCCTGCTTCTATTCAGGAGCTTTCGGAACAATATGTGGAATGCTTAGGTGTAAAAGTAGATAAACCTATTGTATATAGATTTGTTAGATATACTACAAAAGGTTACGACCCTGACGAGGAAATCTTGTTAGGCACATTCCATGAGTGGAACGATAAGTATTATATAGATATTTCAGTTGACCTATATAAGACATCATCATTAAAAGACACTGTGATACATGAGACTCGTCATATGTTGGTGGAATATATGAGAGATAAGAAAATAATAGATTTAATTAAATACACAGAAGAAATCGCTCAAGAAAAGAACAAATATTATAATGATTTATTTGACAGTGGTATATATTTATTAAAAGAGAAGGAGAAAGAAAATGGTTAAATTTGAATACGTAGATAGAATGATTAGTACTGGATATGAAATGAAAAATCCTGATTTTAAATTACCAGAACGTTCTACTATGAACAGTGCTGGATATGATTTTTTTGCACCAGAAGATTTTGTATTTCCTGCTAAAAAGTTAACAAGAGCTATGACTGGTGTGAAATGTGAGTTAATGCCTAATATGGCGTTAATCTTAGCAAACCGTTCATCTAATCCAAGTAAAAAAGGATTAATTCTAGCAAATGGAATTGGTGTTATAGATGCAGATTACTATGGTAATCCAGATAATGACGGAGAAATGGGATTTGAGTTTTATAACATAACAGACGAAGATGTTGTTATTAAAAAAGGTGAAAAACTTGGCCAAGGTATTATAATAAATTTCATAAAAACAGAAAACGATTATATGTCAAACCCTACAGCCACAAGGACTGGAGGATTCGGCTCAACTGGAGTATAATGAGTTGTACTCCATTTGAAAAGTGTTTTAAAATAAGGTATACTATTATTACAAAGACAAAGATACAATTGACTAATTAGATACTTTTATTATTTAATTGGTGGTAGCGTCAATTGAATTGTAATAATAGTATTTTGATTAGAAGATTGTTCAGTTATGAGCAATCTATTTTTATATAAAGGAGGCGACTGTAATGTTAGCAACAGATATTACATTTGAAAAAATTGTAGAAAAAACAAAACGTATGCTAGGCAAGAATTACCGTGGTGATAAAGAAATGGTGCCTGTTTATTCTACACTTGTTCCAATTGAAGACCATACAGACTCATTTTTAGCCATATCCAATGGTAATTTCACAAACGATGAAGTCGCTTTGGTCAAGGAAAAAACTAAAAATTATGCGTGGTGGATGGCATACCACGGTTACCTAATGGATAACACGAAGAAAGAAATTCCAGCGTTGTTCATATTTGGTTCAGAAATAGGAGACTCTCCAGTGAGTGTCTTAAATATTAATGGGAGAATTACTAGTAATTTTTATAGTCCAATAAACAGAACAGACATAACAGGTGAGGTGAAGAATACTTCAAACCATGTGTATGTTCAGTTTATATTGGACGGAGCAACTAAAACATTTGAAACAGATATGATAGGAAACGGTGACGGTACTATAGAAATAGACGGTGTTACATATGAATTTTTTGCTGGACGTTTGTATCCAGAAGATAAAGCTATCGTAGATAATAACATAATTTATCCTATCTATCTAATTTCTAATTTAGATTATTATTATATACCAGTTACAGGAGAAATGGGTGAACCATTAGAAGGAGCTCATGATGCTGAACCAATAGAAAGAAATAATCTAGAAATTCTAGAAGATGTTTGCGAAATGGTTATACACGAAGCAGCACAATGGACTAACCGAATGGTTAATACTAAACTAATGAACGAGTGCTGGCCGGTAATCGTAAAATGTTCTTGTATAGCATATTTGAACAGAGGTGCTGAAGGATTGAATTCTCAATCTGAACTAGGACAACAAAATGTTTACACAGATTGGATAAAACTAATGCACGAACAACTTACAAATAGAAGATATGTACTGTAGTGGAGGTGATGGAGTATGGAGCAATTGATACAGAAATATATCAAATACTTTTACGCTACCTTGATAGGAGTCACTGCGGTGCAGTTAGTTGATACAATCGTAAAAACAATACAAGGAAATATTGAATACGATACATTTTTACTAATATTCCTGTCAATTATAAATATCATATTATGGATTAGTAGTTTAATTCATAATATGAAACAAAGATTTACAGAGTGTAAGACAAACGCTAAAATATTACGTCTTACAGTTGCGATACTAATTGGGTTACAAGCTCATGCGTGTTTTAAAGTAAATCCAAGTATTGTATTGCTAGGAAATTATTTCATGACTATAGTTGTTATTGAAATAGTATTAAATTATAGAATAAATAGTATAAGTTATTTAGAAAAAAGAGCTGTTAAGCTATCGAAGAATAATACTACACCAAATTAAAGAAGGAGGGGAATCTAATGTCGGGAGTAGATATAACTAATATAATAACGGTAGTTGTTGCTTTGTTTGGTGGTGGTGTTGTGGGTGTTGTAATTAAAGCGCTTACAGAAAAGAAGAAGCTTAATGCTGAAGCTAATAACACAAATATAAAAAGTTTATTAGAAATCGACCAACGAATGAATGAAAGAATGGCAAAATTAGAAGAACGCGTAGCAAACTTAGAGCAAGAAAACTACAAGTTAAAATCTGATAAACTAGCGTTAGAAAAAGAAACACACAGATTACAAAACATAGTGACTCATCTTGAAGAAGAAAATAAAGAGTTACATGAAGAAAATTGTTCATTAAAATCAAAACTTAATGAAATAGAAATAAAAGAAGGAGGTAATTAATTATGAGTATGACAGACGCATATGAGTTGAGCAAAGCTTTACCTAATAAATGGTTAAACCCAGATGGTAGTATAACTGATGGACAAGGTAATATAATTTCACCAGCTAATGAAGCAAATGCAATTGTATATCAAAACTCAAAATCAGTTATAAATAAATTTATAGATATAGACGGTGATACTAAAACATTTGAGCAAATATCTATGGATTTATTCGAACCAGTAGATGTCTTACCTGAGATAGGTGATAAAAATAAAATTTACTTAGTACCTGCTGAGGATGGTACATTTAGTGAATATTATTGGACAGACGAAAAAGGTTGGGATATCTTAGGAAATGTAGCGATAGATTTAGCAAATTATCCAACATATGAACAAATGAATGCTGCTATAAGTAATTTTGGTAAATGTTATAGTTGGGACGGAGCAAATAGTAGCACTAATCCTAATAATATTGCATTGTGGCAAGAAATTTATAATGCGAGTAGAACAGAAAATGTTTTTGTAGCATACGTAAAAGGTGCTAATCGTATAGCGCTTACAGTTATAGGACCTGAAAGCTTTAGTGATATGGCAGACCCTACTAAATTAAAAATATGGTGGATAGCACCAAACACAGCTGGAGGAGCTGGTAGTCCTGACGGTGTGGCTACAACTACTCAGACTGCTGTTAGTGAAATTTATCTTGAATCAAATTTAAAAACCGTACGTGCGTTAGATAGTATTATATTTAGAGAAAATGATTATCAGTATTTGTTCTTACCTACAAATGCTACTGGTGCTATGCTAAATGTGATAAACTTTACACCAACAGAAGATATGCACCCAGCTACTAAAAAATATGTAGATGATATGGTCATCAATACATTAGGAGGTGAATATTAGTATGGCAGATACAAGTAATTTAAGTAAATTCTTGACAGATATAGCTGATGCAATTAGAACAAAGAAATCGACTACTGAACCGATTGCAGCAGGACAATTTGACCAAGAAATATTAAGTATCGAAGCGGGTATGGATACTAGTGATGCGACCGCTACAGCCGATGATATTCAAATCTGGAGAACCGCATATGTAAATGGTGAAAAAATAGAAGGTAGAATACCTACTATGAACGAATCATCTATATTAGGTATATCTAATAACAACTCTGTTATAACAGATGTACCTAATAATGATTATGAACAACAATTACAAGAATTAGAAACTCGTTATCCTAATAAAGATACAGACCCTTATGAAAAAGAGATGTACGAAACAGAATTGTCTTATATTACTAAAGGTGTTGTGCGTGTTGTTACTGATTATTCACAAGTATCTCAAAATTCGAAGATGATTATTGATGATAGTAAGGGAAAAGGAATAACATCTGAAATCAATTATGATATTTTAACTGAAGCTATTAATTTAACACCAAATAAAATAGCAAGTGGTAATACTATACTTGGTATAGAAGGTACTGCCGAAGGTGGAGTTTCTGCTGAGGTAGAATTATTTGCTACAGAGAGTGAAATGCGTAATACTGATACACCTGTAGGTACAAAAGCATTGGTATATGATGAAAGTAATGAAATATTTAACGGACTATACATTGTGGAAGAAAAAACAGACAAATATGGAATAGCTATAACACCTATATCTAATTTATACGCAAATAGCAGTAGATATGTTACTATGTTAGATAGTACTAATTATGAAGGTCGATATGTAAATTTAGATTTATTTGCTAAAAATTTAAACGACTATTTTATTACAAATCATAGTGGTGTAGGTTCTAGTGGCATTAAACTTATTGTATATGTAGATGAAAATACAGGTCACTACTTATTGTATTTTTACATTAGTGGCACTAGTGCTGCATCATTTGGTATGAGCTTTCCTGCCGCAGCTGGTACAGAAACTGGTATGGCCGGTATAATAACGTCTTCATATGGTACTGGTTATAAGTTAATAATCAATAAAGAAACTTATGAAATAACTAGTGAGACGTTTGGATATAGTCCTAAAACAGTATATTTCCCAAATATAAAATTTGGATTTGCAATAAACATCAATCCAACTACAAATACATATGCATCTTCTACAAGTTCGTCGTTATCTGCATATAACGGAGAATTTGTACGTAGCAACCCATACACATCTAGTGCATTTACTATCAATCGTTTACTCGCAGTTACATATAAGAACTATGCAATACTACCTACTCAATTAACTAATATCGAACCTAATCAATTAGTGCAAGGTACTGTATATGGTGCTAACGGAGTTATTACATCTGATGGTAGTATATGGAATAATATACCAAAAAACATTACGTTGGGAGAAACATTAGGTATTCCTGTTGTAGGTAATTACTATAGTACAGGTAGTGATGATTCTGTATATTTAAGTACTAAATCTCCGAATGACATAAATAACGAGCCTGTATCAGTAAAATATTTGAAACATTGCGATAGTACAGACATATCTGATAGTACACATATTATTATACAACCTACAAAATTTAATACAGATAGTGATATATGTTATATTAGTTCTAATGGTGAGGGAATGTTAAAAGGTACTACATACACCAATACTACATTAAACATAACAAAAGAAATTGATATAAATAAAGACATAATTTGGTACATCAAAAATGATATTTGTATATTTGTTAACAGTATGGGTGTATTCACATTAAATCTAGAGTCTGGTGAAGTAATCACATTAGTTGAAAAATACACAACTAATACATTAGATAGAATGCACGCAGTATGTAACATACTAAATGATAAATATGTATATTTGAGTGTAGTGGGTATGTATCATACTGATAAATACTATTCTATGTTTAGAGGTTATTGTTATGACATAGATAGTGCTCAACTATATCTTGTAGCCAGTGATGATTTTAACAGTACTTATCAGTATTATGGTTATAGTGGTGCAACTGGTATGATTTATAATAGTAACGAAATGTATACTATGTACGGATATTCGATACCATCATCTTCGTCTTCGGCATCTGGGGCTACTAAAATATATAAAAGTATAGTTGGAACTAACACATATAGTTCTGTTAAATTAAGCTCTCCTGCTCAAATGGGTGATGCGAATGGTTTAGTAGTAACAGATAGTAAAATAATTGTGGCTCCTAGTGCCAGTGAAACTTCTGTTCAGGTATTGAATACTACTTCATCATCATATAGCCCACATCATATAGAATATGATAGTACTGGTTTACCTGATAATATTCATACAGTTGAGCCTTTATATAATCATGGTACACAGTATATGCTAATACAGACAAAAGACAATTCTATATATGTATGTAAAGCCACAGCTACATTATCTGGTACTACAGCAACACTTACTAAATCTGGTTTATTATACGATTTAGGTAATTACAGTAGTGTACCTGGTATAAATATAGGTGGAACTATATATAGTATGGATATAGGTCAATCTACGTTTAGAAATCAAACATTGAGCACATACTATACTAGAGATAATAAAATAAATATTGTATGGAATAATGATGAGTTATATTTATTGAGTAAGAAACAAGTAATTGGTTTGATGAAAGCAGAACGATATATAGACAGTTCTATTATAGATTATGACCTATCTATTATATTAGGTAATGCTAACACATTGAGCTTATCGTCTAAAAATACAGTGTATTATACTACAATAACCAAAAATTCATACAACGATACAATTACACCACAAGAATATAACACAGCTGTAAATACAGCAAATGAAATTTTAGGAGATGAGGAGGAGTAATATGGCTGATATAACTAATCTAAGCAATTTTTTAACAGACATTGCTAGTGCTATAAGAAGTAAGAAAGGAACAACTGAGCCAATACCGGCTCAGGAGTTCGATTCTGAAATAGCAACAATTGAAACTGGTATGAGTACTAGTGACGCTACTGCTACTGCAAATGATATTATTAATCCTAAAACTGCATATGTAAATGGCGAAAAAATAACAGGTAGTATTATGCCTACATATTTACCTGTGGACGCTTCGCTTTATGCTCAAACTAACTTGAATATAAGTGTAGCTCCAAATAATTGGTGGAGTTTACCTTTGGGGGATTATATATTCTATGTATTTAGAAATGGTAGTAATATGTATGTAGTCGCAATAAGAGATGATAAAGTAGAAAGTACTGCTTCATATTCGTTGTCTACTTTGTATAGTAACACAGAAGTAAACGACGTGCTACTTACATGGGACAGTTACGATGATACTACTTATACTTTGTGTGTAGGAAAAGGTCGTAATAACGGTGATGGTGATACTAGAGTTTGGTTCCGTAGAGTCAAATATGATGTAGCTCATAAAACCTTTTCATTAATAGATGGTATAGCTATTGGTGCTTGGGGTGATACTGGTAATAACTATGGTTACGGTGGGTTAGGTTGTTATACATATCCTAATACTATAGCTATGCAATACTCAAAATGGGAAGACTACTTGAGTTTAGCTTATGCAAAACTTAATTGGACTGAAACAAGCGGTTCGATATCAAACTTACTTGTTAGAAGCAGAACATCTGGATTTGGATATGGTTTGTATGAAACTGGAGATGGTCATATATTCTGTGGAAATTATAGATTATATGTAATGAATGAAGCTAGAACATCTATGACTGATGTAAGTACATCGGGTAAAGCGTTTGTATCACATAATTGTCAATACATGATATACGGTAATACTTTGTATCGTGTCAATAAAAATGAAAATGCAACTACCTTTTTTAATAGTAAAATTGCTATACAAGGAGGATTACCTTCTTATTCGTCATTGCGTTTTACTAAAGATGATGCTTTTGCTATATTAGCTAATGGTAATACAATTTATGTAATACGATTTGATGATACTGGTTGGGAACTTTATCAAACATTATCAATGTCAAATGCAGCAATGCCTTTTGAGGGTCAATACATATTAGGTGTAATATCAGGAGTATTACATCAGTTTAAATATACTGCTGGAGAGATGCTTAAAGCGTTAGAAGTACAAGGTATGAAATTTGTACAATTGTTACCAGATGAGACAGTTTCTGACCCAAGTAAATTGCTAGTAGGTGAACAATATCTTAGTGTAGATGGTACAGTTATGGCTGGAACAATGAAAGATAATGGAGAGCTAACATATACTCCGTCAGAGGAAGAACAAACAATTCCAGCTGGATATACAAGTGGTGGAAAAGTACAAGCTGTAGATATTACAAGTTTAGACGACTACCAAGATTGCTTAAATATTGCAAAAACTATCATTAACATACAAGAGCCTACTGATAAATTATGTGAATATATAGAAAGTACAGGTTCTTCTACCCAGATAACTACTGATATTTATGTTGATGAAATGGCTGAAACTGTTGATGTTACTATATCTAATCCTTCTTTAAATGGCTGGGCTTATATAATAGCTATAGGTTCTACCCGAATTGCTGAATTTGATAGTTCTACTTTTGGATGTTGGCATCAAAATACTCGTAGTGATTTTAGAGCTACCGTAGTATCTTCTACTCCTTATATCTTAACATTTACTAACGGTGCTATACTACAAAATGAAGTAACTAAACTTTCATATAGTAAACTAACCTCACCTAATAGTCA
Organism: Bacilli bacterium; assembly: GCA_045123185.1. Classification (GTDB taxonomy): domain Bacteria; phylum Bacillota_I; class Bacilli_A; order ML615J-28; family CAG-313; genus UBA1231. The sequence continues at coordinate 22,543 of JBGVIL010000206.1, read as the reverse complement.
ATTATTAAAACTATTTCCTAAATTCGATACGGCTAGTTACAGTAGAATCCATAAAATACAAATAAAAAGAGCTGATTTGGTAATTCATGATTTAGTACCTGTATTACATATAGTTAATGACACATATATGCCTTGTATATATGACAAAATTACAGGTAAATATTATTTTAATGATTACTCCGGTAATTTTAATTATAAATTAGCTGAATAGAAAGGAGTTTAAAATGACTGAATTAAAAAAATATTTAACAACTATAGCTAATGAAAAGATGACCAAGATTATACCTGAAAATATAAAAAAAGGTATAAATATTTTAGGAATAGAAGGTGCCTTAGAAGGTGCCTTAGAAAGTGGAATTATGACAGAAGAAGAATATAATACTTGTGATAACTTAGCTAATTTAATATTAGAAGATACTCCACTAATAGATGACCCTAATATTCAAGTGGCGCTTGATATATCTGATAATGACACAGTTAATATTGAAGATGATACTTTAGTGATAGAGGATAATAAGCCTTATACTCAAATATCTTATATACAAAGTAATAATGCAAGTATTCTTAGTGGTCAATACATAAATACTAAAGTTAAAGCATCAAATGATATAGGATTTGAGATTAAATTAAGTACACAAGAATGTAGTACTGATTATCCAATTATATTATATGGTGGTTCAAATTATACAAATGGTAGTGATGATGAATTCGGTTATTCTAATAGACAAAATACTCACTTGGCTCATTATCAAAATTATAAATATAATTGTAACTTTAATATTATACCTTATGACCAAATCACAGAAATATCTTTTGTCAATGGTGTAGCTAGACAGGATGGGGAAGAAATACCAGTTGAAGGATTTAGTGAAATACCAGAATACACTTCAAGCTATGATATTTATTTATTTGCAGCTAATTCAAATTTCTCTCCCGACTCAAGTCCATTATATTTCTCAAACGCAAAAGTATATTATTTAAAGATGTATAAGGGTACTCAATTAATTAGGGACTTTATACCAGTAATAAGAAAATCAGATAATGCTGTATGCTTATATGACAAAGTTACTAAGGATTTTTATACTAATGGAGGTAATGGTTCATTAATCGCAGGAGTATAAAATTATAATTTAGAAAAGGAGGTGGTTGAATAATGGCTATAAATAAGATAAGAAAAGATGGGGTTGACTATGATATTATGAGCAATGAAATTTACTCAACTGAAGAACAAATAATAGGTACTTGGACTGATGGCAAACCAATTTATAGAAAAGTAGTTATTGGAAGTGGTACGATACAAGGTGATACAACAATACCTCACGGAATAAATAATCTTGAATATGTGATAAAATTTGATATGCAATTACGCTTGGATGGCGCATCTTTTTCAAAGTGGCATATGCTAGAGGGGGACATTTATGTAGATTCAACAAATATTATTGTAAACGGAAATGCAGAAACTACTATTACAGGAAATTTTGATAGTTCGGTATTTATACTAGAATATACAAAAACAACAGATTAGAAAGGAGGAAATTTAATGACTGGATTAGAAACAAAACTTAGAACAATTTTAAATGAAAAAGAAACAAAAATATTACCTGAAAATATCAAAAAAGATGTTAATATTTTAGGTGTAACAGGTACTTTAGAAAGTGGTTCTGGACCTATTAAATTATTTGAAACGGAAGAACAAATGCAAGCTGATACTACTGCGCAAGAAGGAGATTTAGCTGTAGTATATAGAAGTGAAGTGCAAAATGCAACAGCAGACAGTCAGTTTCAAACAGCTACATTTCCTGATACAGTAGTTTTAGATAATGCAATTACTGATTATGTAGAAGTAAGATATAGAGCCGTAGATAGTTCAAAAATGTTTGACTGTTGGGGAAGTTTAGATAGTTCAAGCTTTATGATGAACTGTTATAGTGACTCAGGAGAGGTAAGAATAGAATATACAAGTTCTGATGGAATAACATACACCAGAACAGATACAACTGGAAATCCAGTTGATTTTGGAACTGAAATTTATTATGAACGTCCAGAAAGATGGAACGATGCAATAGGTAAATTTATTCAAATAGGTGGAAATGTATTTGAAGGATTATTCACGTATAATGCTAATTATATAAATAAATCAAGATGTAGATTATTTCACAAGGATGATGTAACAGTATCAACTGATACAGACAAATTAATAAGAATTGGAAATAATGCTAGATATGTAGATTATGATATGTTAACCTTACGAAATATATTTGTACAAATGGAAGCTAATGGTATATCAGGTTCTAATAATGTACTATATGTAAAAGATGGCGATTTATACGTATTAAAGGGTGCTACAGATAGATTTAACAGATTGTGGTTAGATAGCAGTACAGATAAATTTACCGGTTTCGCTCCTGACGCTTACGGAGACATGACTAGTTCTGCGGCATATATTTATAAATTAAATGTTAATGATACTAACACCCCTTATGAATTGGTTGAAACAGTATACCCAACTATTGCTATAAATAACGATAATTCTAACAATAGATATAGTATTATATTGCGTGATTATGATTATTGTGGCTTAATATTTTATGGTAGCGAAAATTATAGTGTATCTATACCCAAAACATCTTATACAATCGATACATCTTTGAAGACAGATAGTGATTACGATGCTTCAAGTATTGAACACACTGAAATACCTTATAAGGTAGAAGCTATTTATCTCACAGCTAATAGCCAACTAAACTTAACAAACGCTGATGAATTACTACCTGGAAAAATTGCTTATGGTAAAAATGGTGTAGTAACAGCAGATGGTAGTATATATAATAACTTGGATATAACTAAGGTTTTAACAGATATTCATAAATTACCAGAATCTACAATTAATTCATATAAAGTATATGGAGCAATAGATAATACTGGAATTAACTCAACAGATATTGGAAAACTAATGCTTATTAAAAACACTGATACCTATACAGGTAAAGGAATTATAACAGTAGACACAAACTTACGTGATTCTATTAGAAATCTAATAGATACAGATACATATACCGTTAGTAAAATAATCATAAATAAATCTTATTCCTACGCTGTAGTTTTCTATTATACAGATAGTAGCAATGTAATATTAGGAATTGTAGATGTTAACAATATGTCTCTAATATCTTCTATACCTACTAATTACCATTATATGACTGAGTATAATGCTGGGTTTATTAAAGACAAATATCTTATATTTTCTCCAAGACAATCACAACAATACTGTCAAGGTGTATACTATATAGATGTCACATCATCTTCCCCTTCTATAATAGAATTATCTACTAGTGGAGGTTTTACATATCAATATCATGGTTTATTTCAAATATTCAGTGAGGATATAGCAGTTTTATATATGTATACAGCAGGAGGTCAGGCAACTACAAACATTCCAATAGAAATATTTACTGTTAATGAAAATGATGAATTTATTAAATTAAACTATACTTTACCAGAATGCAAATCTACTTTCGTTAACACTATGTTTGAAATTAATAATGCATATTATCTTATTGCAACAGGGTATGAATCAGATGGTAATACAAGTCACTGGGTATTTTTAAAGATAGAAAATGGGATAGTATCTAAATTATCAGATGCAAAAATGACAGCTATTACTAATATAACATATCCTCGGTGTAAATAATAGATTACGTGGGTTCGAAGATAATGATTCTTTTTATATTTTCTATCATGGAACAAAATATAATATAAGTAAGTCTACATTCGCTATTAATACTACATCTACACCTTATGCCAATATAATAGAATACGATAATACTATATATGGAATTCATACTATGGCAGATAATGATGATTATGTCAAATTTGATGTACTAGATGAGAATATGACAGTTATTCAATCATTCTGTTCCCCTGTGGTTTCTTATATGTCATTAGATAAAACATCCTTATTAACAAATGTACATCTTCAAACATATAACGCTAATTCTTCTATGAGTATTACTGGTGTAAGTATTGACAATGGAATAGTAATAATGAAACATAATGATAGTACAATATTTAAATTTAACAATATAAAAGAAACAATAGACGATTTTGAATACACAGCAATCATATCCTGCATAAAAGATACTTTTAGAACAACCCCAATAGCAATTAGAGGAACAAGAGGTATAACACAGTCAGAATATAATACTGCTCCAGACACAGCAGACCAAATATTAGGCGAGGAGGTAAAATAATATGGCAAATGAATTACAAACAAAATTAGATGCTATTTTAAACGATAAAAATACTAATCTTTTACCTGAACATCTTAAGGCAGGGGTAACCTGCCTTGGAGTTAATGGTGAATTATCATCAAGTGATGTAATAAGAGTTAATTCAGGATGGGAATTAGATATGATGCCGCCTTCAGTATGGAAATATGCAATCGTATACAATCCAAATGCTGAAATAGCAAGCTGGCAAAATGTATATTCTAATACATTTAAGATAGCTGAACAAGTTTATTTTTCTTTCGGTATAGGTTTTGACAATACTGATAATTTAGTAGACATGGACGGCAATATACAGGGTACTATTCATCAAAATAATACATTGATTGAAATGGAATTATACAATGACAATATACATTACTTTATTACATTTACAAAAGACGGTAATTTCTTTAAACGAACAAAATATGAAGACCAAGATGGCAATACATTACCAGAAGATGGCATTATCGTTTGGGATAAACAATTGACATATAAAAATGAATACTTTAATTTGCAAGGTTCTATAAAAATGATAACTTCAGACTTTAATGGCATCTATCAATACAATGAAATTAGCTCATCTTGGGAAACATTAACTACAAATTTATTAGCTGAAACTACAGATTTGAAAAAAGGTATGAAAGCATGGTCAAGTAATGGCATTATCGAAGGCGTATTAGATACTGATATACCTCAATTATATTATGAACAATACGCTACTGAAACTGATACAAAACAAATTGGAGATATTGTTACTTATACCGTAACTGATTCTGCAAAAATAAATGATTTTATCATATTTAATTATGCTCCTACTTCTGGTGATGATGTATCTAAAACAGGCTATATACTATATAGAATTGATAGTACAAATAACGATGGAATGATGAATTTTTCAACTATGACTGTTATGTATATTATGCTAAATAGTGGCATAGATACTAGTGACGCAACCGCTACCTCTTCTGATATATTAGAAAGTAAAACAGCATATGTAAATGGAGAAAAAATAGAAGGTACGGTAGTTGTTGATGATTGGGAAAATAGTATGAGTATTCCTGAATTAGAAAAACGAATTGTTGGTGAAGAGGATATGACTACTGAACAATTGGTTGTAAAACAAACTGCAAATCATACAGTAGCGATAACACAAGGTTCAACTGTAGAAATAGTAACTGAAACATCAGAAGTAAAACAGGCACTAGATATACCAACTACTGAAGTTACTAGAATAGATACATCCCCTGAAACAATTAGCACTAGCGAAGATGGTAGTGGACTTATATTAGAAGGACATACACATTATGGAGAAGATTTAATATACCGTGAAAGAGAAGGTACATATACTGACTTTGAAGGTACAGAATTATCAAATGGTTTATGTATAGCTCTTTGGGAAGATACAGAATTTCAAATGTTAGCAGAAGCATTAGGTATTGTACCAGATAAGATTAAAGCAGGAGAAATAATATGTGGTGTTACAGGTACATTAGAAAGTGGAGGAAGTTCAGATTATAATGCTAGATTAGTTCCAACAGATGGTAGAATAACACTCTATATTACCGAAATTTCTGCACAATTAGACACAAGTAGTGTTACTAATATGGCTAATATGTTTTATAATTGTGCAAATTTAACAACAATACCATTATTAGACACAAGTAATGTTACTAATATGAATAGTATGTTTCAAAGTTGCAAGAATTTAACAACTATACCATTATTAGATACAAGTAATGTTACTAATATGAGTAGTATGTTTGATAATTGTACAAATTTAACAACAATACCATTATTAGATACAAGTAATGTTACTAATATGAATTTTATGTTTAGGAGTTGTAGTAATTTAACAACTATACCATTATTAAACATAAGTAATGTTACTAATATGAATAGTATATTTAGTGGTTGTACTAATTTGTCAGACGAAAGTCTAAATAATATACTTGCAATGTGTGCCAATGCTACTTCTTATACTAGTACAAAAACATTGAAACAAATCGGATTAACTTCTGAACAAGCAACAAAATGTACAACATTGAGTAATTACCAAGCGTTTTTAGACGCTGGTTGGACAACTGGTTATTAAAAAAATTTATAAAATAGGAGGATTGAAATATGAAAACAAAAGTACCTTGGACTAAAACTATGCTAGATAAGTTTATTGAAGAATGCTTGTTAACGGAGGATGAGGAAAGAATCCTCCGTACAAGAATTGCTGGTTGGACTATAGTAAAACAATCTATGGAATTTGGTATAAGTACGTCTTCTATATCTAGGATTATAAGGGAATTACGTAGAAAATATATACAGATACAACCTAAATTTCCCGACATATTCCCGGTTATAAAGATGAACATTTACGAATTGGCATTGGATAGCACAACACTCCAAGAAGCCGCGCAGTGTAAACATATATTAGATGAATTTACAACATCTTGTGGAAAAGACGTTAGACAAATGACAGCAGACGAAATTATTATATGTCAAAAGAATTGTCCTTATGATGATTTTTATTTGATAAAAAAATGATAATTTTGTTGAAATAAAATTAATAAAAAATAAAACAAATAAGACTGAATTATGATGGTTCAGTCTTATTATTTTTTGTTATATTTAAAACAACAAAGGAGGAGATAATATGTATAACAATATGTATAACCAATTTTATAGAGGTCCGTTTGTTCAACCACAAACATATCAACCACAACCTCAACCTACTTACCAACCACAACAACCAGTTGGTATACAAGGCAAAACAGTTGATAGTTTAGAAGTTGTAAAAGCAATGGACATCCCATTAGACGGAAGTGTTAGCTACTTCCCGTTAGTAGATGGAAGTGCAATAGTAACAAAACAATTACAACAAGACGGTACGAGTAAAACTATAATATTTAAACCTGTAGATAACACAGAACCCCAAGTAAAATATATAACACCAGAAGAGTTAAAAGCGGAAATAAGTAAACTGGATAATTCAAAGGAATTAAATGAGTTACGAGATGAACTCAAAAGTCTTAAACGAAAGATGCGATTTTTCGTGGACGACAAAAAGGAGGAGTAATCTATGTTTAATTTACAACAATTTATTAAAAATGGTGGAACGCCTGAAAAATTACTTTCGGAAGTAATGTTAAAAAATCCAATGATGAACAACTTAATAAGAATGGCGAAATCGGGAAACGTCCAAGACGTAGAAAACTTCGCCAGAAACATATTTCGTGAACAAGGTAGAGACTTCGATAAAGAATTTGCTGAGTTTAGAAATAATTTTAAGTAGGTTATTATTGAAAAATATATAACAAATTTATGAAAAAAGGAGGGATTTTTATGGCTTACAGTGAAGGAGGCCTATCTGCTTCAGACGTAGCTCTATTAACTGGAAACGGAAATAATGGTTTCGGTGGAAATGGAGATAACGCTTGGTGGATAATTTTATTCTTAATCTTCGGATGGGGAAGAAACGGATTTGGAGGAGGATACGGAGGAGGCTCAGGAGCAGCTGATAACTATGTATTAGCTACAGACTTTGCTACTATTGAAAGAAAATTAGACAGTGTTAACTCTGGTATCTGTGATGCAACATTTGCATTGAACAATACAATGACAAATGGTTTTGCGAATGTGCAACAAACACTATGTCAAGGATTTAGCGGAGTAAATCAAGCTATTTCTAATAGTGCATTTAATACAGAAAGAGGGCTATGGAATTTATCTAGTCAATTCGCTGATTGTTGTTGCCAAACCCAAAGAGCCATTGATGGGGTAAATTATAATATGGCGATGAACACAAATGGTATTCAACAAACTCTATGTAGTACTACAAGAGATTTAATTGAAAACCAAAATGCTAACTACAGAGCATTACATGATGAAATCGTGGCTAACAGAATGGAAGATAAGAATGCTCAAATCGCAGCTCAACAAAATGAAATAAATGCGTTGAGATTGGCTGCAAGTCAGGCTAAACAAAATAGTTATTTAGTGAATGAACTAAGACCTTGTCCAATACCTGCTTATATAACTTGCAACCCATATCAATCATATAATCAATGTGGTTGCGGTTGCTAATTCCACTTAAATGTGTGATTTATGGGATAGTATCACACTATCCCTATTTTTATAAAAGGAGGTATAAGATGGAATGTATTAGAAACTGTAAATTATGTAATAATTTAATATTATCTACAGCCATTAACTATGACGCTGCAACTGATAGTGTTTTAGTTGGTTTACCTGCTAATACTTTTGAAAATTGTCAGAAATATTGTATTGTGCTAGCTCAAGCAATTCCAGAGGCAGCAACGATAAATTCACAAGTATTATTCACAATTGGTACAAACCCGACTCAGTATCCATTTGTAAATAAAAACTGTGAACCTGTTTATGCTACACAAATACGCACTCGTAGGATATACCCAATCAAAGTGAACACAAGTATCAACACAGGTGTGTTCAAATACATAGGTAGTTGTCCTTTACCTTGTGCAAATCGAGCAGTTTCTGATAGTTTACCAACAACTTAGGAGGTGTTATGAATGGCTGAGGAAAAGAAATCAGAACAACCTGAAGTAAAACAACCTGATAAAACTATTCTTGAAAAAGTAAAAACGACGGTTGAATCTAAATTAGAAAAGTTAATGGAAACAGGTATCCAAGTGGGTAATATAGATTATTTTTACAAACTAATTGATATCCACAAAGATATTGAAAACGAAGATTATTGGAAAATAAAAAAGGAGGTATTAGAAAATGATGTACGGTAATTATGGAAATTATGGTAGAGGCGGTAACTACAACGAAGGTGGTTATGGAGCTAATTACGGACGTAGAGGTGTACCAGGAACAGGAAGAGGTAGATACAGAGGTGCGTCTGGTGCAGAAGACCAATTAAATCAAATGCACGAACACTACGGTGCTTATTCTGAAAGTCGTGAGGCGGCTAATGCAGGTAACTATGGAGCTGAACAAGATAGTAAACAAGCATTAGAATATATGCTTGAAGCTGTCTGTCAATTCATGGAAATGTTATCAAGAGAAGCTGGTTCTCCTGAAGAAATGCAAATGATTAAAAAGTATGCTAGAAAAATTGGAGAAATGTAGTGTATAAATACTATAATGCAAATGAACAGAACAACTTTGTAAACGATTGTGTTATCAGAGCAGTTTCTGTTGCGGAAAATATGACGTGGGGAGATACCTACGATGACCTTAGTAGAATAGCAAAAAGAAACGGTATTTTATTAGATGATGTTAAATTCATAGACCCCTTATTGAATTACAGATATAATAAAGTACCGTTAGAATATAATATGACTATCGGAGAATTTATTGATACACATCCTGCTGGAACATACTTAATAACAATGGTAGGTCATATAACCGTAGTGAAAGATGGAATTTTATATGACACATTTGATTGTCGTTACAGAAAAATTAAAGACGTTTGGAAAGTTTTTTGAGAAAATCTATTTACAAAGTGAACAATGTTTGATATAATATTCACAATTAAAGAAATAGATATGTCTTGGGGACTAGGAACGTCTTTTTTCATAAATTGAGTTCGTAGTAAATGAGATGGGTAATATTTCTATATAATTTGTAAGAGTTGTATAGTAGCCCATTTCGTTTGGCTACGGACTCAAATTTTATTTTAAAGGAGGAATTTATTATGGCAGCAGTAAACTACGCTGAAAGTTATGAAAGAGCATTAGCTCAAGCATACCCAAATGTGCTTAACTTTGGTGAATTGTACAATGTAGCTAACAACCAAGTTTATAAATTTGTTGATAGCAAAACAATTCATATCCCATCAATCTCTGTAACAGGAAGAAAAAATGTTAACAGAGATGCTATCGACGGAACTTTCCAAAGAAACGTTGATAATCAATTTGAAACAAAAACATTAACATTCTATAGAGAGTGGTCAACATCTATAGACCCAGCTGACGTTTTAGATACTAATATGATATTAACTATCCAAAACGCAACTAAAGTATTCAATGAGGAACAAAAATTCCCAGAGAAAGATGCTTACACAATAAGCAAAATATATGCTGATTGGACAGCAGAAGGAAAAACAGCTGATACAACTGCATTAACAGTTGACAACGTATTAGTTGTTTTCGATAAATTAATGGAAGCTATGGACGAAGCATTAGTACCTTCAACAGGAAGATTACTATATGTTACTCCAGCTGTTAAAACATTATTAAAATCAGCTTCTCAAATCGGTTTATCAAGAGGAGTTCAAGGAAACGAATCTACAATCGATAGAGTTGTTGACAGATTAGATGAAGTTAAATTAATAACAGTACCTTCATTCTTAATGAAAACTGCTTATGACTTCACTACAGGTTTTGCTCCATCAGAAACAGCAAAACAAATCAACCTATTCTTAGTACATCCATCTGCTATCTTAACACCTAACAAATACGCATTTGTTGGTATGGAAGCTCCAGCAGCTGGTACAAAAGGTGATTACATCTATTATGAAAAAGAATACGCTGATGTATTCATATTAAATAATAGAACAGGTGCAATCGCATTTAACGTAGCTGAATAGTAAAAAAATAATTAGGAATTTGTAAATAGAGGAGGGAGGATATGTTACTATCAAAGCTAACACCTATAACATTATATACAATTAAATCCACAAGAGGTCCGGATGGTGACTTAATTGAAAAATATGAAGACATATTTGAAGCTGAGGGTGCTGTTCAGTATCTTGCGTCAGATGAAGTTGCGTTTAGTGCTTATGGTGCTAACTTAGATAAAACTTATCGTTTCAAATCTATTTACAATGACCTTGAACCATTTTTATTAGAGAGAACTAATAACTCTCCAGACAACTTAACAAAGTATTTAGTTGAGTGGAAGGGTAATAAATATGCAGTTGTAAAAGTTACTCCGTTATATATCGATATACAATGGAGGTAATATTATGGCAAGAAATAAAAGAGGTCAAATTACAAGTGAACATATAATAAGCGTGAAATTATTAAAATCATTACAAGAAATAGCAGATGATGTCGCTATAAGAGTGAAACCTATAGTTAGAGACAAACTAGAATCGGAACTTAGATACCAATTGTATCAATCTTATACTCCTGCAACACAAAAAGGTAAAGAAATACAAGAGTATAACGAAAGTAATGCTCACCAAAAGAAAAATCTTTATCATCATACTGGTTTATTGGCAAGTAGTGTATATGGCACAATAGATGGTGATATAGTAAAAGCTAATATAAAAGACCAAAAGTATGACAATGGAGCTTCTACTACAGAAGTATATGATTATTTGAAGTTTGGTACAACTGATAAACCAAAAAACTATATTTATGACTATGCTGACAATTCTAAGTACGCAATGTATGTATCTCAAGAACCTCATAACTTTGAGGCTCGTACGAGAGAAGAAATGAAAAGATTTTTAGACGAATTAGCTGGGGATTTATATAATGACCCAGGTAAATATAGTGATAAGTATACAAATAAGGTTAAAGCGAGACATTTATTCGATAAATAGAAAGGAGTAATCAAATGGCACTAGTTAATAATATTCGTAGAATGGTACAAGCAAAGTTGAACGAAATAGAAGGATTAGAGGCTGGTATCATTGTTGCTCAAGATATGGTTGAAAAAGGAAGATATTATTTCGGATATGATATAAGAACGAGTCTAAATAAAAGAGATTTATCTTATGATAATGAACAATATACAATCTCTTTAGTTGGATACTTATCGACAAAAGGTGGAACTTTAGCAGAGTTTGATGAAAAATTAGATGCTATATGTGATAAACTAGGTGAGTTAAGATTCAGACCTACAACACAAGATAGTCCTATCACACCTGATACAGGATATCGTGAATGTATGTTAACTGCATATGCACAAGCTAACACATTAGACAGAGCATTAAGATAGTTTCTACTGAACTAAATACTTTGTTAAGAAATTGAAAATTTTATAAGGAGGTATTTATTATGGACCCAGATGCAAAAGTACAAGTTGCTACGCTTGGTACAGCGTTATATTATAAAGAAGAAACAGGTAGTGCAGCTTTCATCGGAAAAGATGGTGCTTATACTATACCAGAAGGACAAAAAGACATGAAAACTTGGGTTGAATCTCAAGGTTTTAAACGTATATATGGTTTAGCTAGTACACCAGATTTCGGTGGACAACCTAATACTATAGATACAACAACTCTTGATAATACTAAAGCTGAAACATCAGTTTTAGGATTACAACCAGCAGCAGAAGTATCATATGAAATAAATATGATGACATTTGCTGACACACCAGACGGAGTTGAACATAACTTAAGAGCTGTTAAGGCTATGGCTGACGCTAGACCATTAAGAAAAGCTCACTGGTTAGTTGTAAAAGCTTCAGGAGTTATAATTGAGTATGATGCAACAACAAGTATATCATATACAGCTGATGCTCAACAAGACATTGAAAAATTTGCTATCTATCATGATGTTAAATCTGATATAGCAGTTTCATTGCCATCAGAAGCAATTAGTGAATAATAATTAAATAAAACTAAACTTGGTGGGCAGTTTAGCCAGTACAATCTTCGGGCGTTTACATCCACCACTTTTATTAATAGGAGGATTGAAATTATGGACAATATAGTAATAATCAAAATAGATGGAATTGAATATGAATTCAAACTAAAGAGTTCAGTAATTATTTATTTAGAAAAGAAATTAGGAAAAAACATATTTGAAGCATTCCAAAATCCAGACTTTACAACAATGTGTAATATCTTTTTTGCGTGTGCAAATGATGCTTGTAAATTAAAATATAAAAATGAAGGAGATTTATTTGACGCATTATTAAGTGAGTATGGAATGCAAAAATTAGCTGAAACATATTTAGCTGAAATAGTACAAAAATCAGGATTGGTACAAAAACAACAAGAAATACCAACTCCCAGCGAAGAAATTAAAGAGAAGACTTGGAATAAGTAGTATATTTGAAGAAGAAAATAAATACGACCCATTGGCAGGATTTCACATAGTTCATGATTTGTATGCAGAATTAGTAAAACAAGGATGTGACCTAAAAACTCTTTATGATTATTCCTGTAAAGAGTTATTGTTTATCTTAAAATACAAACGTGAAGGATTGGCTTATAAAATTTGGCGTGCAGGTAGTATGACCAGAGCAGCATTTGGAGCTAAATATTATCCAGGTAAAATGGAAGAAGCAATCCCAGAGTTATTCGAAAAGAAGACTAAAAATGCGCCAATGCCAGAATGGTTAAGAGAAGATTACGAAAAAAAGATAAACAAATCTGTGAAAAAATCTTGACCATAGTGGGTTAGTATAAATATAGATTTAGGTTGTAGGAGGTAGTAAATATGGCTGATAAAGAGACAGGATTTGTAATCCCGGTCAGTGCTTATGCTGACAAAGATAGCGCCAAAGCGGCGATAAGTGAATTAACTAAAGGTGTATTAAGTTCTCTTAAAGATGGCTATATTGAGGTCCCTGCTGAAATAAAAGCCTCTTACGCTAGAGGTTCAAAAGAGTTAGATAAAGCCCAAAAAGACGTCATCAAAACATATGAGAAGATGTCTAAAGAGGGCTTTTCTTCGTCTGTAGAAGATTTAGATAACTTAATTGAAAAGTATAGAAAGTTCAAGAGCTTAGCAGGGAAAGAAGGTAAAGGTAATTCAAAACAAACGAAATGGTTAACTAAAACTATTGGTGAAACATTACAACCTTACCTTGCTCAAAAAAGAGAACTAGACAAAGTTATAGCAAGCTTTGAAGAAAGTATTGCGAAATTAGAAACGTCTACTAAGACGAGTACTAAATCATCTAGTAAAAAACCTAGAAACTTTGGTACGCACTCTAAAGAAGAAATAGATGCTAACATCAAACAAGAACAAGATAGAAAGTATAAAGGTTGGGAGTCTACAGGACCAAAAACAACTAGCGCTAGTATAGATGCTGGTAGAACTAACCCAGAATTAGCACGATTAAGTGAATATAGTGCTCATGGTAGTAAGTGGGCATCTGAGTTAGCTAGAATAATGCAAATAGAGGAAGAAAAAGCCGCACAAACATTAGTGAGTTGGATAGACCCACATTATAAAGTAGGGACAAGAACTGGTGAAGAACAGAATCCAATAGGTTTAGGTAATAAAACACCTCAAACTACTGAATATCAATTCTTATCAGATACAATAAAAGCAGTTAAAGCTCAATTAAAGAAAGCTATCAAAGACTTAGAATCTGGAAGTGAAGAAATTACATTAGACAATTTAAAAGAATATGCAGCAGTTATAAAAGTATTAACTAAGTCTATAGGTAAGACAACTGAATATGCAGAAAACACCATAACAAGTGCAATAGAAGGTATATACAACAGTGGTACAGAAGTTAAAACGAAAAAAGGAGTTAAATCTACACAGACTAAACTTGGTGGTACTAATCGAGAGGATGGTCAGCAGAAAGGTGTAGGTAAAGGTCATGAAAATACACAAAGGCTAGTTAACGAACTGTATAAATTAATGCAACAATGGGATTCAGAAGTTATTGCAGATACGATTGCAAAAGAAATGGTGTTAGGAACAGACAAAACAATTAAATCTGTAAGCAACTCTAAGACAACTCAATCTAATAACATGGCTGGTAAATATGTAAATGAAGTTAAGATGTCAGATGATTATAAAGCTGAATTAGATAAATTATCTGGAGCAACAAATGAAGTTTTTGAAGAAGCAAGAAAAGGAACTAAAGCTACAGAGACTCAGTTATCTTTTGACAGAATTGATGACGCAAGAGAAGCTGTAAGCGATAGTAAACAAGAAACTAGTTTAAAATTAAATTCTGATATAGATAGAGACGTCGCAAAAGCTACCAAGAGAGACGTAACTACTGGTTTTAATACAGATGCGAAAGCTAATGAATTAATTGGTTTGGTAAGAAATATTTTAAGTGCTATAACTGGTAAAAAAGAAGAAAAAGTTGAACCGCAACCAGAATTACCAAATGAACAAAAAACTACTAAAAATGAAACCACTAATGCAAAAGAGCAGGAACGTCCGGATTATTCATTTGAAATGAAAGCTGTATATGATGAAATTGCAGAAGTACTTAAACCTATTGAAAAGTCACTAGCATTAGTACCTGTTTCAAATTCTTATACAAAAACAACAGAGACTCCTTTCGGTATTACAAAATCAGAATTCTATAAAGCATTGCCAAAATTGCTAGAAACAGATGACCAAGGTCGTGTTGAAAAATCAAAAATTTACGCATCACAGTTTAATCAAGGTGTTTTTAAAAATCTTGAAACAGCATTTGAACGATTAACGGGTGTATCAAAACGATATGAAAAAATATTAAGCGCAAACGCTGATGCACAAGATGATATGGCCGCAGCACGTATCCAAGAATATGGATTGAATAATGGTAGAAACCCAAATGATACTGGTGATAAGGCTGGAATGAGACGTATACTAGAATTATATAGAACTAATAAATCTAGTATAGACCAAAACCCAGAATTAATCCAAAATATTCAATTGACTAAAGGTAGAGATGTAGATACTACTGAACTATTGAAAGAGTTGAACAAAGCTCTCTCAGGAAAACAAATGGAGAATGCTCAAAATGGTGGTGGATTCTGGAAAAACGCATTAGGCTTTGCAACAGGTGGTTTAGGATATGCTTTTATGCCTTCTTTAGAAAAGTCTCGTGCACAAGCTGATGGTTTAAACCAAATGCTAGGTAATATCAGTAATTCATTGCAGTCAGTACTAATTAATATACAAACTAAGGAAACTGAACTAGCAGGTTTAGAGAAAAAAGGTGATATTAAGTTTGATGCTGAGGGTAATGTATTAAAAGGGACTTCTGCCGCTAAGAAAACTTTAGCTGATTTAGAAGAAGAGAAGCTCGTATTAGATAGTATAAAAGCAGACTTACTAGCAAACGACGAAATTATTAAAAAAACTGGTGGAAGATTTAGTCAAATGGTAAAATATTTGAATTTCACTTCTCCAGTATTAAAAGATAATAATGGTATATTAAGAAATATAAACTCAGGATTAGATAAGAACGGAAAAGCTCTTAAATTCCAAACAAGAATGGCGGAAATTCTTAATTATACATATCAATTAATGTCTCGTCATATAGGACAAATGCTTAAAAATTGGTTAGTGCAATTAAACCCAATAACACAAATCAAAAAAGCTTTCCAACAATTCATGGGATGGAATACTAAATGGCAAAGAACGATGAACGTTATTACTTATAACTTACACGCTATATTAGAACCATTTATGGATAAAATTGCACAATTTTTAGTTAATTGTATTGGTTTCTTAGATATCATATCAATGAAGGTACAAGAAGCATTTGGTCATATACCAGTTAGTTTATTTGACCAAGCAGCGGCAGAATCTCAGAAAATAAGAGAAGAATTAGAGGCTGCGGCAAATGTAACTGCTAGTTTTGATGAATTACATGATATTGGTTCTGATAATAGTGGTGCAAACGACTTAATGGGTGATATATATAAACCACAGCTTTCGCAAGAATGGATTGATTTAGCAGAAAGAATAGGAAATTTATTTGCAGGAGTAATCAAAGGTGACTTAGGTTTCGGAGAAGTAATGAAAGAAATCCTAGGCATAGCATGGCAAGGTATAAAAACATTATGGAGTGAAATATTATGGCCATTTATCCAAAATACAATTTGGCCAGCAATTAAAGATAACTGGTTAGAAATACTAGGTTGGATGTTAGTTGCATTCCTAGCGTGGAAAGGTTTGAACTTACTAGGAGACTTGTTATTTAACGCATTATTTGGAAAATTGAGTCTTAATAGTATAACAGGCGTGTTTAGTAAAGTAGGTAGTTGGATAACTACATTACTTGGCGCTAGTGGATTTGGCCAAGGTATAATGATGGCTTTCCAAAGTCTATTTGCTGGAGGAAAGTATAGTTTAATTGGTACTTTAGGAGAAATGTTCACAAATTCAGCCGCGATAACACAGGCTGGTTCTTGGGGTTCGATGATAGGTTTTGCTCTAGTGAAAGGATTAGTTGGAGTATTATCTATAGCACTTGGCGGAAAAATGGTGACAGACGCCTTCGATTCTGCCGCAGATAAAACCTCTTATAATATAGGTCTTGAACAAAGTGGAGGAAAAGACGAGGACAAAAAAGGAACAGGTTGGGATATAGCAAAAGGAGCTGCTGGAGGTGCAGCGATTGGTTTTGGTATTGGTCAAATAATTCCAGTAATAGGACCCGCAGTTGGAGCCGCAGTAGGTGCTGTAGTTGGAGCATTAACTACTGCATTAGCCCCTGCGTTTGAACAAGTAGAAGTTGCAGCAAGAAACGCTAATAACGAAATGCAAAAAATAGAATACTATGAAGGTCAGGTACAAGGCTATTCAACACAAGTAACTAACTTAACAGAATTGCAAAAAGTATTAAATGATACTTTGAGACTTCAAACTGAAAAAGTTTATGAAGAAGGAGAACAACTAGGTATTACAAAAACTCGTATGGATGAATTAGTAGGTGCTGTACAAAATGGTACTTTCCACACAGGTATGTTATCAGGTGCAGAAGTAGGTCTAACAGATAGTTTAACGGCATTGAACGACCAACAAATTAAAAATACAGAAGCAACTAAACAATTAGAAGAAGCTAAGAAAAAATTACAAAAAGCTGAAATAGAATTAGCTATAGCAGAAGATGTTGCTGCTGGTAATTTTGAATTAGCATCTGCAAGAATCAGTTATGCAGAAGCCGCAATGTTGTATACTGAACAAGAAGCTACTGATAAACGTATTCAATTATATAAACAAGCTGGTGAAGAAGAAGCTAAACATTTATTACAAGACTTAACACCACAACAAAGAACTAAAATGGCAGAAATAAATAATTTAACAGAAGGTGAATTAGCTAGTTTAGTTGAAAAATGGAGAGATTCAAGTGATGAAACTAAAAAAGCATTTTTAAGCGGTGTAGACCAAGATACACAAAATCAATTTGCAGGACAGATGAACGCTATAGATAATATAATTGAAGAACATCAAGGTTTCTGGCAAGGTGTCGGTGATACATTAAAAGAAATCTTCACATTTGGTATAGCTGATACTTGGACTTATAATGGAGAAAAGAAAGCCAGCGCAGAGTATAAATCTAGAACAATACCAGCTATGGCAGTAGGTACAAATTATGTACCAAATGATGGATTAGCTTATTTACATCAAGGTGAAGCAGTTGTACCTAAAAAATACAATAATCCATACCAACAACCAGGATTAAGCGCTGAAGAACGAGAATATATGTCTCAAATGATAAAAACTATGGAATCACTAGATAGTACAATGAAACAAGGTATAAATGTAAACGGACAATTTGTACAAAGAGGCTCAGACTTAGTTGCAACCGTTGAAAAAGCAAATAACAGAATGAGTAATAACATATTAAATAATAGAGTATATGCAAGATAAAGGAGGAATGAGATATGGGATTATGTCCTAAAACAAACTCTTTTGCTCCACTTCTTATAATAAATGGTGAAAATTTTTATTTTCACGACCCTAACGGAAACCGTTTGACAGAGGATTATTCACAGTATGACCCAGAAAACCCACTTTATAATACTGTGAATAACCCTGCTATAGGGTATACAGAGAAGTCTGAGCAATTAGTTAAATCTACAAGAAACGCAAAAGGTCAAGTTGTAGCACAAACTATAAACAGAAGACTTAATAAATTTGATAATTTATACTGGCCATACTTATCAAGATATGATGTGAATTGGTTGAAAAAACAAATCGCTAAATTTGAATGCGAAATATGGTACTGGGATGACGAATATGAACAGTTTATAAAAAGAAAATTCTATTGGGGTGATTTTGAAGCTACTCCTTGTGAATGGGAAACAATAAAATATACAGCAGGTGGAAACTACCTATATGCTAAGCGCCCAGTATGGTATAAAGATGTAAAATGTAATTTAATAGATATGGGTTATTAATATTATAAAAAAGGAGGTAAGTTATGGCGGTTCATAGAGACGAATATGGTAATTTAGACATGGTTGATTTTGAAAATCACTTAAAAGCTAGGACCAGAAAAGAAGGTTATATTGATTTGATAATGTATACACCAGACACAAGTGTTCAAATTAGTAATGTCACATCTGCTGATAAGCTAGATATTTGTGACATAAATGCTGTGACAGACCTAGATAAATATAACAGTGTGACAATCGCAACCTTAGAAGAAAATCTATGGTTATTAGATGGTAGATTTATCGTTTATCAAGGTACACCTGTTGCTGGATATATGTCTGCTAGTGTATCAAATGAAAATGGGGACTTCGATGTTAATCCTACGATGAAAGTTAATATAACTCATCCAACTAAAGTGGAAAATTTTTCAGTGATGTTAAATCCAGCGGTACCTAGTGCATATCCAAAAAACATTATACTTCATTGTTATGACGCAGATGATACTGAAATTGCCACACTAACTGAGAATATTGAATGGAAGGATGAGAATGGAACGCATACGTTGGAAACATTACCTTCTGTTAATTTTGAAATAAATAAAGATGGAGTTAGTTATATAGTAGTTGAATTTGTAAAGACTCGATTTAGACACAGAAGAATTCGTGTAAGCACAGTCATGTTTGGTAAGACAATTTGTTTAGACCAAGATAGTATTATGAATGTAGATTTTGATGATAAAACTTCTTATGTTTGTGACACACTACCTTCTAGAACATTTAGATTTGATGTGAACAATTATGATGGTCTTTACAACGTAGATAATCCTGAAAATGGATATATCAATTTAACTAGACAGACTAGAGTTAGATTTAGAAACGGATACAACGTGTTTGGTTATGAATATAATTCAGATGGTACAGTTAAAATGGAGGATGAGTACGAATACACAAGTGTTGAACAGCAAGTGTATGACGAAGCTGGAAATCCAGTATATGATGAAGATGGAAATCCAGTTACACATTATGTAGGTGTAGCAACTGTAAAAAGAGCAAATGCTTTTCCTGTAATAAACAGAGAATTAGGCGAAGGTACTGAAATCGAATGGGATAACTGGAAAGAGTTAAGACTTATGGATGTTTCCGCAAATGCAGATGAAAGTGCTACTTTTACCTGTGGTTCACTATTAGATGTAATGGAAGAGACTTATACTACTGATATTTATGCTGGTGGAGAACGTAGAATAGCCGAAGTTGCTAACGACATACTGGTTTATGAAGGATTTGATTTGAATTCGATTGAATTTTCAACTGATGTAAATGGTAAAAACTTTGGAGATTATACAATAAATGCTCCTATACCAGAAGTACCTTGTAAACAAGTGATTCAGTTATTAGCATTTTCTGTAGGAGCAACACTTTTGATAAAAGATAATGGTCATATAAAATTTGCAAACTTAGATATTTCTGACCCTACAACATTTACAAATTCATACACATGGCATTATACTGATTTCACAAGTATTCCTGCGGCTGAACAATTAGAAACAGTAAATAATATTTCACAAATATCTATACCTAAATACTACTCACAATTAGACCAAACCGGAGCGGTAAATGATTTTGTATCAAATAATGCAGCAATAACAACTGGGTCAGTATATAGTAATTGTAAGGTCATAGCTACTGCTACGTGTACTGCGGTAAATAATGAAGTAACTTATGGTAGTGCGTATGTAGTCGGAGCAAGACTTTCTGATGAAAATTCAGAAGAAGTATTACAAGCCATATCACTAGGTACAATTGAATTATATAACAAACGTGGTATTATAACTTTAATCGGATTTGCTGCTGGTGATGAAGTTAAGGTTGAAATCATAGGATATCCTGTAAACGTAAAGAACATTCAAGAAAGAAATGTAATTAGTGACAGCTTAGTCTTGGATACTCAAATTATACAAAGTGATATCACTGCTAAAGGTCAATCAGAATATATTAAATATAAATACTTACAATGGTACAAAAAGAAATTCAAATATACTTTCTCAGGCAGAGGAGAACCATTAGTAAATGCCGGAGATTATGGTGTAATTCAAACACAATTTTCTCCACAAATGTCAGTTTATATATTAAGAAACCGCTGGACCTTTAATGGTACGTGGGATGGGAATATGGAGGTGATTGCACTTGACTAGAGAATGGATAGAACCAATTTACGATAGAACTTTAGGTAGTGTGAAAGCCGTTCAATTAGACCCTGACCAAGAAAATCCTAAAGGTTGTTGGAACGATATAGATTTGAATAGACTAGAAAAAAATACTGCGTACTGTGCAGAATGGATGGTTGAACAGAAAATAGTTCGTAATGAAATCAATATAGAAGTATATGAGAATGACTATTGGCAAAAAAACATGATACCAACAAAGTCTGAGATAAACAGAATTGTAAGCAATATAAAACAATTAGTAGATTTATCAAAAAATAATCCTGCTATAGCCAGTAGATTACCTAATATATACGCAAGCGCAACACAACCAAACTACGTGTTAGCAAACCAACTTGAATTCGCATTAGATTTAATGCACAATCAACCAAGACTACCATTAGACTATTGGAAAGTTGAAATTGCAAATGGTGTAATTACACAAGTAGTAAGAGATGACGGTACTGTCGAACGTATAAACAGCAGTGAAGCATTAGTAGCAGAAGATGAAGTTGTTACAATAAAAGGTGTGCCATACGGAGAACACGCTAATTATCAGACATTCACTCGTTGGAGTGGTACAGCACAAGATTTACTTTTATTGCAACCAGACGCTGAACAACAAGAGGCTACATTTGTTATGCCATATAGAGATATAAGTTATGTAGCAAATTTTAAAACTCGTATTCCTAGAAAATTAACTATTTCAAATGGTTATATTTCAGCTAATGAAGACCCAACCGCAAGTAGCGGACCAAGTACGGGTACATATTTTGCTGGTGATAGAATAATGATTATAGCTAATATCGCTAGTTTTGGATTAGCTTTCTATGAATGGAGAGGGACAGAATCAGCATTAAAACAAATAGTAGGTGTAACTTCCGCAGAAGACCCTTCTGTATCAATTCTAACTATGCCAGATGAAGATGTAACACTTAGTCCATTTTACATTAATGCTGCTGGACATTATGTAACAGTTAATAATGGTTCAGGTGGAGGTATCTATAAATACGGTACTAGAGTGTCTATTTCCGCAAACGTACCATCTCATTATAAATTCTCACGTT
>JBGVIL010000205.1:0-60782 GCA_045123185.1 Bacilli bacterium | reverse complement strand
AGTTTTTTTATATTAGCAAATGAAGTATCAACATTTGTAAAATCTATACCATTTAAACTCTTTATAAATTCTCCAAATTTTGGAGCTAATTGATTTATACCTTCGGCAAATCCACTTAATTTAGCACCAGCATTATCCGGTATATTTGGAGTAATATCAGCAAACTGTTTAATATAATTGATAGCATCCTGTACTTTATCAAAAGCTGATTCAGATATTGTTTCACAGAAAGCCTTCAATCCATTAGCATAATGTTTAATAGCTTCTCCTAGACCCCAAGCTCTGTTTTCAATAGTTCCTCCATCTTTATCAGGAAGACTATTAAATGTATCAGCAAAGTGTCTAACAATATCAGCTGCTACTTTAGCTTTCTCAGAATCAAAATTACTTAAGTCAAGTTGTTTTATACCATTAGCAAAATGACCAATAGCACAACCCATACCCCAAGCTCTATTTTCAATCTTACCACCATCTTTATCAGGAAGACTATTAAATGTATCAGCAAAGTTTTTTACAACTTCAGCTGCAATTTTAGCTTTCTCAGAATCAAAGTTTGAAAGATCAAGTTGTTTTAATCCATTAGCATAATGACCAATAGCACAACCCATACCCCAAGCTCTGTTTTCAATCTTACCGCCATCTTTATCTGGTAATGAAGGAAATACATCTGCAAATGTTTTTACTACATCAGCAGCAGATTTAGCTTTTTCAGCATCAAATTCGCCTAAGTCTAAAGTCTTTAATCCATTGCTAAAATGTTTAATAGCTTCTCCAAGACCCCAAGCTCTATTTTCAATCTTACCACCATCTTTGTCAGGTAGTGTATTTACAGCTTCAGCCATAGTTTTAATAGATCCAGCGATACTTGTTATCTTCTCTGAATTAAATGAATCACCAAGTTTTCCAATTAATTCGCCAAAGCCATTACCAAAATGTTTCATAGCTTCTCCAAGACCCCAAGCACGATTCTCTATTTTACCACCATCTTTATCTGGTAATGTATTAACTGCTTCAGCCATAGTCTTAATAGAATTTGCCACATTTGTAATAAAATTAGAATCTAAACTTGTTCCATTCATCTTATTAACAAAACTACTCATTCCATTAGCGAAATGATCCATAGCAACACCAAGACCCCATCCTCTGTTTTCAATCTTTCCTCCATCTTTATCTGGAAGATTGTTAAATACTTCAGATAATGTCTTAACTCCATTAACTGCTGAATTTATTGTTTCTATATTGAAATTGCATCCATTTAATTTTTCAAAGAAAGATTTAAATCCATTAGCAATATGACTAATTCCTTCTCCAAAACCTTTAGCTCTCTTCTCTAGTTCTTTACCTTTTACTTCAGGCAATGCACCAGCTGCCTCAGCTAATGTTTTTACAGCATTAACAACATCAGTAGTATTTTCCATTTTGACGTCTTTTACTTCATTACAGAAATCCTTAATACCAGTACCGAAAGTTTTTAATTCCTTACCAAATACTGCTACTGATTGTTTACCAGTGAACCATTGAGCCATACCTTGACGATTTGGAAGAATATTAGTCAATTCAGCTAATCCTTTTGCAGCACTAGTTGCTTTACCAATATTCTCTACATTAACATCCTTGATCTCTTCTCCGAAATCTTTAATTCCGGTACCAAAAGCTTTAAGTTCACCACCGAATAATTCAAGTGATTGTTTACCAGTGAACCATTGAGCCATACCAGCTCTATTAGGTACCTTATGAGTTAATTGTATTAATTTATCAGCTGCCTCAATAGCGTTACTAATACTTGAAGAATCTAAATCTTTAACTTCATTAGAGAAAGATTTAACACCTTTTCCGAATGCCTCTAATTCACCACCAAATAATTCAAGTGATTGTTTACCAGTGAACCATTGAGCCATACCAGCTCTATTAGGTACTTTATTACATAGATCTATTAACACATCTGCTGCTTTAGTAGCATAAGTCATATTCTTTAAATCTAATCCTGCAACTTTATCAGAGAAAGCTTTTAAACCATCAGCAAATGCTTCAAGTTCACCACCAAATACTTTAAGTGATTTCTTTCCACTGAACCATTGTCCCATACCTTTACGATTTGGAACTTTGTTAGATAGTTCTATTAATTTATCAGCTGAACCGATAGCTTTGTCTATATTTTCTACATTAATTCCAGCTATAGCATCAGAGAATTGTTTGATTCCTTCTCCAAATGCTTTAAGCTCTCCACCAAATATCTCTAATGATTTCTTACCACCAAAGAATTGTTCTAGACCACCTCTATTAGGTACTTTATTTGATAGCTCAACTAAACCATCTGCAGCTCTAGCAGCTTCAATTATAGCACCACTATTTATACCGTCAACAGTTGAAGAGAATTCTTTTAATCCTTTACCAAATACTACTAATTCAGTAGCAAAAGTAGATAAAGAAGATTGACCACTTAACCATTTAGTTATAGAGTCTAAGAATCCGGCGGCTGTGATTTTAACAATAGTGTCAGCTAATATAGAAAATCCTTTCATTGATTCTGGTTTTAATCTTTGAGATCCATCTATAAAGTCTTTTGCATTATTCATAAATTCAGATAATTCTGTACCTAGATCACCAAATGAAGAACCTAGTGTTAAGAATTTACATATGTTAGCATATAGATTTGCAGCTGTTATCTCTAATATAGCCGCTGTTAATATAGTAACACCAGTCAACACTGATTTATCTATCACACGGCATCCATTAATAAATGGTTGAAGATTTGTCATGAATTCTGACAAGTTCTTACCAATATCTGGCATAGATGCAGAGAATCCTTTAGCTACTCCTCCATAAAGACCGCCAATAAATTGACCAATAGCAGTGCCAATAATTTGTAAGAAATTACCTCCATCAGCTATTATCTCTTTTATTCCTGGTATTTTAGATAAAGCACCAACTGCAGCTAATACTGCTGCTAACTCTACAACTAATGCTCCAAATCCTAATACTCCAAGCATAGCTTGTGGTACCATATGTGACAATGTTGCAAGAGCAATAAATATACCAGTTAATGCACCTATGGCTAATACAGCAGGTAACACTTTAGAAGGATCTATTTCTTTCAATCCCATTACAATACCTTTGAATAAGGCATCAACAACTTCCATAGCAGCGACTATAAATTCTGGAATATAATTCTTTAATTCATGTAATATGCCGATTACAAACTGGAACAATAATGCAACAATTTCTGGTCCATGTGCAACTAACGATTTAAGTGATTCATGTATTACTACAAGAATTGTCTCTCCAATCATAGGAGCAGATGTCATTATAACTTTACATAATGTTACAATTGATTCACCAAATATTTTTATTAATTCTGGTACTAATTGGGCTACACCTAATATTATAGCTTGAATTCCAGCGACAATAGTAGTAACACCACCAGTCAAAGCTGCGGCTAATGCGGCAATACCAGCTGCAAGTTTTAATACTCCAGCACTAAACATCCACATACCAGCACCAAATAAAGCTATAGCTGCTGAGACTGCTAATATAACAGGAACTGCACCACCTAATAATTTAGCGGCTACACCAACAATAACAAATGCTCCACCTAATGCTACTAAACTTATTATAAGTCCTCCAACATTTAATGTAGCTAATAATTTCATTGCAGTAGCTAATATCAATATACCAGTAGCGAGTCCGATCATTGCAGACATACCTTGTAATGATCCACCTTTAGCACTCAATAATTTAGTAAATATCAATATTTCTGCTAATGCACCACCCATAGCAACTAATGAAGTTTTGACTTGTTCCCATGACATTTTTCCTAAATCTTTTAATATAAAACCTAAGAATCCAAGACCTAATGCCATCATATTTAAGGCATTTACCTTAGCATTTAATTGTTTCAAATCTTTTGGTAATGCATATACAAATCCAACTAATATAGCTAAAGCTCCACCCATAGCACCAAGTGCTATTAATATGTTTGGCCATCCTATACTAGCTAACATCTTTAATGCTGCACTTAACAATATCAATGAGAATGCTATTTTTAACATACTAGCTATCTTGTCTTCACCCTTTTTATATGTAGGCATCTTTTGAATAGCTTTAGTCATAAATATCAATCCAGTAGTCATACCAAGTAATGCTACACCCATCTGTTTAATATCCATGGTACCCATAATCTTTAATGCAACTGCAAGAACAACTAGACTGGTTGCTAACTTTCTTATAGCTTTCGCAGACATCGTAAGATCAGCATAGTATTTACTCATGTCTTTTAATGTTACACACAATATTTTAAGACCTGCAGCCATACCAACTAATGCTATACCCATCTGTTTAATATCCATAGATCCAAGTATACGCAATGCTACAGATAATATCAATAATGAACTAGCTAACGATCTTATAGTTGATCCTAATAAAGACATTTTTGCTAAATCTTTAAAAGAATGACTAGTCATCTTCTCTAATTGTTTTAGAGCTACAACCATTTCAGTTATTAATATACCCATACCAACTAAAGCCGAACCTAGACGTTCTGGTTTAATAAGTGATAACACGAATAGTGAACCAGCTAATATTGCTATAGCTTTAGCTATTTTCATTAAAGCATCAGCTTTAATTGTAAATTGTAGAGCATATAAATTATCTTTTAAACTACCAATAATTAAAGCTAAATTACCAGTAACACTTTTAGCATTTGCTTTTCTGAAGAATAAATCTAATGTTTTTGTTACATTTTTAATATTTAATATTATTCCACTAAATACTCCAGTATTAAATACATCAAGAGCAGCTTTAATATCACCAGTTCTTAATGCTTCACCTAACATTTTAGTGAATTCTTGTAATATCTTTCCTAATGTAGTAAATACTCTTTTTATACCATTTACAGGTCCTTCAAATACATTGAAATGTTTTGTAAATTCTTTAAATTTATTAGAGAACCCTTCAAATATATTTACTAATCCCTGTATTACATTATTAAATATATTAGACTGCTTAATTGCTTCAGATAGTCTTGTGACCCAAGCACCTAAAGCACCTGTAATTCCTAATATACCTCCAGGTATTCCTGTAAGATTACTCAATATCTGTCCAAATCCTCTAACAAGAGAACTTATCAAAGATATACCAGTATTTAATACAGAAAATACACCTTTGAATGTATTCTTTAAATTAGTTGCTGTCTTTTCACTTAATTTAAATCCAGCAGTTAATTCTCTAAATTGTTTAGTATATTCGACTAAAGTTTCAACTGATTTTGGTGGAAATATTTCTTTAAAAGCATCTTTAACTGGTTTAATTACAGAAGATATAAAAGATAAAGTATTTCCTATACCCAATAATATATTTTTAACTCCACCTAGTTCAAAGAATTTTACTAGACCTTGAAATATATTTGTCAATTTACTATTTAATGAATCTATAGGACCATTTAAATAATTTTTATTTAAATCATTAATTAATAATCTTGCTTGATTAAATACGTCTCTTTGATTATCTAATAATGGATCCCAAACTTTAGCACCTATTCTTGACATAGCTGCTTTCATATTTGCTAATGCACCTTGGAATGTTTCATTACCTTTTTTAGCATGTTCACCAAATGCATTATCCATAGCATCTGCAAAATCTTGGAAAGATATCTTTCCTTTAGATACCATATCACGTATTTCACTCTCGGATTTATTAAGTGATTTACCTAATACAGCTGCTGCATTTAAACCTCTAGAAGCTAAAGAATTTAAATCCACAGCCATTACACGACCTTGACCTGCTACTCTAGTAAATACATTAGCAATATCATCATAAGTACTATTAGTCATAGCTGCGACACCAGATATAGCCCTTAAAGATCTATCCATCTGGTCTCCGACTTTAACATTTGAAGCTAGAAATTGAGATGCAGCTCTAGCAGCTGAATCATAACCATATGCAGTATCTGCAACAGCATGATTTATACTTTGATCAATTCTATTCCATTGTTTAGCATACTCTTCACTTCCAAGTAAACCTTCCATTTGGAATTTAGCATCTTTGATTTTTTGTGCTCTATTACGACCTCCATTAATTAACGAATCTCCTAATGAAGCAACTATTCTTTTACCAGCATTTACTGCTGAATTGGTTATATTAGATAATGCTGTAACACCTATAACCTGTAAAGCAGAGAATTTGGCATGGACTGTTTCAATACCTTGAGATAATCCAGACATATCAATTTTCTTTGCAGCATTTCCTATATTTTCAAGATCAGCTGCACTCTTTCTAAAATCCATGGTCTTTAATTTGAATTTTAATGAATCTAAAGTTTGCATACTCTTAGCAACATTACGTTCAAACTGACCATTATCAAATTTCATCTGAACAACTTTTTCATCTATTGTTTTACTCATGATTTAGTAACCTCCTCCCATGCATCTTCTGCTATTTTATTAAATAATGGTTGTATAGCTGGGTTTATATAATCTATTCCTTCTACATAACCACCATTTCTAGTTCCATGACCATATTGTAATATTATAGCTATTGGAACTCCTTTATTTATATTGGAATTATGAAATGATATAGATACAGAATCTTTAGATCTTTCTATTTCATAATACCATGAATTTGCTGTTAAACCGGATTCTTTAGGAGTTGCTGCCGAAAGAGCCGCTACACCTTCACGACCATATTTATCAAGGTCTCCGATTTTTATAACATTTTTCATTCTTTCCAAGAACCCAGTTAACTTGGAAAAATCGCCCTTTTGACTAATTGATATCATATTACTCCTACTATCCTTTCGAATTTAGTTTCTTACGACGAGCAGCATTAAGAGCAGCATTTCTGTTCATAATTTCTTTTCTACTCATCTTTTTAGCCGGAGCGTTTTTAACATTACATACTCTTATTAAAGTTAACAAACGATTTAGATGCCATTTTTGGCATTCCATTGGAATATTTAATGAAATCATCCAATAATATATAACTTCGGATGTTATTATTTCTCTACTAGTAGATCCTTTATCAGAAAATGTTGTTGCTGTCATGGGTGCATCTATATAATCATTAATATCCCTGATATTCTCATCTGTCAAAAACCTATAAACCATTGGATCGATGTTCTGAGTAATAGTCATACATTGAATATAATCTAATGTTTGTTCTATTGTCTTTTCATCTTTTGAAAGGAATGGTTTATTCCATTTTGACTCCCACTTAGATATAGAGACAAGAGAATGTTCCAATTGAATCGTTTTTGATTTTATTGAAACAAACTCATTTGTAGCTTCATTAAACAATTCCTGTTCTGGGATTGTTATAGTTAACATTATTTATCACTCTTTCTTATTCTGCTTTATTATCAGTTGGTAAGTTAATTAAATTTGTAGCATCTTCAACTTTTAAATCAGCTGGTATAATACCATTAAC
The DNA here is from genome assembly GCA_045123185.1 of Bacilli bacterium. Taxonomy (GTDB): domain Bacteria; phylum Bacillota_I; class Bacilli_A; order ML615J-28; family CAG-313; genus UBA1231. The sequence goes on along the minus strand of JBGVIL010000205.1, from coordinate 53,363 downwards.
AAATTCAGCAGCTTTAACATCATCTGTTGCTAATTCCATAAATAATTTAGAGTATGCTTCTGTTTCAGAGAAGGCTATTGACAAAGGTCTTCCATTTTCATCAGTTTTAATGAATCTTCTTCCATCTGCGCTTTTTTCACCATAAGCTTGTAAAACCAATTTCTTAAATATAGCTATTATAGATGGTTGATCTTTTGTAGCTATAATTTTTTGGATCATTTCAGTTAATCCACCTTTTGTACCCATTTCCATTTCCATAAGTTCTGCCTTAGATAAATTAAATAGAAATGGTTCCTCTCTTTCAACTCCGTTATAATCTGTGTATTTAATATTTTTTACTATCATAATAATTCTCCTTCCTAATTTTTAAAAATTTAAAAAAAAGGGACTGTAGGAGCACAAAGCTCCAATCCCTTTTAAATATTACTCAAATTAATTATCCTTCTGTCTTAAAAATATTTATTATCTCTTCTGGTAATGGTAATCTAGCTTCTACAGCTTCTGTTGTAGCTTCAGCATTAGCTTCTTTACCATATAATATTTCTTCTAAAGCTGCTAATTTAGATTTATCAACTTTAGTAGAATCTATTGTTATAGAAGCAGTTGGTTTCATTCCTGGTACTTCAACTGGTGTAGTTGTTAATTCCCAAGAGAATGTGATAGCTTCTGGGCTATCATTTACAGTAGCATAAGCTTTCTCAGATGGAGCAGCTTGAGCACCATAAATTATATGTAGTTTGTATCCAGCTTCTGGATCTGAGTCATTACCAACTTTTGTTTGATAAGACATACCAAATGGAGTACGTTTTTGTTGACCAACAACAACACCTTCAGCTATATTAGCTTCTCCATTACATTTAGCAAATTCATCTGGATATGTATATGCTTCTACAGTAGCTCCAAATTCTTCTGCTGACAATAGATTTAAATATTTGATATTATCAGCATATAATGGTGTAGATTCAGCTCCTGATGGAGATTCTGTTACTCCAGTTAAACCATTCCATGCAACACCTTTTTCATATTTACCATTAACTTGTGGGTAAAGAACACCTTTACTTACACCAGTCTCATAAACTCTTTCACCTGTTTGGTCCCATTTTAGTTTAGTTCCCATAATAATGTTCCTCCTTTAATAATATAATTTTATGATGTCGTGATTTAAATTATCTGATACATAATGTCTATTAAAAGAAGCATATGGTAACTCTAATAATTTTTCAATTATAGGATTATCTGGTTCTTTATCAATAACAACTATATCATAACATCTCATCCCGACATACATTTTATTATTTGCATATTTGCTATCAATATCATTAATTGAATACCTGATAGCTGGGTATTCCATAGTTAAATTTTCAGGGGGTTGGAAGTATACATGTCTGCACTCAAACAGTTTCTCCAACTTTTCCTGAAGACTTTCCCAAGTACGCATTGTATACACCCCCTATCGTTAATATTATTCTAGGGTACTGAACTTCAGCATTTGTTATCTTCCATTTAGTACCCATATATACTACATATCTCATATGTTGAAAATTTTCATTGGCGTATGGGTCGGCTACAATACTTATAGTGTTATTCAATGTAACATTATCATTGACATTACCAGAGTTTTGATAACCACCCATCAATCGGGTTATATCACCATAGTATGGACGTTCTATAACATCTTCAACCCAATAACCAGGTTTCTTTTCAATCATTTGAATGTAGCCTATTTTACCACTGAATTTCGCCATTTTGATTTTTCTCCTTATTTAATATGTAATTATCCTTCTGCTTCTGTATGAGCTTCAGTATTAGCTTCTTTCTTTAATACTATTGCAGAATATGGAACAGTTAAAGCTCCTGACATTCTTGTTTCAATTAAGTATTTCATTTGGTTATAATCTATATCGAAATCATCGAACATATTTACAGATCCACCTTTGTCAGCACCAGCTGTATAGTCTGCCATGTTAACAATTACACCATAAATATCTTTGTAAGCTTCTGCTTCCATTTCTGGTATTGTTACTATTTCTTTGCATCTTAAAGCTGTAGCTAAATCATTTATACTATTATAGATTCTTCTACCATTTTGGTCTTCTATTAATAACATATCTGTTAATACATCTTCTGTTGTGAAGAATGTTGGTGTTCCAGAACCTTTATAATCTTTTCTAGATCTGATAGCAGCTCTGATTATACCTTTTGTTCTAGAATCATTATCAGAATAACTATTTCCTTCTTGAGTATAGTCTTTTCCTTTTGTTACTGTGTATTTAATTGTATACATAGCATCATCAGAAATTACTGGTCTTATGTTTTGTACATTAATTTTATTTGGATCAGAAATATCTCTACCATCACCTAATAACATAGCCAATGCCAATTCTTTATCAAGTTGTTTTCTCATTTCTCTCTTTTGCCATGCAACTACATCAAAGTCTGTTATATCAATAACATCATCTCTGTCTATCTCATTTTTGATATAAACAGTTGTAGGTGTTGTTACTCTGTTTAATACAGCTAATGCTATATTAGCTTTTTTGTTACCTTTTATGTAACCTTTAGCTCTAGCTGTTTCTTCATTCATTCTACCAAAAGTAGTTTTAACTCTTGAGAATGGTGTATGTTTTACAGCATTCATTACTTTAGCAACCCAAGAATTATCTTTTTCAATCATATATGGTTCTTTATATAATTCTGTTGCATCTGGGAATAATTTGTCTAAATTTTCAATATTATTAATAGCAGCATGTTGTAAGAAACTTTCTCTTAAAGATCCATATTTCTTACCATCAGCCATAGCTTCTGCTATAATCTCTGAGTGTTGTAACACTTCGTCATTGTTATCATTATCGAATACGTTATGTTTCATATCTTCTTCTCCTCCATCTTCTTCATCGGCTTCTTCGCCGTATCCATTAGCTTGGTCTTCTAAAGCTTGTCCAACCACAGCATACATGGCATTTTTTTGTTCTTCGTTCATAGTGTCTATGACATCTTGAACTGTTTTTTCTTTCTTTTCGTCTTCACCCATTTTAGTTGAATCCTCCTTTTCTTTATTTGCATCATCGCTATGTTCAATTTCTCCATCTTCTGGTGTTTCTTCTGAAATATCAGTTTCATCTTCTGATAAAGATATCTCTCCATCATTATAAATAATAACTTCTTCTTCAGCTTCAGCACCCTCACCATGAACAATAACAGAGTCGATGTATGCTCCAGGATTTGCTCCTGCTAAAACTAAACTAACTTCCCTAATGCATCCATGGATAACATTATTCATTTGAGATTTAAGTTTATTTGCATAAATTGATAACTTATCTACATCACCATTCATTACTAAAGATTTAGCTGTTTGGCCTGATTCTGTATTATTAAATTTACAATATGCATATACACCATCTTCTCTATTTTCTAATAATGCATGACCTAAGACTTCACTAGGATCGTTATGTTGATGATTCCAAACTAATGGTACTTTTTGTCCATCATTTTGTTTGAAAGCATTTTTCATGATTGTTCTACCATCTGAACATTGAATATTATTTCTAGTAGCCCAACCACCAAAATCATAATCATTTTTCAATGTTTGTTCCTCCTTCCATTTCATTTTGATCATTTACTTTGGCTAAACTCTCATTGGATTGATTAAGATTACTGTTTATTAACATATCCGCTTTAGGATCTTCAGAAGGTTTTCTTCCGATGACTTGTCTTATTTCATTAGATGTCAATATTTCGTTTCTTGTAAATTTATCAGCAATTTCTGCTATTTGATTTACTGGAACTAATTTAAATGGATCTCTAAAGAATAAAATAGTCTTTCCTTGAGTTCTAGCTTTTTTAGTAATGAATTTTCTTATCATCTCATCTACTATAGATGACACAATAGGTTCTACTGTACGAGAATAATAATTTAACATAGTCTTTTCATCAGCTGTTCCATCTAATACTGCCTGAGTAATACCTAACTGGCTATATAGCATGCTCGTTAAATATTCAATCTGCTTCATTAGATTATTTTCAACTGGACGATTTAACTGTGTTATCTTCTCTGTACCATCAGTATAAGCTATACCATACTTTGAACCTGCAAGCTGCTTTTCAATATCTGTTCGACGTTGTTCAGCTTGTGCCTTCCTAGCTGGAGATTTAACTATATAAGGTAATTGAATGATAAGATCTAATTTACCTGAACCGGATTGTTCATCAATACTATCTAATAATACTAATTTTCTTATTAAACGTTGTAAAGTTGAATTTGGTTCATTCATTATTGCATATAATGGGTTTTCTATTATAGCAACATCGCTTTTGTCTAAAGTTATCTCTTCTTTTAAACCTTTTCTTTCATTGTATACTTCAACCCTAACTTGAGTAGGATACCAAGTAACAATTTTACCAACTCTTAATGATAAAATATCATATGAATTAGTATCTTTAGGATTAAAAGTAGTATCTACTGGAACTATAGCAACACATCCTTCGTCAAACATAGACATAACCGCATCTTGAATAAGATTACGTCCTGTTTGATCTAAATTAGCTTCAACTGTTAAACATTCATTTAAACTAGAAGAAATAGTAGATTGAAATCTACCATCTTCATCTAATTGACAATGATTAATATCTATTGCAGCTACATCTATTGCTATTCTATTAAATACTGATGTAATAATAGAACGTTCATTACGAGTAGTTAACCTTACACGATCTGGTCTATAATAATATCCACCATATCCATTATTGCTGGAAGTAGGATTCTTATTAGAAAATGCATTCCAGGCATTCTTAAATCTAGAGCCTATAGATAATTCCATTTTGAATCCCCCTTACTTAAATTTTTTGTTTATAAGATATGAAGCTCCAGCACCATATAATACAGAACCTCCTATAATTAACAAACTATTTCTAACAGCTTCTTTGTTAACTTTTTTCTTAGCATCTTTCATTGACATATTGTTATTGACCATATATTTAGCTATGGCTTTTCTTCCAGCATCATTTAATAATGCTCTATCTTTAATAGTAGCCTTTTTCTGTATCTTCATATATTGTTTATCAATTGCTTCTTTATGTTGTTGCTTTGCATTTTTATACGCATTTTTAGCATTAACAGTTCTGTCAGCATCATCTACAGCTTTAGTCCATAAATTAGTCATTTTATTATTTACTTTCTTTCCGTATTTAGTTTTCCCACCAGATAAAGCTGCTATAGGATGTACTGAATTATAATTATAAGCTTTATTAAAACTTTTACGAGATTTCTTTTTAGCTTCTTTGTAGTCAGCTTTTGCTCTATCTACTCTAGATTTTATATCAGAAGTTGGTAAAGCTTTTCTATGTCCCCATTTCATACCTAAGACACCATAATGATATAACTCATCTGTATTTTGATATTGCCACATTACTATCACCTCCGATTTAAACATATTTAAATATTCTTTTTCCTTTATTAACATAATTCATAACATTACGTATAGTTTGTTGACCAAATCTAACACTTCGTCCATTTAAACGAACATCATGTTTAGTCAAATAGCTATTAACGGCTATTGTACCGGCAGCGACAGCACCTGACGCAGCAACTGCTTTCATAGTCATAGTCATCCCTCTTTTTATACTAGCTGCTCTTTTACTTCTATTAGCTGCTACTTCGGGGGCCCTTCTTGCTTTAGCTCTTTCAACATTATAATTACTTATCATTTTTTTGTAGGTTTTTTGTGCTTCCTTATTAGAACTAAAATCAGATTGTTTCTGTATTTTTTTAGCCTCGCTCAAATATTTTCGAGACATATTAGAACCTACTTCTTTCTTTATTTGTCCTTTTCTATATGTTGTATTAGATTTTAAAGCTTGTTTATAGTCTTTTTTAGATGATTTATAAGCAGATTTTAAGTTCTTATCTGATTTATTCTTTTCATAAGCCATTCTATTATTATTCATAGTTTTTCCTATAGTAATAGCATCTTGTCTTTTCTTTGAATTTTCTCTCCACTTATTAAAGCTATCATCTACTTTTTTATTTTGTCTACTAGCTATAAATGACCTAACTCCAGTTGAACCATATTTGTCTTTTCTTTTACCGCCATTTCATACCTAAGACGCCATAGTGATATAACTCATCTGTATTTTGATATTGCCACATGATAAACTCCTCTCTATTCGAAAGCATCACGATTAAGTTTATATGCAACATAACCATCCATCATTGCTGCTACCGAATCTATTTTTTGATCATAACGTTTTTTGTATAATTTCCTATTACCATTAGTGTCTTCTAATGTTATACAGTTACCCATTGCAAATGTCATCAATTCTTCATCAAATATAAGTAATCTATCCTCAGCTAATTTCTTTAATTCGCCAAGTGGCACAGACTCTGTCTTAGCACCTTGTATTACTTTTTCAATTCCAAATGGACCATTTTCTCTTTCCCATCTTTCAACAAAATCTTTAGCATTATAAGGGTCATATCCAAAACATCGTACATCATAATCTCTTTCTGTTATATGATTATCGAGATCTTCATATACTTCCATCATATCTAAAACGGTCCCAGGCATAACAACTAAACTACCTTCTTTAATAAATTCATCATATTTTAGTCGCATAGCTGGTTGTAATTTCATGAGAGTATGTTCTGTAATATAATTCCTTGTTTTAATACCAAAAGCATTTCGGGATAAAGGAAATAAAAACGTAAATGCACAAAAGTCATCACCTTGGGAAAGGTCGGCTCCGAGTGCACACGGCATTTGCCAATAATCTCGTTTCTTATGTTTAATAGTTTCTTCATAAGTAAAGAAATATGTGTAACCTTCCATAGGAATACCAAAACGTTTTGCTAGAATATCGTTTCTAGTAGCCGGAGCTTTTTCAGCTCTATCAACATCTAACTGATATGTTTCATATGTAACAGTTTTTCCTAAATTAGGATTAGCTTTTAACCACATATCAGGATTACTTACTTCATCTATAGAATCTAATTTATACCACCATATAGATACGTGTGGGTTAACATATTCACCTTTAAGAATATCCATTAACTCCATCTTAATTGTATCTCCAGGACCATTACGGACAGTTCCTTCTGAACTTACTGCAATGATCAGATAATCATCATTCTTAGATGCACCTTGTTCTAGAGCACCAATAACATCTTCTCGAACATCTCCAGATAACCATTCATCAACAGTGTTAATTCTACTATTTAAACCTTGTAATTTATCTATAGACATTGGTCTTATTTCACAAAGAGATCCAGTTAAGAAATTTTCTATACCTTTCTTTGTGGATGCCAACTTAACTCTATTAACTTTGGATCCGGTTGTATTATTAATAGAACCTTCTGTCAAGAATTTAAACAAAGGACCACGTGATCTTGTTATTGCTGTTCTCATAGGTGATAATACTTCTTCTGCTTGTTTCATTGTTGGTGCTGTATGTACTTGATGTGTTGTGCTAGTATCAACATTCAAAAAATAGCTTTGAATATATGATTGATACTGTGATTTAGCAGCACCTCTGGCAACAATTAAATATTGTTTATTTGTAAGTCTTTTCTTAATACGTTTGTTTACATAGTGACCTCCATGACCATCTTTTGATGGAACATACACACTACGTTCTACATAATAAAACCAACTAAATACTTGTTCAGCCCATAATTTAAATGAGTCTAAAAGAACTAGATCTTCGCCATCAGTTAATGTTAATTCATTTTCACAATAATTTATGAAACCCTCTATTGCTAGATCATCATAGTAGACACCAGGATTTGCTATCAAAGCGTCTATACGATTCATTTCCATAGATATAGTTTCACAGACCGGAATTTCGCCTCGCATTACAGCATCTCGAAACATACCATAATATCTAGGCGTTGCTGTATTCGATAATGCCATAGTTTATTTCTCCTTATCTTTATCTGAATCTACGTTTACCCTTTAAGTAAATATATTTACCAGATCTAGCTATTCTGTTAACAGCTTTTTTACCATTAGCAACTACTCTAGGTGAATTCTTTAATATAGCATTTAAAGAACCAATAACACCCGCTGTAGTACCAACGATAGCTATTGTTTTACCAACTTTAGAATTGTTATTCTTATAAGTCCTTTCTAAACTATCTCTATTATTTACTTTTCGTAGATCATCATTTGACATTCGTTTAATGCCTTTTCTTTTAATATTCCTTGATTCATTATAATCTTCAGAATATCTTTTCTTACCTTTTGGTGTTAAACTACCATCTTTATTTTGATAACGTCTAACTCCCCATTTCATACCTAAGATACCATGATGATATAACTCATCTGTATTTTGATATTGCCACATTATCATTTTACCTCCTCTTCACTAGATTCAGCATGTACATTTAATCGCCATTCAAGTTCATTAATGTTCTGTTGAATAGCTTCTTTGACAGCTGTGCTAAGAGGTGGATCAAATATTAGTCTAACTTTTAGATGTATATAAGTTTTGATAGCTTCTAAGTTAGTATCATCCTTAAGAAATTCAGACCAAGTAGTTTTAGTATCTTCTATAGAAAATACTTTATCTGGTCCAACACCTAATTGGTTAAGTACCAAAAATACAGTATTGATATGCATTATTATATCGGCATCAAAGTCAGTACAGCTTTCTGCTATACCTAATAATTTTTTAATAGATGTTAATATACTTTTATCCATATCAATCACCTCTTAATTAATAGTTATGAATTTCTTCATACAATAACCTTTCACTCCATTTGGAGTAATAACTTTGTAGAACTCATTAGTTTCAGTATCACTAGATAAGTCTACTTTTAATATTGTGTTAGCTCCTATAACACACAATATGTTAGCATCTTTAGAGCTTTCTTCTCTAACATTTAGATACTCGCATCCAGAAACAATACCATCAACTTCAACAACCTCTTGTTCAATATTTTCAACAACTGGTTCTTCTTTTTCTACAACATCTTTTATTTCATCTACTTGATTAGTCATTTGTTGAACAACATTAATTTCGTGTTCGTGACTATTAGAAGATTCTTGATTTCTATTGTTTCCAAAATGTTTAGAATAATTGTGAGCCATGTGATTACCTCCTTTCAATGTCTCCATGGACATGTATCATTCTTTGTTCTTGTAATTGGGATCTGATATAATAAATCCCTATTACCATAATGTATAGCCTTATGAGTACAATCAACAGTTGTGATTAAATACTCTGGGTCTAACAAAAATTTTGATCGATTTAGAATATCTTCTTTTGTTATTGGATTCATGTGATGAATAATAATTTTCTGATCAATTATTTCAAATCCTTTAACTCCTAAATCACATCCTAAATCTCTTGTAATAATATCATTCCTTAAAGAACGCCACTCTGGTGAAGTATAGAAAATTTGGTTCAAATATCTATCAAATCCAAATGTATCTTCTCCAACTTTTCCATGCATACATAAATAATCGAAACGTTCTTCAAAAGTTTCGAACTGAATTAATTCTGAATATGTTTTAATAGTCATCTGATTCCTCATCGTCATCAGCACCTCCATGACCACTATAGTTTCGCATAGCAGTAATAGCATTAGCATAAAGCTCTTCGATTCTCTTTGCAGACTGTAATGATTCAGTCTTTGCTGTTATAAGTTCTTTTTGTTTCTCTAAAATTTCTTTTTCGATCTTTTCTTTAGTCGAACCAAGTTTTAGATAATGAGTTATAACTTGAGAAGAAGCTGTTCCATCTCTCAATTGTTGCTCTGCTAAATTTGTAGCTAAATATATCAATTGATTTTCTCTAGCTTCAGGTGTTAAGGCAGGACGAATCTTTTCAGACTGATTAGAAGTACCACTTTTCTTAACTTTTGCCATGCTTGCTTCTCCTTTCTTAACAGTATTTATTTGGTTATATAAGACTTAGATAGCATTTAAAGTGACTTGTAGAGGACAATAATATATTCATTAAAAATTAGAAAGGAGAAATAAACTTAATTTATTTGGAACAGGAGGTATTGTACTTCTGGTCTTCCGATCACATTCTTCACTACAAATCACTTTAAATACCATCTAAGGTAAAAACAGTAAGGGAATGTTCTGGAACCCCATTCCAAAAAATCCCCCCGGGGAAAATATAAAGACCGCCGCGATGACGGTAGGGGGTGTCTTTTTTAAGACCCCTCCCCACTGTTGCTTTCATCACTTTGGGTAGTATTATTATCTTCTTTTATCACTTTTCGATATAAATCTAAAGGATCTAATTCAATTAATCGATCAATAGCTCGCTCAACTTCTTCATCTTCTTCAATTTGTGTCATATCATCAGAAACATTTGAAATTCTTGCAAGCTTTGAACATGTATAATAACCTTTTTCAACATCGAAATCAAACCAAGAAGCAAAATCTTCAATTGGATCAAATGGATTATCGATTGTTGTAATAGAAACTCTTTTACTCATTTCATTTTGCTCCTCTCAAAATATTTGAAACTGTTGAAGTTGGTAAATTCATCTTCTTTGCTATTTCAGCAATTGTAAAGTTAGAAGCAGACATAGTCTTGATTCTACTTACTTGACCCGGTGTTAGTGTAGTCTTATTCTTTGGCATTGCTTTCTCTCTCAAACGATCTGGATCTGAATTGCTTAAGATCTCCTTTAGTGTATGATCAGTAATAGCACCAGCTTGAATTGCTTCCCATTGTTTGTCAGTGATGTTAATGTTTCTCTTTCTTCTTGGTATTGCACCAACTTCTTGTCTGTATTTAGACAACATTCTTTGTGAAAGCTTTCTTAAGTCTTCACCTTTTAGATCTGGATTAAGTTCTTTTCTTCTATTGATCTCAGAAGCAGCTAATCTTTCAGCAGTTCTTTCTTTAATAGAGTTTTTTTTAGCTTCATTTAGATTACTCATTAATTCAGATACTTCTTTCTTATAAATCTTGTTAGCTGATGAGCTATATTCAAGATTACCTGTCTTAATCATCTCAATACGAGCTTTGTTAGCCATTGCTTTCATACTATTAGCATAATCAGCATAGATAAGTTCCATTGGATGTTGTTTTCTAGATACAATACTTCTTGCATCCTGTGCCTCAGCCATATTAGTTGAAGTACTAGTACGCATTTTGGTTATGTAACTAATATTACCTTGTTTATTTGTGTAATAAACTTCTCCTGTTTTAGAATCTTTTCTTAAAACTGGCTCATAGGTATCTCTGTCTTTCTTACTATCCATGTTATAGGTTATAGTCTTACCATTTGTTGTTTTAAGGGTCTTGATACGGGTCTTCTTATTATATGTACCCTCTGGGTAGTATAATTCTTTATCAGGAGCAGTAATATAGATAAGAGATCCCTCAGGTTTGCTAGGATCATACCATGATTTACCTTCTATGTTTATTCTAGCTTGACCTTTTCTTTTAGGTACTCTAGTATCACCTTTACTTCTAGAAATAAGAGTGAATGCACCACCACCATCTTGATACTCTTGTTTTAAAGAAGCAATGTCATTGTCTATATAACTCTGTTTATAGTCAAGTTTATGCTTCTCTGCATCTATAACTACCATAGAATGTTTAACAGCTCTAGCTATCTTATCTGTATCAGCACCCTGTAATGTCATATCAGTAATAAGATTAGAAATTTTACCCATTTCATTATTAGTATTTTTCATTACTTTAATTTCTTGACCATATTTATTAATATAGTGTTTATTACCTTTACTATCTATCTCTTCTCTAGTACCATATTCTGCTTTATTATCGAAACCTTTAAGATCTTTTAATTCATCTTGTCTCTGTATCTTTACTTTACCTTTTCTGTCATCAGTTGGTATACACATAACTGTATCACCATCAAAATCAGCACCAGATAATCTAGCTGCTACTTTAGAATTTATACATACTGCATCAATAGAATTTGTTCCTATTAATTTCTTACCAAGAGGGTTCTTATTATTTACAGTACATACAGGTATTTCAAACGTTCCACCATGAGGATAACGAATAAGAGCAAGTTTAGTACCAGAATCATAACCAGGTGCATATATTTCATTATCTTTTAATGTGTTATTAGGTATAATAACATGATATTTTTGTCCAGGTAGAGCGGCTGCTTTTAATTCTACAGCTGCTGCATCACAATTACTAGCAAATTTCTCTAAATAATATTTTTTTATAGTAGGGTTTGTTAAGGATTTAATTTCATCAAACTCTGCTTGTTTAGTAGCCTTTGCTAAATCTAATTGTTTCTTTGCCATTTCTTTAGTTTGTTTAGATAAGAATTGTGAAGGTAGAGCATCTTTCCATTCAGTCCAATCCCCTTCATCAGCTCTCTTATTTATTAAACCTAGTTTCTTTTTACCAGTCTTTTCATCAGTATACCAATATTGTCCACCTAATTCTACATCTTTTATAGCTGAACCAAATGGATTCTCTGGATCTTTCTTAATCTCTTTAAGACACTGCATCTTAGATTTATCTCTGCCTTTATTAGTATTAAATATAACATCAACACCATCAGGCATATTATCAGAATATACAGCCATACCTTTAATATAATGTGTTCCATCTACTAAAATACGAACTTGAGAATATCGAGAACCTCTAAGATCTAAATCTTTACAACCTCTACGAATTTCGACAAGACCATCTTTTTCTACACCTTTAAAACCATCTGGACCAACTTCATCTGCATATCTTATTTTTAATCTTTTAGAATCCATACTTGCAGGATATGTAAACTTCTTTTCAAATGTGTCACCATTATCTTTTGAAATATAATCAGTTATAGTTTTTACTTTATCATAATCAAATATCTCACTATGTTTCTTATCAGGTGCAGCTAATACAATTTGTGTAGTCTTTTGATTAGGATTTGTATGTTGTGGTATTCTTCCAACATATTTATGATAACCTTCTTTTTCTAATATTCTTACAGCTGTATCTAATTTAACTCTAGATATACCTAATTCTAATTCAGTGTTTTTCCCTATGTCAATCATACCTTTTTTATCAACTTGTTTTTTAAGAAAATCAGCAGTATTAGTAGCTTGATATATCTTTCCTTTTTCGTCTTGTTCAAACCAACCTCTAACTGTTGATTCATTTTTTACACCCATTCTTTTAGCTATTTCAGTAGCTCCTAAACCTTCTTTATCACGAAGTCTTTTTGCAGTGTTGATTCTATCTATCTGTCGTAAATTATTTGCAAGACTTTTCTCCTTACGATATTCAGTACTTGTCATATTAAATTGTTCCATAATATTTTCAGGTGTTTCTTTCCACCCTTTCTTTTTTAGTGATTCTATTCTACCTAAAAAATCAATACTATGTTGGTAAGGGTCTTTTCCAGAACCCCATGGATATCTTCCAGATCTTCTTTTAACACCATAATGTTGTAAGAATTCTTCATCAGATAATTCTGCTGATCCTAGGTATGATGCAATCTCTTCAGCAATTGGATTCATATATTAGACCCTCCCTTCTACGTCTTCTAATATTTTATTTAAATGAATTATTTTATTCATGATTACAATTATTTCCTCGGCCTCAGGTTCATGAACTAATATTTCATCATTCTGATAGATACGTAATTCTATCTTAATATCTGCTGGCTTAATTTTGTATTCCAAACAGAAAAGAGCAGCATATATTTCAAGTTGCTCAATATGTACTGGACGAGTTCCAGTTTTTAAGTCATGTATTCTCAAGAAATTATTTCTAAAAGAAATAGCATCGGCAGTGCCGGAAAAATCTTTCAGAATAAAATAAAACAACTTCTGTATCCATTTTGAAACCTATAGCATCATTTACATATGCTGATAAAGTTTGTTTAGAACGAGGTTGTTTAATACCTAACTTGATTGTCTCTGCTGCCCATTCATGTAATCTAGTTCCCATTTCAGCTGCTCTCATATTTCTAAATACTTCAACAACTTTTTTATCATCATATCTTAGCCAACTAGATTTGCTAGCTCCAAATGGTGCATGAAGACCTTCAAGGTTGTTATGATTATTAAAAATCATTTTGTTACCTCCTTAGTTAATCTCCAAAATATTTTTTCAACTCATCCAATATACTATCTTTATTTTCCGGATAAATAAATTTAGAAAATGACATTTGATTCATCTTCTCAACATAGTAATCTTGGTTTGGTCGGTGTGTAGCTTTAGCATGTCTTTTGTTTTCTAAAGTAGCCCACTTATTTTTATAGAGAATTAATAGGTCAGGAATTCCTTGTATTTCACTAGAATCTAATTTAGTAACTATAGATCCAGGAAATATATCTTTTAATTCCTTTTTGAGATTTCTTTGAAATTCATTTTCTTTCTTCACTGAGTAAGACCTCCTATTCTTAACCCAAAAATAAAAAAGAGAATGAGACGAAATCTTAGTGATTATCGTATCCTCTCTATTAAAGGGCATGTTTTTTACGCGAATCTATTTTTTCTTAAGTTCTTCTGTTCTTGTTCTATAAGCTTGAACGAACTCATCAATTTTTGATCCAACATAATCTATAGCTCCAGCTATTGCAAATATACTTGCTATAGCAAAACAACTCATCATTAACCAAATATCATTTTTACTCATTAATCCAGCAAAAATAAATACTGCTGTTAAAATAAATCCCATATTAAATCACCTCCTACATTTTTTCATAATCTTGAAATAATAAATCTCTATCATCACAACCAATAGCATCTACTATTTTATGGAACATATATAATCCAGGCATAGCATCGCCATTAATGTATCTACTAATCATTGGTTGAGTTGTTCCAACTTTTTCTGCTAATTCATCTTGTGACATAAATATATGTGCTAATCTGCATTTTAATTTATCTTTAAATTCGAACTTCCATTGCTCTTCTGTAATTGTATCTAAATCATAAGTGTACATTCTAGATGATTCTGTACCTATATCATAAATATGTTTTGTTCCATCATCAAACATTATAAATAAATCCCAGTCATCTATCCATAAAACTTTTACAATATTTTCTTGTCTAGCGTTCGGACGCACATTCAAAATACATCCCCATTCTATACTACCGATTTGATTCATTTTTACCTCCTGTTTTTAACCATTTTTTATCGTTTCTGCCCAGATGCCCAGTTTTTTTTGCCAAAACTTTTTTATTTTTTGATTTTATATACTAAAGTATATAATTTCTATTTTTTTACTACGATTTAAAAAAAAAAGTGGGAAAGTGGGCACGGAATCCGCAAACCCTTGCGGCTGTAGGCTTTGACCCTGGCCACTTTTGTCTGAAAAAGTGGGCACAAAGTGGGCAAGTGGGCAGAAAAGTGGGTTTTTTGACCATTTTTTCATTTTTTTCGTCAAGACAAATTTTTATTTTTGCCCACTTTTATAGCGTTTTTGCCCACTTTTCTTACATTTTTTTCAAAAAGTGGGCAGAGATTTTCACTATTTTTTATTCTCCATTTCATCCATTTTTCCTATTAAATCTTGGCAAGAAATTGCTACTTCATAACGTCCGTACGAAATCATCAGGCATCTTTCTACAGTCTTCATAATTAATAATCCACTGTCTAAATTCAGTCCAAAGTTCTTCATATTTTTCAGGCATTAATTTCTCCTTCCTCCTCTTCCACTACAATATATTGTATATGAAAAAGATTGTAATTTAAATTCACTTTCGTCTATATTATTATCTACTTTCTTTTCTGGTTTCTTCCAAATATGTTTATCAATATCTTCTGGAATGTCTTCTATCTTTTTAGGAATCTTACTAGTTCCAATATATAAATGTTTATTACCAATATGTTTACTCTTTCCCATTTTATTCTCCTTTGTTTTTAATCAGTATGAGGAATATGTTTATCTTCCTTATCAAAATCTATAGCTGGTCTTTGAATTTCTCTGATAGCATTCATCATACTTATACAATCTTGACCATCATATCTTAAAGCTCTATCATCAATATATAACTGGGCTGGCAACTTACGATTAGTTACACCAACTGTACTTATATCATTCCAGAATAAATCACCTGGTGATATAGTTCTAGCATATAGTGGTATCTTTTTTATTATCCACCATTCTATAATTTGTTCTGGATCTCTAGTTGAGCAAATAAATACTGGTATACCTTTTTGTTGAAGAAGTTTAATTAAATCTATCATTTCCCAATTTGGTTCATCATAAATAGATCCATCTTTCCAACCTTTTCTATATAAATGTATAACACCATCAAAATCAAAACATATAGCTTTACCTGTTTCTAATTTAAATCTTTCTATTCTAACGTTATCATTTTCTATCATAATATAACAATACCTCCTAAAACATAATTATACTATTAACATCAAATATACAACTAATAATAACAATGGAAAACCATTATTAAATATAGCACATAATCCTAATATGAATCCTAACCAAATAAGAGTCATAACTGCTCTGTATTGATTATTATCCATTTGATAAGCTGATTTATAATTATTATATGTGTTATTAACTACTTTTTTATTATATGGAATCTTTCTTTTCATTCTCATTTTCTTTTTTCTCCTTTTTCTTTAACTTAAATATATCACATAACTTGTCTATAAATGATTCAGATTCTATAAAATTATATGATAAACAAATAGTATGTCCACAATCAGGACATTTAATAGTTCTCATACATGCAAACCCTCCAAAAAATGCCTCTTCATCTGGTGTAGTCATACTAACATCTACCTCATTATTCCAATATTTAAATTCACACCCACACCCTTCACAAGTGTGTTTATTCTTTTCTGGATATTTACCATGTTTAATTATTTCTGGCATTCTTTTCTTTTCTCCTTCCTTGTTTTCTCGTTTGTGGTCCGACGTATTCTTCCGCTTCCATTACGTTCTTCAAAATAATTATGAAATTCTTCTAACATTCTATCTTCTTCTAACATCCATGGAACGTACTTCATTTCTCCAAATACGTTTTCTATTAATTGACTAAATCGCCAATCTGGTACATTTTCTTTCCAAATCTTACCAAGTTCTTGCATAAATGGTTCAATTCTATCTGGATCTCTCACTAATACATCATCTCCTTTCTCATAAGCACCGGGGGTAATAAATGTCTTATACCCCTTAGGTGTCTTACAAATATATCCTATACTAATAGGTGTAATAGTGGAGTAAATATACGGTTTATACATAACTCGAGGTGTTAACTCGTTGTCTATGTTTACAAACTCCATTATTTTTTCACTCCTTTATTTACAATAGCTAAAGATATCTGAGTACATCGTTTACACAAATGGAGAGTTTTAACTGTTTTACTCCTAGCCATATTGTAAATACCAATTCGATACAACCCATCTTCTTTTTCTAACAATTTGTGACATCTATCACATTCATAAATTGTCTTACCTTTATTATTGTAATATTTTGTCTTAATCATGAGGCATTACCTCCTTTATTTTATCATTTGATTTATTCTTTCAAGTATACCATTCGTAGCTTTCCTATCTAATCCATATCTAGGATCAATTTTATATATTCTCATATCACTGAATGACTCTTGTAGATCATATAACTCATCATCTATAATTATAAATTCATCACCGTCAATAGTATTTTCGAATAACCAATCTATAATTTCATTACTTCTACTACCAACATCACCAGTTTTATCATATATCTTAATACCGTACTCACACAATCTTGCTTCAAGCACTGTCATACATGGAGCTGACTTTCTCCAAGAGCTAGTCAAAACTATTTGAGCACCAGTCTTGTCAATTATTTTTCTAAGATTTTGTAAACTCTTTGGATTAAATGGCATATTTTGCATAAAGAACCTACCACCGTATTTCTCATGTTGTTTTTTATAATGATTGTAATTATTCAAAACACCATCTACATCTAGGAAAATATATAACTGTCTTGTTAAATTAATTTTCATTAGTTTCTCCTTTCTATAATTTTATTATTGTAATATCTCCATTGAAGTCTGGACCTAATTTATCTCTAAAATGTTTTTTAAAAGCTTCATCGTTTGGATCATAACCAGCTTCTAAAGCACCAAATATAGAAGCAGCTATTTGGTCCATTCTTTTTTCAGCATCTGATCCAGGTATTTTAGACTCAGCTATCTCTTTTTCAAATATAGCTTTTATACCAGGCCATTCTTCTTTTGGTGCCATCATCTTACAAGTTTTTTTGTATTTTTCAGGAACGCTAAAATCAAAATAACAATATGTCTCATCGAACACATCATCATAATCTCTTATATAATATGGACTACATTTCATAGCATCAAATACTTCTTGATAATCTTTTCTGTTTCCTCCACCTAGTCTAGTTAAGACTGTTATAACATCTCCTTCTACATTTAAAAATACATCTCTATATCTTTGAAACATATCTCTTGTACATGAAATCATTCCTAATAATGCCGTAGCATCTTCATTTTCTTGGAATAAACGATTGTATAAACTCATTTCTATTTCTCCTTTTCTCTTTTTTAATTAATATTTTAATATCTCGTAAGTCATCTCCATAAGCAGAAGCTAATACTGGTTTATTGTCTGAACTAAAATATAAAGGTCCATCATCTAATCTGTCAAATATACACCATCTTGTGTAATATATAGTTCCTACTTCATCAATACCAATACTTCTATTAATATGATAACGTCCGTGACTTATCTTTGTTAATTTATTAGCTAATCTTTCAAACCTCTTTCTATTAACTTTCATTAATTATCAAACTCCTTATCATATTGAATATATAGAGATTTAATATTATCAATTTTTATTTCTGGTCTTTCACCACTTAATAATATATTTCTTAAACCATTCATAAATTCTAATACTGAGTTTTTAGAAACAGCGTTATGATCAATAGCCTGTAAACATGTTATCCTATTAACCAATAATTGATAGCATTCTTCACAATAAGCTGGTTGATCTCCTCCACAATGTCTACATTTACTGGGATCTAATTCTTTAGGTATTACCCCTATATTACCATTAGGTCTTACATTTATAGCAACATTTAAATCTGGAGCTTTGATATTTAATTTGGCTGACTCAATTTTTTGTTCACTAACTATTCTGTTCTTAGGAAATTGAACTATTTTGTTTTTATTGACATCATAGGTACATCCTTCACATCCCATTTTTTCAACTCTACATCCATCCCATTCTTTTGGTGTGCATGTTTGTTTTGATGTGTTCTCATTTAGTACTCTAGCAATTTCTTCATTAATCCATTCATGAGTACAAACCTCATTTGTTAATTTAGATTTATAAACTTGTTCAATTGGACTATAATATATTTTTAATTCTTGCGAATCTATATTATATCTTTGAAATAAGTACTCAATAAAATCATATATTTCTCTTTGAGTACAATCATTTCCAGTTTGCATATCTATAAATTTTTTATTTTGGACATCATATCCTAATAATCTTTGTGCTGGTCTCATAAACCAATACCTCCTATATTATTCTTTTTACTTGACATTGTGATTTAGGTAATAAGAAATCTTCATCTAATATTTTTACACCATATTCTTCACAAACTCGTCTTTCGATTACACAACCCCTAGCTGTTCTCCAACCAGGAGCAAAATATACAGCATCTACTTTACCTATCAAATCTATCGATTTACCTAAATAAAATAGAGCTTCATTATTATAGCCTTCTATTTCTTCTGTAAAGAAGTTGTCAACAGTATCAATATGTAATTTAGCAAATTGTTTGCTAATATCTTTTATTTGCCTCTTTATTTCCTCGTCACTTCTATTTCTCATGGGTAAACTAATCATTACCTTCATTTTTATTTCTCCTTCCATCATTTATATAATTATTACAATCTTCGTCGCCGTTAAATTCGTCTAATTCAAATTGACCACAACCAAGACAAGTATCACATTTACTCATTAATATACTCTCCCATAACTTAAGATAGTTATCTTTTTACTTCTTTTAGCTTTGTTAAGGAATTTTTGATATAAATATTCAGATGTAAATGTTTTATTAAATTTTTCACCAGTGGCATTATTTAGTAGCATTACTTCCCACATATTCTTTTCTCTGCCTCCTCTTTATAATATTTCTTGACCCAGTCAATACCGTTAATTGGACTGGTTAAATTTGGAGCCATAAGATTTATCATAGTATCCTGAACTCTTAATTTATGTATCATCCATTCTAAATCTTCATTTGGCATAGTATAACCTTTATTTAACATAAATATAATTTTTTCTAATCTTTCGAATTCCTCTTCATCCATAGTTTTTTCCTCCCTATAAATTCTTTTATTCTTTTGCGTAAGGACATTTTATATTGTTTTTCTGTTGTTTTATAACAATCACGACCTATTCTATAACACCATTTTTGCTTACATGGTATATTTTTATCAGGATCACATCTATATAATTTTTTCATTATTCATTCACCTCACAAATACTTAATAAATGTTCTATAGCAGTTTTAATATCTTGGCCTGCAACTGCTTCTCCATTTTTTTCAATATTTGTTATGAATGTTTTTAGTTGAGAAATATAAATAACCGAATCATTTTCAATATCCTGTTCTAATATTTTTCGTAGTTGTTTATATACTCTACGTACTCTCCTTCTAGGAATATAACTTTGAAGTTGTTCTTTTAAATCATTGTTTTCACTTTTTAGTTTTCGATTTTCATCTTCTAATTTCATAAATATAATTCCTTTCTAGGATCTTTCTTCAATCATCTGTCTCATGTTATACATTTGGGTTAAAGATACACTAGGTATACCTAATATATAATGGAGTACATCAGAATATAGACAACCAGACTTATCAGTATAATATCTTTTACCGTATAGTTCTACTTTCATTATAGTTCCTCCTTTCAATTTTTATATATCATTCGTATCTTATTTTTCTGACCATAGATCCTTATCTTCTTTTAATTGCTGAATTAATCTTTTCTTTCTTTCATTAGATTCTAATATTCTATCAAAATCTTCTTTAAGATCATTATATTTTTCTTTTAACTTATCTAATTCTGAGTCTCTATCAGAGATAACTTGAGCCTGGTATTCAATTATTTTAAATAATCCTTTAAATAATTCATTTAATTTAAAACCAAGCTCGTCGTTGTTCTCAACCATTTCAGATATCTTTTTACAAGACTCATATATTTCATCAAAATTAATTGGTTGATTGTTGTTCTCCATTTTCTTCCTCTTTTCTTTGTACTATAACTACATCACGTCCGAAGAAATGCTTTAACTCTTCTAAAGTAACTTCCATTGGTTTGTTTCTATCTTCTAAGATCTTATCACGAATATCAAGATCAAGATTTACACTATGAAGTTGATGTTGCATCATATGAGTTACTAATATATCTAATGCACTTTCAAATTCCTCATCTGTAATATCATGATCTAAATATATATTAGGATATTCTTTTTCTCCTATTAAACATGGTTGAACTTCTGCTCCAAAATCAGGATTTATTGGATCAAAGGGTCCAACTGCCTCATTAACATTTCTAACAATATTAATTCTTAATCTCTTTTTTTCTTGCATTTTTTCCATTTTCTTTACTTCCTTTCTTTGTTTTAGCTTGGTGTTCTTCCATAGCTATATTATTAATATTATCTTCTGGTATAAATTCTCTTTGTACTGATATTGTTGGTATATTATTAATATTTCTATCGATAGTAAATGTTACTTTACAATTTAGAAAATATTTTTCATTTCCTAATATACTATCAGCATTATTTATAATACTTTTTCCTGCATTAATAATATCTTCGATTAATTCTTCTCTAGATTTTATAGTTTTAACTTGTTTTACTTCTTGCTTTGCCATATTACGTCTCCTTTCTGATTAATTATACAATATGGTTTTCCTTCAGCATATAATGTAGTAATATCATCATTTACTATTTTTCTCATCTCATTTGGTGTTAAAAGTTTATTAAACACAAATGCTTCACCAAATGCTTTACCAGCTTTAGTTAATGATTCACTAGCTTCCTGTGCAGATACACCAAATTTACCCATATTATTTACAACTTTCATTTGATTTTTTGTTAAATCTATAGTCATTATTTCTACTTTACATTTGTAAGTTTTTTGTTTAAAATATCTTTTAATTTTTTCATATAATGTTAAATGTTCTTGTATAGGTTCTACATCTTTAGACATAAGCACCTCCTAGTTTATATATCTTACTTTTTACTCTTTTTTGAAGTCTAGATATTTGTGGTTGTGATAGATTCATTTTCTTTGCTGTTTGAGCCTGTGTATTACCATTAATATATTCTTTAAATATAAATTGTTCACGTTCGTCTGTAAACACAACTGGTATCTTTTTAGCAACTTCAGCAACATATGCTCTATCTACTATATCCCCTTCATAATCGATTTCTGAGGCAATAATATCTTCAACTGTTAAATTATCTGTTATAGGTTCAGAAAAGCTTATATAACGATTCTGATGCTTTCTAAGGCCACGTACATAAATGTTTATATGATTTTTTACAATTGGGTATGCATAAGTACTTATAGCTCCTCTATTTTCGTCATAATTTAGACAAGCTTTCCATAAACCAAGTAATGCTACTTGCTTGATATCTTCAAATTCATTTGGATAATTTACTCTATATGATTGACATATTTTATATGCAATATTTGTATTCTTATTAAATAATTCTTCTTTTGTCATGACTGTTTCCTCCTATTTTTTCTTTTCTTTTTTCTCAGGTTTTTCTTTCTTCTTAAAATTTACTGGTTTTCTAGAATCTTCATTACTAGGATTATTTAAACATTCATGACATGGATCTAAATAATCTGGTGAATCAAAATATTCACAGTCCTTACAATATTTATCAAATTCTACGATTTTATCTCTATTTTCCATAGTACATTCATCCTCTCTAAAAATATAAATTAAGCTATATAACCTTTAGTTATTCTTTCTTTAGCTACTGTGTAAATCTCTCCAGCTACCTCATTTAATTTTTTAGCTACCTCATAACCAATAAAGAATCCAAATCCTAATTTAATACAATCTATTAATCTTACTTTAGGCATAATTATCCTCCTTTCTTAATAACAAAATTTTTCTAATATAAATCTTCGATAATCATAATATAGTTCATCTGCAACTTTATTATAATCTATCCAGTTTGGAATATTATTATAGAATCTTGTGTATCTAACTCCTCTGAATCCAGATATACTTACTGTCATTGTACCATTGTTCATTCCTATAAATACTCCACCTTTTACTTTTTCTTTTAATCTCTTATGCAATTCTATGCATTTAAAAAACTCGTGTTTTTCCATATATTACTCCTTCTTAAGTACAAATATAAGTTACCATGCAACCCATTTTGACTCATTAAAATTCTTTTTTTCTTTTAAACTCCTTGATATAGCTAAATCTATACCGCTTCTACTCTTTAAATGATAATAATATAAATCTTTATATGGCGTATTTAATCTATCTATTCTACCAGATGATTGTTCCATTATTTTATATGAATAGTTTTGACTGAAAAATATAATGGTATCTGTTTTAATACAATTCCAACCCTCTGCACCAGCATTATACTGAACTAAATATATCCATTTGCTTGTGTTAGGGATTGGTTGGTGTGCATGGCCGATTCCATTCTCTTATTTCTCTATTGTCTCCTAAATTTAAATTCTTTAAGATTTCTAATTCATAATCAAAGTTATAAAATATAATTGCTCGAGGATGATCTTCTAAAAGCTCTAATAATTTAACTACTCTATCTTCAGACTCATTCACTATTCTTCTTAAAATATAACATAATGTGCTTGCTTGTTCTATTGGTTGATCTTTATATGGATCCCATCTTGTCTTAGTTACAGACTTATACATTACTCTATCATAATCTGTATAGACATCTTCGTGGTGAGGAACAGTCTTTCGTTCAAAATCCATATTTATTAATATTCGATTTCTTAATCTTATCAATCTACCTGTGTTAATATATCTATCAATCTTTGGATATTTACTAAATCTAGAATATACTATATGTTCTCTAGTGAACTCTGTTTTATTCTTATAAAATCCATTTGCAATAAATACCGGAATATAATCACTCCATGTATCTCCAGGGGTAGCCGACAATAAAATCCAGTCATTTGATTTAGAAATTTTGAGAAAGGCTTTTGTCCAAGCACCATATCCAATTACTCTTTGCTCATCAAATATAAAGAAAGCATTTTTAGCATCTGCATATTTTTTAATGTTATTCCAACTGTCTATTATTATTTTATTACCATATCTTTTAGTCTGTTTTTCATCTGCAGACATAAGAAATGGTCCTAATTCACCTTCCCATTCAAGAGTATCTCTTTTTCTAGCTGTTGTGATAATATAAAGATCTTTAGGTTTCTTTTTAGGTGGTTTAAACTCTGGTTCAACTTGTCCACCTTGTTCTTTAAAATAATAATACAGAGCGGTTCTAGATTTACCAGAACCAACTCCCCCATTTAATATGCAGCCATTCCTCATATTGTTAACTGCTTCCATCTGATAGTCATATAGAAACTTATTGTTCTTCGTGTTTTCTTTTCTTTTCATCTAATTTATCCTTAATGGTATCTAAGACACCTTCTACTTTTTCTCTAGTCTCATCTGATAATTTTATATAAGATTTTCTTTCATTATACCAATTAAAGATTTCGTATAAGTCACCCTTAGCCCAAGAGAAACTCCACCAGTCACAAATCATTTCAAGAATATATTCGTCTGGCATGTCTAATAATATCATACCTTCGTCCGGATTATCATTGTGTAATATCCAATATTGCCAATGATGAGGATTATTATGAATATGATGTAACCATGCTACATTAAATTCTCTAACAACTTCATATGATCTATTTCCATAAAAATAATTATCATATGCGTCGTATTCTTCTTTACTATATTTAGATTGGTCATGAGCATTGACTATTTGATACTCTACTTTAGCTCGTTGCTCTTCATCTAAAAATAATTCAGGAATATTTTTACATAACCAATCGAATGCTTCTTTTACAGAAGATTTATGTTGTAATATATATTCATCATATTTTTGACTCATTATACTCTCCCTTCTGCTCGCAATTGATGCCAAGCATTTCTTATTTTATTAGTTTTTAATTGACGTTTAATAATATTTCTCAATATCTTTCTATTATATACCCTTCTATAAGTTTTCTTATACTTTGTATAATCTATCTTTTTGTTTTTGATGTGATCTTGAATATCTTTTTCTAATTTTTCATCTAATTCTTTTTCTTCCATGACTTACCTCCTATCCCATTTTTACAAATCTTAATTCTGGAATAACAATTTCTTTTCTTTCATGTATGAAAGGTTTATCTGCCACAGTATTATAAGCTGGCATTTGATCGTTAATATAAACTGGTATAGTTACTCCTGTTCTTTCATGTAATTCTCTTATACCAACTTCATTTAATATTTTTTCGATCCATTCATTTAATTTTTGATTTGTATCTATTTGTGCACTAACTGATTTTTGTAACTGTATGTTTTCTGAAGATTTATGTTTAATATCATCTTCTAAAGATCTACAAGTTTTTTTAACATCTTCGTAACGAGTAGTTAGATAATCATTACTCGAAGTTGCTATTCTTAAATCCCTTTCTAGATCGTCGATCTTCTTTTGCATTTTATTATATTGTTCCTTACTAATTAATTTAATAAACATAATATTTATTTCTCCTTTTTTAAGGTATCAACACCCATAATTTCTTTAATTTTTTCATTAGTTGCATTCACAATTGGCATGATTTCTTTTTCTGCACATTCTTTCCAATATTTTTCTCTCTTCCAAAATGGAAGTTTATAAATATCACTACAAACATTACAGCATATCATTGCTTCCATCATACCCCAGCAACCATCGCATGCTCTTTCATTACACCAGGCACTAAACTCTTTAAATTTCATTTGTTAATCCTTTCCAACTTAGCTTCTGTCTTAACAAAAAATCTAAATCTTAATAAACAAGTAATTAAATATATACCCACTACTAATTTTAGTGTACAAGTGAAATCGAAGCATAACGAAATCATCCAAATAAATAAATAAGTAATACCAAAATTTAATAATATTTGTAAACACTCTAAAAATATAAAGCTTAATATTTTTGCTATATATTTCATATACAATACCTCCTATAAATTAAAATTGTGAAATATCAATATTTTCTATTTCAGCTCTAATCTCTAATTGTTTTAAATAGTTACCCATATAGTTTGCTTGCATTTGCAATACATTTATTGGACAACTTGGTTCGAAATCTAATGTCTTTGCTTCATACTTAACTAACATTTTATGTAATTTATTGTATCTGATTTTTGTTTGTAAATATTCTGCTTGAAATCTTTCTTTATAATCTGAACTGTTCATCAAATCAACAGTATCCTTTAATTCATAATTTACAACTTTTTCTTTTAATTCCATGATTAATATCATCCCTTCTAAAAATATAAATAGACCGTCCGTAGACGGCCAAATGATAGAATTTGATGGTAGCCTAATCACTACCTGGGAATTGAAGCCCTCACAGAGTTTACTGCTACTTGCCACCCAAAAATATCAATTAAAATGGTAAATCTTGTGCAGCGTATTGTGCACCAAATCTATCAATATTTTGTATGACGTTCATTGCTTGTAAATATGCAGATCTTCCTTCTTTACCATTTATTTCCCAATCGTATGGTCTAAGATCCATATCAACACTTTGAATATCAATTTCGTCTAACATTCCAACTGTTTCTTCTGTCAATCTTTTAACATTTCCTGCTGATTGAACATAAATATTTGGACCTCTATTATTAAATTTGACTTTTACTGGTAAGAACATAAATGGTGTATCGTCTTCGTCTCTTGGTGGTTTAATTTTTACATTCCATCCTTCAGCTGTTAATTGATCACAAATTTCTTGATTAGGAATTATAACTGCAAAATTTCTATCTCCTTCTCTATTATATTTACTAGCCTCTCCTCCGAAGTTTCTATAAATAATTCTTGCGTCTTCTATTTGAAGAACGCCTCTAACTGATTCTACTTTCATAAAATTTCAATCCTTTCTTTTTCAATTTTTATTATGAATAATATATTTTGATAAATTATAACCTATTTTACATTCATCCATATCAAATTTTGGACAATCAAAACATGTCATATATTTCCTGTCACCACAAGGAGGATAAGGTTCATACTTACCCTCTATAGTTTTTTCTAAGTTAGGATATGGATCATCGGATACAAACCATTCAAAATCTCCATATTTAGATATTGTACTAACTGCTTCATCAACAAGATTATTATAATATGATCTATCGATATAAGCTTCATTAGTACCTCTAACTGTTTCAGATTCTAACCATCTATATCCTTTTGATCCAGTTGCAGCATAATATTTGCCATCTTTCTCCCTTACTAGTAAACCTCCACCTTTACCTGGAAGTATTGGACAGAAGTTTCCTACTTTTCCGATAAATTGATAATCATGACCTTTTTCAATTTCTCTTAATAATGATTCTTTAGAAAGATTATAATCTTCTTCAGATATCATTTGTTTCTTAAATTGTTGCTCTAATTTTGTTAATTCTTTTTCATATTCAGATACATCTGGAAGATTTTCATTTAAATCTAAATATAAAGCTGAAGTAACGGATTTAGTTTCACACATATCCTCAAATGTGATCAATTCTTTACTAAATAAAGTTTTAAATACATAAGGAATCTGGAATTGTGTACCTGTTGCATCCCAGTGTCCATCATCATATTTACAAACATAAACTGCATCATTAACAAGACACATTCTGTCGTATGTAGCCTCATGCTCAAATGTATATCCATATTTTTTACCAAAGTCCATAACAAATTGTATGATTTCTTTAGTAGCATTAGGTATTTTAATTGAGTCTGTCTTAATATGTGCTACAGTAAATCCTCTTGCTTGAACTTCATGTTTAAGATCTATCATAAATAAAGCTCCACGTTTTGCAACTATGTTATCTTTATTTCTAATATCTCTAAATGGATTATCAAAGTTTGCAGCAGTCAAACCATAAACTGAATTTATAGCTGTCTTTAATGCATTTGCTAATTGTTTAGAAGTCATTTCACCATTTATTACCTTTTGAACATATGGTGTAAGTTTTCCATCAAGCATTTTATCGACTGCTTTCCAATCTTCATGCTTAATGCTAACCCTTCCTTCAACAATATCCCTAAAACGTTCAGTATATTCAGGGCCAAATAGACACTCAGCAATATCACTGTGGGGATGCATACTAGCAATATCCAACAAAGCAACATTACAATGAATACCAGGCTCAGCATAAACATAACCTCCTTCTCCTACTTCCTCTCCTCGATACATAGATTTTCCACCTTCAAATGTATATCCTGGAAAATATGGAAGAAGACTATTTGCTTCACCGTGGGTTTGTTTCATCATATCTGGACAAGCCTTTTTTAAGAATTTTAAAATATCATCTGGCAATTCTTTAACAGGTTCAGCTAAATTTCTGTAGAAGAATTTACTTTGAGGTTTCTTATCATTACCGAATATAATTTTAGTTGTTAATGTATTTGTAGTATCATTAACTGTCATTCCAGCTAAATCTGCTAGAATTTCTCTTGCTGTCCAATCCGCAGATAAATAATTCCAAGCTGCTTCAGTTGCAATAACATCATTATCACAATATTCGGCAACTTCAACCCATTTATCTTCAGGCACCGGTTTATCCCAAGGTAATCCTAATTCCTTGTGATGTATACCCATCTCAATTTCTAATTTCTTAAGAGACTTTTTATTTCCTGCAGAAGCAAAATCATAAATATCAGTATAAGATAAATTATATGCTTCGCCGAAGAATGCGTTTCGTTCTCCATTAATTATTCTTTGAGATAAATTATATAATTGTTCGTTAGAATATCCAAGTAATCGTGCATATATCAAATGATTATCATATCGTCTACAATTGAATCCAACTAAACGATATTTTAATAATTCTTCTATATCAGATGGTTTTGGATTTATCATTCTAACTATTTTATTGCCTTCTCCTTGAAGTTTCCAGTTTACTAATAATAAGTTTGGAAATACTTCAATATCATAGAAGACTAAACTCGTATCTTTACTATCAACAGCAACTGATGCATCTTCTGATTTAAAGTGCATCTGTCCTACTAATTTAACACAATACTCTGATTGATTAGTACTATTCATAGCAAAAGCGTATATTTCATTTTTCATATCTGAAACATCATATTTCAGACCTCGTTCGTAGGCATCCTCTAAAATCTTATATATAAAATCTATACTAGGCTTTGTGCCTGGATGAATTTCTTTGTTAAGATTTCTTTGGATAAGTTTTCGTAAACCTATTTCACTTTTTATTACGTTTTCGCTTACCACTTTATTTTCTCCTTTCATCGGTAGACCAGAACTAATTTTCTTTATAGGTAAATTATTACACTTCGTTAACCTCCTTCGAAGTGAACTCTTACCTGTAAATACCTTAATTTCAATACTATCAGCATATACTCTGCTAAGTTTTGTAACATCCCCTGTGAAAATATAATGTAAGTGTATACCAGCGCCACTTTTACTTAATTCAGCATAAGTAGCTGGCCATTTACTAGCTGCTTCTAAATTCTTTTCAAAGGATTTGTTACCGTTCTCATCTTTGATGTCAAAATCTATAACAATATGATTTTCGGGTATTTTAACATAATGTATTTTTGAAGTATCTATTTTTTTCAATGTTGTTCTTACATTATCCCATTTCTTTGCAGGAGTTTCTTTTGATGTAGCATATTGTGCCAAACAATCAGCACATTCTTTATCAAATATAGATTCCTGCTCCTTAAATTCTATTAGATTAGATTTAGTTTTAACTTCTTTTTTCTGTGGTATATCTTCTAAATCAAATATATCTGTCTTAAAACCACTATAATAACTTCTTAATCTTTCTCCATTATCACTATTATATCTATCTTCATAATCTCTAAAATAATTTTTTAATTCCTCTTTAAAAGCTCTTTGTGGTATAGGATATGGAACTCTTGTATCTTCACAATATGTTTTATACATTTCCCATGCAGCTTTTAAAGTTGTTGAATCATCTTTTTTAAATACTAGATATGAATCAAATACAAAATTATAAAAGTCATTTGAAGCTCCCATCATAGATCTTGGTACATAACTATCATAATATCCAGGATCATCTAAATATACTTCTTTACAATGCCAAGCTATTGGGCCTAATTCAAATTTAACTTGTTTTGTTAATCTTTTATAATCGCTAGCTGGTAACTTATTTCCTGTAGGACTAACATCTATTAGTCTTCTTATAAGACCAGATTTAGCATCTGTTATTCTTACAGGTTTATTAGTACCCATAAATAAGAAACATTTAAACTTGTTCACATAAGTAGACTTAAATTTCTCATTTACAGTCATTAATTCATGAGATACTAAACTATTAAGTCTTGTATTATCTTCTATTTTAGATAAATCACCATCATGTTGTATAGCAACTAATGGATTACATTTGAATGGTTCAAGAGCAAATGAGTTACTTCCAGAACCTAATGCTTTTGCATCAAATACAGAATAATATCCTTCAAATAAGTCTTGTATAATATTCAATACTGTTGATTTACCTGTACCTGCTGCTCCATAAAATACCATAAATTTTTGTATCCATTTAGAATCGCCAGTAACAATACTACCAATAGCCCATTCAATTTTATGTCTATTTTCTTCGTCATATAGAGTACTCATAATTTTATCATAAGCATCAATATTACCTGGTTCTAAAGGATAATTTAATCTTTTACTAGCATGATCATCTTTATTAGTTTCAGTATTAGAAAATATCAATGTCTCATCTAACATTTCAAATGAATCTCTTTTTTGCTTTTGACAATATTTATGCCATGAGTCAATAGATCCAGTAGTAGAGTCCCACATATATAACACATTTATTTTCGCATCCGGATGAGCTTTTTTATACTCATCATATGCTTTCCTTAACTCTGAATCTATTATTGATAAAGCATCATCTTCGTTAGTAGACCATAATCCAATATCTTCTAACCAAACAGCATAGAAGTCACCGACCTCTTATCATCAAATCTTTAGATTTAGGATATAAACGAAATCTGGGATATATTTCAACACCTGTTTTTGTTGAACGTACTGATATGATTAAAAAATCTACCATAATTATTCTCCCTTCGTTTTCATCTCTTTAATCGTATTTTCTAATGCCTTTATTCTATCATTTTGGTTATACATTATTTTAGTTATACAATACATACAACCAGTTACTAGTAGAAAACATAAGGCATTATTCTTATCTGTCTTTTTAACGTGATCTTTAATATCATTTATTCTTGATGCATTGAATACAATACCATTTACTAAGATGTCTATCATGTTTTCTCCTCCTTTCTATTCAAATTTATCTAAATACCAAAGTAATTGTGTCCATATTTCTACATTTGTAAGATCTTCTCTACAATCTGGAATATAGAATAACCCTCCTTTTCCATTTGGTTGATATCTACGTTCCATAAAATCGTAAATAATACGGACTGCTGTATCTTTGTCAAATCGTTCGTCTGTCATATAACTTAAACCTAAATTTTTAATCATATTCCAAAACCATTGTGTTGTTCTATCACCATATTGAGCATTTGCCATTATTGTATCCTCACATCTAATAGCTAAAGCTAATATCATTTCTAAAACACTGCAAGGTTCATTCAAGATATCCATAATATCATCTCTACCGATTCTATTACCAAATTTATATCTAAGATCTATTCCATCATTAAAACGACTTAAATCATCTCGAATATAGAAATCAAAATCTATACTGTGTAATAGCATGAGTAGTTTTCTATAAGATACAGTATCATGCCCTTTTCCTCTACAAGCATTCTTATATAACCATTCAAAATAATCATTCCTGATTTGATCTTCGAATGATATCATTATTGCTCCTCCTCACCACATACTTCGCTATATGTTTTCTCAGAACGTAAGATAATATAATCTATTTCCTGAGCTTCATCTCTAACGAATACTCTTTCAGTCATAGGATTATTAAATTCTATTAATGCGTTTCCTATTACAGATTCAGGATCAGTTATAACATCATCATCTTCATCTGCTAAGACTGAATCAGAGTAAAATATCAATGTTTGTTCTTCATTTCCAAACTCACCAAACTCATCTTCTGTAATAATATAAGGTGGTTCTGGTTTTGTTGGACCAACTTCTACAGGAACAATATAATCTTCGTCATTTAAATCATCTTCTAGATTTTCAACTTGTACACTTTCTTTATCTTCTTCAGCATAATCTGTTCCTATAACATATTTTTGATTATTAATTATTTTTTCTAATTCCTCGTTATTTTTGTCTACTTCTTTCTTTTGAATGTCTTTTTCGTCTGTACCCCATGGATAATTATTTTTTATTTCTTCTACTTTTTGTTTATTGAACTCAGATTTTTCTGCTAATTTTTCTTTATATAATTCTTTAACAGATGCAATTTCTTCTTCCGCTAATTTTTTATATTTGGCTTCCACATATTTCCATGTAATTAAAGAACCAATAGCAGCTCCTCCTAAAAATATAAATACATTTTTCATTGTATTTTACCTCCTATTTAATTTATTCCAAAATTTAATGAGTCATACCAATAGTCACCACTACGATAACTATTGAGACCTCCTCAGATTAATTCATAAATTGGACCATCAACATTAAAGTCTAATAATATATTACGTTCGTATCCATTTATAAATGCCCTTTTTCTTTCATCAGATGGTTCATAACCTGATAAACGATATATACCAAAATCAACATAATTATCTCCGTTTGGATTCTTTTCATCATATATCCATCCAACTACTTGCCCAGCTTTAGTTTTTGGTATACCTAACATTTCATATACATCATTTAAAAATAAATGACCTTTTGCTTTTAATACTTCATTCGCATAATCTTGTTGTCTTCTTAAGAACATTAAATTATACTCAGCATCTTTATGATGTTCAGTACTTGTTGCTTCATCAAAGAATCTAGCATACTCGCTAATATTTTCTAATGGATTTCCATCAATAGTATATTGAGTTTCGGTTACTGTTTTTTCTTTTCCATTTTTGTCTACTATTTTAGTTTCTACTTTTTTAGCTTTAATATCATATCTTAATTCTTTATCTACTTTTTCTCCAAATCTATCAATAACATTAGCTCTATATCTTTTAAATCCTTTGTCTACTGCCGTATATGCTGCAGCAAGTGCAATATTTCTTTTCTTTAATATTCTTTGTCCCATAACTATACTAGCTATAGATACTCCTCCTAATATAATTGATGGTGCATATAATTTAACTAATTTTACTCCAGTTTGAGCATAAACTACTGTTAAATCTCTTTTTGCATCTTCTTCGCTATATTTATCTGTTTTTTCTTCTAGACATTTGTGAACAATGTCAGTATTTACATCTTTTTCATTAAATACTTCTACAGCTTTTAATGTAGCTCTACAAGCTCCAACAGCTGCTGTAACAGTACCAACTATTCCTGCTACCATTAAAATTTCAGGACTATGTTTTTTAATTTTAAGTCCTGTTTGATTAATTATTTTCTTGAATTCCATTTATTTCTCCTTCTTTCATTTTAATAATATTTTCAATATTTTTAACTTCAGGTAATATTAATATACAACCTATAGTAGTTGCTGGATATGTAACCGTAGCTCGACTAAAATCTGTCCAACCATGTTTCTTATAAATATCAGGGCATTTATCTGTAGAATATGGTAATAGACTTTTATTAATCATTTTATACATATCCTCACAAGTTACATATCCTTTTTCTTTTATAAGGTTATATCCGGCATCATATACCATTTTACCTTTTTCTATTGAATCAAATTCAAATTCATTTACAAATTTCATAAATATAAACCTCCTAGTCAATTGGAACTGCTCTAGGCATTTTGATCATATATCCATCTCTTACTTTTATTATTTCAGCATTACGGATATTCATCCAACCATATTTATTATCTGTATAATTTCCTGTGATACCAACTAAATCATATAAGTCGGCAACACGTACTAATCCATATGTTTCAATTAATTCATCCATTCTTGATAGAACATCTTCTGCCTCACCTCTAGTAGATAGAATTATATCATCATATGAATATGAACCAGCCATAATAGCTTGTCTTTCATTCATTCTGTTCCTACCACCTCTATCATCATAATAGCTTCTGTATGATACACGATCAGCAGTAGATCTTTTATTTCTGCCTCTAGCCTCACCATATAAAATAATATCAATACCATCTGTAACTATATCAGATATAGCTTTTTTAATTGCTGGTATTAATACCTCACCAAAAACATAAGACTTAACGTTTTTAGCATCTTCAGATATAAAATTATCCATAGCTTGACTAATCTTGCTTTTCTTTTTTGTTTTAACAACACCAGTAACAACTTTTTCTATTTTTCTGTCTTCCGGTTTTACATTATCATTCTTTTGTGTTTCTTTAGAACGATATGAGTTTGATTTGTACTCTTCCATATAGTACTTTCTCCTTTCTAATTAAAAATAAAAAGAAAAGTGCCTTTTTACAGACACTAATCTTAAGTACTTAAAATTTTTCTAACATTCTTAGAATTATTCATCAATTATTTGAGATTCAATAACGTCAGAAACATCTGTATCAACTTTCTTACCACTGATTTTTCCTAAGATAAATCCAAATACTCCAACACCAATAACTCCAGCTATTTTCAATCCTTTCTTAGCTATAGTTTTGATTTGGTCTTTTTTATTTACCTCACAAACTTCCTCAGTAGATACTACTGTTTCACAGATCTCCTCTGTTTTTACATTTTCTTCTTCTTTCATTGACATGGTCAATTCCTCCTTTTAATATTATTTTAGAAAAATTATCTTTTCCATTATAGCGTACGTTTTTTACGCGAATATATTACATTAATTTATCGAAATCATATCTTGGACCGATAGAATAATCAATTACAACACATGGTTCGTCATTTTCAGCTAAACATGTATCAAATGTTAATTCTATAAGACCTTGATCAAGATTCCAACCCATAATGTCACCATTTTTAACACTATCTAGTCCTATTTCTCCATATAATTCGTTTAATGAAATATAATGTTCATAGTTAAGACGTCTATTTAATGCATTTATAGCATTTTTAATAAGATCAATATCAGATCTAAAATATCTTCCTGATACTGAATCTTTACATAATGTATTACCTTTAGATGTTATAATAACAGTTTTATCATTAGGTTTATCATTATCTACTTCGTCTTGTGCTAGCTTCTCTCTTATTTCTTTTTCTTTTTTATCGCCAATTGTCTCAATAACTTTATCTCTATATCTTGATAAAGATCTTTCAGCAATAGCATAACTTGTAGCTAAAGCAGCACTACGTTTATTTCTTATTGATATTGCACCTATAATACAAGTAATACCAAATATAGCAGAACTTGCAGCTGGTACATATGGTTTCCAACATGTTTTGATAATATCAATAGTTTTTAATTTATCAATATATGCACATGTTTCAGCATTTTTTCTAACTGCCTCTTTCATTGATTCATCATTTTGTCTTTTAATTTCTTTATCAATAAGTTTTAAAGCTTTTGGTGTAGCTTTTACAGCTAATACTGTAGTTGATAATAATCCAGCAATACCTACACCTGTTAAAATTTCTGGACTATGTTTAGTTAAATAATTTCTAGTGTTTACTAGTAAGTTTGTAACCTTTTCGTTCATATTTTCTCCTTTCTAAAAATAAATAGGGCTTTTTCACCCTAATTTATTATTTACCTTCAAGTTTAGCAACTCTTGTAACTAAGTCTGCTACTATTTTCTCCTTCTTTTGATCATTGATACTAGATATAAATCCTGTTATACCTGATACAATAGCCACAGCAAAGGTTAAAACTGTTTCAATACTTGGTTTTTTCATAGTTATCTCTCCTTTCATTATATAGTATGTTTTTTAAGCGTTTCTATATGTTTCTGTTAATATTTCATATAGATCATAAGAAATATAACTCGGTGGGTGCAGTCATAGTAACTATAAAACACTCTAATTGGTTACCATTTTCATCACAGTCATCCATTAATATCCTCTCATGTTCAAAGATTATTTCTTTATAGTCACCTTCATCACACCAACCCATAGAATTGCCAAAATTCTCTAATTTATCAATACCTAATGCTTCATAGAATGTGTTCAAATGTACATATCCTGATGCTGCTAGTTCTTGATTAACAAAATCTTCTGCTCTTTTTAAATCGTCGAATGTTGTTTCAAAATATCGCATAGATTGATAATCAAAGAATAAATGATTATCTGTGTCTACAGTTATGAATGTTGTATCAAACTTAGACTTCGCTACTTGTTCTTGTATCTTTTGTTCTGCATCTTCACCGTATAGTTCTTTTGACTTCTCTACATATTCTTTATAAGTATTACTTAATAATGCATATGCAGATGCTATAGATGCTTGTGCTCTTCTATTCAAGAAATGAGCTCCAAATATACAAGAAATCGTACTTACACCACTTATAACAGCTGGTATATATGGTTTCCAAGCTATTTTGACAATATCTTGCCAATCGTCTTTTAAAGTTAATTTACAGTTTTCACTTTCCTCAACTTTTTCAACTAATTTTTTAGCTTGTATAGTTCCTTTAGCTGTTAATACAGATGTTACAACTACACCTACTGATCCAAGACTTGTAAGTATTAGTGGTGAGTATCTCTTTAGTAAAAATTTTGCGTTCTTCATGAATATAATTCTCCTTTCTTTTTAAATATCTATATAAACCAAAAAGAATAGCATAACATAGCTACTCTTTTGAGAATATATCATCTTTTACCCAATTTAGGGACAACTCCATTTAAAATATTTCTACCTAATGTACTAGTTATGGTTCCAATCTGATCAAATTTAAATGTTTTTGATATTGCATATAATGATATTCCTGTTGTTATCGTAAAAGTTCCAATAGTTATTAAATTATGAATTCTGTCTTTCATATTATCACATTCGATTTGAGATATTTTTGTATCTATCTCTTGATCAAATTGATCTATGTTAATCAATTCCTTTCTAATTCTATCTCTTTCTTCGACTAATACACCGAATTCCTTAGATCCAACATCGATTCCATCCATTAAATTATTGATTTCATCATAATTCGTCCATAGTGTTTCTTCAATTTTACTCACATCATTACCTCCTAAAAAATATATTAGAATATACATTCCTCATTATAGCATATGTTCTTCTCGCGTTAACGGTATGTTGTGGTTAACTTTAAAAATAACTTTTTTAATCTTCGGATTTCCCAAATCATTAGGATTTATATGTACTCTACATTGTTGTGTTTCAGGATCGACATCAATTTCTCCATATCCATGATATTTCAAATTCCATAATGTAATAAATATACATCCAGATATGAAGTTTAATATAATACCTAGTATCCAAAATACCCACATATTAAATTCCTCCTTTCTAAATATAAAAAGAAAAGAGCCTAAAATCTAGACTCTATATCTTTTTGCTCTTAATTTAACTAATTCCATATAAGTTGGATGAGTTGCATTATATTTTATAATTTGTAATCTTATCGTCAAAGCTTGAAAACTCGTAAGAGACATTCTTGCAGAGACTTCTCCATTATTTTCCTTAAATAATTTTAAGTCTTGTCTAAATTCTCTTGAATTTTCTGTCATTGAATATGGAATACCTTTTATTAAATATAACTTTTTCTTCATTTCAATACCTCCTATGTTTATTTCATTATATACAATGTTATTTAAGCGATTTAATATCTTTTAATATATTGTATACTTCTTTGTCTGTTAAATTTCCTAATGGTGTTCTTCCAATAAATAAACTTGGTGGATATACTATCATATACTCGGTTGGAACTACTGAAATACCATCTATATCTTTGTTATGATCAAATAATATACAGGCTAATTCCCATTTATCATTCTCATACCCATAACATCCATATTGTTTTACGACAGATGCTCCATAATCATTTGGGAAACGAAAAATATAATGGATTCCTATTTTATCTAAAATGTAATCTTCGTACGAATCTATTAAATATTCCTCCATTTCATTAACATTTAAGCTTAAGTTTACAGACATATTAAATTCCTCCTTTCTAAATATAAAAAAAAAGAAAAGGCTAATGAAGCCTCTCTATACAATAACATTTTCCTTACTAAAGAATACTGGTAATCCTATCATTAACATAAATATGAATACTGTAATATCACCTTCTAATAATTTGATACTAAAGAATCCAATTAACATTAATA
The DNA here is from genome assembly GCA_045123185.1 of Bacilli bacterium. Lineage (GTDB taxonomy): Bacteria > Bacillota_I > Bacilli_A > ML615J-28 > CAG-313 > UBA1231. The sequence goes on along the minus strand of JBGVIL010000205.1, from coordinate 14,920 downwards.
TACTTGAATATAATTTATTCTTAAATAACTTATGTTTAGTAATCTTTTTAATTCCTTTCATTAAACTTTCCTTTGTAATTCTTTTACTTTTCATTTGAATACCTCCTAAAAATTTATTCTTCATTATACAACATGTAATTTAAGCGAAAATATAAAGGACCATTATTTTGATCCTTTTTTGAATACGTAATAAATTGTGTTTTTGTATAATACTGTTATCCTAAATATTAAATTATTGATTAATCCATCAAAATGTATCAATTCATCATCTCCAATTTTTCTATTACTAGATTCTTGGATATGCTCATCAATAGTGTGTTGATTCATAATCATCCTTATTAATAATATAATAATTATAACTCCTAAAATATACATAATAATTCTCCTCTCTATTATATACCTTGTAATTCAAGCGAAAAACAAAAGAGCGTGTAGTATCCGTTCCATGAACAACTTACCAAACGCATTGGTTGTTGAACACTAGTCGTCTACATCTTATAAATTTAACTTTCTTAAGTTCGGTTTTATACTCTCTCATTATAGGAGTTGTAATTTAAGCGAAAAAGAAGAGTCTACTATTTAGACTCAACTTTAAATTCTGTATTAATTAATTTTTCATATTCTTTGCGATTCCATGTTATATTTTTAGCATTCTCAAAATATTCAATTTCTTTTTGTACATTTATTATCTTATGTAATATTATTCCATTAAGAACTCCAATACCTCCAAGAATACCAAATATAATTTTTTCTTTCATATAAATCACTCCTTTTCATTATATTGTATGTAAATTGGGCGAAATATATCAAAAATGGCTTAAAAAATACCCAAAAATAGGCTAAAACGCCGTATACGTACGAGAATGGTTTATAATCAATTTTACCCCCTTTATAAACAAATTATATGTCTAAAAAATATAAATGGCTTAAAATCGATTCTCAGAGGTCGTTTTTCTCCACTTTTTGAAAAATTGCTTGATTTTGAGAAAAATAAAAGGAGATGTATAAAACACCTCCAATATTTTAATATATTATTAATTTTTGTCCTGGGTATATTACATTTGGATTAGCAATATTGTTGTCTCTAGCTATCTTTTGATATGTTGTTCCAAATTTTGCTGCTATTCCAGATAGTGTATCTCCAGATTTAACAACATAAGTTCTACCTGTATTATTAGTTTGTGTAGATCCACCACCATTTATTTTTAATACTTGGCCAGGATATATAATATTAGGATTAGCTATTCCATTATCAGCTGCAATCTTTTGATATGTTGTTCCAAATTTAGCAGCAATGCTAGAAAGAGTATCTCCTGATTTAACTGTATATGTTGTACCACTATCAGATAGTTGAGATGGAGCTGGAGCTGGAGTAGATCCTCCTGGTATAATTAATGTTTGTCCTACATATATTGTATAAGGACTAACTATACCGTTAGCGTTTGCTATATCTATCCAATCAACTCCTAAGTTAGATCCTATCTTTGATAGACAGTCTCCTGATTTAACAACGTATTTATTAACAGTATCTGGTATACTTGGAGCTGGTGCTACTGGAGTAGGATTTGAGTTACCATTTTTATTCATAACAAAATCTTTATAAGCATAGTTCATATCAAGATTTTCATTATATCCACTTAATCTACCTTCTGAAGTAAATTGCCATATACCACAGTTATTAGCATTCTCTCCATCTGGACTAGTAGCATTACCTGTTTGTTTGCCTCCTTTAGTTGGCCAGTGAGCAACCCACTTATCAAATCTTGTTAGACCTGCTAATTGATTTCTCCACCAAGAAGTATTGGCATATATATTTGCATAATATCCAGCTTGTTCAAATATTTCACCTTCAACTGTACAAATATCTCTTAATGTTTGATTAGAAGGCATACCATTTCTAGCTTTGTATCCATCAGCATCCTCCATATCAATACATAAGAAAGCTGGTCTGACACTATAGCTATTTGCTAGATTAACCATTCTTTGAGCTTCTTCTCTAGCTTGAGCAGTATTTAGAGCATAAGAATAAATATATAGTCCATATGGTTTTCCATTTTGAATTGCTAGATTAACATTTCTGTCAACTTTTTTATCTTTAGTCATTCCAGCATAAGCTCTAAAAATAAAGAAGTCTACTTGAGATGATAAGGCAGTAATATCTATATCTCCCTGCCATGCAGAGATATCTGGTCCTTTATAAGCCATAATTATTCTCCTTCCTCTTCGTATTCTCTTAAATCTTGAACATTAACATCTTCTACAGCGTCTACTGTTTTTTCTTCATCCATAACTATTCTCCTTTCTTAAGATCGTTATTGTAGTTATAGTTTGAAATTTGTAATACTGTACCTAGAAATACATCAAATGCTGTCATTATAGTTAATACTATATCAGCACAACTGACATTAAAGCATTGTAATACAACACCTACAAAAGTAGTTAGGGCAGGCAAAAATATTAAAGCTATATATTTTAAAATATCATAAACTTTGTTTGACATATTATATTCCTCCTTTATTTACAAATTGCATAAATAGCCAACATATAAATCCTAATATCATAGTACCAAAAGAACCTATAATTATAGATATAATTTGACTCTTTATTGCTTTTTTATTTTCTTTATACTCAATAAATTCTTTTGATGTAATAGCGTCGACTTTCTTACTCATCTCTTCTTGAGTTTTTTGCATGTTTTGCATATTTATTGCCATAATATGTACATCTTCGGCCAGATCTTTTGTTGCTCGTACCTCCTCTTGAAGTTCTGCTAAAACTTGTTCTATACGTTTGTGGTCAGCAGTAGACTGACCTTTGAATTCCTCTAACTCCATAACCTTTTGAGTTAATTGTTCGTTAGTCATATTATGATTCTCCTTTCGTAGTATTTATCGTACAAACAGCTAAAAAACGACGCACGAGAATCGATTTTAAGCCGTTTTTATTTTTAACTAGACATATTATATGCCTATATTTTTTGCATGTTTAGTAGAACAAAGCCTTCTTTAAGTCCTTTATCAATTACAACATCTTTTATTTGAACTATTTGATAAAGTCCTGTAAACTGTGTCCCTTCTTCAACTTGTTCTACTTGTTTAAATAATATATAATCATTTGCTTCAAATAAATTATCTTTATCTTGTTCAAGAATTATATAATTTGAAGTTTGAACTTGATTAAACACTGAAGTGATTAAATTTATTTCATGTGTTTTTACCATTTTGAGTTTCCTCCTTTTAAAATAAATTATGCAGTACGTCTCCATACATATATAGATTGATATGGTATATTATGAGAATGACCCTTTCCTCCACCAGTATTATTAGTATCAAAATCATGCCAGTGATTTGAACCTGGAAAATTTAATTCTCCTAATCCCACATCTTTATAAGCACCTGATGTATAACCTGGCATATGATTTGATGCTTCAGAAGTACCAACAGCACCAACAATTCTCATAAAATCAGTTTTACCTTTATTTGTTGAACCACTATGGTTATGTGAGGGAATTTGATCAATAGTTAAAGTATGACTATTAGTAGCTGTTCCAGTTCCATTACCACTAGAAAAGCTACTACCTGCATATAAGAAGTGATCTTTTAATTGCACCCAGGTTCCACCAAATTTAGAACTAGGATTTGTAGCATTATCGGATAAATAAATACTACCTACTGGGTAAATAAGTTTAAATATTTCATTTGCCAAATGTAAACTTGCCATAATTATTAATATAATATCTATAATCTAAATTAATATATCGAAATGCCGGCGCATCAGCATGAATTATTATATTGGATATATGCTGGAGGTGAAAATACATTTTAAACAGGTGGTGGTGATACATGGTGGTTTGGATAAAATGAAAGAAATTATTCTGATTTTACTGGAGGTAATAAGGCTCATAGCATATTAAATCCTTATTACACTGTTTATATATTCAGACGTACGGCTTAAACAGTTCTTCTAAATATATATACTGTATAGTATGGATTAAGAACAGAATGTGCTTTAGAACCGTCCAGTATTAGCTAATGCTCTATTTGCTGAATTCCAATCTATATATGGACCCCAACCTCTATTATTTCCATCATTTCTAGAACCTTTTGGTAATTCACCGGCTATTATCAGAACCAGCATTATCAAGAACCGTTCTAAGAGAATGTGCATGCGCCGGCATTTCGTCTATTGTAAGAGTATGTGTCTTACTACCTCCAGTTTTCATAACAGTATTAAAATCAGAATCGGATGTATTAACACCAACTAAAGTTCTACCTTGAGCTACTGCAACCCAAGTACCACCAAAATATGTTGATGGATTTGTTGCTGATGTAGAAATATAAATACTTCCCACAGGATATATTAATTTAAATATTTCTTGAGCTAAATGTAAACTTGCCATAAATATGCGTATTTACACGTTCTTTGTCCTATGCTTATTGTATTATTTCTTGAAGAGTCATAAATGTAGTATTACCGTCACCGATTAATGTAAATGATGTAACAGCCCCTGGAATAAAACCAAAGTATAATACATCATTAGCTGCTAAATCTACAACAGCTGGTGATATTATATGATGCTGAAGATTTTTAGTCATATTTCCATGAGATTGTAATACTACATTATTTGAACCATTTTTATGAATAGCAATATCAAATTCTTCAGACCCGTTTGTATGAGTCCAATGTACTAATTGAGCTGAAACTAATGCTTTCATAGCTTTGTTAGCCTTTATTCCTCCATTACTCAATGAAAAATTAGATCCAAATGACTGTACTTGACTTAGATTAATTTTTTGCCAAGTCCATTCATTACCAGATGTCGAACTATATTTTGGCCTACTTGTTAAGAAAGCAGTCATAAAAGAAGCCTTTCTATTGTTTAAAGTAGTCAACAAATCATTCATTTCTTTTAATGTTCGCATATTAGTACTGCCATTCATTACTCTCATTGCTCCATTTATTCTTAGTTCAGCCATAAGACACCTCTTGGAAGTAGGCTAGATATTATATTTCTGCCCACCTCCAATCTTTCCTGAGGATAGAACGTAATTAAACGCTCCACCCCCAATCTTTGTTGATCTCTCTCTCTCTCTCTCTCTCTCTCTCTAGGAGATTTTTGATAGAGGATAAATATTTTAATATTTTTTTTAACTGTACCATAATATTTTAATACCTCCTAACCAGATTTCGTTGATAGATCCTCCAATTTCGAATCCACCTTCTTTTTCAGCAACCTTACCAACTGCTACACCTTTTCCACCTTTTTTAACATCAATTGGAAATGATTGTGTAGAGATAGGTAAAGTGTTTGATTCTGTTGTATTAGCTGTTGGAGCATTAGAAGCATCATAAACTCTGACTTGTACTTCATATGAACTAGCTGTAGATATACCATTTGAACCAGTAACAGCAGTAATATTACCAGATTTACCACTAGCAGAGCCTTTGATAGAAGTCCAAGACGACCAACTGCCACCGAGATGCTTTCCATCTAGCATCAATACCGACCATATTATTAAATGTAGTCCAAGCAAATGAAACTTTAATATATGTTCCAGCATCTGCAGCTGTACCAGCAGAATTACATCTAAAAACACTAAAATTACTTATAGTTGGTTTTTTATAAGCAACTTCCCAAACAGCATATAACGTAACAGCTGCATTATTACTATAAGTTCCACCAGGTTGATATAATACTGCACCTGAAGCAGAAGTAGCCCAACCTTTGAATATATAACCACTTCTAGTTGGTTTAGTACTACTTAATGTTAAATTAGCAGTATATCGTTTTGTTTGAGCTGCTGGGGCACCAGAGCCACCATTAGCATTATAGGATACTTGATATGTGATCTCAGACCATTGTGCAGTCATAGTAACCGTACCACCAGGATCGGTAGTATACTCTTGACCTGGGCTATAATTACCACCGCTACTAGCAGACCAGTGACTAAAGTTATATCCAGTCCTACTTGGTTTAGTACCTGATAACCACATTCGTTCTCCCCACCATTTATCTTGGTTCCCAGGAGCACCAGTACCGCCGTTAGCATTATAGGTTATAACTGTATGAGTTTTAGCATCTACATTTACTGATCCAGATCCTGACTTTCTTTCACCAGAAGCATAAGATGAATCTGATCTTAATCTTGCACTGAACCCGACAGAATAAGTAGAATGACCTCTAGCGTATGAAAAACTTGATCTACCTAATTCGTACTGACCATTGTTATCACTTTGAAAATCCGGATATCCAGCATTATATACGCAACGTTCTTCGCCATTGCAAGTAACCCATCCATAAATTGGTTGCATATGATATTTCCAGCCATTGTTTTTCCAGTAACATATAACAGTAACATATCTGGTAGCATTATCTTGACTAGTCTCATAACCCATGTTACAACTAAAGTCATATCTTCCCATTTTGATTTCTCCTTTCTAATTAGTTTTATAATTTAGTCCTAAATTTCCATTAGACCTAACTTCCCAATAATAGTTATTAGGAGCTATACCAACTTGTAATCTTTTAACAGCTGTAATATTATCACCATAGAAAGTAGAACCATCAATATATGCTATTTTAGTATAATTTCCATTACCAGCATCTTTTAAAAACTGAATTTCTTTATTTGATATAGAAACCCTAAATTGGTTATCAGTACCACCATTCTTACCCAAAAGAACACAAGGATTATTATCTGCATCTGTACCAATATTGACATATGAAACTTCTTGACCATTTTCAATTTTAGTAACATAACCATTAACTTTATTAATTAAAGCAGCATTATTATTATCTCCTGCTTGTCTGTCGGTCGTTTCTTTAGTGATAGCCTCTTGATTAGCATTAATAGCATCATTGAATTTGGTCATATTAAATTTCCAACCATCAGGTGTTTGAGTCAATACTGATTCGTTAGCTCCTGATGAAGTTAAAGATTGGATAACAGCATTAATAGAATCTATTCTTTGATTAGCAGCATTTAAAGCTTCTTGTAATTTATTTCTTTCATTTTCAAGAGATTCATTTGAAGCTTTTTTATCTAATTCATTATCTATGTCTTCTGGAGCTGGTGACCAATCTGTTGGTTTATTACCTTTTTCGAATTTAAAATCCCAGAAACTCATAGTAACCGGATTATCAGTATCAGCATAAGTATTCGCTCTTAAAATAAAATTATTGTCTTTAACTTCATAATTTGGAGTTTTCCATAACCAATAAAAAGTACCATTTTTACTTCCTAAATATTTTGGATTGCTATTTTCTGATATTTGACTATTATTGAAGTTAGTATGTTGTAATGAATTATCATCTTTTTTAATATATTTTATCCAAATAGTAAATTTTCCAATAGTATCAGTACTATATCCATGTGTTCCCGCTAGATTACCATCAGATTTAACTTGTAAAATATATTCAGTATTTTTTTCTATTTCATTGGTATATATATCATCAAAATATTTTATTGCATCATGAGAAGTAACAGCGTTAAATATAAAAGGATTATCAATTTTATATTTACTACTTCCTATAAACCTATTTCTTCCTCCAACCACAATTCCTTCAGGTGTTGAACCTACAGCGTACGCAGTCGATGTCGTATTATCTGTATAAGTAGTTATTGTTCTACTCCATAAATATGGAAGAGCAGCGGTAGTTTTTGGAACAGATGTAGCCCAAGTTCCAGTAGGTATTGTAGTACCAGTAGCAGCTGCCTGATAGGTTGTAGCAGCAGACTTGACACCTTTACCAGTTGCACCGGTGTCACCTTTTGCTCCTGTAGAACCCATTTTAGATACAGAATACGATGTAGTCGTAGAATTATTAGTATAAGTAATAACTGTTCTAGTCCATAAGAATGAACCAGCTGCAACAGTTGGAATTGTAGTAGCCCAAGTTCCAGTTGGTATAGTTGTTCCAGATGTAGAACCTTGATAAGTGATAGCTGTAGATTTTATACCATTTCCAGTATCACCTTTTACACCTTGGTCTCCTTTATCTCCCTTATCTCCCTTATCTCCTTTATCGCCTTTGTCTCCAGTATCACCTTTTACACCTTGTGGCCCTTGAGCACCAGTAGCTCCTTTATCACCTTTAATAAGTGTCCAAGAATATTTTGTAGGGTCAGTAGAATCAGCTTGAGTAAAATCAGTATATTGACCAATATATGTCTTGCCAACACTATCACTAACAGAGAATCCAGCTGTACCAGTAGCGTTTGTTGCATAAGCAATATGTAAATATGATGTTTTACCATTTGTTCCATTTGTACCAGGTATACCCTGATCTCCTTTAGCTCCTTGAGAACCTTTAAATTGAGACCATGTATATTTGGTAGGATCTGTACTATCAGCTTCTATAAAGTCAACATAAGTACCAATATAAGTATTTGGTGTTTCTGACATATCTGCTGATGAAGTAGGATTTGCTTTAGCTGAATATTTAATATGAAAATAAGATGTTTTTCCATTTGTTCCATTTGTACCAGGGTCACCCTTATCGCCTTTAGGACCTTGTGGACCAGTAGCACCATCTTTACCATCAGCTCCAGGATCTCCCTTATCACCTTTTGGTCCTTGAGCACCAGCTATACCATCTTCTCCTTTGGCTCCTTGTATACAAGTCTCACTTTCTAATGTTGTATTATCCACATATGTAACAATTGTTTTTTGCCACATGTATTTTCCGGATTCCCATTGTGGTGCTGTTTCAGACCAACCAGTAGTTGGACCGACTACTTCACTAGTTGATAAAGCGTATAGTACTTGTACTGTTTTTACAGTCTTTTTAGTAGTGTCTTTAATGTCGTTGATTTCATCTTCAACAGTCTTACCACTACCTCCTAATTCTATAGAACCAGCAGATATAATAAGTTTATATGCTCCATCAGAATCTTTGAAATATTTAAAGAAATTATTTGAATCACCTATATTAATCTGTCCTTGATCATCCATATAAATACCTCTTGTAGTATTGTTTATAGATGATTTAGTTCCAGAAAATATAGAATGAGTATCAATATTGAATCCACCTATTGTAGCTCCAAAAGCTACTAAATCATCAACGGCTACTTTTTCAGCAACAATAGATTTAGCTATAATAACAGAACCATCTAATCCATTTTGATACTTTTCATCTTTAGATACAGTTGGTTCTCCAAGCGAATCCATATTTAATTTATAATATAGACCGTCTTCACCTTTTACAACTAATTTGTCAGCTTTAATAGTATTACCTTCTATCAAGTCACCTTTAATAGTAACACCAACTAATTCTCCTGTAATCTTACCTTCTGACACAATTAAATCCTTAATTATACCAGATTCAGAGAATACCTTTTCAATAGCTGCATAATTAATATTAGTGAAATCTATGTTAGCATACTTTGCGTTTAATGTATTAGTTTCTAATTCTTCAATAATAATTTCACTTAAACCAGTTAATACACCATCTTTAATTTTAAAGGCACTGTTTAAGATTTCGATATTAGAGTCAAAGAGATTAATCTTATTTCCTTGCTCTGTTATAATATTACCTTGTTGAGTTATAGTATTGTCTTGTTGTGTAATTCTATTATCAAACTGATTAATAATATTACCTTGAGCTGTTACTGTATTGTTAAGACTAGTAATTTGGTCACCTTGTTGGTCTATTTTATTACCTATTTGAGTGATATCATTACCTTGCTGTTCAATAGCATTATTCATTTGCAAGATTGCATTACCTTGCTGATTTATTACATTATCGTGTTGTAATATTGTATTATTTACTTGTTTTAAATTATTATCTATTTGAATTATTGAGTTATTTTGTTGAGTTATTGTATTATCCATTTGTTTAATGGTATTACCAAACTCATCAACTTCATCCTTTATCGTACTTACATCCTTATGTCTAGCAGAAGGAGAAGTTATGTTACCAGTAATGATAGCTTTATGGTTTTTAATCAATACTTGAACTCTATCATCATTATCAGCAGTAACTGTTGACTCAACTGGAGTTAAAATATCTGAACCATCTATTTGTACGTACTCAACGTTTCCAACTTTTTTATAAGTACCATTTACAGTAGTCTCAGTAGGCTGCTGCTCAGGTGTTGTTAACTTTACAAATTGATTAATAAGATCTTTTGATAAAGCCATAATGTTCTCCTTTCACTATTTCCATAATTTTTTTGTAAATACAGCTGTTTCATTAACTTTACAACCTGCTTTGCATTGTAATGATTGACTTATTATTTTAGCTTTAACATCTTCTATCCCTGCTGACTTGTAATTTAATCTTACACAATCACCAGGTCTTACTGGACAATATCCATGAGAATATGTTACTTCATACTCAACAGATGACAAAGACTCTAAAACCTCTTCAGCATATTCATCAATTTGTTCTTGAGAAGGGAAACCTGGAAGTTCTGGATCTGTAACTCTGTGAACTATTTCTCTACCTCTAGCTATAGTTGAAGTAGGACTGTTAGGATCGTCATTAACAATTCTAGAATATATCTGACTTGTACCATTAGAAGCAACAACCTCAACAACATTAGGAATACAATACAAATCATGTCTTAATGTAATCTCTGGCATTAATATAGAACTATTATCATCATTAAAAGTCCATTTAGGTTGTAGTTCTTCAATCTTTTGTTTCGGTGCAAATAGTATTCTTCCTTCTTCATCTAAATCTAATTTATATTTAGCTTGTGATATTAAGTCTCTAATATAAGTAAGCCATTTATCATTTGGATCGGCAACAAAATCGTCTTTAAGAGTAATGTCAGAGGTTGTACGTACAACAGGCACTCTACAATTATCTCTTATAATTTTATATGCTTCTTCCATAATATTGTCACCCTTAAGCAATGCATAACCTAAAGGTGGTGGATTTTCCTTTAATTCTAATAAAGGAGTATATGAGTCTATTGAAACATTTCTATTCCTTCCATCATATGTTGACGATGGTGTTTGAACAAGAAATGTGCCCATAGTTATCTTGTATTTTAATCCATTTTGACGGACAATCATATATACTCTAATATATGCTTCTCCTAATAAATCTGTAACATCAATAGAGGCGGAGCCGAGAGTATCGGCTTCACTATCTCTATCTATTGTACATGATTTAACAGTATTAAGAGGTCGAAGATCTTTCCAAGTATGAGGATCTACTTCATAATATTCAAATGTTTGTTCCATAGATTCATCCCAATTAATCATCTTACATTCCTCCTTCTACTCTCTTAATATTAAATGTTACTGGTATTATAGTTTCTAAATGATTCTTACTAAATGATAAAGTAAGATTAGCCCAATAACCAGTTCCTGATGGTTCTCTTACATAAACATCACCAGCAAATCTTGACAATCTTCTTAAAGCGTATAATAATTCTTTATCTTCTGACGGAATAGCTACATTCCAAGTTGCTGTTTCACCTTTTTGAGTTCCATAGTAACTTACTGGATGTTCTCTACCAGCATATTCAACTAAGGATACATCAGGAGATTTGTTTTCAGATATGTCAACATTATAAGGTATTTTAATCATAGAACCGGCAAATGGTTTTTCAATATTATTATCACCTGAATCATCATGATCATAATCTGACCACTTTTCAGACCATTGAATAACTACATCTGGATCTAAGATAGGAACACCTTCAATATCAGCATAACTTACTGTACCCGTTTCATTACTTATTGCTACTATTCTATATCTAGCATAATCTAATGATGGATGAGGATCAACTACATAAGTATTAAGTTCATTCTTTATACCAGTAGCTATTTCTGTAAATGTTCCATCATACTCTCTTCTATATATATTTAGAGTACAATTATTAGATAATATATTTTCTTCATTATTTGAATCATATTCATAACAATAAGGATTAATATTTGCTGTTAATATTTCTTTATCAATAGTTATATCTGCATATACTTGATATGATTGTTCATCTAAAACAGTATTGAATTGTTGTGTCGCTGTAGCAGATAAACCAGAATCCATAGCTACTGTAACATTAACAGTATAAGATATACCATCTTGTAAATCAATATTACCTGGAGTCATTTCTACAAGGAATCTCCAAGCATTTTGTTCTGGATCATAATATTTTTGATATATTTTATCACCAGGATTAACAATTCTAACATTACCCATCTTATCAACTATAGAATATCCTTGATTAGCTATTACCTCTATATAATAACTAATAGGTTTCTGTGTTTGTGGTTCTGCTAGAACTGAAATATAGAATGGAAAGTTGTTTACTTCTTCTGTAGACATATTATCTTTATTTAATAAATCTAAAGATAAAGAAGGTTTAGTATATACTGTAACCTCTCTTTCAATAGACCAATCACTATAAGTATCGATTATACCTGCAGTTTGTACTTTCCACTTAATAATAAATCCATTTTGAACTAAAGCCCAATCTGGATCATTTGTGTTAATTGTATAAACGCTATTAGTATTCTTCTCTTCTTCAGGTTTAGTGTTCTCTATAACTTTTGTGAATTCCATAGGTTCAGATTCGGGATGTGCGGAATCGATTACTGTAATATGTAATCTTGCATATCTTTCAATTGAGTTATCCATAGAATTATGAGTCCAATAAAGATTTAAATCTTCACCAATTATAGCCGAACTAGTATTACTCCATGTTGTTGGAGCTGAAGGTTTAATACCTAATCTAACAGATTTTATAGGTGTCCAGTTTAAAGAATGACCTTTATCATTTAAAGATCTAACTCTAAAGAAATACTCACTACCAACTTCTATATCAGTAATAAGTAATCTTGGACCTTGTCCTTCTTCTGTTGTTTTACTATTTACTTTATCTGATTGATCAAAATATTCTAAATTAGTTGTCCATTGAATCTCATATTGTTTAGCAGTTTTTTCCTCAGTCCATTCTATGAATACACCGTATTGTTTTGTAGTACTTTCATTGATAACTTGCGGACGTAATGTAGTGATTTCAGAAGGAGCAACTGGAACAGATTGATCATTAGATGTAAAGTTTGTCCAACCTCCATAATTACTTGTTCCTTTAACTGCTCTAGCCCTAACTTTATAATAATGTCCAGGTGGAACAGTTACTGTATATTTAGCAAAGTTTGTTTCTGTATTTATTGAAACTTTTGCCGTACTATATTTAATAGTATCATCTTGATATATAGCTATTTCTATCGAATCAGCATTTATATCGGTACTAATATTTTCAAAAGTTACAGTTAGAACATTCTGTGAATTTATCTCAAATGTAGGATCAGGTGGTAAATCTGGTGGGGCATTTCTAAGATCATATTCTTTGATTGCCCATGGAGATAAACCGTTGCCATTATCGTCCACAGCTCTAATACTACATCTCATAACAAATCTATCATTATAATCTGGATATGTAAATTCATCTGCCTTCTGACGATCTTCAGTAGTGATGCTATGATCGCCACCATCAGCCATCCATAAATGACCATTTGAATCCCATATTTCCCATCTTACTTCAAATTTATTATGTGCTTGTTCCCAAATAACTTGAAATTTTCTTCTCTCACCAGCAGCTAATTGAAACCATACAATATTAGGTGTCAATGTATAGGCTGGGGGTGGTTGTGGTGCAGGTGCTGGAGCAGGTGAAGAAGAACCACCTGTTATTCCAGGTAATGTAAATAATTGACCTGGAAATATAGTGGTCCTGTTTCTAGGTATGCCATTGGCATCTGCTATAACGGTCCATTGTGCACCATTTCCATAAACTGATCTTGCTATGTTCCAAAGACAATCGCCTCTGGCAACACGCCATTTATCGCCTTCTCTTGGCATATCTATCTTCTCCTTTCTACTCTAGCTGCTCTTACTAATTCACTAACTGCATCAGATACAGCACTTCCATCATCATAAGTAACTCCATTAACATTATATGTGTTACCTTTAATTCCAGATAGTGTTTTACCTAATTTGTTAATAGCAGAAACAACATCATCATTTCCATTTTGACGGTTATTCATTCCAGAGCTAATAGCTCCAATATTTGTTGCTACAGCTAATGAAGGTTGACCGAATAATGAACCAATTTGTGATACTCCAGATTTAACTTCAGATAAATCTAATATTGGTCTTAAAGTCATTGTATTCTCAGTATCACTATTTATTATATCTCCAATACGAGATAATACTTTTCTTGTAGAATCAATAGCATTACTACTCATATTCATTACAGATTTTTTAACTGAACTTCCAAACATTCCAATACCTTGAACAAATCCCTCTGGTATACCAGAACCAATCTTTCTAAATAATTTAGAAGGTGAATTTATATCAAGGTCTGCTCTTGCTTGAGCTTCAACTTTTGCAGTCAGTATACTCATAGCATCAGTTGCTAATTTAACGTTACTTGATATTCCTCTAGCAAATCCTTCAACTACATATTTTCCAATATCTTCATAATCACCAGGAACTATACGTTCTTTACAAGCAGTATGAAGATTTTCTAATGCAGTTGTAGCAATTTCTTGATTATCTGTAACACCAGCTGTGAATCCAGTAATGCCTTCAGTAGCTTTAGTTTTCATATCAGTTTGTATGTTCTTAAATGAATCCAAAAATGCTGTCATACCATTCTGTCCTAAAGTCTTCAAAGCATTATTGAAATTATCAGCTACTTCTGCTGGAACATTTGCTAAATTAGTTAATGATTCAGATATAGTTTTTAATGCTGAACTAATATTATTTACATTATCCATATTAAAATTAGATACTGAATCTAAAGAGTCTAATAGTTTTTTTATATTAGCAAATGAAGTATCAACATTTGTAAAATCTATACCATTTAAACTCTTTATAAATTCTCCAAATTTTGGAGCTAATTGATTTATACCTTCGGCAAATCCACTTAATTTAGCACCAGCATTATCCGGT
>JBGVIL010000204.1:0-12732 GCA_045123185.1 Bacilli bacterium | reverse complement strand
TATAAAAAGTGAGGTGATAGCATATATGATTATTGATGAAATGGATTTAGAATTTTGTTCTACAATAGAAGAACTTCTCCAACTTTGCTTAAACCCTATGAAAAAATTGCTTACAAATGGAGAACTAGAGGAAATCAAATCTCTAGCAACCAATGATAAAGAACTGAAAACTATGTTGGATGATTATTTAACATATTTTCTAACTATCAGTGCTAAAGCTTGTATCCTTCACGTTTATCCTCGTAGTTATACATACGATGAAGCATTCCTTCTAGTTGCTAATTACTATGTGGTAGTTATTGAATATGCAACAATTCTAGTTCGTCAATCATTGCTATCACGTTCATTAGCTCAAAATGGAAATTCGTCAATAAAACAGATTAGTAGTAACGGACGTTCAGTGTCGTTCATGACTTCAGCTAAAGTATCTGAACAATCTGAATTACCTCAATCTTTAAAAGATAGATTACCATTACCACAAGGCAAAGCTAAAGTAAGGGTGTGGTAGCATGAGTTCAATTAGTTCTATTTTCTATACAGAAGAATGTTATCTTATGAGAGAAACAGTAAGCCTACCTAATAAGTATGGGCAAGTTAAAACTAGCTACGAATTAATTTATCCCAATCCTATTCCATGTGCAATAGGAGAGATTAGCAATACATACTCTCAAAATAAGTATGGTATTGGTGTAGTAGCTACAACAGAAGTATCATTTGATATTGACGCAGATTTTGATTGTAGACAAGTCAAAGTTATTCTCATTAATGATATAGAATATGAAGTAGTTGATTATCGTGTTTATGAACCTTTTATGATTTTATCTCGTAGTATAACATATGCTATTCGTAGAAGAGGGTGATAATTGTTATGCCTACATTTAAAATAACAATAGATTCATCCAAATTGAAAAGTAAGCTAGATGCTACCGAGAAACAAATTAAAGAAGGTGTAGAACAAGGTTTAAAAATATGTGGCTCTGAAATAAAGGTACATGAACAACGTTTAATTGAACAACGTACTGGGAATGGAAAATACTTACCTACTGGTAACTTAAAACGTTCAGTGACTATTATGCCTATTGAATGGAGTCCTTATGGAGCTTCTATTAGTGTAGTTCCTACTGCGAATTACGCTCTATACACAAATAGTGGTACGGGGATATTCGTAAGTGGAGGTCGTCAAGGTGGATGGGCTTATACTCCAGACAATGGACGTAACTATTATTTCACTTATGGTATGCCACCAAAACATTTTTATGAGGACACTCTAGATTATTATAGAGAGAAAGCTCCAGTTATTATAGAAGAACAAATCTATAAATGCTTAAAATAGGAGGGATAGAATGTTATCCGTTAGAGAATATCTAATTGAGGGATTAAGAGAGAATGTAGGATTAAATGTCTACATCTCACAACCACCAATTAATGTTGGTGTATCTATCCCTTTATTAATATTAGATGAAACCCAAAACAGTGACAAGTTTTATGAACTAAATGGTATGCAAATAGTTCATATCGGTTATGAGATTAGCGTTTATGCTACTGATACTGAACAACTATTTCATTATATGCCATTAGTTGATAGATACATGAAACAGTTAGGATTTAAAAAAACATACACATCATCAGATATGTATGTAGATAATTTATTTTGTAAAACTATGCGTTATACTGCTAAAATTAAAGAACAGAATAACGATATTATCATATTATAAATAGAAAGGAATGATTACATTGGCAATGCTCTCTGCGAAAACAAAAGTAGAATTAGGTGAATTAGTTGTTAAAAATTTAACATCTATCCCAGCTTTTAATGAAACAAAAGCTACACTAGAGGTCACAACGCTAGAAAATGAAGCTCGTGTTTATATCTCTGGATTAAAAGAACCTGCAGAATCTTTAGAGTTCTCTGGTTACTATGATGCAGTTGAATATAAAAAATTACGTGATTTAGTAGCTGAAGGAGGTCAACAAACTTGTAAAATTACTTTACCAGATGGATTAGTTATCACATTCCAATGTGAAGTATCTGTTGGTTTAGGAGAAATTACAGTTGGTGAAGCTCCTACATTTACTATGGCATTAACTCCATCATCAGAATTTGATTTTAACTTCACTGGTGTAAAAGGAATCGGTGCTTAATAAAAGTATATAGAGGGAACTAATCTTTAGTTCCTTTTATTATGCTCTTATTATATTATATGCTAGAGCATGACTTTATATTACAAAATAGAAAAGGAGAAATTAAGATTATGATTAAAACATTAGAATTTATGAATTTACGACTAGTTATGGGAGTTAAAGAGAAAATCCAACTTGAACGAGCTTTAGGAAATCAATCACCATTAAACTTTATTTTTGGTATGATGGGTGGAGATATTGAACAATTAGATATGTCTAAAATGAAACTACCATCATTAGAATTTATTGTTACAGTATTATTCTATGCTTCACAAAAACTAAACAACGGAATTACTAAAGAAAAAATGATGGAGCTTGTTGATGAATTTTTAGAAGAAGATGAAAATTCTGTAATGTCTTTACTTCCTATTGTTATTGAAGTGTTAAAACAAGCTAAATATCTTCCTAATGAAGCTAATGTTGAAGTAGAATAAGGATAGTATATTATATGCTTGTTCTAAGAGATGTAGAACACTTTAAAGTTTATTATCCTAAATTAGATATTAGAGCTTGTTTAACTTTAGACAACATTTATGGTTCAATTACTAAGCCATTACAAGAAGCTCATAAAATTGAAACTCTTTTATTTGTTCTATCATTATGCTTATCTGAATATAATATAGATGATGATAAATTATATAGCCTTGCAGATACAATAGATGATTTATATGGATTTATTGTGGAACTATACAAAGAAAGTGGATTAATTCAAGATGAAGAAGAACAAGATAAAGAACCGCAAGATAAAGAAATAGAAGAACAAGTAGAATATATGGAAAAGCTAACGTTTACACAACAGATTACAGGTTTGCTCGAACAATGTATGTCCATAGGTATGACAGAAAAAGATTTTTATAGTTCTACATTTAAACAAGTTACTAGATATGTTAAAGCACACAATGAGAAAGAAAAACGTGAATTAGAAGAGTCTGCTTATTTTAACTGGCAATTAGCTAATCTAGTAGGAATATCTGTTGCTAGATTAATGAGTAAAGAAGTTAAATATCCAGAGCTTAAAGAAGCATTTCCATTTATTGATGCTAAACCATCTATTGATAAAAAAGTAGATAATGATGAATTAACATCAGAAGAGAAAATAGTGTCTGCTCAAATATATGAATGGGCTATGGCTATGCAAAGAAAACAAGAAGCAAAAAAACAAGAAGTCAATAAAACAGAGGGTAGTGAGTAGAGGTAGTGTTTTAGCTACTTATTACTTACTGCCCTCTTTTTTTTGATGATATATAAACATATTATTGAAAGGATGTGAATATATAATGGCAAATAACAATGATGATATCACTATAAAAATAGATGTTGACACCTCTGACGTTGATAAGTCCTTTAAAGATTTGGAGAAAACTGCTAAATCTAGTGGAGATAAAATTGCAAAAACTGCCGATAAGATTGAAGATGCTTATGAGGATGTAGAAGACCAACTCAAAGATATACAAGCATTACAAAAAAGAATGTTTAGTAATATTAATATTTCTGGTCTAACAAATGCCATGAATGAAGTAATCAATACCGTATCTAAAGCTATGCAACAATGTAGCAAAGAGATACAACAAGCAATTAATCAAAAAGGTAGTGTAGATATAAAAACCAACATTACTGGTGGAAACGATGAAGGTTCAAGTTCTTCAAGTGGAGCAATGGTTGGAGGAGCTATGGGAGCTACTGCGATTGGTGCTACATTAGCAAATACATTCAAAGATGTTAAGAAAGAAATTGATTCATCAGTCGTAGCTTTAAATAAAGTTAAAATCATTGATGATGTAGTTCTTAGTGCCGAGTATTTAGCAGATACATTTACACAAATTCAGTTTGAAATAGCAGAAGCTACTGGAGAAGTTGTTTCTATTGGTGATGTTATTGATGGTATTAATGCAAATGCAAAAGATACATTATCCATCTTTGAACAAGAAGCAATTACTATTGGTGATGTTCAGAATGCTTACAAAAGTTTATTGAATATAGTAGAAAACTTCCAATTAGCTCCAATTCCTAAAAATCAAATAGATACATTAGAGAAATTAAATAAAGCATTTGCAGAATATACTTATCGAGCAACAGAAGCGGGTTATGCTTTATCAGATGGTGATGCTCTAATTCCACCAAATATTTATGAACCTTTAGTAAAATTGAACAAAGGTTTAATAGAAGCTACACAAGGATTTAACAAGCTTAAAGTCGTGGGAATTGATGCCTTCTTAAATCTTAAAGAAAGAATGAGAGAAGTCATTGAAAATAACAAGGTTTTAGGTACTGCAATAAATGGAGTTAAGCCAGTTATTGCTAGTCTTAAAAAATCAATGCAAGGTCTAGCTAATACAAAGGTTGGACAAACATTTAGTAAGATAGGTCAATCTGCTAAACAGTATATTCCACAAGCTAGTAAAGTTGTAGATAATTTAACTAATAAACTTAAAAATTATATTAGTAATATCAAAAAAGCTAGCAGTGCCACTCAAAGCTCAACAAAAAGCATGGCTAGTGGATTTAAGGGAATTATTCAATCATTACTGCCTATTATGAGTATAGTTGGTATTTTCTCAACTCTTAAAAATAGTGTGCAAGATGCAATGAATGCAACAGAAGGACAATCAATGTTTAATGCAGTATTTGGAGACTCTGCGAACCAAATGGATGCTTTTGTACAAAAAATGAACCGAACTTTAGGATTAAGCGTAGCATCTAGTAAACAGTTTACTGCCACAATAGCCCAAATGGGAAGAGCTATGGGAATGACTGGTAACGATGCAATGGATATGAGCCAAAAAATGCTAACTCTTGCAGGGGATATGAGTGCATTTTATAATGTTGATATTGCCCAAGCCCAAGAGGATTTAAGAAGTGCATTAAGTGGTTCTAATGAGGTAAAAGTTATTGCCTAGTTATATGGAAACATATAACCGTAATCGAGCAAATTCGAGGAAACTCTTAATTAATTAATTCAATTCAATTCAAAAAAATAAAAAAATTCAATTCAAATAGTTCTCAAACTTACACCATTATCATATAATATGGGTGTAAGGAAGTTTATAAGTGGTTGTTACTCACCAAGACAACCATTTAATCAGAGGTGATTCTAAGACCTCGCCTACGTTAAGTGGGGAACGAAAGAGTAGATTGGTGATGTGTAAAGGGTATATTTATAGACACTGGATTATTAACGATAAAGGTATTGAGAAGTCTTATATTGGTCAAACAATACAAAAAATAGAAAGACGTTGGAGAAATAATGGAAGCGGTTATTTAAAATGGGAAACTAAATTTTCTAATGCAATAAAAAAGTATGGATGGAACGATTTTAAACATGATATATTATTAACAATAGAATGTGAAACAGAAGAAGAGCTATTATTTTGGTTAGACCAATGGGAAATGTATTATATTGAAAAATACGATAGTTTTTATAATGGTTATAATAGCACTCTAGGTGGAGGTAATTCTCCTATTAGTGAAGAACAGAAACAAAAAATAAGTGATACTTTAAAAAAACGATATGAAGATGGCTATATTCATCCATTCTTAGGTAAGCATCATACAGAAGAAAGTAGAAAGAAAATGGGTACTCTACGATATGGGGAGGACAACCCTTTCTACGGTAAACATCATACAGAAGAGACTAAGGAAAAAAATAGAAAAGCTCATTTAGGTAAAGGATGTATACCAGTAATTTGTTTAAATACCATGCAAGTTTTTAAAACTGCAACAGAAGCAAGTCAATGGTGTGGATTAAAAAGTTCAACATCTATAACAGAATGTTGTGCAAAAACTAACCCTAAACGTAAAACTAGTGGCAAACATCCAGAAACAAAAGAAAAACTTAATTGGATGTATTATGAAGACTATTTAAAATTACAAAATGAATTGAATGAATTGAATTAATTAATTAAGACAACCACGAGCTAACTAAAGGAATTAAAGAGCCTTTAGTAGTGTAGAGCATACTCACTGAACCTTACAATAGGTTCTTTTTTATTGTAAGAATATAATGTGGGCAAGAGTGTTCGATGCCTAAACTCTTATATAAGAGCATGGTAAAAAGATATGCCGAACTTACTGGTGACAGTAAGAAGTTAGGATAAAAAGCCTAACGATAACAAAATTGATTAACTAAGTACGGAATAGTCATTAGGGAAAATACAATTAAACAAATGGCTTATGCAAATGGTATTGCCACAGTAGGGCAAGAATTAACATCTGCCCAAAGAGCCATGACTCTCACAATGATGGTCGAACAGCAACTGGGGCAAGCTAATGGAGCGTTAGCTAGAGAGTTTGACTCACCTGCAGGAAGAGCTAGACGTTTATCTGTTGCTTTAGCAGAACTTAGAACTAGTCTAGGAAATATTGTAACGCCTATCTGGAACGCAGTTATTCCAGGGCTAATCGCCCTAGCCAATGCCTTAACATCAATCTTTAACAAAATTGCAGGCGTAGTGAATGGAATTTTATCACTATTCGGTTTAGGTGGAAAAGGTGGTATTAGTGGTGGCTCTAGTGGTGGTGGAGGTGGCTTCTTAGGAGAAGTAGCCGATGCAGCCGAGGATATTGGTAGCTCATTATCAGATGGTCTAGGAGGTATGTCTTCTGGAGCAGAAAAAGTTAAAGAATCTTTAGGTAAAGGTGCAGAAGCGGCTAACGATATTGTTAAAGCTACTAAAGAATTAATGGGAATAGATGAGCTTAATCTTTTAGATAGTTCAGATAGTGGTAGTGGTTCTGGTGGTTCTGGAGGTTCTGGAGGTGGCAGTGGTTCTCCATCTGGTGGAGGAGCAGGTGGCTCTGGAGGAGGACTAGGTGGTGGTCTTGGAGATTTATCATCTGGACTAGACAATAGTAAATCTGCTATCGAATCTATCGCACGAGAACTAGCGAATTGGGAAAAAGTTTTATTAGATGTATTCCAACATTTAAAAATCGGATTTATGCAATTTGCAAATGAGATTATAGGAGAATGGACTAAACTTAAAATCAATATTGAAAAATTAGGACAAGCTATGGCAGATTTCTTCTATCAATGTTGGGAGAATGGTTTAGATAGAGTCGTTATCATGATAGGTGGTATTGTAGGAGCTATTGTCAAAACTGCCTTACAAATTGCCAACGCAGTAGTACAAGTAGTTACTGGTTTATTTAATCATCTAAATCCTAATAGTAATGAAAATACACAGAAATTTATTAAAGCTCTTGGAGATTTATTATTGCAAGTTGCTAAATTCATTGATGACGTAGGTGATTATTTCTCTCAATTTGCTACTGCTTGTCAACCATTCATTGATAACTTAGGCGACATTGCAATGATTGTAGGAACTATCTTGATGCAAGTACTTGCAGATTCAATTCAACTAGTACGTGACTTTATGAACAGTTGGGTAGGACAAGCGTTAATAGAAGGCGTTGCCGGAGCATTAGAATGGTTGAGTGGAGTACTAGAAGCTTGTTTAGGATTTATTAGAGATAATTTAGATTTTATTGAAGCATTTGCATTAGGTATTCTAGGAGTTGTAGGAGCTATCAAACTAATTAATGCAGTTATGGAATTATGGAATGCGATAATGTTAATATGGAATGGTATTAGTGTAATTACAACTGGTTTAGCTAGTGCTTTAGCGGGAGCGATTGCATTCATAACAAGTCCTATTGGATTAGTTGTAATAGCTATTGGTGCATTAATAGCTATTGGTGTTCTATTATGGAAAAACTGGGATAAAGTTAAAGAGATGGGTAAACAAATCTGGAGTAAGATTGTAAGTTGGTTTAATGAAGCTGGAGTTGACATTGAGGGCATTTTAAAACAAATGTGGCAAAATGCTAAGAAGTCATTTGAAACAATTAAATCTGTTGCTACAACCATTTTTAAAGCAGTATGGAGCAATATGAAATCTATTTGGAATGCAATTAAAGACATTGTTTCTACAACTGTAAAAGCAGTTTACGATGTTATTAAAAATGTGTTCAATCTTATTTCAAGTGTAATCCAACTAGTTATGTCAGTTATTGTTGGTATCTTCACTGGCGATTGGTCTTATTGTAAAGATATGGTAGTTAAAGTATTTAACGCAATTAAAGATACAATTTCAAGCGTCTTTACTGGAGCATACAATATTATTAAATCTATCATTACTAATATTAAAGATGTTTTTAAAACTGGATTTGAGAATGCGAAGAGTGTTGTATGTTCAGTATTCGATGGGATTAAAAATGCCATTAAAGATAAGATTGAGTGGGCTAGAGATATTGTTAAAGGTGCAATTGATAAAATTAAAGGATTCTTCAACTTCACTTGGTCACTTCCTAAAATTAAATTACCTCACTTTAGTATGACTGGTAAATTCTCATTAGACCCACCTAGTATACCTAAAATTGGTGTAGAATTTTGCACTCTCATATGGAAACGTATGAGTAATAAATCGCTTTAATTCGGTGAAACTCTAAGTACTATTTAATATAGTATATGACAATACCGAACTAAGTATGATAGAAATATCATAAAAGTGTAACGACTAGATAAAGTAACCTAAGTCAAACGATATGGTAAAATATCCACGAATGGGCGATATCCTAACGTAAAGCCGAGGATAAAGATATAGTCTGAACTCATGACGAAAGCATGAGAACTATTAGATAAAGAGCTAATAGGATAACAAAATTGACAATGGTATAAAAATGGTGGTATTCTAACTAAACCTACAATCTTTGGTATGAATGGTAACAATCTAATGGCTGGTGGAGAATTTTCTACGGGTGGAGAAGCAATACTTCCTTTGAATAAATTATTTGATGAGCTTGGTCGACAATTCGATAAACAAAACAGAGTATTGTCTAATAAAGGTAATAATCAACCTATTCAAGTGCAAGTTGTATTAGATGGTAAAGTAGTGGCTCAAAGCACTATCAAAGAGTTCAAAGACCAATCACGCAGAGGTGTATTGGACACTAGTTGGTTATAATTAATAATCTTATAGTTATTATATGAGAAGATTAGGAGAAAGTTTCTCCTAATCTTAGATATAGTAACTAAATAAAATAAATTGAAAAAGTTACCTAAAGTGGTATCTTTTTGCTCCAAAAAGAGTATAATAATATTAGAAGAGGTTAAAGGGAAAGGGAGATGTTAAGTATGTATATATTAAAAGAATTAAAAGGTATGATTATTGTTTTTGGAACTTTTAGTATATTATTTTTAATAGTATATTTTCTTTCTAAAATAACAAGTGTTGGTTGGTTTGCTATATTGTTTCTTTTAGTATTTGCTTATTTCAAATTCTTACGACCAACCAAAGAAGAACGAGAACAAATAGAAGCAAGACAAAAACAATTAGAAGAAAATATTAAAGAAAGTAATAAAAAACTTAGAGCTAATAAATTACATGACTTTCTACTTGAAGAAGGATTTATTAAAGAAGAAGATTACGATTATAATTATGATAAAATATGTTCCTCGCTAGAATATTTTGAAGAGTTAGTTGAAGAATATGATTTATATGATGAATATATAACATGGGTTAAAAAAATGGAAGAACAAGAATACGGTGAAGAAAATAATAATTAAGCTCCTAAATTAATAGGAGCTTTTTATCACATATACAATAAATAAAACATATAATGAAAGGATGATTATAAAATGGCAGTATTAACAATAAGTGGAGTAGTAGTTCCATGCCCAAGCTCAATGTCTTGGGAACTAGAGACGTGGGACAGCGATTCGTCTCGCTCTGCAATAACTGGGGAAATGTGTCGTACAGTTATTTGTCATAAACAAAAATTAGAGGTTGAATGGAATTGTGCTAATCTATCAACAGAACAGATTAGTCAAATCTTAAAATTATTATTACAAGATTTCTTTACCGTTAAATTCTTCAGTCCGTTAGAAGGTAAAGAAGTGACTCTCACGATGTATGTTGGAAATCGTAACATTGATTTTTATAGAGTGATTGATGGAGTTCCACAATATCTAACTATGTCATTCTCTCTTATCGAAAAATAAAAATAATAGAAGGAAGGAGGTAAAATTAAATGATAAACTTTAAAATGACAATCAACGATTCAATTGTCGATAATCAATATGTTTTAGACCAAATCGAGTTTACGACCGAATCTGGTATGCAAGACTATACTGTTGGTGGATTATTCATTCCTACTGTTAAAACTAAACTACATAACGATATAGATATTGCCTATGATTCAACGGTAAAAATCTATTTAATTGATGAAGATGGCACAGAAATCCCTTATGGTATTTTCGAACCTTACGAGATAAAACAATCAAATTTATACAGAGAATTAACTTTGTATCCATCTCTGTATTTCACTTTAAATGAAACTTACAACCCAGTACAAGATAGCCTTACAACTCGTCAGTTAGTACAAAATATGCAATTAGAATTAGGATTCCTTGTAGAGAATATTGATAAACTATCAATCGTCGATATGCATGGACTCAAAGCAGATAGTGCCATGAACTTATTAAAAGACATTGCTTTAGTATCTGCTACTAATATCATCATAAATCGAAACGGAAAAATTGAATTTAAAAAAGTTACCTCTAATAGTACAGTATATGCAATTAATGGTTCAAATATTACCGAAATCACTAAGTCAGATACAGTTCCATATCAAATTACACAAGTAATTGGTAAAACTGATGATAACAGTGATAGTGAATCAATTATTGCGGGAACTGCAAGCAATAAATGGAATACGATGACTATTACAAATGCTCACATCACACAAAGTATAGTCAATAGCATTTATAATGCATTAAGTACGGTAACATATAACGGTTTTGAATTAAAAATCTTCAATGCTCCAATCAACCTTGAAGTTTTAGACAAAATTAAATTTACATATAAAGGTGAAGTATATACAATCCCAGTTATGGATATGTCTGTCGTATATGGTCGTGGAGGACTTGTTACTAAGATTAAAGCAAATGTATCCACTGCACTTGATAAAACCACTTCACATAAAGGTTCAGTTACAAGTAAACTAGAAGTAATCAAAAATATCACACAAGAATTGAACACAAAGCTAGACGTTCAAGATGGACAAATTCAATCACTAATTTCGCAAACAACTATTATTGAAGATGGACAAGAAACGACTCTTAAAGATAAGTACAGCTCTATGAGTCAGGATATCAGTGGTATTAAAATTACCGTAGGTTCAACAGAAACAAAATTAAATCAATTAGAGCAAGAAGTTAAAAATAGTTTAAGTAGCTATTCAATTTTATTAACCAATGAGAACCATGTATTTCCAGCAGATAACAATGGTAAAATTACTGAAGAGGTTACTGTAACAACAGATGTAACAGTACATAAAGGTATGAATGAAGTAGCTTTCACAATAGGAACATTACCAACAGTAAATGGTTTTACATTAAGTAAAACAGATAAAACTATTACAATTAAGGCAACCGTTGGTACTTCAATGGCAGATAGCGGAACTATTGAAATTCCAATTACAGTAGATGGTATTGCTTTCACCAAAACTTTCAGTTATGCTAAAGCCAAAGCTGGTGCAGATAATCAAAATATATCAGTTATTGGTGAACAAGTATTTAAGTATAGCAATAATTTTACTGGAAAACCTACTCCTGAAACGATTACATTATCTGTTGTTAGAAACAATATCACTACCGTAGGTAAATGGCAGTATTTAGACGAAAACGATATTTGGACAGACTACTACCAAAATAATATTTTACAAACTGGAGATACTATTAACATATATCATAACGCTAAAATCTTTGGCACAACAGATGCTAAAACGATGCGTGTGCGATATTACATTTCTGATGATATGAAAGATGAAATGACACTAGTTAAAATATCTGACGGTAAAAATGGTACAGACGGTACAACTATTGTAAATATTAAAGAGCAATATTATTTATCTACTTCACAACAAACTTTAATTAATGGTTCTTGGCAAGATACTGCTCCAACATGGGAAAAAGGAAAATATATTTGGACTCGTACAGTATTTACATATAATAATAACACAACCTCAACGACAGAACCTATTTGTGTTACTGGTAAAGATGGTGCTGATGGATTAAACGGTGGTGTATCAGTATCTAACGTTGATGTATTCTATTATCAATCTACAAGTGCTACTGAGCTTACTGGTGGTACATGGAAGACAACTGCTCCTACTTGGACAAATGGAAAATATGTATGGTCAAAAACAATTACATATCTAGATAATGGTACACAAATAGAATCACAAGCAGTTTGCATTAGTGGAGAAAAAGGTCAAGATGGTAAATCTGCTAAACTAGTTACAGTTACTGGAGACCAAGTATTTAAGTATTCTAACAATTTCAGTGGAACACCTACTCCTGAAAGAATTATTTTAAAAGCAACTGTTTCAAATACTACTGAAACTGGTAAATGGCAATACATGGATTTAGATGGAGTATGGCAAGATTATACTAAAAGCGGAAATCTGGTAACATCAAAAACTATTGATATTTTATACAACTCTAGAATTTTTGGAACGTCAGATGCTAAATCTATGCGATTAAGATATTAC
>JBGVIL010000203.1:0-3324 GCA_045123185.1 Bacilli bacterium | reverse complement strand
TTCTATTTTACAAATTGTGGATGCACCATGATATTCAACAAAATTTCCAGAAATGGAAAATAAAATTAAAGCCACAACATCTATAACTAAAAATATTATAAATATTATTCCTAACCATTTTAAAACTTTTAAAACTAATCCAGCTAATTTTTCAGTATTACTCACTTTTTCAACTACTACATTTTGAATATCATTATCTAACAATTCATCAATACTTATATTTAGTACCTTTGATAATAATTTTAATTGTTCTGGATTTGGTGTTGTTTCTTCCAATTCCCAGTTAGATATTGTCTGTCTTGTTACATTAACTTTTTCTCCTAATTGTTCTTGTGAAAATCCTTTCTTTTTTCTTAATTCCAAAATTTTTTTTCCTAGTTTCATACGCTATCTCCTTTCACATACAATTATAAATTATTATTAATAAACAAATCTAGCGAACTCTTTTGGAAAATAGTCAAAGACTTTTAACATTTTAAAAAAATGTAATTTATCTTTTTCTATTTTTAATTTTTTTTACTACTAAATCTATACCAACAACTAAAATAAATAACAATGTGTAATTGATAAAAATATCCTTATAAGCACTTTTAGCAAGTGTTTCTCTTAACCCCATTAAAAATACATACAAAAATGTTAACAACATTGTAGGAATATATGCACAAATAATATTCAAATACTTATTCTTAAATTCCAATTTCCTATACAATTGCAATGCTAAAATACCAATAAATATTATCAAAGCTCTATCTAATTCATGCCAATTACCACTTGGATTATCTCTTAATCCTTGACACAAATAAAGTATGCTATTTAATATTGTTGTTATTGTATAAATTGCACAATATAGCAAACAACTATCTTTATTTATTATCTTTTTCATATATAATCCCACTTTCAAATTGTAATTTGCATTATTTTTTTACTAAATTATTATTTATTATCACTAATCATTTTCTTTTTAAAAACAATGATGGATACTATTAATACAACTATTGTATATAATGAAAATATAACTATATTTCCTGTTAAAATAATATCTAAATTATTATTTAGTATACCTTTTATTATATTTAAACAACTTTCAAATGGTAATATTTCACATACTTTTGCAAAGAAACCTCCTACTGATTCTTTAGGAAAATACATCCCACTTGTAAAACATACAAGTTGGACTACTATGCTTCCTATTCCACCTGTTCCTCTTTCACTTACTAAACTTCCTATTAGAATTCCAAGTGCTATAAATAATATTGAAACAATCATCGAAATTAGTATTGTAAATATAATATTTATACTAAAAGATAACCCTAATAAACAAGCTACCACAAAAAATAATATATCTTGAATTATAATTATAGGAATTAATGAAATTATATAACCTAAAATATAATCACTTGATTTCATTGGTGAAGTTCCAAGTCTTATAAGTAAAGATGAACTTCTATCTTTTGATATTAATGTTGCTGTAAATAAAGAAACAAATGAAAAACCAAACAATATAATTCCTGGAGTGAAATTTTCTAATTTATAATTCTCTGCAGGTATATTAAATTGTTGAAATATAAATAATAAAAATATCGGTAAAACAATTTGAAAAACTAAACTTAATGGATCTCTTATTAATTCTTTAAAATTTCTTTTAGCAAAGTTAAACATTCTCATTATAATTCTCCTCCTGTTGCAATAGATACAAAAGCATCTTCAAAATTATTAGTTTTTGTTTTCTTAATTAAATCTTCACTTGTTCCTACATCAACTAATTTCCCATTTGCCATTATACCAATTCTATCAGATAAACTTTCTGCTTCTTCCATATAATGAGTAGTTAAAATAATAGTTATTTTACCTTTTAATTCGTTAATAACTTTCCATAGTTCTTTTCTAGCAATAACATCTAATCCAAGTGTAGGTTCATCTAAAAATAAAATTTTAGGATTATTAATTAAACTTATTGCAATAGATAACCTTCTTTGCCATCCTCCTGATAAAGTTTTAGTTCTTTTATTTAATATTTCTTCAAGTTTAAATTGTTTAATTAACTCATCAATCTTTTTTTCTTTATTACTTATTTGATAAACTCCTGCCATAAATTCTAAATTTTCTTTAACAGTTAAATTTGGAGCAATAGCAGTTTCTTGTGGTGATACATTTAATATTTCTTTTATTTTGAAGATATCTTTTTTCATATCCATATTTTCTATTTCAATATCCCCAGAAGTTGGTAATATTAACCCTGATAACATTTTAATAGTCGTAGTTTTCCCAGCACCATTTGTCCCTAAAAGAGCAAATAATTCTCCTTTTTTTATTTGTAAATTGATTTCATCAACTGCAACTTTTTCTTTAAACTTTTTAGTAAGTTGTCTAGTTTCAATAGAGTACATTTTATTTTTCTCCTTTTGGGAAAACTTTATCTGCCATATCTTCTATTTCATCTGCTTTAAGAAGTGCTATTCCTTTTGCTTTATCACATAATACAATAATAGAATCTCCTGGATTTATATCAAACATATCTCTTGCTTCTTTAGGTATAACTATTTGTCCTTTTTCTCCTACTTTTGCAATTCCTACAAATTTTTCTTTCATATTATCCCTCCTTTGAAGTATAACCAGTTATACTTTTCACACTTATTATATACCATAAAAAAAAATAATACAATATAAAAAGAACAGATTTCTGTTCTAATTTTTAATTCGTTAAATTGTAATTTGTTTTTCTATTTTATTTTGTATGTAGCAGTTAAATTTTTCTCATTATCTACATTTTCTTCTATATATAATGTTCTTTCAAATTTGATATTATTTTTATTTAAACATAGTTCTACGAAACATAGGAAAATACCAATATCTATTTGATTATAGTGTTTAACCATATCTACAGGCATTATTCCTCTTTTTCCAGGTTTTCTATATCTATAAACTTTCAGTTCTTTTTCAGAAGATTCTACAAGCCATGGTTGAGTATTACAAGCACTTGGAGTAAATCTTATAATATTTGCTATATCTAAATAATAATCTCCATCCCAAATTTCGGATAACTCTTTTCTTTTACTTTTATACATATCTTTTCTAAATTTAGTTTCGTCATCTATTTTTGCTATTGCAATCATTATTACAAAATCTAAACCATCTAATTGTTTTTCTTCCACTTTACCGATACCAAACCAAAGTGTACCAATATTTTTAGATACTAAATATAAATCTAATTGTTCTCCAATATAACCTATATTTTGTAAGTAATTATCTTTCTTTTCAGAATATAAAAGTATGCAATACTCTTGACCTCTTTTGCATGTAGTTGAATCCTTTACTATCTTCATT
>JBGVIL010000202.1:0-3065 GCA_045123185.1 Bacilli bacterium | reverse complement strand
AATTATAATATGCTAGAGTTTTAGCTCTAGATAAAGAGATAGGAAGAAGTTCCTACCTCCCTGTTCTAGAGTTAAATTAGAAGTTTCGTGATGGTCTTCGTCCAGCTGGTCTTGCACCAGTATCAGCTTGTGGAGTAGCAGCTGCAGCTCTACCTGCACCAAATGAACCTCGTCCTTTTTGTGTTTCTTCTGGTTTATTTGCTTTTTCTTCATCAGCTTTCATTTTTTCTGCGATATCTTTTTCTCGTGCTTGAATTGCATCTTTGATATCTTCATCTAAGAAAGCTTCACCGTTATCAAGAATATCTAGACCAGTTAATAAGAATTCTGTGTGTCGTTTTGGTTTTGTATCAATAATTGCTCGTTTACCAAATCCTCTTCGTTTTTCTCCATCTGCTGGAGCTGCACTTTGTTGTTCTTCAATGTATCCGTTTAGTTCTCCAATGAATACCCAAGAATAATCTAAGACTTCGTCTCCGTAGTTTAATAGTTCATCACCTAAGTCGTAGTGTCCTAAATCATCTTCGTATGCACCAGCCACAAATTCTAGAGTGGTTGCTCGTACTACTAAAGTTCCTTTTTTCTCTGAACCATATGTATATGGGAAAATAGCTTTAACTACTGCGCGGCCTGTTTCTTCATCTTTAACAACTTCTGGTACAATGTCTTTTACTAACACTGAAACATTTAATAAGTTTTCAAATTCTGGTTCATCTACTGGTTCGCCTAATGTGATATAACCGAATCCTAAATCTGCACGAATACCACCATGAACTTCTTGGTCTTTCACATAGTAGTTATCTACTAGAGAAGCACCACCATAAATTCTAATTGTTGGAGTTTTAGCAAAATCGTGTGTTTTACCATATGTTTGTACTTCTTGTTTAGACATAGCTTCTAGTGCTTGACTTGTTGGGTCTAACTCACCATTTCGGAATGATTGATTTTTCTTTACATTAATTGTAGCAAATTGATTCTTAGCAGTTTGTACAGTTACATATCCTGAGTATTGAATAACTGCATCTCCTTTTTTAAGTCCAGCTCGTTCATCATCCCAATACATTTGCCCTTGTTTTGCCTCAATTTGGTAACCTGCAACTACACCTTTTAAAGAAATTGTGTTTTTAAGATTTTTTACGTTGATACTCATTAACTTATCTTTCCTTTCTGTGAGCACTTAGCTCTGTAATATTTTTGTTACATGTTTATTATACAAATTCTAATGAATTATGTAAACCTTAATTTTAAATTTCTTCGTACTGTTTTTCTAATTTAGCTACATATTCTGCAGCATATCTAATCACGTAATCGAACTCATATTCTCCTCTGAATATCGGAAATATTACTATTTCTGTTCTTGGGTCGTTTTTATCAACCACACTAAATGATTGATAAAATCTCATATGTAAATAGTTATCGTCTTCCCACATATCGTATTTAGTCATAGCATCCAGTGAGCTCTTAACCCAAGTATTATCATTATCACTATTAGCTCTTGTTGGTTTATACTGAACACATAGTACAATAAATTCATCAAAGTAAGCTGATGGAATGTTCTGTCGTTTTAAGCAATATGTAGTGTAATCTCCTATGTGCTGTTTAATCTCATTCTGAATACGTCTATCGTGACAGTTTATAAATGTATTTGTTGATGGTAGTAATCCATACCTATTTTTCTTCCATATGTTATCATATGGTGGTTTCTTTGCTCTTGGATGTGCCTTATAATAACTTTCTCCATCATCTTCTACATCATAACCACTAAATTCCTTTAACATCTGTTTATCAAATCTCACTTTGATAATTTCCTGCTCATAACCCATTTAATCACTCCTACAATCTAGTAATAACATTATCACGACTAATACCATTAGCTAGAGCATATCTGTTAGCTTCTACACGAGTATTAAATCCTTTTAATGATAAGACATTCAATGTCATATAAATATCTTGATTGAAGTCTTTATCTAAATAATCTTTAATTCTAACCACCAAGAATGTCTTATCCATTACAGAGTCTAGCTCTTTCCAGTCAACTGTTTCCCACTCTAGTTTAGTTAAATTTTCAATTCGTTCTAATAACATTACTTTATTCATATCAAACTGTTTTGCTTCAATTCTTGTGTTTGCCTTATCCATCCAATCTGCAAGTAGTATGAATAAAACATTAATTTTGTCAATTACCTTATCCAATGCTATTACTGTTGTTGAGTCTAGAACAGTTAATGGTCTGTTAAGTTTAGCAACTATGTTTTCGAACTCTGCAGCATATGATTGCAGTTTTTCATAATCATTTAATAGCATTAAGAATTCTGGATATGAGAAAATTGTTGCTGCAATCTCTAGCAGACTCTCAATAGAATCTTCACAATTGAATATGTTTTCGTATGCGTCTTCAACTGTTTTGAATACACTATCTGTTAAACCTAGATAATATCTTTGTTCTTCGTCTATAGTCATGCAATCACTCCTTTTTTAATTATTTCCGCACTCTTTCATGTCCCACAAATGTTTCTCACGAATAGTATTGAAACAACCATCTTTAATAAATAGAATATCCACAATTAGCATTTTGTCTGTTTGTTTACTTTCCCATTCATAAATTAGTTCCTCATATTTTTTATAAGCTCCTCCAGCACTTTCATAGACGTACTTTTCTAAAGTAGTACGAACTCCTCTTTCATTTCGTTCTTTGAGAGATACCCAATAGACATCTCTCATTTCTTTTTCTTCTTTAGCCATCTAATCACTCCTCTTCAGTCGGATTAAATAATTCATCTAAATCCATTAAATCATTTGTATCTACAAACTCAACAGCTTGCACTAAATCAATATGTACTCCATTTTCTTCTAAAATCTTTTGAATATGTCTTGCTAGTGCTTTATCGCCTAATTTAATATTATCATAAGTTGTTTTTGGAGCGTATTGAATTTTTAATACGTATTGTCTTTCTATCATATTATCAGCCTCCTCATTTATATTATACAAATTTGATTTAAAATTGTAAACCTCCATTTTATAAAAAATGAAGAAGGGATTAATATCCCTTCTCATTGTAATCTTC
>JBGVIL010000201.1:0-18784 GCA_045123185.1 Bacilli bacterium | reverse complement strand
TTTAACTGATGAAGTTATTAATGTTGATGATATTGTTGAAACTGCTAATCACTTTAGATGTATAGATTTAATCATAGATAAAGCTAATCTTAATGTTACTGAAAATTTAATAAAGCAATTACACTTGATTTTAAAAAACGGGACAACTGATAGTAGAAAAAATTGGTTCGTTGTAGGTGATTATAAAAAACTTCCAAATGAAGTGGGTGGAAGAGTTACAACAAGTCCTGAAAAAGTAGAAGATGAAGTTAAATCTTTAATAGAATGGTATAATAATATTAAAAATAAAACATTAAATGATATAATCGAGTTTCATTATAGATTTGAATATATCCATCCTTTTCAAGATGGTAATGGTAGAGTAGGCAGACTTTTAATGTTTAAGGAATGTCTTAAATATAATATAGTTCCTTTTATAATAGATGAAAAACTAAAGATGTTCTATTATAGAGGGTTAAAAGAATGGAAACAAGAAAAAGGATATTTAATTGATACGTGTCTTGCAGCACAAGATCAATTTAAAGTGTATCTTGATTATTTTAGAA
This sequence comes from Bacilli bacterium, assembly GCA_045123185.1. Taxonomy (GTDB): domain Bacteria; phylum Bacillota_I; class Bacilli_A; order ML615J-28; family CAG-313; genus UBA1231. The sequence continues at coordinate 18,239 of JBGVIL010000201.1, read as the reverse complement.
TTGAGTATGATAAGTAACTTTTTATTCAGTTGCTAAAATTGGTATTACTACAAAAAGATACATTTGATACTTTTTGTTTTGTAAATTAAAGAAAAAGCACTTTCTGATTTATAAAACATCAAAATAACACTTTTTGTCGTAATGACACATTTCAAAGACAATAGAGTCATTCCAAAGAATGACTTTTTTTATTTAATTAATAACTTGTACTTTAAATATATGATATAATACAAATAACTCTAAAAGAGGTTATAGTATGAAAAATAGTATTAGAAAGAAATGGTTCAAAGTAATAAAAGGTTTTTTAAGAATTTTTATTAAAAAAACTAAATTTGTTTATCTAGGTCAACAAATTGAAGGACCTTCAATAATTTTATCAAATCATTCTGCAGCTTCAGGACCATTAGGATATGAGCTATATTTTCCAAAGACATTTAGATTTTGGGGAACGCATGAAATGAATGAAGGACTAATTAGTACGTATAAGTATTTAACTAATACATATTATCATAAAAAGAAACATTGGAATATTCATTTAGCTAGATTATTTTGTATTATTGCAGCTCCATTATGTAACTTGTTTTATAAAGGACTTAACTTAATTTCAACATATCAAGATACAAGATTTAGAAGAACACTAAGAGATTCCTTAAATACTTTAAAAAATGGACACAATTTAATTATTTTCCCCGAAGCATCAGAGAATGGATACTTTAAAGAGTTAACACTTTTTCATGAAGGATTTGTTGTATTTTTAGAATATTGTAAAAAACATCATCTTAATTTACCTGTTTATGTTGCCTATTTTAGAAGTGATGATAAAATGTGCATTTTAGATCATCCAGTTATGATGAATGAACTTTTAGGTTTAGGTTTAGCTAGACAAGAACTTGCAAACAAATTAAAAGAAAGATGTAATGAATTAGGATCAAAATTACTTGAGGATTTAAAATAAATATTTAAATTTTAGTGATTTAAGTAATAAGTTCCTATTTATTGACAAATAAATATATTTATATTATAATATACGAAAAAAGGAGACTATTAATATGACTAAACGTGAAGTACTCGCAGTAATTTTATTATCACTTTTTACTTGTGGCATTTATGCAATCTATTGGCATTATGTTACAACTGAAGAACTAAATAGAGTTGAACCAAATTATCCACTAAATAATTATATTTTAGCAATTGTATTTGGTATCTTTACGTGTGGAATATATCTAATTTACTGGCAATATAAATTTTATAAAAAAGTAGATATCGTTACTGGTGAATCTAATATGACAATTAATTTTGTGTTATCATTATTAGGTTTTTCAATTGTATCACAAGCAATCGTTCAAAATTCAATTAATAATCTACGTTAGAAAAAAGGGATTCATTTGAATCCCTTTATTAATATGGTGAATGTATGAAAAAAATTTTAAAACCATTTATAGATTTTATAAAAAAATACTATATTTTAATACTATTATTTGGACTATATCTTCTCGTTACATATCTTTTAAAAATGCCAAATTGTTTGATCAAACTAATTTGTGGTTATCCATGTCCTGGTTGTGGATTAACACGTGCAGGATTTGCGGTATTAAGACTTGATTTTGTAGCTGCAGTTCATTTTAATCCTTTAATATTTGTATTACCATTAGTTTTGTTGGTAATTATATATAAAGAAAATTCGTTTTTTAAAAAGCTATATTACAGCAAGATTTTTTGGTTTTCATTGGTATTATTGGCTATTGGGTTATATGTTTATCGAATGATTGTTATATATCCAAATGTACCTATGAATTATTATGAACGAAATTTAATTAAACGAGTTATAAATATATTTAGATAATATTGTTTATCAAAAGTTTATATAAATATTGTATAATTATATAAAATAAGGAGGACAAAATGAGAAGTTTTGTTGTTAACAATTTATTAGTGAAACTTGCTGAAACTGAGGAAGAATATAAAAGTTTATTTAAATTAAGATATTTAGATTTATTAAAAAGTTATAATACTAATTTAAAAAGTGAAATAGAAGAAGACAAAGATGAATATGACAAATATTGTGATCATATAATTGTGGTTGATTTAAACACTAAAGAAGTAGTAGGGACATATCGACTAATTAAAAGTGAACATCTAAAAGTTTTAAAATGTTTTTTAACTGAAACAGAATTTGACATTTCACCTTTGAAAAACTATCAAATTTTAGAAGTAGGAAGAGCGGTTGTTAAAGAAGAATATCGAGCTAGTAATGTTATTAGTTTACTTTGGAAAGCTATTATCAACTACGCAATTGAAGAAAACGTTGATTATATGATTGGTACTGCATGTTTTCACGGTATTGATCCTTCTCCATACTTAGATACATTTGCTTATTTATATGATAAACACTTATCGTCTATTGAAGAGAGATGTAATGTAAATCAAGATTCTTTTTATCCATTAAACATTAAAGAGTCATATGATATAACAACTGCAAAAAATAATATGCCACCACTAGTAAAAGGATATATTAATCTTGGGGCGACTATTGGTGATGGTGTATACATCGATCGTGATTTTAATAGTTTAGATATTTTAATTGTTTTAAAAATTAAAAATATAAATGAAAGATATTTAAAAAGATTCTTAAAATAATAATTTGTCAAAATTTGTTTATTTTTAGTTTACTTTCTTTATGTATAATACATTTGATAGAGGTAGTAAACTATGAAAAACAAGAAATTAAGAAGAAAAGCATGGTTTCGTTTTTTAAAATGTATTATGCGACTATTTATCGGTAAAACTAAATTTACTTATTTAGGAGAAGAGATAAAAGAAAATGGTATTATTTTAAGTAATCATGAAGGAACAAAAGCACCACTTGCAATGGAATTATATTCTAATTTGCCACTTAGATTTTGGGGGGCTTATGAAATGAATAGTGGGCTAATCAAATTGTATAAGTATCAAACCAGAATATATTATCATGAAAAGAAACATTGGAATCTTCATCTAGCTAGATTATTTTGTTTAATTGCTTCACCACTGACTTATATCTTTTATAAAGGATTAAACTTGATTTCTACTTATCGTGACACTCGTTTTAGAAAGACTTTAAAAGAAAGTTTAGATTCATTAGAAAAAGGATATAACGTAGTTATTTTTCCAGAAGTTTCTGATAAAGGATACTTAAAAGAATTAGAAGGGTTTCATAATGGCTTTATTCTTTTATTAGAACAATGTCAAAAGAAAAATATTAATGTTCCTATTTATGTGACATATTTTAAAAAAGATGTTAAAGAGTATATTATTGATAAACCAATATATTTAAATGAATTAATACAATTAAATCTATCAAGAGATGAGATTGCAAAGAAACTTTGTGATCGTTGTAATGAACTTGGAAGAATGTAATCATATGCAAATTTATGAGTGATTTTACTGATAAATTTGCATTTTTTTGATATACTTAACCATATATGAGGTGAAGTATGAAAGTATTAATGTTAAATGGTAGTCCACATCTTAAAGGAGCAACATATCTTGCGTTAAAGGAAATGGAACAAGTATTTTTAGATAACAACATTGAAGTAGAACTTATTAATGTTGGTATTGAAAATGTCCGTGGATGTTTAGCTTGTGGAAGTTGTTATAAAACGGGAAAGTGTGTCATTGATGACATTGTAAACAAAATAGCTACAAAATTCGAAGAATGTGATGGATTAGTTGTTGGAAGTCCAGTTTACTATGCATCTGCGAATGCCACATTAGTTGCGGTATTAGATCGATTATTTTATTCAACAAGATTTAGTAAAACAATGAAAGTAGGTGCAGCCATCGCAACAGCAAGACGTGGTGGTATTACAGCGACTTTTGATGAACTAAATAAATATTTCACAATTAGTGGAATGCCAATTGCATCAGGACAATACTGGAATGGGTTTCATTCTGGGTATAATGACAAAGCAAAAGACGATCAAGAAGGTCTACAACAAATGCGAACACTTGCAAGAAATATGACTTTCTTAATGAAGAGTATTGAACTCGGAAAAAAAGAATTTGGTTTGCCAGAAAAAGAAAAAGGTATTTTTACTAATTTTATTCGATAACCAAATATGTTATTTAAACAACCACTTGTTAAGAAATGATTGACAATATAGTAAATAACCAATATAATTATGCTGGAGGTACAATATGGAAGTACGTAGCTGTATTTTAAAAAGAAGAAGTATTCGTAAATTTAAACAACTTGATGTAAGTAATGAGATTATTCGTGATTTGCTTGAATGTGCGATGGCTGCACCTAGTGCTTGTAACAAACAACCATGGGAATTCTATGTTATTAAAAATCCTACATTATTAGAAAAAGTAAAACAGATTGGAAAATATACAAACTTTAATTCACCATGTGTTATCATTGTTTGTGGCAATAGAGAAAGAACATTATCCAAAAGAGAAAATGATTTTTTCATTCAAGATTGTTCAGCAGCAATCGAAAATATTCTATTAAGATCAACATCATTAGGCCTTGGTACTGTATGGTGTGGAATTATGCCAATGGAAATGACATACAAAAGAGCAAAAGAGGTATTGGAATTACCAGAACATATTGAACCACTTGGCATGATTCATGTAGGTTACCCCGATGAAGAAAAAGAGGAAAGAACACAGTATAAAGAAGACTATGTTCATATGTATGAGTAAAAAGTTATGAAAAAAATTATTGAAATTAAAAATTTAAGAAAAAGTTATGGAGATATCTTAGCAGTAGATGATTTATCTTTTCATGTTAATGAAGGAGAGTTATTTGCGTTTTTAGGTGTTAATGGTGCAGGTAAATCAACAACAATAAGTATTATTTGTGATCAACTTCAAAAAGATTCTGGTACTGTTATTGTTGACGGAATTAATTTAGATGATAACTCAACTAAGATTAAAACAATGATTGGTGTTGTTTTTCAAAATTCAGTACTAGATAAACAACTAACTGTAATGGATAATTTGATTTGTCGTGCTGCTCTTTATGGAATGTCTAAAGAACAATTTGATAAAAAAATAGAAGACTTAAATGTTCTTTTAGATTTAAAACCACTTTTAAACAGAACACTGGGAAAACTTAGTGGTGGACAAAAAAGAAGAGTTGATATTGCTAGAGCACTAATTCATGATCCAAAAATCCTAATTTTAGATGAACCTACAACAGGACTCGATCCACAAACAAGACAAATGGTTTGGAATGTTGTAGAAAAACTAAGAAGAGAACATCATATTACAGTATTTTTAACTACACATTATATGGAAGAAACACATGATGCTGATTATGTTGTAATTATTGATCATGGTAGAATTGTTGGTAAAGGAACGCCAAACGAATTAAAGAATGAATTAACTACAGACTATATTAATCTTTATAATGTTAAAGAATTTGATGTTCAAAAAATGAATGTTCCTTATGAAGTTATAAATGATGGATTCAGAATTAAAATTAATTCGCCAGTTGAAGCAAAAGAATATATTAACAAATATCCTGAAGTTTTTAATGATTTTGAAGTTATCAAAGGAAAAATGGATGATGTATTCTTAAACGCAACAGGTAGAAATAATACAGGTGGTGATAATTAATGAATTCACTAAGTTTTTTAATCAAACGAAATATTAAATTATTTTTTAAAGATAAAGGTGTTTTCTTTACTTCATTAATTACACCATTAATTTTACTTGTGCTTTACGTAACATTTTTAGGTAATGTTTATAAAGATACTTTCTTACAAATCTTTCAAGGACCAATTAAAATTGATGACAAATTAATTAACGGGTTAGTTGGAGGTCAATTATTTTCTTCACTTTTAGCTGTTTGTTGTATTACTGTTTCATTTTGTTCTAATATGATTATGGTTCAAGATAAAGTAACAAACGCGCGTGGAGATATTTCAATGACACCAGTTAAAAAATCAACACTTGCTTTATCATATTATATTGCTACTTTTGTTAATACATTGATTGTTTGTATTACTGCAGCGATTTGTTGTTTTATATACTTAGCTTTTATTGGTTGGTATTTATCTTTGGTGGATGTTTTATTAATTTTCTTGGATGTAATTATTCTTGTAATATTTGGAACAGCTTTGTCTTCAATTATTAATTATTTCTTATCATCACAGGGTCAAATTTCTGCTGTTGGATCGATTGTAAGTTCGTGTTATGGGTTTATTTGTGGAGCTTATATGCCGATTTCAAGTTTCCCTAAAGTGTTACAAAAAGTGATTGCTTTTTTACCGGGAACTTATGGAACATCACTATTGCGTAATCATACAATGGGTTCTGTAATAAAAGAAATTGAAAATGTCGGTATACCTTCTCAAGTTACAGATATTGTAAAAGATACTATTGATTGTAATGTTTACTTTTTTGATAACTTAGTAAAAGAATGGCAAATGTTTTTAATTTTAGGAATTTTTGCTATTGGACTTGTTGGTGTATATGTTTTAATGAATATTATTTCTAAAAAGCGAAAACAAAATTAAATAAAAAATAAACCGTTTATTGAAATATAAACGGTTTTATTATTATATATTAAATTATTATAAATTTTATAATTAATTGCTTGCAAAATTTCAAAAGATTTGGTATAATAAAGAAGCCTAGTAAATAGGGGCTTCGTACAACGGTAGTACACCGGTCTCCAAAACCGTCAATGTGGGTTCGATTCCTACAGCCCCTGCCATTTATTAGACATGGCGAATGTGGTGAAGTGGTTAACACAGCGGATTGTGGCTCCGTCACGCGTGGGTTCGAATCCCATCATTCGCCCCATTTAAGAAGATTAGGTTTGATACAATATATCAAGCCTTTTTTATTTGCTTTTTATAGGGTTCAAATCCCACCTGTCTTGATTAAAGATGGGATTTTTTTATTTTTACCACAGACATTTATTAATAGAATTTTTTGAGGAATTGCAGAGATTTTATAACTTTATAACGATTTTATATCATTTTAACGATTACCCTTACTATTTAACGATTACGAACATTTTAACGATTACATAAAAATAAAGCTATTTTTATGGTATGCTATAGGCACTAGAGTAAATAATAAAGAGAAGTTCCTGCCAAGTGAAGGTAGAGTTTTTATGTTTAGTCTTATCCGTATTAATGGACTTTTTAAGTGTTTAGTGATATAATTATATCAAGTGGATAATAAAAAAGATTTATATTATTCATAGGCAAATTTTGAAAGGAGATTAATTATGAAAAAGAATTTTAAAAGTTTAGTTTTTTTATTTTTAATGATGCTTACTTTTTCTTTTGTTCTTACTGCTTGTAACGATCAACCAGTAATTTTGGATTCTCTTCAAAATGAATATGGAGTTGTTATTGAAGGCGGTAAATTTGAAGAAGGATCTACACTTGTTACTAATTCAGTAACTACAACATCAGACGAGGGAAAGGAAGTATTAGAAATTCTTTCTGCTCAAGATTATAACAAGGAAGGAAATATTTATATTTTTGATATTTATGTTTCAAAAGACAATAAAAAAATACAACCTGATGGGAAAGTTAAGGTAACTATTCCTATTACTGAAATTGATAGTGATAATTATTTTGTATTTCATATAAAAGAGAATAACTCGGTTGAAAAACTTATTCCAACATTGTTAGAAGGACAAATTTCTTTTGAAACAAGTAGTTTTTCTTATTTTGCAATAGTTGAAGAAGCAATTAAAGAACATGTTCATAATTATGAATTAGTTGAAGGCGTTGATTCAAGTTGTATAAAAGAAGGAACAGTGGAACATTACCATTGCGATGAATGTGGTAAAAACTTCGACATGAATTATGGTGAAATTGAAGATTTAACTATCGAAAAATCAGATCATGAATATATATTTGTAGAAGAAATTGAACCAACATGTAAAGACGAAGGTACTCACAAACATTATCACTGTGATGTATGTGGAAAAAACTTTGATATGAACTATGGTGAAATCGAAGATTTGACAATTGAAAAATCAGATCATGAATATGGATCAATGTACTGGGGAAAATCTCCTTCTTTCTGGGAAGATGGTAATATTGAATACTATTTCTGTGAAGTATGTGAAAAATATTTCGATGCAGATTATACTGAAGTTGAAAGTGTTGTTTTACCAAAATTATCTAGAAATATTTCTATTTGCGTAAATGGAGTAGCTACACCTCTTGTAATAGTCGAAGAAAATGAATCACAAATTATTTGGACATTAGATAATCTTGATGTTACAAAAGGAGATATTATTACCATTTGTGTATCTGATAATCCAAGTATAACATATAATTATTTTGCTGAAGGAAATGTTAATAAGGATGGAATAATTCTAACAACTGCTAAAAATATAAGTGTTAATGTAACAGCTACTCCAAATGGAATAATGCTATTTATTGATGGATATAAATACGAAGGTATTGTTATTGAAATAAATGGAGAACAATATCCAATGGGAAATGTTTCTTATCCAGATGAAATAAACTCTTATATTTATGGATATGTTTATTTAGAACAAGGTGATGAATTTGTCATTATTGATAATCTAAACAATATTGTTTATGATTATGATGATTTAGATGAAAGCTATTTATGGGATACTTGGGATTTTCATTGTGGTGATGATGGTGAATTTGTAATTGATTATGCTACACGTTACGGAATTGAATTTGATTATGATGGAAATAAAAAGATATTTATTAATAAAGTATTTGAACCTGTTGATGGAAATAATTACGAAATAGTATTTGAAGATGAATCAATGGATTCAGTAGAATTATACGAAGTAAATATTCCACTAACAGATGAAGCTTCAAAAGAATTGTTATGGTTCATTACTCATGAGAAAATAATGAATAATGAAGACATAGTATCTTACATAAATGGACATGGATTATACGTTTATACAGATACAATTTATCTAGAAGCAGGAGTTAAATTGAATCTTAGAAACATGACAAAAGACTATATTATTACAGCTGATAGATTATGTGAAGTCTACACATCATCTGATAATCTAACTAAAGATGGAAATTATGTACAAATCTTAACAAGTGGTTATTATATGATTAGCTATCTTCCATGCGTTGATGGATTTATGATTGAGGATTCATATGTCGAAGAGACTGCTGATATATTTATGTATCTTGATGGTGAATATGTACCATTAACGATTAATGAAGATAATACAGTAACATATGAAGGGTTAGTAGCAGATACTAGCACAAATATTTCATTTATTAGTAATAACTATATGAATTATTATCCAATAACAATTGATAGCAATACAGATAGTTCAATTGCTTATGTATATGAATCAAGTGGAATAAGTCTTGTCTTCTTTAATAAAGCAGGAACATATGATTTAACATATAATGTTGAAACTGGTGTTCTTACAATTATCGATCAATACCCAGAAGAACCTGGAGATTCATCAGTTGAGTATATGTATTTCTTAAGTGTTGTGAATTCTTCAAGTGGCAATCAAACTTTATACTTCACAAGAACTCCAGATGAAAATAAGGAAGTTGTCATTAAAGATGCAACCTTAGATGCCAATTGCTATATAGCTGTCGGAGGCGTTGCCGTTGACGGAAGTGGTTCTACTGAAAATTATGGAGCATTATCTGACACTGATTCTTCAATTGCTGTGAGTTATGGTTCGCTTATTTTAGTTAAACAATCAGGAACATATGATATTTACTTTAACACTGAAACTAAAACAGCAAGATTAGTTTTAGTAGGAGAAATTGAAGTTGCTCCTTCAGTACCAAAAGATATTTATATAAGATACGATAATATATTAACTTTAGAAGAAAATCCTGATAATGAAAATGAATTATGTTACTTAGGTATAACAGTTGAAGCATGGGATGAATTTAAAGTTAGAGATGAAGATAGAACATATTTAAGTGATATTACAATTGTTGAAAGCCCAGAAGGCATAGTTACAAATGGTACAACGATTACTTTCCAAGTAGGTATGACATTTAATTTTTATATCAATAAGACTACTCATGAAGTTAGAATTGTTATAGTAGAATAAATATCTAAATTGAAAATTGGACTATAAGTGTAACGCTTATAGTCCTTATCAATTAACTTTAGGATGACTCTTCTAAAGAAAAAAAGAATTGGTAAGTTGTAAAAATAATATTTTATTGGAACAAGCAATCCTTATTTATTTGAATAAGGGTGCGATTTTATAATACGAGGGTGCGAAATTGTATTAAAATATGTAGTGTTTGCCATTTTTTGAAATCTATAGGTCTTCTGAAAAGAAGATCTATTTTTTATTTTTATAGGTATTTTACTTGAATTATAGTTAAATATCCTCCTATTTAATACATTTATGAAACATTTAGATTTCAAGACTTATAGTTGTATTTACAAATATTGGAGACTGACCACGGACTCGAACCATTAACTTACGTGATTCGAATGTTTGTTTTTGATGGATCTCGAATCTATAAGATGTTTATATTAAATAAATTTTTAAGACCTATAATTTGTTACTATCATTATTATTGATTTTTTATAAAAAACATGATAAAATATATGAAATTAATTATATCGAAATTGGTGGAGTCTGTCAGCATTTTATAAGAGTGTTTTGACGACTTTTTTATTTGCTTTAATCTAAGATTGGAGACCTAAAATGAATAAAAAAATATCTCTTTCCACAACACATATTATATTAATTAGTTTTTTAATTGTTATATTTATTGGTAGTATTTTATTAACATTACCGATTAGTAGTAAGAATGGAGACACTGTAAAATATATTGATGCTTTGTTTACAGCTACTACATCAACATGTGTAACTGGACTTGTAACCGTGCCTACATATTCTACATGGAGTATTTTTGGGCAAATTGTTATTTTGATTCTAATTCAAATTGGTGGATTAGGAGTAGTTGCATTTATGTCAGCATTTATGATAGTTATAAACAAGAAATTAAAACTTAAAGATTATCAATTGATTCAAGATGCATTTAACCTTAATACTATGTCGGGATTAATTCAATTTATCAAACATGTGTTTATAGGTACTTTATTAATTGAATTAATAGGAGCAATTTTATATATGTTTGTTTTTATACCTGATCATGGTATAAAAGGAGTTTGGATTTCCATTTTTAATTCCGTGTCTGCTTTTTGTAATGCTGGAATGGATATAATCGGAGAAGTTAGTTTATGTGATTATGCCACTAATCCTTTAGTTAATATTACTACTTCGTTACTGATCATTCTAGGAGGATTAGGTTTTATTGTTTGGTGGGATGTATTGCGAGTTCTAAAACAATTTAAAAATAAAAAGTTTAAGTGTTTTAAATCACTAACATTACATAGTAAAATTGTAATCAGTTCAACTTTAGTTTTAATTTTTGGTGGTGGATTACTCGTATTTTTATTTGAATATAGTAATGTAAATACAATTGCCAATTTGAATATATTTGATAAATTACAAATTTCAATGTTCCAATCAATTACTACACGAACTGCTGGATTTGCAACAATTCCTCAAGAATACCTTACAGATCAATCAGTAATTGTATGTTTGATATTAATGTTTATAGGTGGTTCACCTGTTGGAACTGCTGGAGGTATAAAAACCATTACTGCTATATCATTAATAGCAATAGCAATTGCATCAATTCGAAATAAAAAAGAAGTTGTATTATTTAATAGAAATTTATCAAGTGAAATTACAAGAAAAGCAGTTGCTGTTACTGCAATGTCATTTATGATAGTAATAATTTCAACTATTTTATTAAGTTTATCTATTGATAGATCTATTGTAGATGTTTTATATGAAACTGTAAGTGCAACTGCCACTGTTGGTTTATCTAGAAATTTAACTCCTTCTTTAAATACAATTGGTAAGATTATTATAATTATTACAATGTATTTAGGAAGAGTTGGGCCAATATCTTTGGCAATTGCCTTTAAATCTAAAAAAGAATCAACTAATATGATTTTAAATCCCACTGAAGAAGTAAGTATAGGATAGGAGGAAAAAATAATGAGTATAAAAAAAACATACGCAGTTTTTGGACTTGGAAGATATGGATTATCTGTTGCAAAAGAGTTAGTAAACAATGGTGCTGAAGTAATTGCGGTAGATTCAAATGAGAATATAGTAAATGCTGTTTCTGCTGAACTTCCTTTTTGTAAATGTGCTGATACTACAGATTCAGAAGTTTTGAAAAGATTAGGTATTTCAAATGTAGATGTAGTAATTGTTGCTATGGCAGGTAATATTGAATCAAGTGTTATGACAGTAATGCAATGTAAAGAACTTGGTGTTCCTACAGTAATATCTAAATGTTCAAATGAAATGCACTTTAAAATTTTATCAAAAGTTGGAGCTGACAAAGTTGTATTTCCGGAAAAGGACTCAGGAGTTCGGATGGCAAAAAACTTATTAAGCTCTGGATTAGTGGATGCTATCGAATTATCAAATGAAGTTTCTATGGTAGAATTAGAAATGAAAAAAGAATGGATTGGCAAAAATTTATTAGAATTAAACTTTAGAAAAAAATATTCTTTGAATGTTATAGCAATTAAAGAAAATGAAAAGATCAATATTAATGTAGACCCTAATCTTCCACTTAATAACAATATGAAATTAATTGTTGTAGGAAATAAAAATAAAATATTAAAAATGTAATACTTAAATTATTAATTCTATTTTTTTGATTTCTATTGTATTTTTCTTTATATTATTTTTCTTTTTCATGATTTCATAGGGTATTAAATATTTGTTATATGATTTAGAATATACATCGAAATACTTAAATAATAGATTTATTTTTTATATTATGATATAATTATTAAAATATAAGATTAGAATAAAATCTATATATAACATTAAGGAGGTATAGCAATGGCACTTGCATATGGTTTAATGCTATTAATCGCTATATTATTACTTATAGTATACTGTTTAGTTATTAAGAAAAAAGAAAAATGGCTTATAGTGTTATTTAGTTGTATATGTATTGTCCAAGTAGGTTATCTATTATTATCTATTTCAAAGACTGTTCAGTTAGCTTTATTTTGTAATAAGATAGTTTATCTTGGCCAAATAATTTTATTGACAAGTATGTCTTTAATAATTATAAAAGTATGTGGTTTTAAGTATAACAAAGTTTTACCAATAATTTTAATTTCTATTGGTGTAGTAGTATTCGGGATGATTTGTACTACAGGATATTTCCCGTGGTATTATAAAAATGTTACTTTAGAATATGTTGATGGTGCAACTAAACTTGTAAAAGAATATGGTCCATTACATATTTCTTACTTAATTTTTGTTTTAATGCATTATGGTATAATGATTATTTCAATTATTTTTTCTTTCGTTGTTAAAAACACTATTCGAAATAAGCATGCTGGATTATTAATCGCAATAGTATCATGTAATATTGTTATGTGGATAATTGAAAAATTTATTGATTGGAATTTTGAGTTTTTATCGGTATCATATATATTTAGTGAGTCGATGTTATTATTCCTTTATTGGTTGATACAAGATTATGAACATCAAAAGAGTCTTTCTGTTCAAAGTGACTCAAATACAATTGTTATCGTTGATTCCATGACAAAACAAGAAAAAATCCAAAAGATTTTATCTATGTTACCTGAGGGTACAACTTTATCTGCTCGTCAAATAGATGTTTTAGAAGGAATTATTGATGGAAAAAGTAGAAAAGAAATCGCATCAGATTTGTATCTTTCAGAAAACACAGTTAAAATGCATACATCATCTTTGTATAGAGTACTATGCGTTAATAGTCGAGATGAATTAAGGGCTTTATTTAAAAAATAAACTTAAAGGTTGATAGTTTAACTATCAACCTTTTTTTATTAAAAACACCCTAAAACACCCCAAAAACACCCAAAAGGGGTGTATGATAATTATTATAATAGTGATATAATTTAAGTGTCTAAAGAACAAACTAACAAGTTACTGGAGGTGATGATATGTTAAGGAAAAGATTAAAGTTTAATGAATTTAATGTTCCTATACCTAAAGGTCATAAACAAATAATCGATAAAGATGAAACTACCGAGTATTTGTTTATTAATGCACCTAAAGATATTTATACTGTTTACTTTAATAGTGACATGCCATTATATCAAGAAAATATCTTAAATGCATATAATGAAGGTAGTACATTAGAAATTAAATTAAGTGATAGAAAAATAGTTTTTTTCTGTCCATCATTAACGGGAAATAGAAGTGATGGTTTATGGTTTTTTAGTATTGAATTTTTTACAAATAATGATGAAACTTTCATCTTACCGGGTCAGATTTTGTTGAATTCGGATGAAGTTTATCGTAAGACTGTTGGAGGTAAATTACCATTTGTGAAAATTCTTGAATCGATCACTTTAAAATTAGACACGATTAAAGGTATTTAAAAGGAGGTATTAAATATATGAAGAAATCATTAATGTCTATAGTTAGTTTTATTGGTATTATAATTTCAATATTTTTTCTAGTTGCTTGTGATAAAAAAGTCACAACATTAGATTCATTAAAAAATGAATATGGCATTTATGTTGAAGGCGGAAGTTTTGAGGAAGGATCATTACTAAACAGTAATGAAGTTATTCAAACTTCAGAAGAAGCCATTGCTATTCTAGAAAAAATTAAAGAACAAAATTATAAAAAAGATGGTAATATTTATATTTTTGATATTTATGTAACAAAAGACGGAAATAAGGTTCAACCTAATGGAAAAGTTAAGGTTTCTATTCCAGTACCAACTGTTAATGTAGAAAAGTATCTGGTTTTTCATATTAAGTCTGATAATTCAGTTGAAAACATAATTCCTATTATAAGTGATGGATTAATTACCTTTGAAACAAGTAGTTTCTCTTATTTTATAATAGTTGAAGAAACTAAAGAACATGTTCATGATTATCAATTAATCGAAGGATCTGAACCTAGTTGTACACAAGAAGGTATAGTAAAACATTATCATTGTGAAGAATGTGGTAAGAACTTTAATATGAATTATGGTGAAATCACAGATTTAACTATTGAAAAATTAGAACATGAGTTTAAAGAATGGTATCCATCTAAAGAATTAGAAGACAAACATGAAAGACTATGTAAATGTGGTGTATCTGAAACAGGTAATTGTGAATATGATGAAGGTAAAATAACAAAAGAACCTAGTCATTTTGAAGATGGTATCAAAACTTATACATGTAAAGAATGTGGAAGAATTAAAGAAGAGCCTATCACAAAACTTGAAGAACATGACTTTACAGATTGGTATCCATCTAATGAATTTGAAGATAAACATGAAAGATCATGTAATTGTGGTGTATCTGAAACAGGTAATTGTGAATATGATGAAGGTAAAATAACAAAAGAACCTAGTCATTTTGAAGAAGGTATCAAAACTTATACATGTAAAGAATGTGGAAGAACTAAAGAAGAGCCTATCACAAAACTTGAAGAACATGACTTTACAGATTGGTATCCATCTAATGAATTAGAAGATAAACATGAAAGACTATGTAAATGTGGTGTATCTGAAACAGGTAATTGTGAATATGATGAAGGTAAAATAACAAAAGAACCTACACACACAGAAGAAGGAATCAAAACTTATACATGTAAAGAATGTGGAAGAACTAAAGAAGAACCTATCTCAAAACTTGAAGGACATGAGTTTACAGAATGGTATCCATCTAATGAATTAGAAGATAAACATGAAAGACTATGTAGATGTGGTGAAACTGAAACTGGTGATTGTCAATTTGATGACGGAATTTCAGATTCTGAAACTGGATTGATTAAGTATACATGTTCAATATGTGGAAGAGAAAAAGTAGAGGTAACAGAAGAAGAAAGTGGAATAATTATTGTAATAGCAGGAGGAACTGCTACTTTTGAAGGAAAAGAAACTCTTACATCTGATAGTAAGTTATATGGTGAAAATGTTAATGCTTACATAGCTCAAGAAAATGATGTTTTGAATGTATCATTAACTGCACAAGAAGGAAGAGAATTTAAATATTGGGTTTCTGCAAACGGAACAATTATTCCTGATGAAAATTTCTCAATGCTTGTGTTTAGAAGTGGATATTATTATCCTGTGTTTGAAGATATAAAAGACAATGAATTTTCAACTCGTGTTAAAATTTTTGAAGGAAATTGTGAAGAAGGAATTCTTTATATGTCTACAAATTCTAAGGGAGATATTAAGTATGAATTAGAATTTATAAATGGTGGACATCATGATTTTAATGATTATGAACATTTTAACAATCAATATCATAAACAAGAATGTATCGTTTGTGGTGAAACTATTTATGAAAATCATTTTAAACAAGATAGTACAATAATTAAGGAAGCGGGACACGCAGAAGAAGGCCAAATCCAATATCATTGTTACTGTGGTCATGAATGGCTTGAAAGCATCCCAGTAACTGACGAACATAGTATTGACTATGATGATTGGCATATTATTGAAGAAAGTATAAATGGACAATATGGTAAATATCGTGTTTATTGTAAATATTGTGATTATTATGAAGAATATTGGTATTTAGGTAATCTTGATTTTATTAGTTTTATGGATAATCATATGATTAATTATCAATATACTTATGGTGGAAAAGTATGCCATGATGAGTATTATTATTCTTTTAGAAATGCATCAGGTGAAAAAGTATATATTTGGGCATTCCAATATGAATATGAAACTTCATCTAATGCTGATTATAATGATACCTACATTTTCATGTATATAGATGATGAAGATTCAACAACTATTGAACCAATATATTTATCAAAATCAAATGGTGATCGTAGATCTGAATATTTATGGGCAATTTATGGTTATGCATATGACGTAAATGGTTGGATTAAGACTTTAGATTCACCAGACATTAATATGGGATGTAATGATGGAATGCTTTTAGGAAATAGCATGAGTGCAAGATCTTCGGTTTTTGAAAGTTATCATAATGAGTGGGCCGAAACTTACAATAGATTACGTATCCCAACTACTAAAGAATATAATGACCTATCAGATACACCATGGAAAATATACTTTGAAGGAAAATCATTCCAAGGTGGATATTATGATGAAAATGGAGAATATGTATCAACAGGTGGAAGAGATATCATTAGTTATGTTAAAGATATAGGAACATCATATCAAAAATATATTCATGTTGATAAAGCAACAGGCATAACTTATGGATATGAAGACTATGGTACATATTATAGAACAATCTTTATTATGAGAAAATATAAAGAAATTGTTTCACCAGAAGAATTTGATAATTTAGATGCTGCAGGTCAATCATTAGTTTATTCATATGGAGATATCGAAAAAGATATTAAGTCATTATGTTCAAAACGTAAAGCATTTAATAATTTCACATTAAATGTTCCTGAAACAATTAATGCATTTAGATTACTTTTTAGTGATCCATATGGAGTGGTTGATTTAAGTAGTAGTGGAAATTATACAAATGTTTATTATAATACTGCTCATGTTTATAATAGTGGTATTCCAATTTCATTTACATGGGTTGGAGATGATGATATTATATTCGATCGTTATGAAATTTGGGATTTTGAAAATCAAAAATGGATCCTACTTTCAGAAGAAGCGGACTTTATCTTTAATACTTCAGAAAATGTAAGACGAACAGCTGCTTATATAAGAGTTGTGTGTCATAAAGAAGAAACTCCAATTGAACCAGGTGAAACATATAGAATATCTATAGAAAATGGTTATTTTGAAATAGATGGTGAACAATATTATGATTCAGTAGAAGTTGCAGCAGGAACAACAGTTTATATTTATGAAAATAATATTGAAGGCATGAGGTTCCAATATTGGTTAGATGAAAATGGAAATGAATTTAATGATTATTACTTTATTGTTAATTCAAATATTTCATTAAAAGCTGTTTATACTGAAGCGTTATACAAAATTTATTGTCAAGGTTGGAGTTATGACAGTTATGTTAGTGTTAATGGCGATGAGAGTGGGTATACTAAAGAATTTGAAGGCAAAAAAGGTGAATCATTTGAATTAACAACTACGCCATGTGAAGATAGCGAATGTAATGTATTTATCGGCTGGTTTTTTGAATGTTATGGACCAAATGGATCTGAATATATTTTACTTAGTGATAAAGAAACTTTTGTGTATCAAATTCAAGGAAATGAATCTGGATTCATTTATGCAGTA
>JBGVIL010000200.1:0-23135 GCA_045123185.1 Bacilli bacterium | reverse complement strand
AAAGATTAGCTTATTCATTAAAATACAAAACCCCTATTCAATATAGAATTGAAAAGGGGTTTGAATAAAGTTTTTTTGTGTCTACATTTATTTGACTATTTCAACTTCGGTCCTAGTTTTTTTTATAAACAAAAAAAGTTGTATCGTGTAAGATACAACTCATTTATTTAAATAATAGATTAATAAAGAATAACAAACAATCCCAAGTATATTAGTAAGAGTAAAATACCAATGTTTAGTTTTATGATGTTTAAAAATCATTGCGAGGTATCCGCCTAATGAACCACCTAGTAATGACAAACCTAATAAGCATTTTTCACTGATTCTTCGTACATTTTTACGTTTGCTAAGTTTTTTGTCATAAGAATAAATAAAATATGTCAATATATTTATGAATAGTAAGTAAATGTATAAGTATTTAATCATTATTTTCACCTTTTAAAAAAACATTATTAATTGCTGTAATATAATCAATAGGTAATAAATATCCTAAATTTATTAATTCAGCATTTTCTTTAAAGAAAGAATAGGGTATACTCTTTCTTCCACCGTTTAAGGATTCTTGATACAAATTATATAGAATAGTAGATTTTAATAAAAACACTTCTTGATAATCGTTAAACATAATTAATAAAAAAGATAATCCACCATGTTTGTTTATTCTAAATAAATGTTCTAGTTGATGTGCATAAATAGATTTAAATGGAAATGAAGAACCATTACATGATTTGGCTTCAAAATCAATATGTTTACCATTATATATTCCATTGTAATCAGTCGTAGAAGGCAATTGATAAAAAGCTTCAGTAATTTTTGCTTTACTTCTACTAGGATAATCAACTTTAGTTACTTTTATTGGAGTAGGTTTCTTGTATACAACTGCAATATTATTTTTTAAATAGTACTCATTTGATTTGTTAATTAATTCTTCAAAGTTTAAACCAAGTTTTGCTTTATTAATTGATTTGTTTTTTATGCCTTTATAATCTTCAATTTTCTTTTTTCCGTTTGGATAATTCAATATAATCACTCCATAATTATTATATCACACACAATAATTATTTGCCTTGTTTTAATTAGGAAAAATAATAAACCATATAATTTATAATAAGTTGACTTAAAAGTTAAAAAATGATATAATAAATAGGTAAGAAAATTATTGACTTTTTAAAAACTATAAAGTTTATAAATATATTTCAAGTTACTTAATTTAAATTACATTATACTAATAAAAGGGAGGAAAAAAGATGACAACATGGGAAATTGTCTTTTTAGTTCTTTTTATTATTGCCATTATGGCTGGCATAGCCTTTGCTTATTTTGCGTTTAACAAAGGAAAAGCTTTAGTTGAGAAAAAGTTTGCTGATGCAGGTAAAACTGCTGAAGGTATTATTGATGACGCTAAAAAAGAAGGTGAAAAACGTCATAAAGAATTAGTTTCTGAAGCGAAAAAGGAAATTAATGCTTTAAAACAAGAACACGAAAAAGAAGTTCGCGATCGTAAACAAGAATTATCTGATTTAGAAAAGAAGATAGATCAAAGAGAAGATCGTTTAGATGCTCGTTCTGTAAGTTTAGACAAGCGTGAAGACTCTTTAACTGTTAAAGAAAATAAAATTGAAGAACAAAGAGTTGCCTTAGAAACTAGAAGCAATAAAATTGAAGAATTAATAGACGAACAAGAAAAGAAATTGTATGAAATTTCAGGTTTAACTTCAACAGAAGCTAAAGACATCGTAATGAAAAAGACTGAAGAAGAAATGGCAATAGAAATAGCTGTTTATATTAAGGAAGAAGAAGAAAAAGCTAAATGGGAATCAACTCGTAAAGCTCAATCTATTCTTGCAAATGCTATTCAACAATATGCAAATGAAATTATTCAAGAAAAAACTGTTTCAGTTGTGTCATTACCAAATGATGAAATGAAAGGACGTATTATTGGTCGTGAAGGACGTAATATTCGTTCTATTGAAGCTGTTACTGGTGTAGATTTAATTATTGATGATACTCCAGATTCAGTTGTAATTTCTTGCTTTGATCCGATTAGAAGAGAAATTGCAAGAAGAACATTAGAAATACTTGTAAGTGATGGTAGAATTCAACCACCACGTATTGAAGAAGTATTTAATAAATGTCAAAAAGAATTAGAAAATGAAATTCGTGAAGAAGGGGAAAAAGCTGTTTTTGAAACTGGTATCGGTAAAATCCATCCAGAACTTGTTAAATTAATTGGTAGATTACATTTTAGAACAAGTTATGGTCAAAACGCTTTAAGCCATTCAAAAGAAGTTGCATTCTTAGCTGGAAAACTTGCTGCTGAAATTGGTGAAGATGAAACTTTAGCACGTCGTGCAGGTTTACTTCATGATATTGGTAAAGCTAGTGACCACGAAGTAGAAGGAAGCCACGTTGAAATTGGTGTAGAAGTAGCTACAAAATTTAGAGAAAATCCAACTGTAATTGATGCTATTTCATCTCACCATGGTGATACTGAAGCAACTACTATTATTGCACACTTAGTTGCTGCTGCCGATACATTATCTGCTGCACGCCCAGGTGCAAGAAGTGAATCATTAGACAATTATATTAAGAGATTACAAGCACTTGAAGATTTATCAAATGAATTCAAAGGTGTAGAAAAAACTTATGCTCTACAAGCAGGTCGTGAAGTTCGTGTGTTAGTAAAACCTGAAGAAATTACTGATGCAGAAACTGCAAAACTTGCTAGAGATATTAAGAAAAAGATTGAAACTACAATGAATTATCCTGGAACAATTAAAGTTACAGTAATTCGTGAAGTTCGAGTACAAGAAGTTGCTCGTTAGAAAGGTATTTCATGCGAATATTATTAATTGGTGATATTTTCGGTCAACCTGGAAGACAAATTCTAGAGGAAAATTTACCAAAAATTAAAAAGGAATATGGTATAAACTTTGTCGTTGCCAATGGTGAAAACATTGCACATGGTAAAGGTATTAATGAAAAATACTATAAATTCTTAATCAATCAAAACATTGATATTGTAACTTTAGGCAATCATGCTTTTAGAAATAAGAATGTATTTACTTTTATTGATTCTGCCAAGAAGCTAGTTAGACCAATTAACTTTCCTGAACCAATGCCTGGTAATGACTATGTGACTATAAATTATAATGGCATTACGATTACAGTATTTCAAGTATTAGGGACTGTTTATATGAATGAAGGTAATCAGAACCCATTTCATAAAGCTGAAGAAATTTTAAATAGTGTTAAAAGTGACATTTTTATTTGTGATTTTCATGGAGAAGCAACAAGTGAAAAACAAGCATTTGGATTATATTTTGATGGTAGAATTCATATAATATATGGAACTCACACTCATGTACAAACCAACGATGCGCACATTTTACCAAAAGGTAGTTTCTTTGTCACTGACGCAGGGATGACTGGTCCACTAGATGGAGTTATTGGAGTTGAAGAACAACCTGTTATTCATCAATACTTAACTGGAGATCATATTCGTCATATCCCTAAACTTAATGGTCGTAAACAACTTAATGCAGTTATGGTAGAAATTAATGAAAAAACGCATAAAGTGACAAAATATTCCACTATTAATATAGTACAATAACTTTGGATAATCATCTTCCAAGATTATCTAGAAGTAGGAGGATATATAAATAATGGAAGTATTAAAAGTTTCATCAAAATCAAAACCAAATTCTGTTGCAGGGGCATTAGCAAACGCTTTTAGAGATAAGTCAACAGTTGAAATTCAAGCCATTGGTGCAGGATCATTGAATCAAGCAATTAAAGCAATCGCTATCGCAAGAGGATATGTAGCTCCAACCGGTAAAGACTTAGTGTGCGTACCTGCCTTTTCAGATATTTTGATTGAAGGTGAAGAAAGAACAGCGATTAAATTAATCGTTGAAACAAGAAAATAATAAATTATAGTTGGTTTACTCTTTGTTTGAGTTTACCAACTATTTTTTATCAAAGGAGAATATATGCTTCCTACAATATTTACAGAAAGATTAATTTTAAGAAATATATCATTAGAAGATGCAAAAGACATGTATGAATATGCGAAAACACCTTTAGTTGGACCAGTAGCAGGATGGCATCCTCATAAGTCATTGGCTGAAACAAAAGCAGTAATTAATATGTTTTTAGCATATCAAACTAAAGGATCGCTTGGTGTTTATGCAATTGTCTTAAAAAATGAAAATAAAATGATTGGAACAATTGAATTATTTAATTATGTTCCTAATTTTAAAGCTGAATTAGGGTATTCATTAAATCCTCTATATTGGGGGAACGGATTGGTACCTGAAGCAGCTGAAGCTATACTTGCTTGGGGATTTGAAGAATTAAATTTAAAAAGAATTGAAGTGAATCTATTTACTGATAACCATCAATCTGAAAGAGTATGTCAAAAATTAGGAATGACATATGAAGGTTTAATTCGAAATGGTTATTTAAGATATGATGGATTGATTTTTGATGAAAAGAAATATAGTATAACTGATAGTGACTATTTTAAAACAAGATATTAATTATACGCAAAAATTTAAAAAAACTACTAGAAATGTGATATAATAGAGACATGAAAAAAGAATATGGAATAAACAACAAACCAAACTTGAATCTAGCAAGAAAAAGACTAGGTAAAGAAACAAAAGTAATTGATTTTGAAATTGCTCAAAAATATCAAAATATTGGTATCGGCAAGACCTATATGATTAAAACTTATGGTTGTCAAGGAAATCTATCTGATAGTGGAAAAATGGCAGGTATTCTTGAAACTTTAGGATTTAAACGAGTTGATGAAGAAATTAATGCTGATTTTATTTTATTTAATACTTGTGCAATTAGAGAAAATGCTGAAAACCGTATTTTTGGTGAACTTGGTAGAATTAAAAAGATTAAAAAACAACATCCAGAACTTATTATTGGTATATGTGGATGTATGATGCAAGAAGAAGCAACAATTGAAAAAATCCAAAAGAAATATCCTCATGTTGATGTTATTTTTGGAACACATAATATTGTTAAACTTCCTGAATATTTATACATTGCCTTAAATAATCAAAAAGCATTAGAAGTAATGTCTGTTGAAGGTGATATTTATGAAAATATCCCTAACGTTCGTGATCATCCTTATAAAGCTTGGGTTGATATCATGTATGGATGTGATGAATTCTGTACTTATTGTATTGTACCTTATACACGTGGTAAAGAAAGATCAAGACGTCCGGAAGACATTATCAAAGAAGTTCAATCACTAGCAGAAGCTGGTTATCAAGAAGTAACACTTTTAGGACAAAATGTTGATGCTTACGGTAAAGATCTAAATATTGATTATACTTTTGCAAATCTTTTAACAGATTTAAATAAAATAAATATACCAAGAATTCGTTTTACAACTAGCCATCCACGTGATTTTGATGAAACAACAATTGAAGCAATGGCACTTGGCGGAAATATAATGCCTCATTTACATTTACCAGTTCAATCTGGAAATGATGAAGTATTGAAACGAATGAATCGTAAGTACACAAGTTCTGAATATATTACAAAAATGAATAAATTAAAAGAACGTGTACCAGGTATTAGCATTACAACGGATATAATTGTTGCATTCCCTGGTGAAACTGAAGAACAATTTGAGGATACTTTAAAACTTGTTGAAGCAATTGAATTTGAAGGTGCATTCACATTTATATATTCACCAAGAATTGGTACTCCTGCTGCTAAATATCCTAACCCTTTAACTGAAGAAGAAAAGAAAAAACGTTTATTGACATTAAATAAAAAGATTAATGAATATACTTTAAAAGGACATAAGCGTTTTGAAGGAGAAATTGTTGAAGTATTAGTTGACGGATTTAGTAAAACTGATGAAGAAATGTTAACTGGTTATACTAAACACAATAAATTAGTTAATTTCAAGGGATCTGAAGATCTAATTGGAAAAATTGTTCAAGTTAAAGTAAAAAAAGCATTTACTTGGCATCTATTAGGAGAATTAATATAAAAGCGCATTTGCGCTTTTATTTTTTTGTGTCAAATTATTATCTTTCTGAATATATTGTAATGAGGAGGGATAACCATGAGCGAAATTCGCGAAATAGTAACAAAGGCTGTTATTGCAAAAGGTCGTAAATGCTTTAGAATAAATCAATGCATACCGGTAAGCGATGATGCTGGTAATGTTCTTGGGTGTTGGGTAATTAATCATACAATAAATAGTAACTTAGGTTTAAGTGCTACTGAAGTATGTGGCCAATTTGATGTTAATGTTTGGTATGCTAATACAGATAACACAGAAACAAAAATTGCAGCTGCAACGATAAATTATAAAGAAAACATTAAGATTAGAGAAATATCATGTGATAATGTTACTAGAAACTCTGAAGTACAGGTAAAAGTATTACAAAATCCAACATGTACTAATGCATGCATTACTGAAAATGGTATAGAACTTGAAGTTGTCTTTGAGTTATTAGTAGAAGTTATTGGGGAAACAAAGATAATGGTAACAGTATTTAATTGTCAAGAATCATTTGATCCAATCGATGATTTTGAAAATGAAATTAACGAAAATTTTATACAGGAGAATTAAATGATATATCATATTATAAAACCTGGTGAAACGATTAAACTAATTGCTAATAAATATAATTTGACTGAGAATGAGATAATTAGAATCAATCCCCATTTCCGCTCATGGGAAAATCTTGCACCAGGAGCAAAATTAAGAATACCTGAATTGTCAGAATCAGTTTTAGAAGAAATAGATGAAATAGAACCTTTTATTGAAGATTATTATCCAAAAATTAACCTTGAAGAAATACTTCAAAAAGTAAAAAAAGAACCAGAACAAAACGAAGAATCAAAAAACATAATAAATGAAAAACCTAAAAAAATGGTTAATAAGATAAATCCTTACTATTATTACCCTTATTATCCTTACTATAATTACATGCCTTATGGAAGAAAAAGATAAACGAGCAACTGTGCTCGTTTTCTTTTTTCATTTTATTTACAAGTATAGTAAAAAGTGATATAATAGGTATAATGAGGTAAAATTATGAAAAAATTACTATTAAAATTATTTGTCAAGAATTATCAAGATGTTTCAAATCAGGAAGTACGTGCAAAATATGGTATTTTATCTGGAATTGTTGGAATTGTAGTAAATGTCATATTGTGTTCAGTTAAAATATTAGCAGGCATTTTAAGTGGTAGCGTGTCTATTTTAGCTGATGGTATAAATAATTTATCTGATGCAGGAACATCAATTGTTACAATGGTGGGATTCAAATTATCTTCACAACCTGCTGATGAAAAACATCCATTTGGACATGAAAGAATTGAATACATTAGTGCGATGATAGTATCAATTATTATTATTTTAATTGGTTTTTCTTTGTTTACTACTTCAATTGAAAAAATCTTTAAACCTACTGATGTTGAGATTAGCTATTACTTATTTATCGTATTAGGGATAAGTATTTTAATTAAATTATGGCAAGGTTTATTTAATCGTGGGCTTGGAAAAATGATTAATTCTACAGCGTTACTTGCAACATCACAAGATAGTATTAATGATGTTATTTCAACATCAGCAGTCGTACTTGGTATGATCATTTCTCTGATATTTAAGATTAATGTTGACGGCTACGTTGGACTTTTAGTTTCTTTCTTTATTTTAAAATCTGGTTATGATCTTGTGAAAGATGCAGCATCACCATTAATTGGAGTTAATCCAACTGAAGAAGAAATCAATGAAGTTACAAGTAAGATTTTATCTTATGAGGGAGTATTAGGCATTCATGACTTAGTTTTCCATTCTTATGGTCCTAGTAAAAAATTTATTACTGCACATGCAGAAGTAGATGCGAAAGCTGATTTTATGGAATGTCATGACTTAATGGATAATATCGAAAAAGATTTTAAAAACGAGTTAAATATTGATTTAGTAATTCATATGGATCCAATCGATATTAATAATCCAGAAACAATCAAACTTAGAACAATGGTTCTAGATATTATCACAAGTTATGATTCAAAGTTTACAATGCATGATTTTAGGGTTGTTCATGGGCATACACATACAAATATATTATTTGATTTAGTGATCCCTTACAATTATCCAATCAGTATTGTTCAATTAAAAAAAGAAATAACAGAACTTGTTAAAATTCAAGATAATAAATTAGAATTAATTATAACTGTTGATCAAATGTATGATCGAAATAAATAATTAATGAAAGGAGAAACATATGGATAAAAGAATATCTAAAAAGGGTTATCAATACTTAGGAAAAATGTTACTCAAATACTTACCCCTTATAGTAATAATTATGTTATTATCTGGTTTAGATTCATTTGCGTATACATATGTTCCTTTGTTTATTCAATTTATATTTTCGGCTTTATCTGACCCGATACCTTCATCTAATTTGCCTTTGTGGATTAGTGATATTTTTCTAAAAGGAGATACAATAATTAAAGTAGTTGTTTATGCAGCTATTGGACTTGCATTATATCAATTACTAAGAGGTATTTTAAAATTTGTTGCAGGTATTTACCGTCAAACAATTGGCCAAACTATTTCAAGAGATATTCGCAAATCTTTATATGAACATATTCAAACATTACCATATAGTTATCATAATAATTCAGACACAGGTGATTTAATTCAAAGATGTACATCAGATATTGATGTAATTCAAAATTTCTTGTGTCAACAATTACCTGAAATAATATCGGTATTTGCTATTTTGTTCTCTTCACTTTATCAAATGTCAAGAATAAATGGTAAGTTGACACTTGTATCTACAATAATTATTCCAGTTGCATTTATTAGTTCATTTATTTACTGTAGATATGTTGAAAAGAAATATGAAAAGATAGAAGAATCTGAATCAGAATTAATGACTATCATGCAAGAGAATATTGGAAATGTAAGGGTAGTTAAAGCATTTGCTAATGAATATTTTGAACTAAAACGATTTGAAAAACAAAATCGTGATTATGCTACTAAGAATTTAAAACTTCAAAAGACTTCTGCGTTGTTTTGGGGTATTGGTGATGCAACTACAATGGCACAATTAATGTTAACAATGATTGTTTCAATTAATCTTGTACGTAGTGGCGATACTTCAATGACTATAGCTAATATTACAGCAATTATTACTTTAGTAGGTTCATATATTTGGCCTGTTCGCGGATTAGGTAGAATGATCGCTGATATGGGTAAATGTTCAGTTTCTGGTGGACGAATTAAAGATATATTAGACTTAAATTCTGAATTTGATGAAGATGGAATTTTAGAACCTATCATTGAAGGCGGAATAACTTTTAATAATGTAAGTTTTAAATTTGATGATGCTAATAATTTGTTATTAAAGAATTTAAATTTAGATATTAAACCAGGAGAAACTATAGCTATTGTAGGTAAAACAGGTAGTGGTAAAAGTACTATAGCTAAAATTCTTACGAGATTAATGGATTATCAAGATGGAGAAATATTAATAGATAACACTCCAATTAGAAATATTCGTAAACAATATTTAAGATCACAAATTGGTTTAATATTACAAGATACTTTTTTATATTCTAGAAGTGTTTATGACAATATTGCTATTACGAAAGTTAATGCTACTTTTGATGAAGTGAAAAAAGCTGCTAAAACTTCAGCAGTTCATCAAGATATTATAAACTTTGAAAAAGGATATGACACTATTGTTGGTGAAAAGGGTGCTACACTTTCTGGAGGACAAAAACAACGTGTTGCTATTGCAAGAATGTTGCTAAAAGATAAACCAATTGTTATTTTTGATGATTCTTTGAGTGCTGTTGATACAGAAACTGATCGTCTGATTAGAAAAGCATTGAAAGAATCTAATATTCAATCAACAGTAATTATTATTACACACCGAATTACAACAGCAAAACAAGCCGATCGAATTGTCGTTTTAGATAATGAAACAATTAGTGATGTTGGCAGTCATGAAGAGTTATCTGAACGTCCAGGTTTATATAAAAAAATGTGGGACATTCAAAAGAAGCTTGAAGATGAGTTTAAAAGAGTCTTAGGCGAGGAGGTGGAATTACATGAATAATAATTTTGAAGAAAAAGATGTCGAAAAGTTTAAGTTTAAAACTTGGACAAGGATTATTTCAATTGTATTAAAAAATAAAATTGTTTTAATTGCAATGATTCTGTTTGTAATTCTTTCAACAGTTGTTGATATTTGTTATCCACTATTGAATCGTTATGTATTAGAAACTTATTTTGAAGGAATACCTTCACAAAGTGATAAAACATTTGTATGGGTTGTAATTGGTTACGTTACTATTGTTTTATCAATGGGATTAAGCGTTTGGGGATTTATTTACTTTTCTACTAAGGTAGAAGAAGCTACAACATATGAAATAAGAATGTTGGCTTTTGATAAAATACAAAAATTATCTTTTTCATATTTTGATACAACACCTTCTGGTTGGTTGATGGCTCGTATGACAAGTGATGCAAGAAAATTATCATCAATTATTTCTTGGAGTATTGTTGACTTATTATGGGGTGTAATGTCAATGATAGGAATTTTGATAATTAGTTTCGTTATTGATTTTAGACTTGCATTAATTTTAGTGCTTTTAATTCCTATTTTCTTTGCTATTTCTATTTATTGTAATAAAAAAATATTAAAAGAATATCGTGAGGTTCGTAAAATTAATTCTTCAATTACAGCAATGTACAATGAAAGTTTTATGGGAGCCAATACAACAAAAACTTTAGTTTTAGAAAATGATAATAATAAATCTTTTAATAAAACTATTAATCGAATGAGAAATCGTTCAATAAAAGCTAGTGTTTTTTCTAGTTTATATTGGCCAACTATTCTTTTCCTTGGATATATTGGAATAGCTGTTGTACTTGGACTTGGAGCAAATCTTGTTGAAGGTGGGAAATGGTTAGGAACAGGTATAAAAGTTGCAACTTTATATCTATTTGTCGATTATTCAATCAAATTTTTTGATCCAGTAATGATGATTGCCAGAGTATTAACTGACTTACAACAAGCACAAGCATCGGCAGAACGTGTTTTACAATTAATTGATGAAAAAGCAGATATAGAAGACACACCTGAAGTAATTGAAAAATATGGTGATATTTACAACTTCAAAAAAGAAAATTGGGAAAAGATTAAAGGCGATATTGAATTTAAAAATGTAACCTTTAATTATAAAAATACAGATTTAAATGTACTTGAAAACTTTAATTTAGAAATTAAATCTGGACAGATGATAGCTTTTGTTGGTGAAACTGGAAGTGGTAAAAGTACGATTGTAAATTTAATATGTCGTTTTTATGAACCGACTGAAGGCGATATCTTAATCGATGGTAAATCTTATAAAGAAAGATCACAATCTTGGTTGCATGCAAATCTTGGTTATGTTTTACAAACACCACAGTTATTTTCTGGAACCATTAAAGACAATATTAGATATGGCAAATTAGATGCAACAGATGAGGAGATCATTCATGCAGCTAAACTAGCAAATGCCCACGAATTTATTACTAAATTAGAAAATGGATATGATACATTTGTTGGTGAAAGTGGTAATAAATTATCACTTGGAGAAAAACAGCTAATTTCTTTTGCAAGAGCAGTTGTTTCTGATCCATCAATTATCGTATTAGATGAAGCAACTTCATCAATAGATACTGAAAACGAAAAAACTATTCTTGAAGCAATTCAAACAGTTTTAAAAAATCGTACAAGTTTAGTTATTGCACATCGTCTTTCCACTGTTGTTGATGCTGATAAGATTATAGTATTACGACAAGGAAAGATTTTAGAGTCTGGAACACACAAAGAATTACTTGCTAAAAAAGGATATTATTTTGAACTTTATAAAAATCAGTTTATGCAAGAATTAGAAAATCAAATGATTAATAATTTATAAAATGATATATTTGACAAAAAAATATAATTTGGTATAATATGTATATATTAAATTAGGAAGGTATTTTATGGACAAATTCGAAGCTTTAAAAATATGGGAACATGAATATGGCGATCAAGAATATGCTCATGATGTTATTGGTAGAAAAATTAAACGTTCAGATTATTTGATGAATAATCAAGTTGGATGGGTTGTAACTTATATGCGACCACTAAATCAAGGTGGTACAAATGATGAAGGTAATACTATTATTTTACATCATCACACAGCATTAGAAAAGGGCGACAACTTTCCAGAATTTTATGTAGATTCAATCAAATATATTGTTAAATACGAAGAAGATGGTGATTTCTATTATATTGAGTCATCTGAAGAAAGAGATGACAATCTATAATGAGAATTATTGCTGGAAAAAATCGTGGTAGAAAATTAGTAACATTAGAAGGACTAGCAACTAGACCAACACTTGATGGAACAAAAGAAGCTATTTTTAGTAGTTTAGGTGGTATGCTTCCGGATTATACTGTATTAGATGTATTTGGTGGTAGTGGCGCTTTGTCACTAGAATCAATTAGTCGTGGAGCAAAAAAAGCTTATATTCTAGATAATAATTTAGATGCAATTGAAATTATAAAAAAGAATGCACAAGCATTAAATTCAATGAAAGAATTAACTATTTTATATGGTGATTATAAACAAATTATTGGTCGCTTTAAAAATAGTAAAATGTTTGACATTGTTTTTTTAGATCCGCCATTTAAACTAAAAGTTATTGATGAATTAATTGAATATATTATTGACAATGACTTACTAGCAGATGATGGATATATTGTTTGTGAATATCCTAAAGAAGATGTTGTTCGTAAAGACTATGATGGTTTCAACGTAAAATTATGTAGAAGATATTCAAGTAGTGAAGTATTAATACTTGAAAAGGAGTAAATATGAAGATTGGTGTATATCCTGGAACTTTTGATCCTATTACTAATGGACATTTAGATATAATTAAAAGAGCGTCTGGATTATTTGATAAACTATACGTTGTAGTTCCTAGTAACATTAATAAAAAAACTCTTTTCTCAGTTGAAGAAAGAGTTAATTTAATTAAACAAGTAGTTGCTTATATTCCTAATGTCGAAGTTGATACAACAAGTATGCTTACAGTTGATTATGCCAAAACTGTTGGTGCGAATACATTGCTTAGAGGATTAAGAATGGTCAGTGATTTTGAATATGAATTACAGATGGCTGCATTGAATAAATCTTTAAATAGTGAAGTTGAGACAATTTTCATTATGAGCAGTCATGAATATTCATTCCTATCATCTAGTAGCGTTAAAGAAATTGCTGCATTCTCAGGTGAATTCAAAGACTTTGTTCCTAAACCTGTTTATGAAGCATTAAAAGAAAAGTTTAACTAGTATACAAAACAATAGAGAACTTATAATTAATAATTTCACTCTATTAATTAAAAGAGATTTGATAAAGTACCTGATACTATCAGGTGCTTTTTGTTTTATAAAATATAATGTTTGAAATAGAATTGATAGACCATTAGCGGTGATCAATGCATTCAACATAGTTAATTTAATATTAGTATTGATGTTCATGTTTGAAATATTATAAAATCCAGTTGTAATATCAAAAAACTCAATTGGTACTTTTATATATGAGTAAAGTTGTTCATTTAATATAAAAGGTATTTTTAAGTAATTTATAACTAATGAAATTACAAATATATTTAAAATTAAATTTGGTAAAGAATTTATAAGTTCAAAAATTGAAAAATGTGTCTTAATAATATTATTTTGTTCTGTTACCTTTTTGTTAGTACAAAGTATTATAAAATTACTTAAAATTAAACATATAATAAATAAGTAAGCATAATAATTGTTTAGCCCAGCTAACTTTGTTGAGTTTATGATAAATAATGGATTAAAAAAAGAAGTAGATAGTATTATTTTAGTATCAGAAAAAGTAATATCTTTATTTTTGTATTTTTCTAATGTAACAATAGTTGTGGTTGGATTACCTACAAGTATACTTGAAATGAATAGTGCAGGTGCATTAATTGACTCAAATAGTTTGAATGGTTTTAAAAGCCTATGAGATAATTTAATAAAATATTTATTATTTGTCATAATTGAAGATATTAAATAGATTGGTATAATAGAAGGTAAAATAACTTTTATAAATAGCACACAAATATCATACGTGACAATTCTAAAATTCATTGGGTAAATTAATGAGATTAACAGATAGAATAGAGTAATTAAGAAAAATAAAAAATAACGCATTTGATCACCTATAGAAAGGTATGCTGCGTTATTTTTATTTATCACGAAATTAAAAGTTTTGCACCAGGATATATTTCATCGCTACTTATGTTGTTATTATTTTTTATGTTTTCGACTGTTGTATCGAATGTTTGAGCTATTTTGTAAAGTGTATCATTTGGTTTAACAATATAAGTGGTAGTTGCTGGAGGAGTGTAAGGTATTTGATAATAGTTAGCTAAAGCCCTTATTACACTTTCAGCAAGATTTGGCCATTCATAAAGTAATCTATATGTATCGCTTGGATTATCAGCAAAGCCGTATTCAATGATCATTGATTGATTAGGAATTGTATCTCTTAGAATAAAATAATAGTCTTTACCAACTGAATTTAATCTTGTATATACATTACGAATATTTAAACCTGATTTTCTTAATTCCTCAGCAATCATTAATGGAAGTTCATTTGAACCTTTAATCGAATAAATTACTTCTCCACCATTGCTTCCTCCATTGTTAATGTGATTAGATATTAAAATATCTGATTGTGTAGGATTTAAATTTTTAATAACATTAATACGTTCATTTGGTGTTAATGTTTCATCATTTTTTCTAACTAATTGTACAGGTAACCCTAGTTCTTTTAATCTATTAAATTGATAATCAGTAATTTCTTTTGTCAAATTTTTTTCTTTGAAGTAAATATTACTTCCGCCACCTGGATCAAATCCGCCATGGCCAGCGTCTAGTATAATCATATAATCTTCCTTTCATTATATTATATGATAATTAATGTTAAAAGTTCGTATGTATATTCCTTATTATATTTAGAGAAAAATAAAAAGGCCAAATGGCCTTTTATAGATTATATAAATTCTTAAATTTGTTTTGTAAATACTCAATATAATATTTAGTATTTAGTGGTTCACCAGTAACTTTAACAATCCATTCATTTGGATCTAACATTGAAGCATATTTGAATACATTTTTAGTTAACCACTTTTTAACACTTGTAACTTTTCCTTCTTTAATTAATGATAAGACATCAATATCATTTTGCATTTTGTGGAATATTTGTGCAGCATAGGCATTACCTAATGCATAAGATGGAAAATATCCAAAACTTCCATCAGACCAATGCACATCTTGCAATATACCTTCAGAATCATTTTCAGGAGTAACGCCTAAATAATCAAAATACTTTTTATTCCATGCTTCTTTGGCATCTTCAACAGATAATGTACCATTAATCAAATCTCTTTCAATTTCATAACGAATTATAATATGTAAACAATAAGTTAATTCATCAGCTTCAATTCGAATAAGTGATGGATGAACAGCATTGATTCCTTCATATAATTCTAATTCTGTGACGTCTTTGAATTCTGATTTAAATAATTTTGAAAACTTAGGGTAAATTGCGTGAACGAATTCCTGACTGCGACCAACCATATTTTCATACATTCTAGAAATACATTCATGCATAGCGGCAGACATATTGTCACCAACGTAATTTTTAATCACTTCAGTCGGCTCGTTTTGTCCAAATATAGCATGTCCTCCTTCATGAATTGTAGAGAAGATGTTTGAAACAAATAGATTTTCATAGTAGTGTGTTGTTACACGAACATCATGATTTGATATTTTTGATGTAAATGGATGTTCAGTGGTTGATAGTAAACCTGCGTCTAAATCAAATCCAATTAATTTTAAAAGATATAGTGAAAACTTTTCTTGTTTTGTAATTTTTACTTTATTTGTTAAAAAGTCTTCTCGAATTTGTTTGTTGGATTTCATTATTTCTTTTAATAATGGAACAATTCCTTCTTTTAATTCATTAAAAAATTTGTCTAAAACAAGTGTATTATGTTCTTTTTCATAGTCATCAAGTAAAGAATCATAAGGCGTTTCCATTTGAGTTGGTCTTAGTTTAATCATTTCTTGTTGTAGTTTTATGATTTCACCAAGCGCGTCTTTGAACAAATTATAGTCTTTCTTTTCTTTAGCATTTAACCATGAAGTATATCCATTACTACAAGCAATACTATATTGGTATTGTAGTTCTGGAGTAATGTTTTGTGATTTTACGTATTGTTCATAGTTTAATTCAACTAATCTTTTAGTATATTTATCTAGTTTTTCTTTATTGTTATATAGTTTTTTAAGTAGAAAAATATGCTCTGGATCCATTTGTTTTTGGAAAATAATGTTGCTTAAAATGCTTAAAGTTTCATTTCTTTCTTCCATTCCTTTCTTTGGAGCAATCGTTGAATGATCAAAATGGAAGACGTTTAATGCGTGCATATAAGCATTTATTATCTTTATATTTTCTAAATATTGTGACTTAATTTCATTAATATTCATAGTAAAAACCTCCTAATTTATTATATCATAGGAGGTTATTTTGAAACAAGCTAATTGTAATTTATATTGTTTGTAACAGGTGGATATTGATAATTTGGTGAATAATTATAATACGGATAAGGGTAATATTGTGGATATGGATATGGGTAAATTGGTTGAACATACTGTGGTTGTTGGTTATTACAACACTTATTATTTAGCCATAAAGGGGCAGAAATAATAGCTGCTCCAGCTAAAAATGGTAACCAAAGTCTTTCTCCATTAGGTGTTTGAACTAGACGATATTGCATTTTATAACCTCCTTTTAATTTATTATATGATAAAAAAGTTAAAAAGATAGTCAAAAAAACAACAAAAATTAGGAAAAAATCGTTAATTAAAAATATGCAAAGAATGTAGTTTTTTTGTTTTTTAATGAATAATATGTCTAAAAAAACAATTTAGAAATTTTGTTTTTCCTTGTTTATTTGCTTAAAATTATAAAAAATGATATAATAAGAACGAGAAAGGAAATATTTACCATGAATCAAGATCAAGGAATATACTTGTTTCATCAAGGCACTAATTACTATAGTTACAAGTTAATGGGCGCACATTTTGAAAACGACGGCGTAATGTTTCGTGTGTGGGCTCCAAATGCTAAAAAAGTTTCTGTCATAGGTGAATTTAACTATTGGAATCGCACATCTAATCCAATGGTTAAAGTAACAGAACAAGGTATATGGGAATTATTTATACCAGGAATTCAAGAATATGCAACATATAAGTATGCAATTCTAAATTCTAAAAATAGATGGACAGAAAAATCAGATCCTTTTGCTTTTCATTCCGAAGTAAGACCAAATACTGCTTCTAAAGTATTCAATTTAAGTGGTTATCAATTTGGTGATTCTAAATGGATGAAAAGTCGATTGAAAAAACATTATTATAATAAGCCTCTAAATATTTATGAACTTAATCTTGCCTCTTGGCGAAAATATCAAGATGGTAATTTCTTTGATTATGTTAAGCTAGGAGAAGAACTTAGTTCATATGCTAAACAAATGGGCTTTACGCATGTTGAAATAATGCCAATCTCAGAATTTCCTTATGACCCTTCGTGGGGATATCAGGTTACTGGTTTTTACAGTATTACTTCTAGATTTGGTACACCAAAACAATTCATGCAATTTGTTGATATACTGCACCAAAATGGAATTGGAGTCATAGTTGACTGGGTTCCTGGACATTTTTGTAAAGATGCACATGGTTTAATTGAATTTGATGGTACATACTTATATGAGCCAAAAGATCAGTTAAAACGTGAACTTCCTGGTTGGGGAACTCGACAATTTGATTATGGAAGAACAGAAGTTCAAAGTTTTTTGATTTCAAATGCCGTTTATTTATTTGAAGAGTTTCACATTGATGGTATTCGTGTGGATGCTGTTGCTTCAATGCTATATCTAGATTATTGCCGTGAAGATGGCAAATGGCGAAAAAATAATTTAGGTACAAATATTAATTTAGAAGCAGAAGCATTTATAAAAAAATTAAATAAAGTAATACATGAGTATTATCCAGATGTGCTTACTATCGCCGAAGAATCAACAACTTATCCAAATATAACTGGTAGTGTAGATCATGGTGGTTTAGGATTTAATTACAAATGGAATATGGGGTGGATGAATGATACACTTTCATATATTAAAACTGATCCTATTTACCGTCAGTATGAACATAATAAAATCACATTTCAGTTAACTTATGCATACTCTGAAAAGTTTATTTTACCACTTTCTCATGATGAAGTTGTTCATGGCAAATTATCAATAATTAACCGAATGCCTGGTGATTATAAAGATAAGTTTAATGCTTGCCAAACATATTTAATGTATACAATGAGTCATCCGGGTAAAAAACTTAACTTTATGGGATATGAATTAGGTCAATTTATCGAATGGCGAGATGATCGTGAACTTGATTGGTTATTGCTACAATATCCACAACATCAAGATTTTCATCGTTTTGTTGAAAAGTTAAATAATTTTTATTTAAAAGCTACACCATTCTATGAACTTGATGATTCATGGGAAGGTTTCAATTGGATTAATGTTGATGATAAAGAGCATAATACATTTGTTTATGAAAGAATTAGTGCAAAAAATGAGAAGATAATCGTAGTAATTAACTTCGCTTATGTTGATTGGAAAAACTATAGTTTCAATCTTGCCGATGGCAAATATCGAATTGTACTTGCTAGTAATGATATCAAATATGGTGGTTATAACCATTTAATTAACAAAATAGTTGAAGCTAAAGATGGTAAACTTACAATAGACTTACCAAGTAATTGTGGCTTATACTTAAGAAAGGTAGACAAAAATGAGAAAAAATAAGAAATGCTTGGCAATGTTACTTGCAGGTGGTCAAGGAAGCAGACTTTTTGCCTTAACAACAAAAGTAGCTAAACCAGCAGTATCATTTGGTGGAAAATATCGTATTATTGACTTTCCACTATCTAACTGTACAAATTCAAAAATTGATACAGTTGGTGTTTTAACACAATATCAACCATTGATCTTAAATGATTATATTGGTAGAGGTTCACCATGGGATTTAGATAGATCTTATGGTGGTGTACATGTATTACCTCCTTATCAAGCAAAAGAAGGAAGTGCGTGGTATTTAGGAACTGCAAATGCTATTTATCAAAATATTAATTTTATTAAAAATTATAATCCTGAACATGTAATTATTTTATCAGGTGACCATATCTATAAAATGGATTACGCTGAAATGTTAGATTATCATATTGAAAAGAATGCTGATTGTACAATTGCTACTTTAGAAGTAACATATGAAGAAGCAAGCCGTTTTGGTATTATGAATACAAATGCTGATATGCAAATTGAAGAATTTGAAGAAAAACCAAAAGTTCCAAAAAACAATCAAGCATCAATGGGTATTTATATTTTTAAAACTGATAAATTAATCAAATATTTAGAAGAAGACAATGCAGTTGAAGACTCAGCTCATGACTTTGGTAAGAATATTATTCCAAATATGTTAAATAATAAAGAAAAAATGATGGCTTTCCCATTTAAAGGATATTGGAAGGACGTAGGGACAATTGAAAGCTTATGGCTTGCTAATATGGACTTACTTGGAGAAGATCCAGCATTTGATATTTTTAACCCATATTGGAAAATCCATTCAAGAAATAGTGGAACACTTCCACAATTCATTGGTGACAATGCAGTTATTCAAAATAGCTTAATTAGTGGTGGTACTAAAGTATTAGGAACTGTTATTAATAGTGTAATTGGTTCAAATGTAGTAATTGAAGAAGGCGCTATTGTTAAAGACAGTGTAATTTTCAACGATGTAGTTATTAAAAAAGGTGCAGAAGTAAATTACGTAATCTTAGATGAATACGTTGAAATTGGTGAAGGCGCTAAAGTTGGTGAAAAAGATGCTGGTAGTGCTGCTGTTACAGTTGTTGGAAGACAAACTGTAATTAATGCGAATGAAGTTATTGAAAAAGGTAAAAATATAGAAAGAGAGGTCAAATAAATGGGAGCAACAGGAATTATTTTAGCTGATGGAAAACTTGGTGAAATTGATGAACTTATAAGACATAGAACTGTTGCGTCTGTTCCATTTGGTGGACGTTACCGTTTAGTTGACTTTGCTTTATCAAATTTCGTAAATGCAGATGTTATGCAAGTTGGTATTATTACTCAACGTAATT
Source organism: Bacilli bacterium (assembly GCA_045123185.1). Lineage (GTDB taxonomy): Bacteria > Bacillota_I > Bacilli_A > ML615J-28 > CAG-313 > UBA1231. Next base: position 2,795 of record JBGVIL010000200.1, on the reverse strand, counting down.
ATCAATCTTTAATGGACCACATTGGAAGTGGTAAAGATTGGGATTTATCTAGAAAAAATGGTGGTGTAATTATTTTCCCTCCATATGGAAATCCTTTCGCAAATTATCAAAATAAACATGGTAATTTATTAGAAGCTTTACAAAGTGTTGATGAATTTATTACAAAATGTCCTGAAGAAAATATTATTATTACTGAATGTGACAGTGTAAATGTTGTTGACTACAGTGATGTATTAGCTCAACATGAAGATACTAATGCCGATATTACAGTTATCTATAAAGAAATGGATGGCGAAAAATGTGAAAAAGGCTCATTAGTATGTGATGCTGATGAATATGGACGTGTAACAAATGGTTCAATTGTTCGTGGTGATAAAGGTTTAGTTAAAGCATCTATTGGTGCTTATGTAGTTAAAAGAAAATTATTAGCAGCATTATTAAAAGAAGCTGCTTCACGTGGATCTAATTCATTTGAACAAGATATCGTTATTAACAATATTTCATCATTAAGAGTATTTGGTTATAATTATGCAGGAGCTTATTTGCCAATTAATTCAATGGAAGAATATTATAAACATAATATGGCTCTATTAAATGCTGATGTTCGTAATCAAGTATTTGATAATACACAAATTTATACTAAAGTACGAGATTCTGCGCCAACTAAATTTGGTTTATCTGCAAAAGTACAAAATAGTTTTATTGCTGATGGATGTGAAATTGAAGGTACAGTTATTAACAGTATTCTATTCCGTGGTGTAAAAGTATCAAAAGGTACTGTTATTAAAGATTCTATTTTAATGCAAGATACTATGGTTATGGAAAATGTTGAACTAAATGCTGTTATTACAGATAAAAATGTTACAATCAGAGAACGTCAAAAATTAGCTGGTTGTGAAAAATTACCTTACTACATTAGTAAAAATATGGTTATTTAATTATACTTTAGGAGTGAAATTGATATGAATTCAAAAAAAATTGTTATTGTAGCGTCTGAATGTCAACCATTTTTCGCATCAGGCGGACTTGGTGATGTAATTGGTTCATTACCACAAAAAATTGCGAAACTTGTCAGCCCTGAAGAAAACCAAGTTTCTGTAATTTTACCATTATATTCTAAATTTACTAATAACAAATATCGTAACAAATTAGTTTATATTGGACAAACTACTGTTCAATTATCATGGCGTAAACAATATTGTGGTATTTTCCGTTATATTGAAAAAGGTGTTACTTATTATTTCTTAGATAATGAATATTATTTCAAACATAGTAATTATTATGGTTACTTTGATGATGGAGAGCGTTTTGCATTCTTCTCAAAAGCTGCAATCGATGTTATGGCTTATCTTGACATCGTACCTGATATTATTCATACTCATGATTGGCAAACTGGCTTAGTTCCAGTATATTTAAGAACAATCTATAATGGTGATGAAAGATTTAAAAATGTTCGCACTGTGTTTACTATTCATAATATTGAATACCAAGGTGTTTATGCTTATGATGATGAAATTTTACAAGATGTATTCGGAATTCCATCATCAATGGGTTATATTTTAGAATATCGTGGACAAACAAATATCATGAAAGGTGCAATGGAATCTTCTAACTTTGTTTCAACAGTTAGCCCAACTTATGCTGAAGAAATTCAATATGCATATTATGCTAAAGGATTAGAACTTGAAGTAGCAAGAGTTAAAGAAGAAGGTAAACTTCGCGGTATCTTAAATGGTATTGATAAGAATTTCTACAATCCTGCAAAAGACGCAGCATTATTTGTAAACTATGATAAGAAAACTCCAGAATTAAAATCTGAAAATAAAGTTAATTTACAAGAAATGTTAGGTCTTGCTGTGAATAAAGATGTACCACTAATTGGTATGGTAACTCGACTTGTTAATCATAAAGGATTAGAACTTGTTAAAACTGCAATTGGTGAAATCTTGAAAGAAAAAGTACAAATGGTTATTTTAGGAACTGGTGATAATTATTACGAATGGTTCTTAAGAGACTTAGAACGTACATATCCTGGTAAACTTTCTGTTATTATTGCCTTTAATCAAGATTTATCAAGAAAGATTTACGCATCAGCTGATTTATTCTTAATGCCATCTGTTTCTGAACCATGTGGTTTAGCTCAAATGATTGCTTGTCGCTATGGAACACTTCCAATTGTTCGTAAGACTGGTGGTTTAGCAGATAGTATTAAAGATGTATCACAAGCTAAAGGTATTGGTTATGTATTTGAAAACATTGATGCATGGGAAATGTATGAAACAATTAAACGTGCATTAAAAGATTACGAAGACAAAGAAAAATGGCAAGCTAATGTTGCTAAAGCTATGTCAACTGACTTTGGTTGGAGTACCTCTGCAAAGAAATATGTTGCAATGTATGAAGAATTATTAAATAAATAGGAGAAATTATGCTAGAACAGAATATCAAAACCAAAATAGAAGACAAATTAGCCAGTTATTTTGGTGTAACGCCTAGTGATGCATCACTAGAACAAATTTATAAAGCAGTAAGTTTAACTGTTTTAGATACTTTAATGGCTAAAAAGAAAATCTATAACCGTAAAGTTAAAGAAAACAAAGCTAAGCGAATTTACTATCTATGTATGGAATTCTTAGTAGGTAGATCATTAAAAACTAATCTTTATAATTTGGGTTTAGTTGATGAGTATAAAAAGGTTATTAATGAATACGGATATTCAATGGAAGATTTATATGAACAAGAACCAGATGCTGGTCTTGGTAATGGTGGACTAGGAAGACTTGCAGCATGTTTTA
>JBGVIL010000199.1:0-4208 GCA_045123185.1 Bacilli bacterium | reverse complement strand
CTTCTTTTTGGTCGGGGTCAGATAAACTATTTGCATAATTAGTCATTTCCTGCAAACGTTTAGCATAGTTTGTAATGTTATTATTGGCATCAAATGCAAATCCATTTTGTTTCAATGTTTGTTTTAATTCGTCACGTTCTTTTTGTTGCTCATTTTGGAGATTTTGCATAGCAGTGATTTCTTTATTAATTAACGAAATTTCATCGTTAATTAATTTTTTATATTCTTTTTTAGTTTTAACGTTTGCTTGTGCTTGTCTATTTTTCTCTAGTGATTTTGTCACGTTTTTAATAGCGTCATTTAATTGATAATATCTATCAACTAATGACTCCATATCTGCTACTTCTTTTTTAGTTGAAGTTGAGCTTCCACCAGAACCACCACTAGAAGCTGGCTTGCTTGATGAACCACCTGAACCTGAGGCTGCTGAACCTATTGCCGCACCTGCTGCCGCTGCAGCTTGATTCAATGCACCACTTACACCACCAAAAGAAGTGCTAATACTTTCAAAATAATTTGTTACATCTTTATTAGTTTTATACCAGTTTTGAATACTATTATTAAGGTCTTGTAATTGTTTATATACTGCTGGGTCTACTTGGCCAGCATCCATATCTTTAATACTATATTTTAAATCTAAATATTCACGTTGAACTGCTTTTACTTTTGCATTATAATAAGCCGCCCATGCTTTTTTTAACTCATCAATAGTTTGTGCCTCTTTAGCTTCTTGTGTATTTAAGAAGTTGGCAACGTTGCTCATGTCAGTTTTACGATTTCCTGCTTTACTATTGACAACACCTGCATATCCTTGCAATAATTGTTTACATAAACTTACATTCATTTGACTTTCTGCGTCGGTAGCATTTTGTGCATTTGTAACGTCAACATTTCTTGCTAAACCTTTACTATTAATATAATCAACAAACTCTTGTTCATTAACTCCTAAAGCTCTAGCACATTGTGTTACTGCATTATTCCAAAAATCTTGGTCAGCTAATTTCATATTACCATATGCTTCATATGCTTTATCTTGCATTTCTTGCATTTTGTCTTTTAAATGTTCTGTAACTTGTGCTGCATTATCAATAGAACCAACAAATCCATCCATTAAATCTGAATTTAAAATAGTATTCATATCATCCAATGAAATACCATCTTGAATTTTTTCAATCAGTTCTGATGCCTCTTGTAGTTTATTTAAAGATTCTACATATTGTTCGTTCAATTCTTTTTGTCTAGCAATTGCTGCATCTTTATCTGTTTCTCCATTATCAGTTGAAATTTCTGATTGTTTTTGTTTCTCTTCAGTTATTTGTTTTTCTGTTTCTAGTTCTTCACCTGACAATTTAGCTAAGTCTAATTTCTCACCAGTAATTTCTTCATATAATGGAGCAAGTTGTTCAATTATATCTAATGCATTTCTATCATTAGTAAATCCTTCTTTACCTAATGCAACACCTGCTTCTTGGTATGCTATAATTTGTTTAATTTTTTCTGTGATTTCTTTTTCAGCTTTTGCTCTTTCTATTTCATTGTCAGTAACTAAACCAGTGTAATATTGTATATCGTCATAAGCATCTTTCCACTCTTTAGTATTTTTTCCAGCATTTGCTAACCTTTGTTCTGCATCAGCAATTTGTTGATTGTATACTTGCATTTCATCATTTAAGCGAGTGATGTAACTTTCTCTGTTAGTAATTCTATCTTGGATGTCTGTAATATCTTTATCACTTAAATCTGTTTTATCATACGCTTCAACAGCATTGTTTTTTCTATCAATATCATTGATTTCACGCATAGCATCTAATTGGTCTTGTACCAACGCATTTTCTTGTTCAAGAATATTTTTATAACGTTCGTCAGTAGAAAGTTGTTCCCTAATACCGGCAATTTCTTGTTCTATTTCTTGACGTCTTTCTTCTGTTGTGTTCATGTCTTTTAATTCATTATGCAATTTTTCATAATCAGATATGGCTGTATCAACTTCTGTTGTTCTTTCTGCTGCACTGTTATAATCTTCAATAGCTTGAGTCATTCCCTCAAGCATTTCTTTTTTCTCTTGTCCTTTTTTAACAAAGTGTGCAATTGCTGCTACAGCTACTCCACCCAATATACCAACAAAACCAAGTAATGCAAGTTTTGCAGTACCCAAAGTTGTTGCCAGTGTTCCTAACTTAACACCCATATCATAAATGTTATCTATAAACTTAGCAATCCAACTATCAGAACCTTTTAAAGCAATATTAAATGCAATAAGTGATGTTGTTGCTGCTCCAATAGCAAATGCCCATTTACCTTGCATAACTTCTGCAATTTTAATAATGACTTGTAATAAATCATCTAATAATGTAACACCTGATTTTAAACCTTGACTATTCATAAACGTAGCAAATAATCTATTGAATGAGTCTTTTAATACGTCAATTCTACCTTGTAATGATTCTGCACGTTTGTTACTAGCTTCCATCAATGCACCAACATTTTCATGTGCTTTACCTTGTAGGTCTAGAATACCATTATAGTTTTCCATGATATTAATAAACGTGCTCATACGGTTAGTACCGGCCATAGCTTCTGCTACATATTGACGTTGAGAGTCTGAAAGTTTATCCCATACACCTGCTACGTTTGTTAAAATTTCTTCAATACTTAATAATTCATCGCCTGTTTCACCACGAATTGTCGTACCTACTGCTGTAAGTGCTTTTTCGGCTTTTGCCATTTTATATTCCAAATCCTCAGCACTTTCACCCATAGCTTCAACTGCTTCACCTTGTCGTAGTGAACGAGCTGTAATCATTCTCATTGCCGCTGCCACTTCATTACCAGTCATATTCATGGTTTCTGCCATTTTAGCAGAAATAGCCATAAACCATTCCATTGAACCTCCGGCTGATTCAATCATACCCCCTGCGTCATCAATTGCATTAGACATTTCTTGAATTGCTTTAACGTTGTCAATACTTAATGCGTTTGAAATGTTAATTAACGCATCACCAAAATAGTTAATAGCATTTTCCATGTTCCCTACAGAACCATTAATTTCTTTGTCCATTAACTTAAATTGATTGATAACAGAGTTTACCATATTAGTTGTTCTTTCAGTAGTAAATTGTGTAACATTTTGAATAGCAGTAGTACCTTGTAATCTACCAAATATAGCATTAATGTCTTCGCCGGCAGTTGCATAGATTTTTACCATGTCCATAATACTATTCGTAGCAACACCACTTTCTCTTGCTAGACTAGTAATTTGTTTTGTGGTAGCATCAAATTCATCTCTTGTCATTTCCATAGAAATAGAAATATCAGTATATGCGTCATCTAAATCAAGTATGTATTGTGTCGCACTTCTAAAACCATCTTCAATTAGTTGGAACGCTTTATCAAGACTAATATATTGTAATGCTAAATTTTTTACGCTATTTGCTAAGTTATTAAAAGCATATCCATTTTCCTCAATATGACTTGCTTTTAAATCGCCTTTCATTTCACGAATTTTAACACTAGCTTCTTGATAACTTTCAGCTAATTCTTTCATCGTATTTCCATTTACTTTTAAAGCATTAAGTTCTTCTTGTAATACACGCTTAGTATCCTCAGAAGCCTCATTAAACTGTCTTGACATTGTTACAGATTGTTTTTGAATATCCAAACGTCTTTTATATAAATCTAAACTTCTTGATAGGTTACTACTATCATCCATTTTCATGGCATTTCCAGCTTGTTGCATTTTCTTTCTAACGTCGTCTGTAACTTTACCAGTATTAGTTAATAAGTTATTGTTTAACTTGATAGCTTGTTGCCATGCTTGAATATCATTTTTAATTTCTTTTGCTTTCTGTTTCACTTGAGCAAAAGTAGCATCAGTTAAATTTAATTCGTCTATTGAATTTTTGATGGAGTTAATATCAATAATGTCACTACCGATATTTGCTTTATCCATCTGTGCTTTAAGGTTATTTAGCATACGTTGCATGCTATCTTTCATCAACTCTAAATCCTGTTCAAATTTCTTTTTCATATTTTCTCCAGGATTTAATTGTTGTTCCTTTAAAGACATGTCATCAAATTCAACTTTTAGAATTAATTTTAGGTCTTTAGTTTTTTCTTTTAATTGTTGTTGAATACTTGATGTATCAAAATCGAAATTATTAATAGTCAAATTAACATTACCATCTAGGTCATTTATTTGTTTTCTGACT
>JBGVIL010000198.1:0-3554 GCA_045123185.1 Bacilli bacterium | reverse complement strand
GAGGAATACATCAACACAGCAAATGTAAAAGTAAGATTATTGGGAACTAATTTTGTACAATCAGTACAATGGTATAGATTACAAGATGGACACATTAACAATCCGTTCAAGTTAAATAAATTTGGTGGTTATATTGGTGTAGATGAAAATAATCAAACATTCGATTTAAAAGACCCTTATATAAAACGAGCTTATCACCTATGGCACAACATGCTCCAAAGGGTAGTAGAAAATAATATGTATAATAATGTCTCAGTTTGCGATAAATGGCATGTATTTGCTAATTTCTTGGAGGACTTACCTTTGATTAAGGGATATGACAATTGGGTTAAAGCAACGGAAAAATATTCATGGTGTATAGACAAAGATATTATGCAACAAGACACACCACAAAAAATTTATTCTCCTGAAACATGTTGCTTTGTAACGTTACAAGAAAATTTAAAATATCAGGACAACAATAAACCAGTTACAAAAGGATAAAAACTATAATATATACGCATAAATAGCGTTTAAACGCCGATTATAGGGGAGATAGCTTGCTGTCAATATAATTTTAAGGGCAACACATAACTCTCTTTATATGCGAGAAAAACAATGATATATTAAATATAGAAAGGATGATAAAAATGTATTATACATTCGCAGTAGATATTTATGAGGCACTAGAATCAGGATTGTTAGTTAGTGGAGAGTATCGGGTTATTGATAGTTTCTATGACTATTACAATCGTCAAATTCTAATTCTTAGAAAAAAATGAAAATGTTTTCATTAAGGTTGATTTTCAATCGCAAAAAAACTATTATATAGATGAAGAAAGCACTTACAAAATAGAAAGGATGATTATTTATGTTAAATTGGAATAACGCAAAACAAGCAACATTTACAATGGAAGAACGTGAAACTGATATTATTATTGACAACGAAACGACAAGTATTACAACTAGTCAACCAAAAATTATCACTAAAATCATTAATCAATATTCAGAGGAATATGACGTAGAAGTTCTTTATTACGGAGTAAGTTCAACTGATAAAAGCAAATATCCAACAGAAGTGAGAGTTACAATTCCACTCACTAATTTAATGACATTTAGAAGTTTGTCTTCAATAGGAAAAATCAGCAATCCAAATTTAGGTAAACAATGAGTGTTAAAATCAGTTTTAACCCCAGTAAGCCATTTATTTAAATAGCATATTTAACTCAATAGGGTTGTTCAGTGTAATTTTACCCAAAAACAAGTTATGTGATTTTAAACTAGTAGGTAAGCCACTGTTAGAGCAAGTCCCTCATTAAGTGATGTCCAGTGAGACATCAATGGAGACTTACCTTAATGTAAATATAGTGAAAATAGTGATTTTACATGGGCAGGTAATAGGGAAAAATCAAATAGTAGGGTTGTTCAGTGTAATTTTACCCAAAAACAAGTTATGTGATTTTAAACGGGCAGGTGCTAGGGAAAAATAGATAATAGGTATGATTAGTGTAATTTTTTTTTAAATAATTGAGGTTGAAAAACCTCTATCTTTATACTATAAATTATAGAAAGGAATGATTTAGATGAACATCAACAGAAAAATAAATAAACTTCACAAAGAACTAGATAAAGTGCTTGACGAGATGATAATTAACGATTTAGAACGTGTAGGTGATTTATACTTTAAAAAATATCAACCAATGATAGATACCGTGAATGCAATCGTGGAGGAATGTTATAGCTATAATGTAATGACAGAAGAGAAATATGATAAGATTATTAATAAATTTGCTGAAATTTGTATTCAAAGCAACGGAGAAAACCGAAAAATAGAAATTGATAATATGATACAAAGAGCATGTGACGATAATATTGATAAATATTACGACGCCATTTATAATGTGTTAGGAAAACCAGTAATTGAATTAGCACACGAAGGATTAGTCACTAGAGACAGATGTTTGCTAGAAGACAGAAAGGCAGAATTTCGTCTTAATAAAAAAAGAGATAGATTCACTCAGTTATATATAAACGAAATTGACAGTGAGTTTATAAGTGTTATTTTCTTTGCGAGGGACGCACTATTAGACTATGGTAAAGCGGGACGTGTCATGTGGAATGAAGATGAAGAACAAATAGAGATTGAAGTACAAGAAGAGTACAACTTAATACGCACAGATGACATTAAGTTTATTATTGATTTCGCAATAGATAACGGATTCAAGAAAGTCAGACAAACTGGTAGCCATGCTATTTACAAACATAGTAACGGTCAAATTATCGTCGTACCAGTACATGGAAAAACTATTAATATGGAACTTGCTTACAGTATTCAAAAACAAATTATCGAAAGAAGTAAATAAAAACATCAAGGAGTGATTAAATAATATGGAAGAGCAATGGCGTGATATTATTATTGAGAAAAATGGTATATTGTATGATTACACTGGATTATATCAGGTATCAAATTTAGGTAGAGTTAGAAGTTTAGGAAATGATAAAACACGTAAAGAGAAAATATTAAAACCTGGAATAAATAACAAAGGATACCAATATGTTAATTTATATAAAAATGGAAAAGGAAAATTATTTTCAGTACACCGCCTTGTGGCTACAATGTTCATTCCGAATCCTGAAAATTTGACAGTGGTAAATCATAAAGACGAAAATAAATTAAATAATTGTGTGGATAACTTAGAATGGGTTACTATGAAGTATAACATAAGTTATGGCACTAGAAGTGAAAGGGCAAGTGAGAAAATGAAGGGACAAAAACGTTCTGAAGAAGCTAAACAAAAAATGAGTAAAACGCATAAAAAAGTAAGAGTTATATGTTTAGAAACAAAGCAAGTTTTTGATTCCATTAAAGAAGCTGAACAATGTATTGGTAAGGGTAACATATCACAACATTTAAAAGGTCGTGCTAAAAGTGCAGGTAAACATCCTGTAACTGGACAACCTTTACATTGGCAATATTATTGTGAAGATTAGTTAGCGATTGCTAACTAGTTTTTATTTGTGTAATGAAAAACGTTTTCAAGTTGAGGTTGAATTTTAAGATAGAAAATACTATATTATAAATGTAGGTTTGAGAAGGGAAAGTGTTGTATATTATGATAAGAAAAATATTGAAGCTTAATAGTAGATATTTAGTTGAAAATAAATTAGAAGTTAGCATATTTTTAGAGGAAGCGATTAAGGGAGATTTATTAATCGGTATTGACGAGAGTCAAATGATTAAATGGTTAGACGAATTAAATGGTACAGACGGAAATACTTTAAGAGAAAGATACGGAGAATTAAAATCAAAAAGAAGCCTAGGTCTAGGAGATAGAAAAGACTTAACCAAACAACTAAGAGAGTTAGAATTTATTCCAGACCTATTACAAGTGGAAATTACACGCATGGCAGATTTTGACAAAATAGTTAAAGGTTTTAAAGTTAATAATGTTGAATATGTTTGGCTAATGTCAAAAGGTACTAATTGTATTACATTTATTAAAAAAGATATTGAACCAACTATTAGACATAAATTAAACAACGGACGTGATTTAACAAAACAATTTATACCAGCA
>JBGVIL010000197.1:0-3051 GCA_045123185.1 Bacilli bacterium | reverse complement strand
TGTAATTACTGAACCACTTTTAAATTTAATTTCAACGAAGTTATCAGTAATTCTACATTTCTCAATTTCTTGTTCAATAATAGGATAGAAACGACAGATGTCTGCGTGTTTATCACTAAAGAATCCAGCACTAGCTTCAAGTGTTTGTGCTGACATAGACCATGTTGACTCAGGGTATAAAATTGCTGCTAAGTATACTGAAAGTATTTCTATTAATGTTTTACCGTACCCACGAGGTAATACATTATAGTTATAAGCAAAACGTGCCATAACTCTTAGCATTAATTTTTGGTCTGCTCCTAGTGTGATACCTATACGTTTCCCATCTTCGTTGGTTGGAGTAATAGCTTCAAGAAAGACATCGGGATACCAACGCCAATACGCAATTAACTCCGCCCATCTATTTAACTGTTCATCTAGGGTATATTCATTTTTATAACTACTAACTGCCATAATATCACCCTAAATAATTGTATAATGCTTTTTATTCCCTCTTGTAGTTGGTTCAAGGTCTCCTAAATCACCATTTTCAATGTCCGCATTATACTCCTTGTTAAATTTTTCAACTCTATCTATATAGTATTGATATGCTTCTTCGTAAGAAATTTCTTCTAGTCCAAGAACGTGTCTATCATAATTAATTAACTCTACAATTAACCAATCAATTTGGTCGTTTGGTTGTTTAAAGTATTTCATTGGTAACGGTAAGAATCCATCACGTTTACAAACCATACGATTGATTTCACCAAAACTATTTGCTCCACTGTTTTGGAAGTCAGTTGCTTTAAATTGACTAGGGTTTAATTTAGCATCAGTACGTGCATCCTTTAATGGTTGTTTTAATTGGTTCATTGCTACATAGTCTTTATTTTCTTGTGCAATGTCCCAATCAACTTGTAATTTACAATAGTTACGAACTGATAAGTCATGCATTGCGGATAAGATAATGTATCCACCCTGAACAATTTCTGTATATAGTTTTTCACAACGTTCTAGGTAATCTATAGAATCAAAGTTACCCCATTTTTCACGAAGTTCATTAATTCTTCTTGCCTTAGTTTGTCTTTGTCTTACTTCCTGTTCTGGTGTATCCATTTCACCTTCAACAGTTTCATTTAAATCAAAAACTTCCTCTTCTTCATCTTGTAAATCTAAATCTACATAAGATTCAAAAATACTATCTTTAAAATGTAAATTACAATATTCAAGTTTTTTCATTTTAATTGCAATATACTCAGCAATAGCTTTTTTTGGAAATTTTGGATATTTATTTATACTTTCTTCATATTCGTTTTGTATAAATGGCATATCTACATATTTTAAAAATGTAATCATTCCTTGACGATTAACTCCGTTAGCATCTAAAACAGTATCATATAAACATGATTTACATACTGGTAAGATTCCCATAGGTTTAGTTGCACAAGAATAAAATTCGTCAATTCTTAATTTACGACCACATTTTGCACAGATAAAATATCTTGGTTTATCCTGTACTGGTGCTATGTCAGATAATCTTTTAGCCATAGATAAACCTCCTTCAAATTTTAATTTAATTCAAAATAAAAGACACAATATAAAATTGTGCCCTATGTTTTTAAATTAAATTATCTTAATATAATTTCATAAGTAATAGTATTTCCATTACTATCATACACTCTTAATGTTTGACTAGGTTTTGCATGGTATTTAAAGTTCTGAGCGTATTCATCACAACCCATTAATGAACCGTTAATTAGAACATTATTAATAACTTGATAATTGTGGAAGTGACCCATATGAACTTCATCTACTCTATATGTTTCAGAATAATCACTTAAATTTTTTACTGCGTCTTTATAACTTTGACGTTTTTCTCTATGTCCATGTAATGCGGCAATAGTTTTTCCATTGTCTAAAGTATAAAAACACATTTCATGATTAATTTCATTTTCTAACCATTTAATGTTTTCTAGATTTTTTAATTTTGTTTCTAAATAGTATTTAATAAAGTATTCAAAATTTTCTTCTGAAATACTTTCTTTAATATCAGCATTTACACGTCCATGGTTACCTACACAATAAATTAATTTAATATTAGGTACTACTTTAGATAATTCGTAAATTAATTCAGCTAATAATTCACTTGCCATAATATTTTGTTGAACAATATTTTCAGTTTGTGCTAATCTGTTTCCGATATGAATAATACCTGAAACCATATCACCAAGTATTTCAATGTATAGTGTTTCAACATTATGTAATAAGCAATAATCAATAGTACATTGTTTTAAACGACTAATTCTTTCTTTAGCAATATCAATATTAAATTTTTCAATGTAGGTATCAAAACTTGAACCAATATGCCAATCACTTAATAATAAACAAGCTTCAGCATTTTGTTTGTTATTTTTACTAATTTTATTCAATGTAATTGGTTCATAAGATGTAACTTTTTCGTCTATAATTTCCATTAGCTGTTCCCAACGTGCTTGAGTACGCATTAGACGATTTAGTTCAGTACGTTGGTCTTTTACTTTCTGTTTTTCGAGTTGTAACTGTTTAATTTTATTGTCTAATTCTTTTTCGGGAGCAGTTTTATTGTCTTGTAATAATTGATATATTTTTTCTTCATAATATTTTACAACATGATGTACTGCAAATGGACCACAGAATTTTTTTCTGAGTGTGTCACAGTGACAACCTAAATTAAACGCTTCTACAATTTCAGTCCAATCAGCATCAATTTCTTTATTGTGTTTTGCCATACAAACTCTTAATAGAAATTCAAAATCTGTTTCATCTTGCATCCTTTTCACATTAAAAAACTCATTCATATTTTATCTACTCCATTCAAATTTTTTATCCTCCGCAAAAACCATTATTCCTCTATAATGATTTTTGAGCAAAATAAAACAAGGTTGTTTCACGTCTAACCTTGTAAAAGACGTACCATGGTTTTACTTCTCATAGTCGAAGTTTTTTGGTAGTACACTACTGTGAGTAGGTAACAGTGATAGTTTTCTGTCATATCAAGGACTGTCCATTCCTTTGTAACTGGTATATTTCAAC
>JBGVIL010000196.1:0-4544 GCA_045123185.1 Bacilli bacterium | reverse complement strand
TTACACCATTAAATGCATTTTGCATACTTCTGACAGAGTTCTGCATATCTTGGGCAACTTTCTTTACTTTAGATGAAAGTGAGTCTAATTGCTTCGATAGATTATCTTTCAAAGCTATCTCGACTTGTACTTTTTTATTATCCATTATACCTTCTCCTTTCATAGAATATTTATAAAAAAAGGGAAGAGGGAATTTAATTATCCCCACTTCCCTCACTATCATCTTTTTTTAACTCTAATTCTTTAGCATCTTGTTTAGCATTAAACTGTTCTGCAAATGCTTTCCAATATGCTTGTTGTATCTTCATTTGTCTTTCCTGTTCTGCACGTTCTTTAGAATCTTGTATTTCTTCAACTTCTTCATCTGTATATAAGAAGCTATAAAGCTCTTCAAACTCTGGTGGCTTACTATCCTTACTTAACATAGTTCCTATAAAGTTAGCTAATGTTAAATTAGAAGTATAATCCATTTGAGCCTGTATCTTTAGATTATCACTTATACGCTCATTATAAGCTTTAATAAGTAACTTAATCTCTTTTAATGTATAATCATAGAACAATCTAATATCTATCCCACATTTTAAAGCTAACGGTAGCATATGTTCCTCTATAAGCTCCGTAAGTGACATATTATTAAACTCTTCTAAATCTTCATTATTCGTCTGCTTCTGGCTTGATGATTGGTTGTTTTGGTTGTCGAAAATAGCCAGATACTTCAAACACTTTAAATGCTAGTTGAATTAATGAACCAATATCATTTCCTTCATCAGCTAAATATTCATCTATTAAATCATATACTTCCATTTCTTTTATCTTTGGTTGATATTTCTTCATTGAATATAATAATATAGTACAAATAAATTCAAAATCTGGCATTTTATCGTCTTGCATTTCCATTAGTTTGTTTAATGGATTTTCGCCAATTTTCTTCTCTAGTTGTATCATATTAGCCATATTTAAAGTTAATTTATATTCCTTATCATTTATATTTAAAATTTCATAATTCATTTATAATCTACCTCACTTTTATTATTTATATTTAATTGTTGAAGAGGGTAGAATTTAATCCTACCCATTATTTCCTAAGAGAATGTAGGCATTGTCATGTTAATTTTACTTGCAATAGTTAATGTTGCAGTAAACTTAACTTGCTCACCAACAGAAGCTCCAGAGAATTTAGTAGCAACATAAGCATCAAAAGCAAATGTTAATCCATCTGGGAACACTACTTCAAATTTCTCTGTTTCTCCTCCTTCTTCTACAGTTCTTAACTTAAAGTATGAAGAATCAGCTTGAGATTCATAATTGAATTCGAATTCTAGCCCATCTCCTAAATCACGAAGCCCATTTATATATCGCTTACTTTCATCACCAAGTGTCGTTACCTCTATTTTTTCTGGCTCACCTTCTGAAAGGTCTGGTGTTGATAAAAGTCCTGTTAATTCTGTCTTATCTTCACCCATACATAATTTAGTACCAGCAGTTATAATTTCTTTCATGTATAATCAATCCTTTCTTTTTACATATTTTTTAATTAAAAGCAACTATCCCAAGCATAGCCAGTTTCATCAATATACACAGAATACCTAAATACGATATGAACACCATTAGGTTCTTGTATCATGGTATACTGAATCCTTTTCATGCCTAAACTTGACATAGCATCATCTATATCCGAACAATAAAACTCTATGTTTTCATCGTCATCAGTACAGAATAAATCTATTTTATAGACTAAATAAGTCGTAACTTCACGCCCATCTGTCTTTCTAGCTACATTATTCGTTTCACATATGTAGCTTATTAAAGGAAGGTCGTAGTATTCTGTCGGATACCCTTGTACAACATTTATTTGACCTAAATTTACATTAATTCTTAACTTATCATAAACTTCTTCATCCAATAGAATCATTTTAACAACCTCCCTACCATCTCTGTTAAATCTCTAAATATCTTATCTTTAGTATTTTCATAAGCTGGGTTCATAAAAGGCTGTGGCTGTTGTCCTTGTGTCCAATAGAAGTGTGCACCATTGTCTGGTGTATAACACCACTTGGTTTGTCTGCCAGTTCCTAAGGAAGAATATATTCCAGTACCATACTCAACGTCATTTTTTGTTACCGTAAAGACTTTTTATTCTCTACTTCTATATTTTTCAATATAGTTCGGCATATATCATTACCATATCATTTCTGACTTAGGTATCGAACACTCTTGGTGGGATTATATTTATTCACCCACTATGCTCTACATTACTTAATAGCCTTTCGCAATCTATTAAGTTAACTCGATGTTAGCATATAAATCTATGAGAATTTCTTTAATTTGTTCGTCTGTTCTTCTTGATATTAAACTTCCATAATTGAGATTAAATATTTCACACCATTCAGTAATACTATGTGTTATTCCTTCTATTTCAATCTTTCTAGTAGTTGAACGATTATTACAATTTTCTTTTAATGTAACATATCTACAATTGTTAGGTTCATAATTTCCATCATTATCTATTCTATCTATTTGCAGTCCTTCTTCCCAACCATTATCAATAGACCAATCATAAAATGCCTTGAAACTATACAACCATTCTTCACACATTTGTATACCTCTACCACCATATCTTTCATAACTAGAATCGTGAACGTCATAACAACGTTTTTTTATTCCTAACCATTTGTGATATAATGTGTGATGAGATAATCCTTTGCTATCATACTTCCAAGGTTCAGAACCTTCTCTATTAAGATTAATCTCGTCTTGTTCTTTCTTTAAACACCCACATGATTGAATATTACCACATTTAACTGAATCTTTTCTTAGTGTTTTAATAGTTCCACAATCACATTGAAAATCCCAATATGTTTTTCTTCTTTTATCTTTATGAGAAAAGTTTAATGCCACTAATCTACCGAATC
The DNA here is from genome assembly GCA_045123185.1 of Bacilli bacterium. Classification (GTDB taxonomy): domain Bacteria; phylum Bacillota_I; class Bacilli_A; order ML615J-28; family CAG-313; genus UBA1231. The sequence continues at coordinate 1,632 of JBGVIL010000196.1, read as the reverse complement.
TTTGACCAGTAATATCCTCTCTCATATTTACAAATTGACCCTTACTATTTCTTCCCATTTTATACCTCCAAATTCTGTTTGATATATTTTATAATTTACTTAGCTTTCTTCGATTTTGCTCGATTTTCTTAATATATATTTCTATATATTCTCCACACGTTAGCATATGGAGCATATTCAGTATCAGCACTAATAACACCTACACAAGTGTTACCCTCCCACTTAACAGAAGTATTAATATTGTTTCTAAGATTACCTGTATCAACTGGTGCAAGTAACTTAGCCTGTGCTTGGACTACCTTAGCTTCCTTTTCAACCTCACGCTTAATTTCTTTCTTACAATCATCAGCACAATCTGACAACCAATCACTTAAATCGAATAAATCCATTATAGTTGCTCCAATACATATATATGATGGATAGGAGTGATAACTGTAGTAGATTTAAGACCTATTATCTTATACATCTTAGAATTATATTCAATGTAACAAGTTTCATCTATTAACTCATTTGAATATAAATTACATATTTGTTGGCATCTATCCCCATATAATGTTATTTGAAATTCACTATTTTGCTCGTCAACGTATCCTTGCATATCATGTGAATATTCGATAGCTTTAGACTCTCTACCTACTTTATTTTTACTAATAGTTACATTATAAACCCTTAAAGGTTGTGTATTATATATCTTCATGTTGCACCTAATCAATATAAATAAATATTTGACCTTGACATAAAAGAACTTCTCCATAAAGTAAGTATTCTTTTCCGTCTATGATTATATCTATACCATTAGAACCAGATATGTCTTCGTTCCACTTTACTTTTCCACCTATACCATTATCCTTAGTAACTTTATAATTCTTACTCTTAGGAACTGCCACTATTAAATAATCCATAGGTTTAGTAGCAGACATTAATCCTAGACTAGTTTTATTTAAAGTACTAGCTTCGGCTTTTGTTACTGCCACAGCGGTTTTTATCATATCTTCTGTAATTTCGTTGTATTGTATCCATCTTCCACCAGCTTCTTGAATATTAATTCTTCCATAATACATATGTTGTTTCTCTACTGGCTCTACTGGTTCTATTGTTGGCTCGTCATCATCATCCATCCAAGGATAATCTTCTTCTGGGAACATTTCTTTCTTTGGTCTGCGATTAACACATTTATTAAGTTTATATTGTACTATTTTTCTTTTTAAAGTAGTAGGTATTTCATCAATATCTGATGATGTATTGTAAGAAATGCTAACTCCACCCTCACTAATACTCTTTATACCAGTAGGTGAAGATGTTATTGCTTTGTATTGTCTAAATTTGAAGATAGTAAGGTCTCTAATAACATTACAATGCACAGGATAGAGTTGTTCTTCTGTCCTATTAGTTAAACTACAGAATGTTTCTATAGCATCATCGTATAAAATGTTTATTAAATGACTATCTTCATCATCGACAATATTTAACATAATTTCAATTTTGTTTATTTCTGAAAATCTTTTATCCTCGAAATTCATGCTCTCACCTACTTACTAGAAGTGGATTAAGCTATTGTATAGTTTAATACTGCTATTGCTTCTGGTCTTAAAGTTTTAACACCGTAGTTAACAAGTCCTCTTACAACATCAG
>JBGVIL010000195.1:0-20405 GCA_045123185.1 Bacilli bacterium | reverse complement strand
ATCAACGTATGAGTCCAACACATCTACATAACCATCATTGTTTTCTTTGAACCATTTAACAAAACGTCTTTTACCGTTTACGTTTCCAGTGACTAATTCAAATGCCTCTGAAATGGAATGGCAACCATAATCTGTTCTATTGAATAAGTATCTTACGTCATTCATGAAAAGTACGACTTCACTTTCTTTTACTTCGTTTTCTTCTTGTAGTTCTGCAATCTCTTGTTGTTGTTGAGCAATTAATTCATCTTTAATAGCAATCGTTTTACTTGCAATCTCTTTGGCTCTTTGTTCAATCATTTCTTGAGTATCGCCTACGTTTACTGGAATGTAACCACCAGTACGTCTAATTTGTGGTAATACTTCGCAGAATACCCATTCTTGAAACTTCTCCGCCTCTTGTTTACGTGACTTAAAGACAAGTCTGTAAACACCGCATTCTGTTAAGAAAGACTCACCAGTACTATGTAATTTTCTATTGTACACAGTATGTACAATAGAATTTTCAGTTGAATTTTGTAGCATTTCATTAGTTAATTTTACTTTGTAAAGTTCGTTGAAATCTTGTGTGCTTGTTCTTACATTAGTAATCTCTAACGCTTTACCGACATGACTCATATTGAAATACTCTTTACCATTAACCACAAATACTTCAACTTGGTTTCCATTGAAATTGAATAACATATCACCTTTAACAATACTTTCTACCATCACATTTTTTTGCTCTTGCATTTGAGTATAAGTTTTTTCCATTGAACATCTATCCCTTCTCACGTTAGCTATGTTATCTGCTAACTAGATTAACAGTGGTTAGCGGATAGTACCAACCACCTAGCATATTTTCACCTCTTTTAATTTTTTAACTTCCTTACATTACTTATTATATGCCATTTACTTCTAAGTGTCAACATATTAGTTAAACTTTTAATTAATTTTTTTCAATTATTAATCCGTATCTAGCTTTAATGTAATTTTGAGCCATGAACAATGTATCAAATTGTTTAACTAATCTACCATTGTAAATGAATTGCCATTTACCATTACTCTCAACAACTTCACCAAATTGTTTGAACCCATTAGTAACTACCATTTAACATTTCCCCTTTCTTTTGTTCCCTCATTTATATTATACAAATTCTAAACTCAAAAGTAAACCTTAAAAGTTAAACTTTTTTATTAATTTAAAATTTGTTTTTGAATGTTGTAGCTTAAACCTTTACCAATATCGGTAGTATGTAGTGGAATGACAGTTACTTTACCATTTGCATCTTTGAAAATATGATGGCTACCACATATTCTCACTAGTTCAAAGCCATTGTTTTTAGCTAGTTCCATTAATTCTTTACGGTCTGTAATTTTACGGTACTCAACTTTATTAACTGTTGGTAATTCAACTACATTAGTATCATCTAGTTGTTGTTGTTTTGAGTTTAAAGAGTCTAACTTTCTAACCTCTTGTAACATTAGACTTTGAGCTAGTAAGAATGACTCATTTACTTGTTCAACTAAGTCTACTGCACTCATACGCCAATAGCGTTTGAACTCTTGAATAAATGTGTGTTGCACTTGTTTGTATGAAGTCTGAACTTTCTCTAATGGAATGTAAACTCCTAACTGAAGTGCTTTTATAGCAACACTGTCAAGTGCAATGGAAAGTTCATTAACTAATACATCACGTTTTTTATTCAATAAAGAAATATCATCAAACAATTCACACATCAAAACGTTTAAATCACATTCTGCTATGCTTTCACAAATTTTTTCATAGTCGCTAAACACTTTTTCATAGTTAGTAATATCAATTCTGTCAAGCAAGTCATAAATTTTGCCAACTTGGTTATTAATCCCTTTAACCATTAAATCTTTTGTTTCATCAACTTCAATAACCATTATTTCATTATAACGTTTTACAAAGTCTTGTTTTACCTCATTTAATAAATCTTTGGCTTTTGGTTTTTTACTCATAAACATCAATCCCCTTTTTTTAATTTTTAACTTCCCTACATACTTATTATACAAAAAGCATCTTAAAAAGTATACCTTAAAAGTTAAACTTTTTAAAAATTTTTTATTTATGAAGTTTTTCGAACGCTTGTTTGTAAGCCATGTTAATAAGTTGCCATTTACGTTGAGTTTTAGCATTTTTAGTAGCATCTAGGTTTTTTGGAACAAATGTTGAAGTGTATTGTTGTGTTGTGTCATTTTGTAATTTTTCAAGCCAAATTTTGACTTGTTGGTTTAAGAAGTCCTCATTTGACATTTTATAAGCCATTTCACGAACTTTTAATTTTCGACCTAATTTTTCAGAACGTACTTTATTTAATTTTTTAACATAAGTACCGTTTTTGAATTGAGTTGTTGTAACCCAAAACGCTTGTTCAAGTTCGACTTGGTATACATAGTAAACATTACCAGTTTTTTTGCTTACTTTTTCAAGTTTGCGAAAACCAGTGACTAACACGTCACCGTGACCTAAGTTGACTATTGAGTCAACCATTTGAGCGTATTTTGAAGTACGTTTAAAATGTTTTTTTGGTTTTGAAACTTTTTTAGGTAAAGCATTTACATTTGAGTTATTTACATTTAACATAAGTAACACGACCTTTCGTTTTTTTAACTTCCTAATACCATTATATACGATTGCAACTCAAAGTGCAACATCTAAGTTAAACTTTTTTTAAAAAAATTTAAAAACCAAAAAAGAAACGGTAGCCATTTAGACTACCGTTAAGGTTATAATAATTCAATTTTACGGATACAACCTTTATCATATCCATTAGAATTACTGTTATCTTTACGATATTGAATGTGAATGTAGTATGTTGTTCCACTAGTTACATTTACACTAGCAGTTCCGTCTGTATTTTCATATGAAGATACTCCTTTTGTTGTAAATACTCGATTAGTTGAACTAGTATAATTTGGTTGTGATGTTGAAGTGTCAACGTGAACTGTTAAATAATCATAGTTCATTTCGGCATAACAACGATATGTGAAAGTTAATACTCCATCTTTAGGAGCTACATATTTGTATCGTGTATAAGCGATTGTACTATCTAAACCACTATTATTAGGTACTAAACCATAAACATCGGTTGTATAAGTTCCATGCTTAAAGTAGTATGAACTTCCTTGTCCATCTAATATCATGTAAGATGGCAATGTAGGAGCAGTAGATTGAGTAAAGTCAATTACAGTAGGGAATTCTAAATCTTGTGATACGGTAATTGTAATTGTTTTACTAATAGAATTATCTGTTTTACTTCTATAAGTAATGTCAAATGTTTTTCCTTGACATCCATCTAATAATTCAAATGTAAATTTATCATCTGTTTTCATATAACTTTCATCATAGATAACTTCTAAATCATATCTTGTATAGTTTGATGGAGCAATATTAGGACTTATAGTAAAAGATTTTTCATTAATATTTGATATATCTAAGTTACAATTTATTTCACCAATAGATTCAATAGGTACTTTAATAGTAGGAATAGTAGGAATAAAAGTTAAATTTAGTGCATTAAAGTCACTTCCATTTGTGCTTAATGTCCAATTTTCTCCTATGTAAATCGTACAATCTGTTATACCACTAAACATAAGACTATAATTTGTTACATTTCTAGTATCAAAATTCTCAAGATGTATTTCTTTTAAAGCACTACAATTTGCAAACATCCAATCAGTTGACGTTAAACTACTAGTATTAAAACTAGATAAATCTAATGATGTTAATGATGAACAACCGTAAAACATATACGCCATGTCAGTGACGTTTGAAACATCCCATCCATCAACATTAAGTGTGGTTAATGCAGTTTGTTTATTGAACATACTTCGCATAGTGGCAACTTTAGATGTATTCCAACTTGATAAATCAAATGTTGTAGGTCTATATTGATAAATACCATCACTAGCAGGTAAATCCATGTAAAAACAGTATCTCATGTCAGTTATATTTGACGTATCTAAATATGGAAAAGTAGGTTTAGTGGCATATGAATATTTTGTTGGAAATGTGAAATAACTGTCACCACCATAAGTACTAAATGTAGTTTTAAAACAATAATACATACTATTCACGTTTTTAGGTAAATAAAATTGTTCAAACTTAATCCAACCGCTACCTACATTTCCACTTGAAACATTAAATCTAGGATATAGATTTTTCAATCCTAAGGTTATATCTTCGTAAGAATTTTTAGATATTTTTGGTGTAGTATAAGATTTTGTTTCGACTCCGTTAATTGAATAAGGTAGAGAACTATCTATAACATCAAAATTTAATTGATAAGTATCGCTATTATAATTATTACAAACTCTAATAGTACCATAAATGTCGTATTGTGGATAAGGTAACACTACTACCTCTCCACTAGCTTTCTCCCAAACTTTAGTACCATTTAACCACATCTGTTTATACTCATTACCATTGTAATAAATCTCTGTAAATGTAGCCATTCTTATTCACCTCTTACAATGTATAATACATTTTCCTCTTGTTGTTCAGGTAAAGTATCAACCAATTCAATTCTTGTAATAGTTGTTGAAGTCAACATTCCAGTATGTGTGTGGTCTAATTTAGAATACACACTATCATGGTCGTGATTTGTGTCACATTTTGTCGCTAATCCATCTGATAGTTCTTGTTTTGTTGCTAAATCACTAGTATCAACAGTAACATTTGCTACTGCATTATCTACGTATTCAGTAGTAGCTAATCCATCAATGCTAGGAATAGTTGGTTTATCAGTTAAGTCATTATAGGAGTGAGTATGATTAACTTCTGCTTTAGTAGTTAAACCTTCTGTCAATTCTTGTTTAGTTGCTAAATGGTCTAAAGATTGATGCTCTGTCAAATAACCTTTAGCGTCCAATTCTTCGTCTGTAACATACTCTGATGGAATGGTAGTAATAAATCCACTGTCATTAGTTAATTGGCTTGTAAGAGTCGGAATTTCACTCTTATCGGCTTTCATTGAAATATCTTGATGTTCAGTTAGATATTCACTGTGAGTATGCTCTACTTCTGCTTTAGTAGCTAATCCAGTTTTTAAATCATCTTTGGTAGCATAACCACTTAAATCAGTTTCCCCACCTGCTAAACTTGCCTCTGCAATTTTCGCTTGAACGTATGTTTCAGTAGCATAACCATCTAAACTAGGAATAACTGGAGTATCTGTTAGTTGATTATAGCTATGAGTGTGATTAATAATTGCTTTACCGTCTAATTCTGCTTGTAATCCATCAACATCTGCTACTGCATGAGTATGTTCTTTATTGGCTTTAGTAGTTAATCCATTAGCTAAATCATCTTTAGTTGCATAACTAGATAAATCAATTTCTTCACCTATTTTAGCAATTTCAGTAGCTACATACGTTTTAGATGCGACATTAGACATATCTAATTTATAAGTTGTATCACCTTGTGTAACTGGAGCATAACCTTCAACTTTTATTGTAGTTGGTAAGTCACTAATAAGGATTGATACACTCATTTTTAATGCTAATTTATTTTCTGTCATGAGTTTATAAGCGTTTTGCTCTGCTTGTAATCCTTCCACTTCTTCATCTGCATAGAACTCACCACTTGATTTTAGGATGTGCATAGCAAAAGGCGGTAGTGATAATCTAGCTTGTCTATCTTTATCATATAGTTTTAATTGAACTAGGTGTGTTCCTACTTCTGTTTCTTCATTAAAATCTTCACCATTGAATAATAAATGGCATTGTCCTTTATCAATATAACAATCAGATTTATTTACTTCATCACCATTGGGTTTAATAATAGTGAATGATAATAACATATCATCTTTAATTTCAAATTTTGTGTTAGTCACATTGATAACAACGTGAATATTTTTATCTTGAGTGTGCAAGTACAATGGAGCGTCACACACACATCTGTTACCTTGCACTTTGATAGTTAGTGTTCTTTTAATCATTTGAGAATCATTCTCCTTTCATTTGTTAAGTTAAAAAATAAAGAGGTGGCTTTAGCCACCTTAAAATTCTTTCTAATCTGTTATTATTCTTTCAAATTAGTTATTTCTTTTAAATCTGTTTACTTATACTAAATCACTGATTTTTGTGCCATTTAGTATAATAGCTATTATACAGTTTGCCCTATTTTTGCTTGATTTAGTATAATACCTTATTATACTGTTTCACCTATTTTTTAGCGATTTAGTATAATGCGTTTCTTTTACAACTTCTGAACGTAGTTTTTGCTTATCCAACCAGCACCTGATTTAAGTTTCAGGAAGCCATTTTCTTCACCAACAATAGTATAAACTTGTCCTTTGTGAACAACGGTAGCAACTTTTGAGGCAGTAGTAGGTTCTTTTCTAACGTTTAATGAGTCACAAGTAACTTTTACCTTATACTCTTTAAAAGAAGTAGTTTGTTTTGTTTCCACCTTTTCAACATATTTAGTATTCATTGAAATGTAACCTACTCCACTTTTGAGTTTTCCTAAACCGTTCTCTACTGATACAATAGTGTAAACGTCATATTTGTGAACTTGTCCGACAATAGGAGCATCAAAAGAGGCACTTTTACGAATGTTTAATGTTTCTTTAATTCTGACTTGAAAGTTTGTTCCACTTAACCATGTACCATTTGAAGTAGTTGGTTGAGTAGTTGGTTTAGCTACTAGTTTAGCTTTGAAGTTATTCCAACGTTGCCAGTTGTTAGCGTTCCAATTAGGGCAAGTTTTACCGTATTTAGTCACTTCTGCATGAGTACGAACATTAGCAATAGGAATGTTATACTTAGCCATTAAGTGTTTAACCAACTCAATAGCATTAGCCTCTGTTTTTTCTGATATTTGATAATTACCGCTACAACACATTTCAATACCAATAGAGTTTTTATTGTTGACTTCTGTTTTAGTATTTCCTACGTGCCAAGCACCTTTATTATCCTCCACTACTTGATAGATGTTATTGTCATCTACAAAGTAATGAGCAGAGGCATTTCTATTACCACCATTAAAATATTTAGCATTATTGTAGGCAGTATCTTTTGCGTTTCCAGTATAATGAAGCACGATATACTTTGGATTATTGTAGTCATAATGGTTATAAGGACTAATCATTCTTGTAATTGGTAACATTTTATTTTTCTCCTCTAGCATCTTTAATTTGACTTATTAATTCATGAATTAATGTCGAACCACCACTTACCACGATAGCAGTAATCACACTACCTATATAAGGCACTACGCTAGTAAATCCCAATAGTGCTAGTAAATCGACATTATAAGCTAAACAAACTAAAAAACTTGCAATCATTGAAACTAAGACTTTTAAATTAATAATATTTTTAAACCATTTTCCCTTATGGAATTTAACTAGATTTTTAATTTGTTGTACTACCGCTTGAACCACGATAGCAGTAATAATTACTAAAATTAAATCGTTCATGTTCTCACCTTATTTGTTTTGTTGTTTAATTTTAATTTCTGATACATCTCGTTGCAAGTCGCTTATTTTATCGTCCATGTCATTTAACTTCTCTGCAACTTGTTGTAAAGCCTCACCATTTTTGAGTAACGCCTCACTGTTGGTTGCAATGATATGTGAGAACTCTTTGATTTGTTCTCTATCTCTATTCTCTCTTTCCTTCATGTCATCTCTTTGCCATGTGTAGATTTTATAGAAGAACCATACACAAGCCAACGTTAATGCGATAGGAAATCCTAATGTTGATATTGTTTCGACAATTACTCCTATTTCCATTCTTTCACCACCTTTCTGAAGGCAATAAAAAAAAGAAGTCCGTTAAGACTTCAATTTCATTTTGTTATATTTGTGAAGAATATCTATTTTATCAACTTGATTAACTAAATCAGTTGGTAGCATCTTACAATATCTTTGAGTGGTTGATATATCTGCATGATTGAGTAGATTTTTTATCACCACTAGATTAGTATTGTTCAATAGTAACTCATGCACAAAAGTATGTCTAAGTTGATGTGGAGAACATTCTACTCCACGTTTCTTGAAGTAACTTTCCATTGCATTAGAGAACCCTCTACGACTCATTTCTTTGCCCTCTAAGCTAGGGAACAGTGGCATGGTATTATTTAACCCAACAAGCTCTATCCACTCTCTCAGGAGCTTATTTAACGTCTGAGATAGGTATATGACTTGAGGTTTACCGTTTTTTGTAGTCTGTAAGTGTAACGTTGATTTTTCATAGCTATAATCACTTACTTTTAATTTACGACAATTTCTACTTCTCATACCAGTAGAAAGCAACACTTGAACAATCATCCAGTTACGATACTCCACATAATCTTCTTTTGGAGCTTTGAGCAACTTTTTAATTTCACTTTCGGTTAATGGTTGCTTTAATTCTTGATGCTCTTTAACCATTTTTATTTTTACTTCATTCATCATTCCATTCTCATATCCATATCTCAAAAGAGTCTTGAAGTATCGTAAATGATTATTGATTGTACTAGCTTTTTTAGTTTGTTTCATCTCTAATATCATGTCATTGATAAGTTGATTGTTTATATCCTCAAGCAACGTGTCAGACTCAATATAACCTACTATAATTCTCGCACAAGCCTCATAATCCCTTATGGTGTAATGACTTAACCCACGAACCTTACAATCGCTTAAATGAGCTTGTATGAGGTCTGACAGTGTATTGTGATTACTATTTGATTTAGATTTTAGTTTCATTTTTGCCATAATTGTGTACCACCCACTATTTCATAAAATTTAATAGGTGATAGTGTGTAGTATTGATTAGTATAAACGTTGATACGACTTGATTTTAGACGATTTAAGACGTTTTATTTGATGCCTACTATAACTGACTATGTGCATCGCTTACTCGTCTTATACGGTCTAAAAACCACCTTAAATCAAGTGTTTAGACTATATCACACACTATTATTTAATCAAAGATACACACTATCACTCTAAACAAATTATATGATATAATGTCATATTTCACAAGTGGTAATATTATGAATTAAGTGTTTATTACTTCCATTTTCCTATGGCAACGTACTCGATATATGTTTTCACTCCTGATTGTGACACTGGTTTCCATAAATATACTGCTCCAGTTGCAGTAGTTGTTGATGCACTAGTAGAACATATCATGATGGCAGTATTGTTTTCGTTATAAGCATTAATAGTTACTTTTGGAGGTTCTAAGAATGGAACATCAAAATTTTGTCCACTAATATGTGGAGAACTATAAACTGCTCCCCACGCAGTTGTCACATTCCAAGTACCATAAACTCTTATCGTACTAACTTGCATTCCGTTTGCAAATCTCCAAGTCTGACAATTACCACTAGAACTAAATTGACAATTACCATTGTGGAACATTTCTTTGCCACCAACATAAACTGGTACATTAAAGTTAAAATCTGACTCTCCCCAATCAAAGATTGGTTTAGAGAAAGCAGGTTTTTCTTGTGAGTAAACTCCATTATTAGTTCCATTTGTGTAGAATACATCTCCACACCATGCTTGAACCATATATTCTTTTTCATAATCTAAATTATCAACGGTAGCACTAACAGAGTAAGAGTTGCCATTGAAAGTAGGAGTAAGATAATTCCATCCACCATAGCTACCGTTTTTCATTCCGTAACGATAAGCAACTTGTAAACTATTGTTAGCTTTTCCAAATGAACCATTGAAGTAATTACCACTAACTCTAATCATTAATACTCCATCGGCAGTTAAGCTAGTACTTAAATTACAAGTCGGTTTTACATAGTTGATTAATGTTTTATTAACTGTTGTACTAGTTGAAAAACCTCGTGTATCTGTTACAGTACAAACATATTTACCACTTGTTACATTGCTAAAATAGTCTGTCCAACTATTTCCACTACCACCAGTAAATGAGCTACCATTGTACTTAATATAAATACCTTTGGTTGATGCACTATTTTTTGGTGAGCAAGTAATTGAGAACTGTATTCTTGAATGATACTTGATTAATTTATTAGCATCACCAGTTAAAGCTATTGTTTTATCATTTACATCAACAACTGTTGCACTAATATTAGGTTTATTTGTTGACTCTTTAACGTAAGCATTAAAAGTGCAGGATGTAGTACCAATTAAAGTCGAACCGTTATAAGTATCAATATAGATAGTTCCCCATGAACTTTTAGAATTAGGAATTTGAGCGTAGAATGAAGTTGGCAATGTCCATGAATAAGACGTACCAACTCCATTTGCAATAGTTGTATTTATGTTGTGGAATGAACATCTTAGAGTGTGAGTAAAGCTACCACTTGCTCTATTAATACTGATGGTAATTGCCTCACCAATATTTGCATTAGTAGAACTACCAGTAGATGCTCTAGCGATACTATTTAATGTACCACTACCACTACCACTTTTTGTTCCAATCCAAACACCATCATATGTAATATCGAATTGTTGACTAAATGAATAACTAAATGATTTAGTACCATCTGCATTATGTGGGATAGTAGTAGAACCACTTGCTAGTGTTCTAGTTGTGTTTGAGCCAATACCAACCGTGTTACTTCCACTATAATTATTACCGTTTACAGATACACTCCATGATTTACTAGCACCTGAACTAATATATCCATTAGCTTGAATTTCTTCAAGAACCCAATTAATAGTTGTCGAATTGTTACTAACTGATTGACTAGATTGCGACCAACTAAATCGTAACGTTGTATGAGCAGTTGCCGATACTGAACTACTTCCACTTGTAGCCATTATTCTTCACCTTCTTCGTTTAATAGGTTTGTTTCTTCTGTCATTTCTATTGATGGTTCAAAAACATAGAAGCATCCAGTTCTGTTACTTCTATAACTTTCAAATCGTGAGTTACCTACGATTAAATAAGTTGTTGCATATAGGTTTTTAGCTTGTACTCCTTTGTTATTAGCAGTTAAAACTGTTTCGTTATTTTTAGTGATAATCATACCATTTTCATTGATATTTGTAGACATTTCACTATCTGATTTATCAATAGTTAAACCACTTTCATCAAATGTAAATCCAGTACTTGTTGAAACCTTATTAGTACCATTTTGCAACTCTTTAGATATTTCAAATTTAATATCTTCGGCACTCATGGTCGCATCAACTCGATTGGTTAAGCTAGTAATATTTTGGTTCATACCATCTAATGAACTAGTTACGCTTTGTTCTACACGTTGAACAGATGCACTAATACTATCTGCGTTTATCATTAAAGATGCAATTGATTGAGTATTGGTTACTACTTGTTGTTCTATGGCATCTATTGCCTCTGTTGTATCTTCAGGAGAAGCAATCCACTCATTAGGAGCTTTGTTTCCACGTGTTAGCATAACATCTGTAAACCAAACAATACCTCCACCATGAACACTAATCCATGCTTGTAATTCATCATATTCAGTAGTTATATAATCACCAAAATGTAAACTATCTATTTTGAAAGTAGTTTCTATTTTAGTCCATTTACCTATTACGATTGGACTAGTAGAATTTCCATAAGATTTTCCTTCTTCAACACAAACTGTTGCCTCTGAATTTTTAAAATGATAAAACGCAGTATTATCTCCAACAGGACTACCAACCACCATCAAACGAATAAAATTAGGTACGGCATCAGAACCTACGAATGTTGAAGCATCTTCACAATAATACCAACCTGATAGAGTAAACTGTTCTCCAACTTTAGCAACTCCACCCACATCTGTACCCAACGTTAAAGTTTGTGTAACACTATACCCATCAGTTTGTTGGTGGTTTTCTTTATGTCCAAATTTTACTGATGGATGACCGTTATAAACTTTAGTTTTATCAATAGATGTTGGTATTGTTTCATAAAAACCTTCCCAGTTATCTGTGCCTTTAATGAAGGCAGAGTTTCTTAATAAGTTTCTAATACCAATACTTGTTTCTTCGATAACTTTATTAGTTTCTGATACTGATAGATTAATACCATCTATATCCATTTCAATCTGACTAATTTTTTCGGTATTAGTTGTAATTTTTTCATCTAGTCCATTTTTAACATTTGTAAGCTCTTCTTTAGTAGCTTTTTCAGATAAAGATAAATTGATATTATCTGTTGATACTTCTAGTTCACCAATTTTAGTCGTGTTTTCATCAATTTTAGTTGTATTATTTTTTACAATAGCATTAATGCCATCAGTTGATACTTTTAATTCACCGATTTTTTCTGTGTTTTCAGTTACTTTGCCATCTACTGCTTCTAATTCTTTTTTAGTTGCTCTTAATGCAATAGCTTGTGCATTTTGTTCAATTTTGGTTTCAGAAGTTTCTATTCTAGTTAAAGCACCGTTAAGTTCATTATCAAAATCTGTTGGACTAGGACTCCAATCAGTAGCAACAAGACCTTGTTCTAATTGAAAATTAGTAACATAAATTTCACCAGTTTTTTCTAATTCAAAATAAACGGTTACAGGTGTACTTAATAACTCACCACTACAAGTAATTCTTGTCCATTTATTTCTAACAATGTTACTTATTACTTTTTCAATAGTTCCTGTACTATTATCTTTTACTGATAATCTAATACCACCACCAAAATTGGCATTGCTAGGAGCATAATACCAACACGATAGACTCCATTTTTTATCTGTTAAACTTGTTCCTGCTCCTTTTGTTGTTAAATTTTGATAAATACCACAATAAGCAAACGTATCATCTGTTCTAGTTAAGTGTGCATATGATTTAATATCAGGAAAGTTGTTTCCATCATTTGAAACGGTTGTTTGAAATCGCTCCCAATTTTCCATACCTTTAGCAAAATTAGAGTTTAATATGTAGTTTCTACTACCTGTTGTAGTACCGTTTGCTTCAACTGCATCTTTAAACACTTGTGATTTAGTAACAGTAGATACAATAGCATCTTCTGTTACTTTTAATTCTGCACTAGATACACGTTGTTCTAGACTTGTTACATTATCTGTTATGTTAGTAATGTTTGATTCAACAGTACCTACTTGAAGTGTAATACCATCTAAATCTTGTTCTATTGATGACACTTTATCTTTTAAATTGATAGTTTTTCCATCTTCTATAATAGTTGTATTTTGAATTAATGTTTCAATCTTACCACTTTGTACGTTAAGTTCTGTTGTTAATACTTCTGTTTTCTCTACTAATCCATTTGCTTGTTCTTGTAATCCGTTTGTTTGTTCAATTAATCCATTTGTTTGTTCTTGTAATTCACCTTGTTTAGTAGTCATGTTGTTAAATGCAACATTTAATGTTTGTTGTTGGGTATCTAAGAAGATTTTAGAACTATTTAAGGTATGACTACCATCTTCATTGATTGCAGTAAATAATGAGTTAATATCTATCTTCTGAGCGTTGATATTTGCAGTATCGCTAATCATATCATCTTTAATGATTGCATCTTTAATTGCACTTTCAGTAATACCAGTTGCATCAAACATTACTTCTCCATTTTCATCCCAAATGACTAAAGCGTAGTCACCACTAGCAGTTTCACCAATTTGCACACGTACATTTGTTCCATCTGAAATTTGAATAGTTTCATCTGCTATTAACATTTTTCCATCTTCTGAACCAATAGTAATTGCTCCAGTATCTAAACGACCTGCTAAGATTTTATTAGCGTTGACAGTATCAATCATAGCGTCTTTCACAAAGCCATCATCAATAACTAATCTGTCAGATGTAATACTACCACTTTGGATATTTTCACTAGTGATGTTTCCTGCAAGTAGTGTGTTTATAGTGGCAATATCTGCGTTTAAATTACCGATATTTGCATTTGTAGCATTCAAATCTTCAATATCTGCTTTATTTGCTACTAGATTTTCAATCTCTGCATCTTTAGCTTTTAAATTCTCAATATTAGCATTAGTTGCATTTAAGTCATTAATATTTGCTTTGTTGGCTACTAGATTAGATATAGTAGCATCTTGTGCCTCAAGGTTTTCAATTTTTGCATTAATTGCATTTAAGTCACCAACGGTAATCGTATTAGCCACAATTTCTTTTACTTGCATCATATCAGTATAGACATTATCAATCTTTTGTGTGATTGTACCTTTGAATGAAAATTCTTTTTTAGACTCTGCAATAGTTGGTGATTGCGTTCTAACTATTAATCCATTATGTGATAGTACAATTTGCATATAGATGATAGGAACTTTATAAGTTGTGTCATCTTTAACATATGCAATAACATCCATAGGTTCTAAGCGATAATCACCTAATAAAATTGTTGTATCAAATCGTTTGTAACCGTTCATAGCTTTAATCTGATTTAATATTGTTCGTGCCTGTGCTTGTTGTCCTTTTAATAATGGATTACTAATTGCTAACGTATGAGTATCAGTACCACTACCAACTTCATAATATCCTGTATCTTTGATAGAACCATCATCATCAGTTACTTGTTCACCATAAATAACTTTTAATTTTGTAATGTTATAGGTGGTAATATTATCTAACGTTGGTGTTAAATATTCTGACTCTGTAAATGTTACGCTAGTTTTTTCAAGACTTGGTTGCACTAATTTCAAAAATCCATAGCCATCTAATATAAACGAACCACCATGAACACAAGCAACTAATGAAAGCATTTCTAATACTGTTTTACCTTCTAACTGTTCATTGTTGATAGGAATATCACCGTAAGTCCATTTATACAATCCTAGAGAACCATCAGTACTCGTTAAAACAATATTATGTTTTTTAGCAATATCTTCCATAATGGCTTTGGTTGAAGTATGTTTAGCAATAGGGAAGTAACCAACGTTTAATTTATAAAATCCATCATATGCCTTAATTTGTTTAGTTAAACCTTGTTCCTCAACACTATGAACATAAAACGTTCCTATTCTTGTTTCGTTATAAATACCATCTTGTTTTATTTCAATTTTAATAGTGTCTTTATACCCAACGCTTACAGTATTCTTAACGGTTAATTGCAATTCTCCAATATAAACATTCCCAATGCTATATTGTTCTGCTCCACAATCATATGTGATTGTTAGATTATCCATTATATCTGATAATGGCAACTCTTCACCATTTAGCGTAAATTTATATGTCAATTTACGATTAATGTCTTTCATACCACTATCATTAATATTTGTAGATTTCATTTTTTATATCACTCCATTATCGTTGTATTAAATTTACAGAAAATCCACTGTTATACACGATATTGCCATTGATACATGAATATACTGGCACTGTTCTATTTCCACAATAGAATGTATCAGTAGTCCAAGCACCTTGAATTGGATTAAAATATCTAACCTCAAAGAACGTACTACTTAAAGTAGTTAATAAGCTAGACATTTCTTCAACACTGATTGAGTTCCATTCAAGTTGTAATGATATTTTAGTACAAATAACATCTCTGTGCATTAATCCATCTAAAGAACGACCACTGTTCTCTGTATCAAGTGTTTCAATTTCGAACGTACAACTAGCAGGATTAAATTCTTTTCCACTAATTGTAATGAAAGCCATGTTGGTTTTCACCTCCAATAAATAAAGTAAAAGAGTCCTAAGACTAGGACTCTTAAATTAATGTAGATAAGTCAATAATACCTAAGCGACTTAACTCTTCAAAGTTTTTGAAAGTAGCTTTACTGATTTCACGACCATCTAATTTTAATGTAATGTTTACTGGTTGATTATTACCTTTATTTAATGTTTGATTTTGTTTAGTAAATTGTTTTCCTAACTCATTCCACAATCTATCAAGTGGTATTACTGCCTCTGCATTGTTTCCAATTCCTTTACTTGCATCACCTACACCGATTAAACGTTTGTTAGGGAAGATACCACCATCACTGTACCATGAAATTCCTAATGATGGTATACTACCTTTTAATAAGTCACCAATTTTCCATCCACTAGGTTTAATAGTAAAGTGTGGTAGTTTAATATGTGGTAATGATACTGTAAAATTGAAGAAACCTTTAATTTTGTTAATAATTCCACTTACAATATCTTTAGCACCATTCATGATATTTGAAATGCTTGTTTTAATACCATTAAATACATTGCTTACAGTTGTTTTACAAGCATCAAAACCATTACTGAATACTGTCTTAACACCATTTATAACTCCACTGATAGTAGATTTAATACCATTCATAACTGTACTGATAGCATTTTTGATACCATTAAAAGCACCACTTACACCTGTTTTAATGACATTCCATGCTCCACTGAATACAGTTTTGATACCATCTAATACACCACTGATAGTGTTTTTGATAGCATTAAGAACTTGTGAAAAATATCCTTTGATACTTTCCCAAATTGATTTAATATTATTCCAAATTTCTTTACATTTATTCAGAGCAGTAGTTTTCATGTAGTCGAATGTTGTAGCTATAATTTTTCCTGCATCTTGAATACCTTTGCAAATAGCATCCCATGCTTTAGTACACCATGCTTTGACTTCATCCCAATTTTTGTATAATAAGACACCAATAGCGATTAATGCACCAATAGCTAATACAACTAAACCGATAGGAGATGTTAAGAATGCAATAGCTCCACCTAATATAGTTGCTACTATACTACAAATAGCACCAATAGATGCGAAGATAGTCATTAATCCATTCCAAATAGTCATTACACCATTGATTAATTTGAATGCTCCCCATGCTCCTAAAACACCCAATGTCAATGCCTCGAAGAATGTAATATGTTCTTGAATAAATCCTAAGCAAGACTCTAACACACCGCTTAACCACTCTAATGCTCCTGCTATTCCCTCAATGATAGCTTGTCCTACCCATGAATTCATAAAGTCACGTACTAATTGAATAGCATCTGCCAATACTTCTGCTAAGATACCACCGACAATCATAGCAATATCTCCTAAGTTGTTAATGAATGGTTGACAAGCGGTAGCGAATTGACTAAACCATTTTCCTGCATCTGTGATAAATCCCTCAATCTGTTCTAATAAGTAGTTAATAGCATCAATGAATTTTTTAGAGTTTTCATTATTGTCAGGATTTAGATGATTAAATAGATTTGTGACGACTTCAACCACACTGTTAGCAATTCCTAAAGCAGTTTCAACAACTGCACCAACAATACCACCGATTAGATTAACTGTTCTATCTAAACCGTTTTGCCATGCCGATACAAAGAAATCTGCCATTTCTTGTCCTAAAGCGTTAAGATTATCTTTAAGTTCATTCCATAAGCTAATAATTGCATCTTTATGGCGATTAAATCCATCTACTAATTGTTCCCAAATAGCTAGGAATCCTTTTTGGAATTTAGTTAATTCACTATTAACTTCTTCAAGAACTGAAGTTGTTTCGCCTAAGCCACTTCCCAAACCGCCTAAGTCGCCTAAGCCACCTGCTCCACTACCACCTGCACCACTTGAACCACTACCACTTCCACCACCACTGTCTGATGGTGAACCAATAGTCTGAATTTCGTCAATTCCCATTAATCCTTTAGCAATTTCTTTTGCACTCTCTGCTCCACTTGCTAAGTCGTCTGCAACTTTTCCTGCTCCACTTCCTGCATCATCTAAGCCACTACCTAAACCATCAGTAATTCCACCAATAGCACTTCCTACTGCTCCACCACCACTAGCACCACTTGCTCCTACTTTGACACCAAATAATCCAAATATTGAATTAATTAATCCTGCTAGTTTGTTGAAAGCGTTTGTTACTGCACTAACGATAGTGTTTAATACAGGTAATACTACTTGTAATAAACCTGCAAAACATGAACCAATAGCTTGTCCTAATGCTTGGAAATTATAGTGAAGTATTTTTAACTGAGCCGATAGTCCACTCGCCTCACGACTCGCATTGCCTAATGCTCCACTTGCCATCATTTGTTCCATGATTAATGATTGTCTAGCTAACATTTTACTTGAGTTACTAGCATCATTTAATCCCATACTTAACATTCTAGCGTTTACTGCATCTTCGCTAAGTACAATACCTATTGATTTAAGACTTTCATATTCACCTAAAATACCGCTACGAACCCTATCAAGTCCATCTTCAATGTTATTGAATGAGTTTAAATCTACTGCCATTTCGCTTAGGTTTTGTGTAAAGCCAAGAGCCTCTTCTCCCACCATACCCATTGATTTAGCAATAGACATGATGTTTGATGCTCCGTCCATGAGTGACGATTTAGATACTGCTACACTACCACTTAAATTGTCTGCCCAATCCATAGCACTATCTGACAAATCGCCAAAAACAGTATTAAATTTTGCTAAATTTTCCTGACTATCAACAAAACTAGTAATACTATTTTTCAATCCATTAAAGATACCGTAGATTGATGCAAAAGGTAAGATTTGTGATAATAATGATTTGAATGAGCCACCTACTGATTTATTTGCACTTTTAACTTTGTCAGTGGCTTGTTTGTGTTTGTTCGCCCACTCCGTGATTTTGTTTTTCATTCTGTCAATGTATTCACTAGGTTTATTAAAACCTTGTGCAAAAGCATCACGCATATTATTACCAAATTTTCTAGCGGAATTAAATGCTTTACCAAACATTGAGTCACCTAATTTGTTAGAGATTTTTTGGTTTAATGTATAAACTGCCTCTCCAACAGTTCCCATTGCATTAGATACAATTAGTTTGAATTTATTAGCACCTTGTGTAGCATTTACTAAATCATTTGTTAATCGTTTTAAGTTAGTTAATAAACTAGCATCAATAGGAACTTTGATTGATTTATTTGCTAAATGTTGTGAAATAACTTGTTCTGTTTCTTTTATGATTTGTTGAAGACGTTCAAATTTTTCTTCTTCACCTTTTATCATAAGTCCATTGTTAGATACTCCCATGTAGTTCATAACAGCTTTAACGTCATATAGAGCCGATTGTAAACCATCTGCATAAACTTCTGTTTCATTAAGTTCTGCTTGTGCATCTCTTAATCTATCGTTTAGCATATCTACTGCTTGACCAAAAGATTTAGTTTCTTCATTTACATCATTGTAAATTTGTTTAAATGTATAAACTGCCTCTGACATACTTGATGTACTAAATAGTGAGTCGTTTATTTTAATTTTATTGAGGTTCTCTAATACCTGAGATATTTTCTTAGCAACATCTAAAGCGTTAATAAATGGTTTTGCTACCACATCTTTTAAACTTTGAGCTTTATTTAACATAGCTCCAATAGCTCCACCAGTAGCAATAGATGTTGCCATGTTGCTACCATTAGAACCTTCATTTTTTGATGAACTAGTATTAGCGTTTAGGTTGGCATTTACGTTAATGTTACCTAAAACATTATTAATTTTTGATTTAATACCGTCAAGTGCTTTAGAAACAGAAGTAGACATTTTAGATGCCATTTTAGCACCATCAAATGTTTTTTCAACTTGTTTCTGAATGTTGTTGAAGTTTTTACTGACACTTTGTTTCATTTTGTCAAATTCTCTTGTTGCATCTTTTGCTCCATCAACTAATTTTTTATTTAGTTCTTTTGCCTCTTTTTCGGCATTCTTAGTATCCAACTCGACAGTTATTTCAATTTTGTTATCGTCCATCAATTATGCACTCCTTTCATTCTTGATTTTCTTCTTGATTTTGTTTATCTAATCGTTCATTATGAGCTTGTGCCATTGCTTTCATTCTCGCTATTGTTTGTTCATACTTAGCTTTGGCACGTTCCTCTTCAATCTGTTCAATTTCTTCTTCCGTGAATAAGTTACTAAATGCGTCAATAAATGTAGGATATTTAACATCTTTACTCAATAAACGTCCTATACTAGTAGCCATTAAATCACAAGTGATATATTCAATCATAGCTTGTTCTTTTAACTCTCTAGTTCTTTTTTTCTCATATGTATCAATGTAACGCTTTACTTCTGCCAAAGTCATATTGTTGAATTGTGACTCTGTAAGTCCTAATTCTAAACAGACTAATAAATAATCGTCTAGTATCTTAACCACGTTTATAGCCTCACTATTTACGTCTGATGACACGTTAGAGTCACTATGCACTTCTTCCTTATACTCTATACCTATGACTTCGCCAAAAAAAAGAGGAACTATGCCCATTAAATCTTCCATGCTATGCTCGTTTAAGTAATCATCAATAAATCTCTCTCCATCTGAAATATTTGTTGATTGTAAGCATATTGTGAAGAATAAGCATAGTTCCTCTAATGTTGGCATAGAAATAAAAAATGTATTTATGTCTATGTTTAGTTGATATAGTGTTCTTATGTCACTAGTTGTAAGCGTTAAATGATAGACATGAGCGTTGTAGTTTTCATCTGTAATACATACGCTATACATATCTAATCACCTATTATAACTCTTGATTGATGTAACCACTTTTACTTAGTAGTTCAACGATAACTTCTAATAATTCCATGTATGAATGTCCATCTTCGACATATTCATCTAG
>JBGVIL010000194.1:0-7651 GCA_045123185.1 Bacilli bacterium | reverse complement strand
TATAATATTATTGGAGTTATTATTGCAGCACATGAATTCTTAAAATTACCATACGATAAAATTTTAGAATCCATTTCTACATTTTCAGGTGTGGAAGGAAGAATGGAGAAAGTTGCCGAAATAAATTCAAAAGAAGTATATGTAGATTATGCACATAATCCCGCTGGTGTTCAGACAGTTTTAAGTCAATTTAAAAACTTATTCGGTGATTTTACATGTGTTATCACAGTATCATCAGAATCTGGTGAAGACGGGGATTTGAAAATATTTAACAATGCTTTAGAATTTTCAAAATATGTAGTTCCTGCATCTGTTCCATCACAAAAGATTGCTCATGAACTAATTTTAAAAGATTCTTCTTTAGCTGATAGAATTATATTTGATTCGGTCGATGATTTTGTTAAAAATGGAACCCTTGGTGCAAGCTATGATGAAGTTAAAGAGGGAATTGAAAAAGCGTTGGGATGTGACAGTAATCTAGTCGTAGCTATTGGAGAAGCTGCAACCAAATTCAAATCATGTGTTGATGATTTAAATGTATGAATTTTTTTAAAAAAGATTTTCAATTAATTGAGGTCGGATAAGTCGGGAGGATTGCTCCTCCCTTCTCTCCTCAGAACCGAGCGTGTCAGTTTCCCGACACTCGGCTCAAGCATATTAGTTATCTGAAGCTTTATCTATCTAAATAGACATTCAAAAACATTCTTTGACTTGGTTTTCATGAAATATTCGTTATCCAATTCATTATATGGAGTGGAATCATGACGTATACAATACGCATATTTAATTTTCGTCCATGACATTTTAATTAATTGATTATTTGTCTCAGGATTTGTAAAAATATGCTTTATATTACTAAAATCATTCAAAGCCGGTTTAAAATGTTTATTGATAATCCATTTAAAAGATTTGTTAGGATATAATCTTTTCATCAATCTCCTAGTCTTTTGAAAAATGAAATTATCCATCTTAACAAAAGTTTCTTTACTGGACACAGTTCGCCAGTAATTTGCAGTACCTCTAATAACACTATTAAGAGAATTAATACAAGTTTCTATATCTCCATTCAGAGCTTTACGAAATATGTATCGGATTTTATCCTTAAATTTATTGATACTATCCTTAGATGGTTTAATCAAAACCTTTCCACCATCTTTTGTATGATAACATCGAATATTCATTCCAAGAAAGTCAAATCCATCATCAATATTTGTGATTTTTGTTTTATCTTGAGCCAGTTCTAACCCCCTATCCTTCAAATAAGGAGCTAATAACTCATACACACTTTCTGCATCTTTCTTTGTTCTACATAGAACGACAAAATCATCGGCATACCTAATAACAACATATTTGGATGCATTAGTATATCGAACCCAACCATTCGTTTTCCCATTTCTATGATACTTAACATTAAGTGCCTTTTCCATACCATGTAGGGCAATATTTGCTAATAACGGCGATATAATTCCTCCCTGGGGTGTTCCAGTGTATGTTTTATGAAAAATTCTATTTTCAACATATCCCGCATTCAACCAGTCATTTATCAGATTTTTGAGTGGGAAATTTCCTAATTTATTTATTATATGGTCATGATTTAATGTGTCAAAGCATGACCGGAAATCACCTTCAAAAATCCATGGACGTCTTAATCTACGGGCAGATAAATGAATTCTAGCAATTGCATCACTAGCACCCCTGCATGGGCGAAATCCATAACTTGTAGGTTCAAATTTAGCCTCCCAGATAGGTTCAAGGGCCAATTTACATACCATTTGATAAATCCTATCTTTAATGGTAGGAATACCCAATGGTCTTTTTTTCCCATGTTTTTTAGGAATATAAGTTCTACGAACTGGTTTGACTTTATGATTATAAATGCTATGATTTTTCATTGTGTGAAACAGGTTCATTCTTTCGCCATCATTCATAACAATATAATTATCAAGTCCTGCAGTTCGTTTTCCTTTGTTGGTCTTTGTGACTCTCTTAATAGAGTAAAGTAGTGCAGCATTTGAATTGATTAACATTCTAGATAAATCTCTAACTTTCTTTTTATTATTATTGGCTTCAGCACGATAGATTCTCTTTTGAATATTAAATATGTATCGTTCAATTTTGTTCCAATTAATATTGTTCCATTCTAGAGCGAGTTCGTCTAATTCTACGGGCTTACAATTACTTGTAGCTTTCATCATAAAAAATTATCCTCCTAAAAAATTATTATTTTTTAACATATTTTTTTTATTCGTTTAGCTTTCTTTCGTGTTATACACCTTTCGAAGTGGGCTTATCCACGTAGTTATTTGATTTGTTTATTTTTCCTACTGTCTTAACGACTATGTGGCATTATGCTTTTTCGAAATCCTTTACCCGATAAAGAACATCAAATTTCCTCACGGTCACTCTACTCCCTTCCCATTAATAGTAGGGAGACAATATCGGGCTTACCGAGTCGATCTCCAGTCAGAAACGAATAGGTTTAGGCTCTCCCACTACACCGGTAAAATACTGTAGGGTTATGTGCAAAATACGACCATTGCAATTCGTATATACCATGATTTTACAACACAATAGTAAAATGTACATCCTACCTATTGCCTTTTCTAACGATGCTTTTAAGAGTTCATTTATCATTAGCCTTGCCTTTCTTTCTCTCGCCCTTACAGTTAATGGATGCTATAACTGTAATTAGGCTTTAAACTATCATGCAACCCACATTTCCGTTACCAGAAATGCAGTTTCAAGCGAGAATAACTTACATAACTAAGTTAACAACTTTATCAGTTGTACTGACCCATTCTATATGATTTAACATATACAAATGTAACAAATCGGAGACCTTAGCTCGTCGCACGCTATGTAAAAAATTTTGTGGGTTGTACTATTATTTTTACATATTATTCTTAAGTTGGGGCATGATTTTATTCTTTTTGCATTTTTGGCTTAATTTGGACCATATGTCCTTTTTATCTGGAATTATCTCCATTTTTAGTACTGTATTTTCGTACCATTTAATTTTTCCATTTCTTAAGAATCTTTTTACTCCTTTGAATCGTTTTCTGTATTTTTTAGGGAAGACAATTTTGAAGAATAGTTCGAGCCAATTGTTTGTTTTTGGAATGTTTTCATTTTCAATGTGTGATAATGTGTTGTCTAGGTCTTTGCCTAATTTGGTTATGAATTTTGCTATTTCGTCAGGTAGATGTTCTATTTGATTTTTTAATATACTATATCTTAATTTTGCATTTTTGAATGTTTTTTGATTGAATATTTCGGATATTCTTTTATTGTAATTTTCGTATTGGTCTATTTCCTTTTGTATTTTACTATTTTCTTTTTTTAGTCTTCGGTTTTCTTTTTCCATTTTTATGACTTTGTTTTTTTGTTTTCGTCTTGGGTCTTTATTTCTAATTGCTGGCGATTGTCCTTTGTATTTTTCGTAGTATTCTTGTATTTTTTCTTTGTTTTTGTTGATTTTATTTTGATTTCTTTGTTTTTTTCTGTTTTAGTCGTTTTTGTGTTTTCCATACGGGTTGTCGTTGGTTCATAATTACATGAAATCCACATGGATGAAAATCCATGTTGGCTTTCTGTGCAATTATGGGATATTCTTTTAATCCATCTCCAATTAATGTATCCTTTTTTAAATCTGTTAATAATAAAGGATGTCTTGGATTGGGAGTGTTCGGGTCTTTGTATGGTGATAAGTCTTTTTGTGAGTAGATTATGAATGTTTCTAAAAAATCTCGATATTCATTTTCTGGCATTATTTGATCATTTATAATGCTTTGATTGTTGGAATCAATCATTGCTAGAAATGCATATTTTTCTCCATTTATTGTTAAAAATGATTCATCATGACCTGGAAATCCTGTGGGTTCGATATTTTTTTCATTTAACTTTTCTTGTATTTTTTCTTCCTTTTTTGCAATATATTTCTCTGATTCTTTATCATTAAAATTATAAGTAGATTGTCTTGATAAACTCAAGTTATATGTTTCATTTAAGAATCTAGTGGCATTTGCATATGATATATGTTCTTTAGAATATAAATTCATTGTCATTACTCGAATATCTTCAGTATAATTACATCCTTTTTTAACTATATCCTCTAATGGCGTTATTATAGTTTTCTTGCATTTTGGACAAATATATTGGTATTTAAAAATCGGGTATTTTTTATCCATGTTCCAATTTATTAAATCGTGTTTGTGAAGCTTACTTCCACATTCACAGATAGGATTACTCATTTCATAAATAATTTTAATGTCTGAAGGTTCAATATGATAAAATAAGATTGCAATTTCTTTAGGAGCAAAATCTTTCAACAAAACAGCATTTTCACAAAAAGTAACAATATCATTAAATACTAATTCAGACTTAAAATTAAATGTAGGAGTGTTAATTAGATTCATATATAAATATATGGCTCTACAATTATTTAAATCTTTTTAAATTAATTATAAATCGTTATTAAGGTCTTGATTTTAATAAGTTAATATATATTCCACTATAATTATTTTTAAGTTGATTTAATGGTTTTAATATAAAATCAAAGTGCTTTAAGAATATTGCGTTCATGACCATAAACTATTTAAATTATTATGCGTAATATTCATTTAATTAAACATTACAAGAATATAATTTATTGTTTTTTCTTCATTGAATCTAAAAATTTTTTATATTTAATTTAAGAATTATAAATTGATATTAACTTGTTTTAAAGTTGTTAAAACCCACAAAATTTTTTACAGATTCCTCCCTCTGCATATTATTAACTGCCCTCATCGTACAATATGGATTCAAAACAAAAACACAATTACAACAACTTTTTGAAGGAAAAATAGAATTTAAACCTCCAAAAAATAAAAAACAAAAAGAAAACGATAAAAAAACAAAAGCCCAACAGAAAACTGGACAACAAAAACTCGAAATAAAAGAAAAAGAAATATATACAACGTTATATTACTTCACCTAAATTTAGCACCCTATAAATTAATTTTTCTACTTAATGATGTCGTTCTTTTTTTGATTAGGTATTTTTAAGCACTTATAATTATGCAAGTAAGTACTTACACACAAAAAAATATTTATATATGACAAAATCATATTATATTTTGTAATAAATAAATTACATTATGGTAGAACTTAGTTTATATAAAAATGATTTTTATTCTAATAAACTATAATCTACTATTTGGAGTTGTCAAAAAATGAAAAAATTGTATCTAATGTTATTAAGTATATTTCTTTTAGCAAGTATTTCTTGTACTTTTGCAAGTGATGATATAAATTATACAGTAAGTGAGAATAGTGCTAATGTTCAAGTTGATAATCCGACTGTACAGGTCACTATTGATGGAAATGATAATATTGAGAATACAAATATGCTAGGTACCATTGGTGGAAATATCACGCCTGGTTCATATGATGATTTAAAAGATGACATTCAGAATATTAATTCCGGTGATACTTTTGATTTTATAAGAGATTATGAATTTGATGAAGACGGTGCACCATTCTTGAATAATCGTGTAATTGTAATTAATCAGGACAATATTATAATTAATGGTAATGGCCATACTATTGATGCTGGTGGATTAGATAATTTCGCAATATTTAAGGTATTGGGAAATAATGTAGTAATTAAGAACTTAAAATTTATAAACAGTATACCTAGTAGTATACATGGTCCAAATATTCAGCATACTGAATATAGAAAAATCCCAAGTCCAATAAGTTGGGAAGGAAACAATGGAACAATGCAAAATTGTGAATTTTATAATAACTGTGCAGTAAATGGTGGGTCTATATCCTGGACTGGAAACAATGGTAAAATAGATAACTGTTCATTTGAAAATAGCACTGCAACGGGAATTGGTGGTGCAATATATATTGGAGGTATAAACAATACAATATCCAATTGTCAATTTTACAATTCAACTTCACTTTTATCAGATGTAATCTATGTAGATCGTAACAGAAAAAATCTTAGTTTTATAAATGATACTTTTGGTGGTTTATGTTATATTGTTGATGGTTCTATATCTAATATTGATGTAGATTATCTCTACTATAGCCACACTGATTATGCATATGGAAATATATCTACACACCAAGCTTATAAGATGAATATTGTACCTTTCATATTCAAAGCTATAGTTACAGGCGTTACAAACAATAATGATTATTTCAAATATAATTCCTTATATAATAATATGACTGGTGATTTTACATTCAATATATTTGGTTATGATGAAGTATCAGCATCTAATTATGCTTTAGATTATCTTAAATCAATTCATATTAAATCTAATATTACAGATTTAAACCAAGTATTTCCAGAAATATTTACTGAAAACTACGAATATAGTATTTCACAAAGTCTTACAGTATATGTTTCTAATGCTGAAGACTATGAAAAGTTAAATCAATATAATTCACCGGGATTATGGTTTAACGAAGACGGTGAAAATGATATAACATCTAATAAGAAGTTAACAACTTTAAATAATGGTTTAAAAATTGTTTTCAAAGATAGTTTAACAATTAATTCTGCTACTACTTTGAATCCAAACGATAAAGGATTTGATGTTATAACAATCATGGGTAATGGTTCAACAATCATGGGTGGAGCTGGAGACCGTGATGAGAAAAAATGGCTTGAGATGGATGCTTCTGATAAAATGATTGTTGTAAATGACTTAACTATTCAAGGATTTAACACTGCTGTTGAATGTTTGCAGGGTACTTGTTATTTCAATAATGTTAACTTTGACTATAATCGTATGGATTACTTGATTGATAGAGACTGGGGTGCAGCAATTTTAAATACTGGTGTAGTAGTTTGTAATAACTGTACTTTCACAAATAATTATGCAAAAAATGGTGGTGCAATCTTTAACCAAGGATACTTATCCCTAGACAACTGTACCTTTGTAGGAAATATTGCATATGGAGAAGGTAATAACGTCTGTGTTGGTGATGGAGGTATTGTAGTAGTTAATGGTAAAAATATCACAGGTAACACAGATATTGTTCATATTGCTGAAAGTATGTCAAGTACAAAATCATTTTGGTTAACAATAGCTTCTTATGCTGCTTCATTTGTTGTTGGTTTTGTTGCTGGGTTTTTCACTGCTAATCCAGTTATAGGAATGGTTGTGGGAACAGTGTTAGGTGCTGGTATAGGTACTGGTACTGCAGGTTATATTATTTCAGGCCATTATGATATTAATTATAATAGGGCACTAACATGTGCATATTTAATTGGTGGATCAGCTATAGCTGGTGCATTAGGTGGACTTGCTGGTGGAGCAACTTCAGCCAGTATATCAAAAGCAAGAATGCACGGGGTTTTTGTGGATTCCGATGGGTATGCTGTATTTCGATAATTAAATATCTTTTCAAGCAATAAGAGAAATGGGTTGTAGATTTTTCATATGAAAAAACTACATCCATTCTTTATTTTTCAATTTTATCATATGAAATATTCTTGTTTTCTTATGGGGTTATTAAATATTAATTAAATTAAAAATGGGTCTATTAATAGCCTCCGTATAAAATTATCATGACGTGATGATGTTTATTTAACTCTCTTTCAGTTAATATCTTATTATACTCAATTTATAGTATTTTACGAAATGTTTAC
>JBGVIL010000193.1:0-3737 GCA_045123185.1 Bacilli bacterium | reverse complement strand
TGCACTGAATTGGTTAAACACTCATTATGACGATTATGCTACTTTCATTACTTGGTGTAACGGTATTAAAATTAAAACTGAAAATTATGTATTAAAAAAAGATGGATGGATTTTAAAATCACATAAATAAAATTAAATTTTTATTGATATAAGGAGAGATTAAATATGGAATTAAATAAAATTTATAATATGGATTGTTTGGAATATATGAGAACACTTCCAGATAATAGTATTCATTGTATTGTGACTTCACCACCTTACAATCTAGGAGGGGATTTCCATACTTTTGTAGATGGGAAGCGTGTTACATATGGGGATTATGTTGGCTTTAAAGACAAACTAACCGAAGAAGATTATCAACAATGGCAAATCGAAGTTTTGAATGAATGTTATCGTATTTTAAAAGAAGATGGTTTTATGTTTTACAACCATAAAAATCGCATAGTAAAAGGCAGAATGATTAGCCCTATTGAATGGTTAACAAAGTGTAATTTTACAATTTCTCAATGTGTCGTTGTGGATTTGGGTGGTACAGCAAATGTGGACAAAAGACGCTTTTTTCCAGTTCATGAAAACATATATATACTAACAAAAATAGTTGGACAAAAATTAAATAATCATGAATGTCTTACAGATGTTTGGCGATTGAGCAAGGTTGCTAGAAAAAAGAGCGGACATCCTGCGACATTCACAGAAGAACTACCTAGACGTTGTATTGTAGCGAGTACGAATGAAAATGATATTGTACTTGATCCGTTTTGTGGAACTGGGACAACAACAAAAGTTGCAAAAGAGTTAGGTCGTAAGTTTATTGGCTGTGAAATTAGTAAAGAGTATTTTAATAAGGCAGTTGAACGAACTGAAAATCTAGTAATGGTTGGGTGATTATATGGTAAACAAATATTTTGCAAATAAAATGAAGAATGTAATATACACTTTATATCATATTGGGACAATTGACAAAAGAAGATTTGAAGAACTTCTTGATAGCTACAATATGATTCTAAACAAAAACAATGCAAAAGTGAAATAAAATCAGAATTTTATAGAATATATTACTATTATTTTTTATATAATAGTAATATATTTAATGCATCCATAGCTCAAATGGCAGAGCTCGGAGCTCATAACTCCGCGGTTGCAGGTTCGAGTCCTGCTGGATGCACCATTATACATGACCGCTTTCCCCTTTAGCGGTCGCCATTTAATCATATTAATCTCTCCTTATATAAGGTGGCTATACGCCACCTATTTTTTTTATTTAGGAATATAAATCTTAAATAACTAATATAATATTAATGTGATAAATAATCAAAAAAGGAATGATTAATATGACTGAAAATCAAAAAAAAGTATTTTTAAGTTTTTATAAAGATATTATCGATAATGCAAAAGCTAAACATATTGAATATTTCTATAGCGAAGCATTAGATTATTTTAAAGAATTTATAAACAATGACGAAGACTATATTAAATATTTTGGAAGAGAATTATTAATTACTAATCCTAATGAATTCTCAAACACTTTGAAATCAAAATTAGGAGCGAAATATGTTGATCTAGCTTATGATTTATATGGAAATGTAATTAATGTTTTAATTGAATTAAAATAAGTGGAGCTAACCACTTATTTTTTTTATATAAAATATTGTCGTATTTTGGAATATATTGTAAACAACATTTTATAATTATAATATAAATTAAAATAAGGGGAGATAATAAATGAATCAATTTTATAATAACTGGGAACAAAATAGAAAACAACAAAATAATTTAAATAAATGGGATACACAATGGAATTATTATGAGCAAGAAAATAAAAAACAAACCCCACAAAAACAATTTGATATGAATGAATTTATGAAAACTGATTGGTTTAATCAAAATGATACAAGAGCAGACGGGAAACCAAAATGGGATACAGAAGTTGGAAGTGTAAACACTAATTATAAATTTACAAATTATTCAGTGAAAAATGAGGGATTGACTCAAGCAAGCAGCGGAATGAAATGGAACGATAAAACAAATAGAATTCATAATAATTATGTGCAACATAATGATCCAGAATATGGTTGGGTTAATCTAGTAGCAGTTAACAAAGATTTATTAACTCAAAATGGTAAAAATGTTTGGAATAGCGACTTACACAATACTATCTTAGATGTTGAATTAGATAACGGTGAACACTTTAATGCTATGGTTGTTGACCATTGTGGAGCAAGTTCAAACAAACCAATTTTAGATATTTGGCAATATAATTCAACTCCAAATAATTATAACGGAAAATTTACAGTTAAACGTAAAGGTGGAAAACAATATACAAATTATGAAAAATAATAGGAGAGGTAAAAATGTATTATGATGAATTAGATATGAGAGGAATCAAAACAGAAGTAATTAATTTTATCATTGAATTATTGGCAAGGTATTCATTGACACCGACAGAACTTGCAAGAATTGTTGCCAGTGAATTTGCTATATCTGTAACAAAAACATTAATTGATTTATGTGTCGATCAACATAATAAACATAAAAGATAGAAAATTTTTCTATCTTTTTTTATTAATATTAGGCAAAATTAATAATATAATTTTATATATTGCATATAATATATTGTAAAGATAAAAACAAAGGAGATTGATAATATGAATTGGTTAGAAAGTAAAGAAAGTTTAGTTAATCAGTTATTAAAATTAAAAGAATTATTAAAATTAGAACAAGATGAAGCGTTGTTATGGCATGAAGTTGTAGAAAAAATTGGATATGACGCGGAGGAAAATTATATATTAGCAAAAGCACTGTATTTATTATCCGATGAGATAACATTATATGATTATCAAGAAATCGATAGTTTGATTGAAACAGTAAGAAATATTAATTGTTAATTTATGATAGAGGTGATGAATATGTTAAGAATAAAAAATTTAGTTATGTTATGTGGTAAAAAAGAAATTGGTTCTACTGAATTATTAAATTTATTAGGTTTAAAACTTACTTCTGATAATTACAAACAGTTAAAAAAAGAAATGGGGTTATTCGCAGAATACATTAAACCAATTAAAGGAAAAACATATTATGAAATTGATGAAACTAAATTAAGAGTTTTGATTGCTAATAAAATTATTGAAGAAATGAGAGCATAAGTTCTCATTTTTTATTTTTTAGAATTTTATGACAAACAATAAATATAATATTAATGTAAATAACATTTAAAGAAAGGAGAAGATATTCATGGCTAGAACAAAAAAAGAACCTCACTTATGCACAAAAAAAATTAACGGAATTAATTTTACTAGCCATGAATATAAAAACGGTAAATATTTAATTACAGCAGAGGGATATAATGGTGAACGTTGGTGCGGATATGAAACATGGGAAAAAAGAAATGATGGAGATATAACTGATAAAAGAAATTCGTTTCATTCAGAAAATAAAAGATGGTTTAAAACATCGTTCACGAAAGTTATTGAAGTACCATCTATTATCGAACTATTTCCTATGCCATTGTTATTAAATGCTCCAAAAACAATTAGAGAAATTGAAATCGATTATGTGTCTGAACGATTAAATTATTTTACAAAAGATGGATGGACTAAATTATACGATAATAGCTACAAAGAGTTCATCAGTTATGTATATGATGCTCTAAGTGATATGTTGGATGATGAAAAAATAGATATGCATAAAGAATTTTATCGTTTCTTTATTAGATTGAATCATTGTGATTTAGGTGGAGA
>JBGVIL010000192.1:0-13389 GCA_045123185.1 Bacilli bacterium | reverse complement strand
GATATTAATATAATCAATCCCAAATTAATTAAGATAGAAATAGGCATTGATAACAAAAAAATAGAAAGATATTATTTTATTGGAGGGAAATTAATTGAAACTTAGAATTTTAAAAAATAAAAAAGGTTATAATATTCTAATATTAAAACATAATCAAATAATTGAATCTTTTCATACAAATAAATTGGATCAATTTTATTTAGAACATACGAAAGTAAAGAAAATAAAACAAATTGAGGTGACATTAGATGTCACTCTCATGTATAAAGAAATATTTCCAATTATGTCAAATAAGAAAATATTAAAAATTTTTAATCAGAATTTTTATGAAATAAATAAAGATAAAGATTGTTTGATAATAAAAAAAATTATAAATAAAAAGAATAGTAAAATTGAATATATTTATTATTATGTTCAACAAGAAATTAAATTATTTTTAACTAATAATAAATTAAATTATAAAGTTATTAGATTTTATAATGAAAATTTAATATTTAATAAAAAATATCAGTATTTAATTAATATTGATGATTATGGAATAATATTTGCTAGTGATAATGTTATAAAATATCATCATTCTACTAATTTTAAGACATTTAATAATTATGAAAATATAATTATATCGTTACTATTTGTAAATGTTAATATAAAAAAACTTTATGTTTTAATAAAAAAAGAATTAGAACAAGAGTATGTTAATTTCATTAAGTATCTTTTTGACAATGTAGAAGAGCGGGTAAAGATAATTGTTGAGAAAATTTAAAAAAGGATTCACGTTAATCGAAATAATTTTAACTTTAATGATAATTTCAACATTTCTTGTATTATTAATAAAAATAAATTATAGTTTTAACGAATTGGAAACTAAGTACATTGATAAATATTTAATTTATACACAATTTCATAATGTTATTCAGATTATTAAAAGTGATCCAGACTGTTATTTACATATAGATGATTATTATAATATTAATGGTGAAAAAGTTCATAATCTAGTGAAAGTAACAGAGAATAAATATAATTTTAGTATTTATTTTGATGAATTGGGTAACTTGACATATCAGTCTAATGCATTTTACTATATTGATGTTACGCTAGTATTAAATGACTATACAGATTATTATGATTATTATTATCATGTAAAATTATATAAATCAAATGTTGTAACATCAATAATTTCTGGACCAGGGGTGTATTTACATTATGCGAAGAAGAAATAAAGGATATGTTTTATTATTGTCTACAGTTATAATAACGATGATTATAAGTTTAAGCTTAATGATTGTTTTAGTTAATCGAAAAAAAACCGAATTAAATGTTAATTCAGTTGAAATGATTAATTTAAAAATCGAATTAGAAAGTTTTGCGTTAAATTTAGTTGGTAAAATGAATGTTACAAGACAAGTTAGTGAAACGTTTAAAACAAAAAGTAATCTTGAATATCGAATAGATAACTATGAAAATAATTATGTTATTTATGTACGAGATCCTAATAATAGAAATGTACATTATTATATGGTTTTTAATAATCATCGGACTAACGATATATTTAATGAAATGACAATATTTAAAGATGGTTATTTATATGGGGGTATAGATGAATTGGAAGGTTAAATTAAAAAATATTAACAATGAAAGTCGAATAATTTATGTAGATGCAGAAACAAAAAAAGAAGTTCAAAATGAATTTAGAGATGAATTTATTATTTCAATAAAGAGAAATTATGAACTAATGAAGAAAAGAATTAATTATAAACAATTAAAGGATCTAGTAGATGAATGGTACTCGCTATTAAATGCTGGATTTGATGAATTAAGTTCTCTAGAAATAGTAAAAAATAGTTCTTATAATAAATTAGTTAAAACTGTATTAGAATCGATATTAATAGAAATTCATAAAGGTAATACATTATATAAATCATTTGTTAAACAAAATAAGTATTTTCCAGAAATTTTTTTGGATATTTTGAAAGTTTCAATTGAAAGTAATGATTTAAAAAATGGACTTCATTTAATATCAAACTTTCTAGATGAACAAATTAAAAGCAAAGATAAAATGAAAAACATAACTTTGTATCCTAAAATTATTGGAATTGTTATTTTTGCGGTTATTTGTATATTAAGTAAATTTATTATTCCAGCATATGTTGAATTGTTTAAGGGGAATAATATCGAGTTAAATAAGATAAGCGGAATTTTACTTGATTTATTCATTTTCATTGGAGATAATATTCTAATTATAATAATTTCTTTGATAATATTATTCTTCTTATATAAACTGATGAAAACCAATCGTAAAATTAATAGATTTGTAAATAATATAAAAAATATGATCCCTTTTTTAAATCGTAGTTCAAAATATTTAAACACGTATTTATTTTGTTCTATGACTAATTTAATGTGGTTAAACAATGTTAATAAAACTGAGTCATTATTATTAGTGTCTAAATCAATGAAAGATATGAATATTAAATCTAAATTAGAAAAAGCTTATGAAGATGTTCATATGGGATTAACAATTAGTGAAAGCTTTATAAAGAATAATATTTTTGATAATGTCTTAATAAAAATGTTTGTAATAGGGGAAAAGAATAACATGATTGAAAAAAACATTGAAAATGCAGTTAAATATTATCATTATAAGTATCAATTATATTTAAAAAGAATGATGACGGTTATCGAGCCATTGTTGTTAATTTTTATTTCATTATTTGTACTTGTAATTATTTTAGTTGTTTTTATGCCAATGATGAATGCTTTTAAGATGGTGAATTAAATGATATCAAAAAAAATGATCAATTACATTTATAACTATAATAATAAAATTTCTTATAAAGATTTAATTAATATTACTAAAAAAAGACTAGATGATTATTTAGTTGAAAATAATATTGTTGAAAAAAATGAAATGATTGATTTTTGGTCTAAGTATTTAAATGTAACGACAAGTAATGAAACGGTTAGTCACATTAAAAAAACAACAATTGACAAAATTGGTTTAAAGTGGGTTTTAATAAATCGAGTAATACCACTTGAAGAAACTAACAATAAAGTACGTGTATTCTTTTCTGATGTTGATGACTTTGATAAATTAATGAATATTGAAAAAATTTATAATAAAAAAGTTGAATTAATATTAAAAACAAAAGATGAAATGGATTATATGATAGACATTTTAAATGTTAATTTAAAATTTAATGATAATGTTGAAAATGTCAAAGTTAATAAATTGGTTAGTTCATTTATAGAATATGCGATAGATAATTCTGCAAGTGATGTTCATTTTGAATATCAGAAAGAATATGTAGGCGTTAGATACAGAATTGATGGTGTTTTAAATGAAATTTTCCGTATACCGTTGGAAACTTATAATTTGTTATTAAATAGGATTAAAATATTATCTAGTTTAGACTTAACAATTAATTTAACACCACAGGATGGTCATTTTATTTATACTTATAATAATAATGAAAACGACATTCGTGTATCTACTATTCCTACTTTATATGGAACAAGACTAGTTTTAAGAATATTTCATAAAAATAAAATTGAATATGATTTAAATTTATTAGGCTTCGATTCAAATCAACTTTGTGATATAAAAAATGCTTTAAATAAAAATGGATTAATTGTAGTTACTGGTCCTACAGGTAGTGGAAAAACAACTACCCTTTATAGTATCTTAAATTATTTAAAAAATGATTATAAAAATATAATGACAATTGAAGACCCTGTAGAGAATGAACTGGAAAATATTGCACAGATACCACTAAGTAAAATGGATTATTCGATGTTATTAAAATCAATTGTAAGACAAGATCCAGATATTATTATGGTTGGTGAAATACGAGATCAAGAAACTGCTTCAAATGCTATTAGATTGGCTCAGACAGGGCATTTAGTTTTAGCGACTGTACATTCTTCTGATGGACTTGGAGTAATTACTAAGTTGATAAATATGAATGTTCAAAAGTATTTATTGTATGATTCACTTAGATTAATAATTAGTCAAAGGTTGATAAGAAAACCATGTTCAAATTGTGCATTTGAATATACTCCTTCAAGTGAACTGTTGTCAAAATTAGGATTAGATTCTGAAACAAAATTTATGTCAACAAGTGGATGTAAAATGTGTTTAAATACGGGATACAAAGGTAGAATAATGATTAGTGAAGTCATCAAAATTGATGAAAATAATAAAGATATAGTATTTAATAGACAAAATCATAAATCCATGTATTCATTGAATAAAGAAGTTTTTATGAAAAATCAAACAATAAAGAAACTTCGAAATAAGGAAGTTACATATGATGAGATAGTACGTAACGGTATTATCGATTAATTTATCTTGTTATTAATAGGTTGCAAAAAATTAATTAACAGGAGGATTTTATAAATGAAAAAATTATTTAAAAAACAATTAAAGAAAGGATTTACATTAGTAGAAGTACTAATAACTATGACTATTATTGGTATTATTTCAACAGTGGCATTAGTATCTTATAAAGATTACGTTGCAACATCAAATGAAGTAGCAACAAAACAAGAAATGTCACAAGTTGCTCAAGTTTATCAAATGGGAATTGCTACAGGTCAAGTAGATTTTTCAGGAACTGTCGATTATGAAAAACTATCATCATCATATAAAGCAGTAACAGGAACTGATTTACCTTTTAATAATCAAGAATTAACTTATGTTTCTGCTAATAAATTACAGTTGGTTAGAAGAGGGGTTACAGTTCAATATGATTTAAGCAGTAATAAGTTAACAGTAAATGGATAAAGGCTTTTCTATAATAGAAGTTGTTATTACTTTAACAATTGTTGGTATTCTTACTGGTATTATGATTCCATCATATAAAAATTATAGTAAAGCTAGTATAGATTTAGAAGTTAAAGAAAAAACATTGGTTATTCAAAATGAAATGATGACTTTCATAAATCAACAGTTGTATAATAGTAATCAACAATATCCAATTATTGGTACTTCATCAACTGATTACATTGGTGTGAATAATATTTTGACAAGGGATTTAACAACTTTTGTACGTGGATTAATGACTGAATCTCAAGTGTTAGACATTAATTCTTTTACAAATATTACTTATGATGAATTTTCAGGTTTTGATGATGGTATAGGATATATTGATATAACTATTAATTATAAAAGTGGAGAAAATGTTATTTGTGAATTTCAAATAAAGGATAATCAAGTAACTTTTAAAGATGTTGCGATAATACATAGTATAACTTATAATAACGGAAAAGGTCAAAGTTACAAGGCTTTGATGTAAAGATTATTTGAGTGGATTTCTTGAATCTAAGTTCAAATTGGTGTATAATATAAGTGTAATTAAAATTATGAAAGGTATAAAATTATGAAGAAAATTACATGTAAAGTACTATCAATGACAATTTTTGTCATGATAACAATGTGTTTAACGTTTAATGCTTTTTTAGTAAAAGCAGATGGGCAAAGTGAACTATATCAAGAAATCTCTCGTAATGAAACTGTTGTTATGAATGATGTGGTTTGGACAAATATTATTGCCAACACTAAAACAACAAGACCAAAAGGTTGGGACTCTGGTTATGGAAGTTCAACACCGATTGATGTCAATACTTGGTATGGTCAACAAATTAATCTATTTTCTGTTCCTCGCGTTTTAGATGCTGATGGTAATCAAAAATATGAAATTATTTCATGGAGCATGCAAGGTGATCAACAATGGGAATTCAAAGGAATGACTGCTTTAGCTCAAGATTTTGAAAAGAAAAACCCAGAATATATAGTAATCGGTGGAGTCAATGGTGACTTTTATGACTGGCATTCAACTTATGATTATCCAAACAGTGGTACAGGAATTGAAGTTCAAAATGGTGAAGTAATACGTGCTGTAAGAGATGCAGGTGAAGCAATAGGCTTTAAAAATAATAATGATAATGATCAAATTGTTCATACTTACAACACTCAAAATACTTTTTCGACTAATCTTTATTTAACAATTTATAATAATGACGGAACTGTATTAAAAGAAGTAGAACTTGATGGCTTAAATCTAAGTGATTTAGAGGATGGACAAACTTCTGCATATTTTCCAAGTTTAGAAATTGTTTATTTATATGATGAATTTGGTAATCATGTTTTAAATTCTTATGATGAATGGGCAATTAAAGAAAGAATATTCCATGCACCTACACTTGCTGAAGGTAATAGCTATTACGTAATTGATGGTGAAAAAGTTATTTATCAAGCTGCTGATAAAAGCTATTATGGTAAAGGTAAAATTACTAATGTTAACGATAATACAGAATTTGTAAAAAATAGTTTTGCAATTGTAACAAAGAACAATGAACTATTAGATTTGTTAGCAAAAGATGTAGAAATTAGAGTTCAATATAAAGTTATTGATCCGGAATTATCACAAGCAGATAATTTAATGGGTATTGGAAACGTTTTAATGAAAGACGGTGTATTTGCAGGTTATTATAGTGACGAATATTATAGTACTAGAGCACCAAGAACAATTGTAGGTTGTAAACCTGATGGAACAGTTATTTTATTGACAATGGATGGAAGACAACCAACTGAAAATTTCTACGGAACTAATCAACAAGAAATAAATGAGATTTTAACACAACTAGGAATTGATGATGCTTATTTAATGGATGGCGGTGGTTCAACTACATTCTTTGTACGTGAAAATGATGGTTTCATTGTTAAAAATTCGCCAAGTGATGGACAACAACGTTCAGTATCTAATGGTTTCTTAATTGTAACAAAAAAAGATGATTCAGTTAAAATTAAAGATGTAAAACCAACAACTTCAAGTCTAACATTTACTTTAGATTTTGAACAAATGAATTCAAATATAACTGAATGTTACATGGTGTTAAATGGGGTTAAAAAAGCTTTTGTTGATGGTC
Source organism: Bacilli bacterium (assembly GCA_045123185.1). Lineage (GTDB taxonomy): Bacteria > Bacillota_I > Bacilli_A > ML615J-28 > CAG-313 > UBA1231. The sequence continues at coordinate 6,462 of JBGVIL010000192.1, read as the reverse complement.
AAGTTACTTTCGATGGATTAGACTCTAATACAACTTATGGATATTCATTAAGTTATGATACTGAAAACTATAAAAATATCGCAACAACTACTGTAAATTCAGCTACTACTTTGAAACAAGTTCCAGTTATAACTTTAGGAAAAGTAACTGCTGATGAAACTTATTTTTATCCAAGCTGTACAATTGAAGACCCTGATCATGCCATCCAAATGATTGAAATTGTGTTGACAAATTCTGCTACAAATAAAAAAGTCGATGATATTTTAGTAGATCCAACTGATCCTACACAAGTGATTAAGTTGAAGAAAAATGCAAAAGTTAATGAATATGATTGTATATTGCGTTATTATTATCGCTGTGGTAATAGTGAATCACTAGTTACTTTAGAATTAGAATATGATATGAGTGAATTTAATCCGAAACCGATCGAACCAGAAGATCCAGAGCAACCAACACAACCTGAAACACCTACTGTTCCAGATGTGCCAGAAGAAGAAAAAGGATGTAAAGTTGGTTTTGTAGTTATCTCACCACTTATTGCAGCAGCTGCATTAATATTAATTAAAAATAAAAAAAGAAATTAATATAAATAGTTGGAAGTAATTCTTCCAACTATTTTTTTGAATAATTAATAAATTGACTTTTTCGATAAAATGTTGTAATATATTAATAAGTTAAAAACATAAATTTTATTGTATATAATTTATAAAGGGGCAATAAAATTGAAAAGATTATTTAATGCGATACTAATTGGAATTTCGTATGTAATTCCTGGTGTATGTAGTTCAACAACTGCAAATTCTTTAGGAGAATATCAAAATATTTTAGAAGTTACTGGTAATTTCTATCGATTAAATGTTTTAAAAAAACACTTAATTCTAATTTTAGGAATTATAATTGGTGGTTTATTGTCGGTAATTGGTTTAAGTCTAATTGTAAATAACTATATTTGTATTATTTTAAGTATATTTTTAGGTTTAAATATAGCATTATTTCAATTTTACTATGTAAATGTCAATAGCATAATATTTACTTTATTAGGTATAATTGTTGTAGTTGTGCTTACTTTGAATTTTAATATTTCCTTTAATAATAGTATTATAGCATATATTATTTCAGGCCTTGTTGTAGGGTTAGGATTTGTTTTACCAGGATTAAGTGGCTCTTTATTAATGTTAAGCATGGGCGTATATCAAGATATTTTATTTAGAATTAATCTTATATTAAATGGGAAAATTCATTTAGATTTAAATATTATACTATTTGTTATTGCATTAATTGTAGGTGTTGTATTATGGTCAAAAATATTGTTTACACAGTTAAAAAAACATAATAATAGTTTTGAATCGTTTGTTAAAGGAATGTCAATTAGTGGTATAGCATTATTATCACATGAAACATTTGCTGGTGTTAAAGAAATATGGTTAATAATATTACTTGTTGGTTTAACTATTTTAACTTTTATAATTGTTTTTATAGTTAAGAGAACAAGAGATAAGAGGGATTATGAACGGAATTTTAGTAATTAATAAAGAAAAAAATGTAACAAGTCATGATGTAGTTAATCAAATTCGTAAAACATTTAAAATTAAAAAAGTAGGACATGTAGGAACGCTAGATCCTATATCAACTGGAGTATTGGTTATTTTAATTGGTAATACTACAAAACTTGCACCTTTTTTAGAAAATGATTCTAAAGAATACATTGCTCGAATATGTTTTGGATTATCAACTGATACTTATGATGTAACTGGAAATACTATAGAAGAATCTAATGATTTTATTTTATCTGAAGAACAGATTGACAAATGTTTAAAACAAATGATTGGAGTTCAAGAACAAACTCCACCAATTTATTCTGCAATAAAAGTTTCTGGAAAGAAATTGTATGAATACGCAAGAAAACAACTAGAAGTTGAAATACCTACAAGAACGATTGAAGTTTTTGATGCTAAACGTATTAGTCCTTTAAAAGAAGTTGATAATCGAATTTGTTGTGATGTTATTTTTAATGTGTCAAAGGGAACGTACATTAGAAGTTTAATACATGATTTAGGTAAAATAATAGATATTCCATGTTGTATGAAAGAATTGAATAGAACAAGAAGTGGAAAGTTTTTTATCGAAAACTCTGTAAAAATAGATGATGTTAAAGTAGGAAATTATCAATTAATAAATCCTGTAGAAATTATTGATTTACCAACTTTATATGTTGATGAAAATTCAGATGTATATAAGAAAGCAATAAATGGAATGAAAATCTCACCATCGATTTATGAAGAAAAACCTGAAAGATTTGCTGTAATTTGTAATAATAAACTAGTTGCTATCTATGAATTTTGTAATTTAGAAATACCACATTATAAATCAATAAGAGTATGGAATGATTAATTTATAATTTACTTGATTTTTTAATCAAAAAGTTGTATAATAATAAAGACCTTGGGCAAGGAAATACGAAGACTCCGACGTTTTTCGTTGCGCTAGGATACATTATATTTATAGGAGGAATTAAATATGTCTTGCATTAGCAAAGAACAAAAAACAGCAATTATTGCTAGTTTTGCACGTGCTGAAGGTGACACTGGTTCACCAGAAGTTCAAATTGCGATCTTAACTTATGAGATCAACAAAATTAATTCACATTTAAAGGAACATCCACATGATTTCCATACTCGTCGTGGTCTTTTAAAGAAAGTTGGTCATCGTCGTAATTTATTAACATATCTTAAGAATAAAGATATTCAAAGATATCGTGAACTAATTGCAAAATTAGGTTTAAGAAAATAATGCTAAATTCTGGCACATAAATATAGTACTTAAACTATAGTATGTGCCTTATTTTTTGAAAATACAAAGATTATATCTTTTTAACTATATAGAAATAATTATAATAAAAGAAGGTGAAAAAATGGAAAAACAAGTATTTGAATACGTTCAACATTGTTATGAAGGTGATCGTAAATTTGTTGTTGAAATTGGTGAACTTGCCAAACAAGCTAGTGGTGCATGTTTAGTTAGATATAATGACACTGCTGTTTTATCAGCAGCTGTTGGAAGTAAAAACACTTTAGACACAGATTTCTTTCCATTAACAGTATTATATCAAGAACGTTTATATGCTGGTGGTAAAATCCCAGGTGGTTTCTTAAAAAGAGAAGGTCGACCAACTGAACATGAAACACTAGTATCAAGATTAATCGATAGACCTATTAGACCATTATTTGCTGAAGGGTTCAGAAATGAAGTACAAGTAGTAAATATGGTTATGTGTGCTAACCCTGACTATTCAAGTCCAATGGCTGCTATGTTAGGTTCAAGTATTGCATTATGCACATCAGATATTCCATTTGATGGTCCAATTGCAGGTGTTGTAGTTGGTAGAATTAATGGACAATTAGTAATTAACCCTACAACTGAACAATTAGAACAATCAGATATTAACTTAACAGTAGCTGGAACAAAAAATGCTATCAATATGGTTGAAGCTGGTGCTAAACAAGTTAGTGAAGACGATATGTTAGATGCATTAATGTTTGGTCATGAAGAAATTAAGAGATTAGTAGCATTTGTAGAAGAAATTACTGCTGCATGTGGTAAAGAAAAAATGGAAGTAAGTTTATTTGCTATTCCAGAAGATATCACAAATGCTGTTTCTGAATATGCAAAAGAAGATCTAGTTAAAGCTATTTCTATCCATGAAAAATTAGCTAGACAAGATGCTTGCGATGCAATTATTGAAGATACTAAAGCTCACTTTGAAGAAATGTGGCTTTTAGATCCAGAAAAAGAAAAGAAATTATCATATGTAAGTATGTTATTAGAACAATTTACTGCTGATGAAGTAAGACGTTTAATCACAGTTGATAAGATTCGTCCTGATGGAAGAAAAGTTGATGAAATTAGACCATTATCTTCAAGAGTAGATATTTTTGAAAGAACTCATGGGTCATCATTATTTACTCGTGGACAAACACAAGCTTTATCTGTAGTAACTTTAGGTTCAATCAGCGAATTCCAAATAATTGATGGTTTAGGAGTTGAAGATAGCAAACGCTTTATCTTACACTATAATTTCCCACAATTCTCAGTTGGTTCTACTGGAAGATATGGTTCACCAGGCCGTCGTGAAATTGGACATGGTGCATTAGGTGAAAGAGCATTATTACAAGTAATTCCAAGTGAAGATGAATTCCCTTACACTATTCGTGTAGTAAGTGAAATTTTAGAATCAAATGGTTCTTCATCACAAGCTTCAATTTGTGCTGGTACATTAGCTTTAATGGCTGCTGGTGTTCCAATTAAAGCTCCAGTCGCAGGTATCGCAATGGGATTAATTAGTGATGGCGACAAATATACTATCTTAACAGATATTCAAGGTTTAGAAGACCACTATGGAGATATGGACTTTAAAGTAGCTGGAACAAGAGATGGTATTACTGCTCTACAAATGGATATTAAAATCCATGGTATTACAAGAGAAATTTTAAAAGAAGCACTTGCTCAAGCGAAAAAAGGTCGTTTGCAAATCCTTGATCATATGATGACTACTATTGATGCAGTTAGACCAAACTTAAGTGAATATGCACCAAAAGTTAAGATGATCAGAATTAATCCGGATAAAATTAAAGACGTTATCGGGTCAGGTGGTAAAATTATTCAAGAAATCATTAAAGATTGTAACGATGTTAAAATTGACATTGAACAAGATGGTCGAGTATTTGTAATGCATTCAGAATCTGAATGGATTGACAAAGCTATTGCTACTATTGAAGAATTAACAAAAGAAGCAAAAGTTGGTGAAGTTTACCAAGCTAAAGTTGTTAAAATTATGAAATTTGGTGCTTTCGTAGAATTATGGCCAGGATATGAAGGATTAGTTCATATTTCTCAATTAGCTAAAGAAAGAGTTGCTAAAGTTGAAGATGTTGTTCGCGAAGGTGACGAAATCGTAGTTAAAGTAATGGGATTTGACGAAAAAGGAAAAGTATTACTTTCAAGAAAAGAAGTACTTGGTGGTTCAAAAGAACTAGAACAAGAAAAAGAAACAGAAACAGAAAATTAATTATAAACATAACACATGGGTAATCGAGCAACAATAGTTGTTAGGAAAGTCCATACTAGCACAGGCTGCGATGCCTGTAGTGATTGTGCTTAACGAAAAAATAAGTTAAGGCAGGTTAAACTGACGGCGATTAATAATCCTAAACGTAAGCATGGATTATATCATAAAGTGCCACAGAGACGAGTTCTTTGGAAACAAAGAAAGTGGAACGGGTAAACCCCTCAAGCTAGCAACCCAAATTTTGGTCGGGGCATGGCAAATTCGAAAATGAACGAAAATGCTACACAAAAAGTGAGATAAATGATTACCACCAGTAATGGTACAGAATATGGCTTATAGTGTGTTATAAAAAAACAAAAAATCTCACCATTTGGTGAGATTTTATTTATTAGGAGGAAAGTATGTTGATCAATACCTCAGAATATCTAAAAAGCGTTGTTAAAGTTGTTGATTATCCGAACCCTGAAATGCCACAATTTCTATTAATGGGTCGTTCTAATGTTGGAAAAAGTTCTTTTATTAACGCATTAGCTAATCGTAAAAGACTTGCATATACTTCATCAAAACCTGGTAAAACACAAACTTTAAATTTTTACTTAATGAATAATAGTTTTATGTTTGTCGATGCACCAGGATATGGTTATGCAAAAACAGCAAAGGAAACAAGAGTTGATTTCGGTGGTTTATTAGAAAATTACCTTGACTCAGAAGTTAATTGTAAAGGCGTATTTTTAATCATAGATATCAGACATGAACCTAGTGAAGATGATAAACTTGTTTATGAATTTTTAAAACAATATAATGTTAAAATTCATGTAGTTGCAACTAAAGTTGATAAAATTGGTAAAAGTTTTATTCAAAGACAAACAAATATGATTAAAAAAAGTTTTTGTATGGAACAAAACGAACGAATTTATGTTTTTTCAGCTGAAACTAAGTTTAAAATAGATGATATAGAAAATTTATTAAAAGAAAGTATATAAAAAACTTAATCATCATATAATATTATGGTGATATAATGAAATTAGAAATCAAAAATAATAGTTTTATCGAAATTGATGATTTAATCAAAGTTAATAACATTAGTTGTAATCTTGATAACTATCAATACGAAAATGGAACATTGAAAGGCCAATTTCAAATACAAGGTGAATATATTAAAGATTCATCTTCTTTTGATAAGCCTTTCAATTTTTTAAATTATGTGCCTTTTGAAATTGTCTTTGTTGAAAAAATAAATGAAATTAGGAGTATTTCAGTTGAAGGGTTTGAATATTTTGAAGTTGAAAGAAGAGGAATAGAAACTGAAATAACAATTGTTATAAATGATGATGAACGTGAATTGATTTCTGAAGAAGAGGTATTATCTAAAGATAATGAAAATAATTATGAAGAAG
>JBGVIL010000191.1:0-2034 GCA_045123185.1 Bacilli bacterium | reverse complement strand
CTTCTAAATTCTTCTTTTTTAAGAATGGTACAATAATCGATTCGAAGTTCATAATATGTATACGTACTCCAATCTTTTACCATACCCTCTGAACGTACTAAAGCAATCATACTTTCAAGATTTGTATTTGTTTTGTTTGATGCAGCTTTCCTTTGAATTGCTTTGTTAATAAGTTTTTGAGATTTTTCATCTTTACCAACAATAGGGTCAAAGAAGAAAGATTGAGCCATTAGTATTTCTCGTACCATCGGATAATTATTTCTATCTATGTAAAAATCATTATCCGATGAAAATACAAAACGTATGTCTGCATCTTGTCCATCATTGGTTCTGTAAACCATAGCATTAATTTCTTCACCAAATGCCATACTAAACATTTTTTCCATGTCTTCAACTTTATTTTGTTGGAGCAGTGAAGCCACAACATAGTCAAATAAGCTTATTTTAGTTAAGTCAGCATGTAATCTTCTTTCAAGTAATGTAGGACTTATTGTTAAAATTGGGTACGCAATATCACTATATTCATCCCAATCCAATAATCTTACTGGATAACAACATTTATATTCAAATTTAGCATTACCTTTTTCATCAACACTGTTTTTATAAACAGGACTATCATATGGTAATCGAACATAATACTTCCAGTAATCTTTTTCTATTTGTTTGTTCATTTATCTCGCACCACCTGTTACGTATGCGTATAGTGGTATTGATAAAATACCTAATGAAGTATTAGGAGATAATTTTTTGTTTATAATTGGTTGTTCTCCACCTTTGAAAGAGATATTACCAACTTTATCAACATATTCAGGTTCAATAATTGTTACTCCGTCAAACATCTGCATAATTTGTTGTCCGATTAACCAACTTCTATGTTGAAAATCTGCTAACTCTTCTGTATTGATATCATAAATAATATCAACATAAAATAACATCGTTCCTATTGTTTTTGTGCCACCACGTTCATTAAAAAACGAAACTTGGTCACAATAAACATAAATTAATGGATGTAATGTTTCCATTACCTTATCCGTGAATATGGTTGTATACATTACCCTATCATTACAACCATTACTGACTTTATCACGTTTTGCTGTACTTAAAAGACTATCTTTTAAATCAGGTTGTTGTACTACTTTATTATCATAATCCAAAGCAAAATCTGCAATAGGGTCTGTCGTAATATATCTACATAATCTTTTAACTTCTTGATTATTATCAATATTTTTACATATATATTTAATAATGGTGGAAGTTCGACTTATTTTTAAACTATTGCTTATATCTCTTTTATTATCAATATATGCCATCCAACTTCCTCCTTATTTGATAATAATATTCTTTACAACTTTATTTTTATATTTATCTTCAATAGTAATTGTTAGTAATCCAGGTTTTTTACACTCTAAAACATACGTATTATCGTCTTGTTTTTCAATTTCAGACACTAGACTAGAATCACTTATATCTATACTTGTTAATTCATTATTTCCTATGATTATCATTTGGTCTCCAACAAAATAGTAATCATCGCATTCAATTTCTAATGGTTTTCCATTTGTACTTGCGTTACTATCATTAGATGTTACAAACTGGATTTTAGTTTCATTGTAAGCATATAAGTCATTATCATTAGGGTGTCTTTCATCAATTTTTAAAGAGATTATAAACATTCCAGGATAACTAATATCATCCATTTCGGTAATAAAATAAGTATATTTTGTTTCATCGCTACCTAGAACAATTCTATAATTTCTATGGTGTTTGAACAGTTGAATAGTATATTCATTTCTTTGCACGTAAATTTTATTTCGTGAGTCTAACGAATATGCTTTATCAACATCAATTAAACCTTTGCTTGAATATGTACTGTTGAAACCATACACTGGGAACTCTACTGGACAACCTTCCAAGCGTAGCACATCTTGACATACATAGGCTTTATATGAAGGCATTAGGTCATCATCAAGTAAACATTCTCTGATAATCATAACTACTTCTCTATCACTATGAATATGAGGTTGATATTTAATA
>JBGVIL010000190.1:0-6720 GCA_045123185.1 Bacilli bacterium | reverse complement strand
TATAGGAGCAAATACATATCTCCATCATAGTACTTATTTAGAGAATCCTTATATATCTAAAGCTTTTAAAGAAGAGGCTCAAGGTATAAAAGAAAAGAATGATTTTAAGTACCGATGGGAATATTTAGGACAACCTATAGGAAGTGGAGTTGTACCATTTAGTAACTTAACATTTAGGACTATAACTGATGCTGAAATAAAGTCATTTGATAATATAAGACAAGGTATCGACTGGGGATATGCTACAGATCCTTTCTCTTTTGGTAGATTTCATTATGATAAGACCAGAAGAAGATTATATGTATTAGATGAATACTATGGTGTTAAAAAGTCTAATAGAGAAGTTGCAGAATGGATTAAAAGTAAAAAATATAATTCAATAAATATAACAGCAGATAGTGCTGAACCTAAATCAGTAGATGAATTAAGATCCTATGGAGTTAAAATAGCAGGAGCTAAGAAAGGTCCAGGTTCAGTTGAATATGGAGAAAAATGGTTAGATGATTTAGAAGAAATAATCATAGATCCTAAACGTACTCCAAATGCTGCTAAAGAATTTGAAAATATAGATTATCAAACAGATAAGGATGGAAACCCTAGGCCAAAATTAGAGGATAAAGAAAATCATTTCATTGATTGTTGTCGCTATGCTTGTGAAAATGATATGATTTCAGGTGTTAAATTTGACAGAAATAAATTTGGTATATAGGAGGTGTAGAAATGAGAAAAATAAGAATAGATAAAAATACAGCAATAACTGGTGATGTTATTAAATGGGTTATATCAAAACATAAAGCAGAAAAAGATAGAATATCAGAATTAATGAATTATTATAACAATAATAACACAGCTATAAATAACAGAAGTTATGACGATAATAAACCATCTAATAAATTATCTCACCCTTTTGCAAGTTATATTACTAATATGGCTGTAGGTTACTTCCTAGGAAAACCTATAAGCTATAATTCAAATAATAGTAATTTATTAAGTAGAATTAATGATGTATTTAAATACAATGATGAAGCTGATAATAATACAACTTTAGCGAAATATTCAAGTATATGTGGATATGCAGTAGAGTTAATTTATGCAGATGAAGATAGTAATGCTAGATTTAAAGCAATACCAGCAGATGAAGTAGCAATAGTATACGATAATACTTTAGAAGAAAACATACTTTGTGCTGTAAGATACTTTGATGAAGAGATAGTTGGAACAGATAAGACTAAAACAACTATAAGTGTATATACTTCAGATGAAATACAAACATATGAATTAAAAGATGAAGATATTAATTTAATAGAAAGTGAACTTCATTATTTCCAAGATGTACCTGTAGTTGTTTATATAAATAATGATGAACTATATGGAGATTTTGAAAAGGTTAAAAGCTTAATTGATGCTTACGATCAAGCTCAATCAGACACAGCTAATGACTTTGAATACTTCACAAATGCTTTATTAGTTATATCTGGAATATTAGTAGATGATGAAAATGGACTAGATTTTAAAAATAATAGAGTATTGAATTTTACAGGATCAGAAGGTAAAGCAGAATATCTAATAAAAAATATAAATGATAGTGCTTTAGAAAACTTTAAAAATAGATTAGTAGAAGATATACATAAGTTTTCACAAATACCAAACTTAACAGACGAACAATTTGCAGGTAATGTAAGTGGCGAATCTATGAAGTATAAATTAATGGGGCTTGAGAATATAACAGGACTTAAAGAAGCTAAATTCAAAAAAGGATTAATGAGAAGAATTGAACTATTATGTAACTTCTTAAATTTAGCAACTAATGATTTAATGTTATATACAGATATACAACCAATATTTACTAGAAATAAGCCTAAGAATGAAGTTGAATTAGCTAACATGGTTAAAGGTTTATACGGAATATTATCTGATGAAACTTTAATATCTATACTTCCATTTATAGAAAATTCAAATGAAGAAATAGAAAAAAGAAATAAAGAAAAAGAAAGCACTTTAGATTATCAAGAGCTAGGTGTTGAATATGAAGCATAAGACTTATTGGCAAGAAAGAGCAATAGTAAAAGATCAATTATTAGAAAAAGATATAAAGAAGGTAGAAAAGGAATTATTAAAAGCATTTAAAAAGACTAGAAAAGCTGTATTAAATGAGTTAAAAATTATTTATGCAGATATAAACAGTACAGAATATGCAAAATATAGAGTAGATAGTCTTTTAGCAAGTATAAATAAAGCACTTGATACCTTATATAATAAGAATGAAGAACAACTTACAGAAGCATTTATTGAATTATATAATAAATTTAATAAAGAAGCTGCAATAGATTTAAATGTATCATTTGAAACTATTAATGAAAATTTAATAAGGGAAATAATTAAAACTAACTGGTCAGGACTTAGTTTCTCTGAAAGAATATGGGAACATAGAAGCAGATTAGCACTTACAATAAAAGAAGAATTAAACAAAGGGCTTATTAGAGGTGAAACATTACAGGATATGTCTAAAATAATAGCTAAAAAGTTTGATACTTCTTTTTTTAATGCTATGAGATTAGTTAGGACTGAAAGCTGTTGGGTAATGAATGAAGCTACAGTAAATAATTATAAAGAAAATGGAATAAAACAGTATCAATTTATGGCTTTTTTAGATAGTAGGACAAGTAAAGCCTGTAGAGATAAAGATGGTAAAATATTTAGTGTTGATGAATATAAAGCAGGATTAAATATGCCGCCACTTCATCCACATTGCAGATCATGTATAATTCCTATAGTAGAAGATTAGTTAATTTATTTGGAGGTGTTTTTATGATAATACCAAGTGATGTAAAAGTAGGAAATTTTGTTTATACAGTAGATGTTACTGATGAAGTTATAACGTTAGATAATATGGTATGTTCTGGGTTATGTGATAGCCATACACAGACTATAACATTAGATAATAAACTAACTCAACAAAATAAAGAAAGAGTATTTTTACATGAATTAGTACATGCAATTTGTTTTGACAAAGAATTACACTTTGGAGAAGATACTGAAAATGTAGTAGATGCACTAGCTAAAGGATTACATGGTGTTATAATAGACAATCCAAATTTATTTTGTACACGATTAGATTTATTCGAGGAAGAGGAAATAGAATAAAATGAACTTTTTAAACAAAAATAAAATATGGAAGATGGATGAATTACAACAATCCATTTGGACCAATAAATATCAATACAACAATGAAAGTTTTGATGAATGGATAAATAGAGTATCAGGTGGAAATGAAAAAATAGGACAATTAATAAGAGATAGAAAGTTCTTATTTGCTGGTAGAATACTTGCAAATAGAGGATTACCTAAAGATGGTATAAATGTAACTTATTCTAATTGCTATGTACTTCAACCACCTCAAGATAATATAGAAAGCATATTTGACACTGCTAAATATATAGCAAGAACTTTCAGCTATGGTGGAGGTGTTGGTATAGATATATCAAACCTAAGACCAAAAGGTGCTAAAGTTCATAATGCAGCTAAAACTACAACAGGTGCAGTATCATTTATGGACCTTTATTCTATGGCTACTGGCCTTATAGGACAAAAGGGAAGAAGAGGAGCTTTAATGATTTCTATGGATGTTAATCATCCAGATATAGAAGATTTTATAGATATAAAAACAGACTTAGATAGAGTAACTAAGGCCAATATATCAGTTAGAATAAATGATGAATTTATGAAAGCTGTTTTAAATAAAACTATGTATGAATGTAAATTCATAGTAGATTCAGGTAGAGAAGTAATTACAAAAGAAGTTGATGCACATAAATTATTTATGAAACTTATAACTAATAACTGGGATTTTGCAGAACCAGGTATATTATTTTGGGACAACATAGAAAATAATCACTTACTAAGTGCTGATAAAGAATTTAAATATGCAGGAATAAATCCTTGTGCTGAAGAGCCATTACCAGCAGGGGGAAGTTGTTTATTAGGTTCTATAAATTTATCTGAATTTGTAACAGATCCATTTTCAGCAGATGCTATATTTGATAATGAAAAATTTAAAGAATGTGTAAGAGATTGTGTAGTTGGATTAAATGAAGTATTAGAAGAAGGTTTACTACTTCATCCACTACAACAACAAAAGGAAAGTGTATCTAAGTATAGACAAATAGGACTTGGAGTTATGGGTATAGCTGATATGCTTATAAAACTTAATATAAGATATGGATCGGAAGAAGCTGTTAAGCTATGTGAAGAATTATCTAATATGATGTTAAATGAAGCAATAAAACAATCAGCACTTATAGCAAAAGAGCATGGACCTTTTGAAAAATATAATGAAGAAGTTATATTTAACTCAAAATTCTTTATAAATAATGTAAATGATGAAGTAAAAGAATTAGTAAGACAATATGGACTTAGAAATTCACAGTTACTTACTATACCACCTACAGGAACAATATCAACAATGCTTGGTATAAGTGGTGGAATAGAACCTATATTTAACTTATCATACTTTAGGAAAACAGAAAGTGTACATGATAAAGATGTTGTATATAAAGTTTATACTCCAGTAGTAAAAGAATATATGGATGCTAAAAATATAAATGATGAAGAACAGCTATCTGAGATATTTGTTACTGCTATGACACTTAATCCACAGGAAAGAATAAAAATGCAATCAGCATGGCAAAAGAACATAGATGCATCAATATCATCAACTATAAACCTTCCAAATGAAGCAACCTTAGAAGATGTTTATAATATATATGTAAGTGCATGGAAGAATGATTTAAAAGGAATTACAATATATAGAGATGGTTGTAAGAGAAGTGGAATACTTACAAATGAAAAACCTAAAGAAGAAGATAAAAGGGAAATTTTAAACCAAAATATTACAGAAGAAACACTTGAACCAGGAACAGAAGAATTTATATGTCCTGAATGTGGCAATAAAGCAATAATACCTACTGGTGGATGTGCAATATGCTTACAGTGTGGACATAGTAAATGCCAGTAAAGACTATAAATTAGTCTTTTTTTTATTGTCCAAAACTTACTGACGACTTTAAAAGCTGTATGGTTAATTAACTATTCTATGCTTGACGAAGCTAAAACGGAGGATACAAATGGAAAATTTAGAAAACAACGTTGTTACTGAAGAAGTACAAGCTCAAGACACTGAAACTCAAGAACAAGTAAAGACATTTACTCAAGAAGAAGTAAATGAAATGATAGCTAAGAGAATAGCTAGAGAAGCTAAAAAGATTGAAGCTGAAAAGGAAAAAGCTATGCAGCTAAAGTTAAAAGCTGAATTAGAAGAATCTGAAAAATTAGCTAAAATGAGTGAAGCCGAAAGAGTTAAAGCACAAGCAGAAAAAGAACGTAAACTATTTGAAGAAGAAAGAAAAAAACATTTAGAAGAACGTAGACAGTTTGAAGAAGAAAAAATATTAAGGTTAACAATGGAAGCTTTAGAAGATAAAAAACTTCCAGGATCATTTGCCAAATTCTTAAAAGTTGATACTGCTGACGATATAATGGAAAATATTTCAGTCTTTGAAAAAGGATTTAATGATGCAGTAGAAAAAGCAGTTATGGAGAGATTAAGAGGAAAAACTCCTACAACTGGCATATCTAAAAACAGCACATTTAGTATGGACCAATTAAGAGGAATGTCAGCAGAAGAAATTAATAAAAACTGGGCAAATATAAAAAATAATTTAAAATAAGAAAGGATAGCTTTATAAGCTATTAAGGTGAATAACTATGGCAGTAACTAATTTTATACCAGCAATATGGGAAGCAAGATTATTAGCTAAATTCCATGAAAGAAGTATAACTGATTTAATAACAACAGCACCTACTAAAGTTGAAGGTAATAAAGTAATATTCAATAAAGTATCAGATGTTGCAATAAACAAATATACTGGAACTGTAAACTTTGAAGATTTAACAACTCCAAAAGTTGAATTATCTTTAGATAATAAAAACTACTGGGCTTTCAAAGTTGATGATGTTGATGCTGTACAAGCAGCAGGAGAATTAATAGATCCTCATGTTGAAGAAGCAGGATATGGATTACAAGAAGCTACAGACAAGTTTGTATTAACAGAAGCATTAAAAACTTCAAATCAAGTAACTAAAACTGGTGATGAAAAAGCATATGATTTAATAGTTAAAGCTAATACAACTTTAAATAAAAATAAAGTACCTAAAGCTGAAAGATTTGCAGTAATAAACTCTGAAGTTTTAGAAGATTTACAATTAGATGCTAGATTCACAAAAGAATATAGAATAATGGAAAATGGAGTTATAGAAGGAGCTTCTATAAATGGAACTCAATTAGTATTCTCTGAAGAATTAAATGAAGGTACATTTGCTATAGTAGTATTACATAAATCTGCTATAGGATATGCTAAGCAATTAGAAGAAACTGAAGCTATGAGATTACAAAACTCTTTTGCTGATGGTATAAGAGGACTTCAAGTAGATGGAGTTAAAACTTTAAGAGAAGAAGCTGTAGTAAAATACGTTCAAGAATAAATACGAAGTGCTTCAATACCAACTGAACCAGTTACAGTTGCGTTAATCGAAGAAGTGGAAGCCCCACAAAAGAAAAAAACAAGAAAAAGAAGTAAGAAGGTAGAGGTTTAGTCCTCTATCTTTTTTATTTAAGTAGGTGATTAAATGCTACTAAATAGAATGAAAGTTTTATTGGGTATA
>JBGVIL010000189.1:0-80912 GCA_045123185.1 Bacilli bacterium | reverse complement strand
TCATAAGCTGTTGCTTAGTAACATTAGGATTGTTTCTTATTTCTGCTAAAACTTTAATTTGTGAGTTATTTAAATTTTTATTACCCACCTTATTACCCACTTTATTACCCACTTTATTGCTTTCATTGATTCTATTAAACGGAATTGTCACAGTTAAATTATTATCGTTTACCTCTATTGACTCTTTTCCATAAACACTGATAATTTTAGGAATTCCTCTTCCAGTTTTTTCGCTTATATGTAGTTGTAAAAACAATTCTGAAAGCTTATCATTTATAGGAATTGAATGACCTTTATAAAATCCTTCTAATGTTTGAAGTGGAGAAAGCGTGCCTCTAGATAAAATTTCTATTCTATCAGAATAAAAAGTAATCATTGGCTCATTTAAATTGATCCACTCATTATGAAGGAATGCATTAATAACAGCTTCTCTATATACATCAAAATTAAATAATGGAATCTCTTTTCTTTCCATAATTCTTTCATTTTCATCTGCTTGAGGGATGTTTAGTATTTCACCATAATTTAATACTTCATATAAAGAATACAATAAACATTTATAACCAAACTCTTTTACAGAATATAACTTACTTGCTTTTGTTTTTCCTTCAAATATAGCAACTCTTATTGGAACATATGAATTATCTGAAAGAAGTTGTGCCATAATATTATATTTTCCATCACTAGTTAAAAGATGTAAATTGGTTTTAAAATTTGTTTCATTTAACATTATTCCTTTTGTACCATAATAAGTAATTAATTGGTTGAAAGTTAAATCTTGATATTCAGAAGAAGTATTATTTATTGTAGGCAGTCCAAAAGTTAATATTGAAAATAAACGAGCTTCTCGTTCAGGGTATTTTTTTAGAGTCTCTTTACTAGATCCAATCCTAATATATCTTACATCATCAAATGATGTTGGTACGATTTTTGCAGCAGGTATTATAAGTATTACTACTCTTTTATTATCTATAGTTGTTTCTTCAAATTCAAATGAAATACTTGGATTTAATTTTCTAGCTAAATAGTGTTTAATTGGTTCATTATTAATTGATTTATTATAATCAATATTAGTATCCATTATTTCATGAGTTTTATCATTAACTCCCCAAATTAAATATCCATATTTTCTACCAAGCATTGCAGCACTATTCGATAAGGCAGAAATATATTCACCGACATGATCAACTAAAAAAACATTTTCTTTGAATTCAAACCATTCACGTTCATCTTCATATGAGCGACATTCATTTATTATTTCTTTTATTTTGCTCATTTTAATACCCACCTTTCTTTAAATTAATTATACTATATTATGGGTAATAAATCAAATGTTTTATTCTATATTATTTTATGCATAATAGTTTTTTAAATACTCATGTTAAGTAATTTCTTAACTTTAATTATAGTACCTATAAGTAATAATATTTTTTGCGTATTTACGCATTTTTTTGCATTAAAATTTTAACTATGTTATGATCAAAAATATTATTTATCATTTACATTTTTAATTCCTTATATTTTTAAAATCTATTAAATATAAAACGACATTTATACCGACATAAACCGACACAAATAATTATTCTTTTATTAGAATATATTTGTCAGGTTTTCTTTTCCCAAATGTATAGTCTCCTGATTTCCATTCATAAATTAAATATTCTACGTTATTTATTTTCACTATTTCATATTTTGATGATGTCATATTATATTTATTATCTATAACTTTACCATTAGTCCATAATAAATGATTTAACATAGTTTCATTTATTCTTTCTTCAATTAGTTTCCCACCTTTGCAAAATATTAATCTTTGTAAAAACAGATCATCTTTTTTATCTTTTATTACTTCTCCAATATCATCACTATATGTAAATGCAATTGATCTCCATATTCCTAATACAGTTCCATCATTTACAAATTCATAAGTAACATCATCTGCTTGTCTTATATCATCTATAGAATATTCTTTATTATCGATTTTTCTAAATTTAACTTTCTTACCAATTACTCCATTTACATCAACTACACTTATTATTAATATATCATTAACTATTTCATATGGATGATAATTATCAATAATTTTTAAATATCCTTTGGTCCAACTAAACACCCAGTATTCTTTTCCATTAGGCAGAAAATATAATTCATTAAAAGGAAAAGGTTCATCTTCTAATAATTCCCATTTTCCAATTACTTTTTCATCATTTACAAATACCAATTCACTACACTCTCCTTTTTCAATCAGCGATTCAATATGATTAATATTTTTCTTTATATTAATCATTTGTTCTTTCAAGGAATCAACTTTTGAAATAAGTAAATCTGAATTAATGTTTTTGATTTCTTCTAATGTAAAGCCCATATTCTTATATTGTAATATAACTAATACATGTTCTATATTCTTCTCATCATAATATCTATATCCTGTATATTTATCAATGTAAGCTGGTTTTATCAATCCTTTTTCTTCATAGAATCTGATTGTTTTTACACTGATTCCTACAACATTAGAAAAATCACCTATTCTTAAATATTTCATAAAGCCTCCTTTGTAATAATTGCTAGCTAACTTATTACAATGTGATTATAACATTACAGTTAACTGGAGAGTCAAGTAAATTATCTTAATTATATTATACATTATAACAAAGTTAATTTCAAATAAAGATAGTTCAAATCCCATCAACCGACTATCTTTCCAACTACCATAAAATACCCTATATTCAAATCCCTTGAGTTGCTAAAATCTAATAACTTATCTAAAAAATAAAAAAATGCACCTAAATAGATGCATAATTCCTTGATTTTGATGTTAAAATCGTTATATTTTTACTATAAATCTGATGACTTATAGACACATTCTAATGGTACGGTAAACTGGATTTGAACCAGCAAGCCCTAAAGGGCACTACCCCCTCAAAGTAGCGCGTCTACCAATTCCGCCATTACCGCATTTTATTTATTATATCATTATATAATTAATTTTTCAAACAAAAGATTATCAAACTTGCATATAATATAAGGAGGTATTTTATGAATGATGAAAAATATTTTTCTAATTTCTCCAAATGGTTATCGTCACTTAGCGCTAATGAATTTACTATTCTTGCCATGATTACAGGATATATCATAACTCAAGGACTAAATTATGAAGAACAAAACTCTATTGGTAACTGGCTAGAATGTGTTGGTCAAATAGTATTAACACTTAGTGCACAAAACCAATTATTATCTCCTAGTGATCCAAATATAATGAATAAAATAAATGATTTACAAAAACAAATTGAAGAGTTAAAGAATAAAGAGCTTTAAGTTAATACTTAAAGCTCTTCTTTTCTTCCATTTTAATACTTTTTTCTTTTAATGTTTCACGTTTATCGTAAAGCTTTTTACCTTTACATACCCCTAAATCTACTTTACATAAACCTTGTTCTAAGTAAACAGATAAAGGTATTAAAGTATAACCATCACGTTGAGCAAGAGAATGTAGTTTAATAATTTCCTTTTTATGTAACAATAATACTTTATCTCTATCAGGATCATGATTAAATAAATTACCTTTATCATACTTGGAAATATGCATATTCATAATCATCATGTTACCTTTTTCAACACTACAATATGCGTCATTAATATTTACTTTTCCTTGTCTTATAGACTTAATCTCCGTTCCATGTAATACAATACCACATTGATAAATATCTTCAATAAAATATTCATGATGGGCTTTTTTATTTTGACAAACTATCTTTCTATTACTCAAAATGAACACCACCTAACAATTTGAAATCAACTGTACCTCGATCTTTTGATGCACCTAAAACACGAACCAACACAGGTTTTCCAATCTTATAAACATCTACACTTGATTTATACCAAATACCTTTTTCTTCATTATACTCAAAACCATCATCATATAAGTCATCTGCAAGTACTAAACCTTCAACACTATTAGCAAGTTGTACATAGAATCCCCATTTTTGAACTCCTGA
The DNA here is from genome assembly GCA_045123185.1 of Bacilli bacterium. Classification (GTDB taxonomy): domain Bacteria; phylum Bacillota_I; class Bacilli_A; order ML615J-28; family CAG-313; genus UBA1231. Next base: position 76,917 of record JBGVIL010000189.1, on the reverse strand, counting down.
AACAATTCCTTCATATACATGGCCAATTTTATTAAGCATATATTCAGCTTTTTTCATATCCAAAACATCTCGTTCTAATCTCTCAATAACTTTCTCTTGATTACTGTTTTGATTACAAACATCTCTTAAATATTCTTCTAATTCAATACCTTGATAATTAGATCCATTTAACAAATAGTCTTTTACTAATCTATGAACAACAAGATCTGAATATCTTCTAATTGGTGAAGTAAAATGAGTATAATTTTGACTTGCTAAACCAAAGTGTCCTAAATTAGTTTCAGAATATCGAGCTTTAGCCATTGAACGAAGTATCAAATGGTTAAAGATAACTTTTGTTTCTTCCGTCTGTGGTTTTTCAAGAATTGTTTGAATAAATAATGGATGAATACTATTTTGTTTTTTGGGAATGTTAATTCCTAAAGTCTTTGCGATATCAACTAACTCTTGATATTTTTCAGCGTTAGGTTCTTCATGAATACGATAAACAAAAGGTAAATCTAAATAACTTATTCTTTCGGTTACAGTTTCATTACAACAAATCATAAATTCTTCGATTATTTTTTCACTAATCCCACGATTAATAGGAACAATATCAATTGGATAACCATTATTATCTAAAATTACTTTTGCTTCTTTTGTCTCAAAGTCAAGTGAACCCCTTGCTTTACGTTTCTTTTCTAAGATTGAAGCTAATTCTTTTGCATCATTTAAAAATTCTAAATCAGAAGTTAAACTGTTTTCTTCAAACATTTTGTTAACTGCATTATATGTTAATCGATATTTGCTATTAATTACTGTTTCAAATATTTCACTATCAATAACTTTACCGTTTTCGATAATCATTTCTACCGCTAGTGCGTAACGATTCACATGAGGTTTTAATGAACACAAATCATCCGATAATCTAAATGGTAACATTGGTACTACTCGATCCGGTAAATAACAACTACTAGTTTTTAGACTTGCGTCAATGTCAAGTGGTGAATTATAAGTAACATAATGTGAAACATCAGCAATATAAACACCTAACATATACTTATTATCATCAAGTTTTTTGACAGTTATTGCATCATCAAAATCCTTTGCATCATCACCATCAATTGTTACAATCATTTCATTCGTTCTATTTATTCTATTATCTAAATAAATATCACTAGATAAATCTTCTACATATTGTTTTGTTTCTATACTAAAATCAGTACTGATTCCCGCATTTTCAATCATCATGGATATATCCATACCAACTTGATTTTTATCACCTAATACTTTATCAACTTTAGCTTTTAATAAGAAACCATTACCATAATCTATAATAGTTGCTTTAACAACTTCATTTACTTTAGCATTTTTTAAATGTTTTTGATTAATAACAATTGTTAAATAACTATATTTACCTTTAATTTGTAAAGAGTAACCATTTTTTCTTTTTTTAATTACACCAATAAATTCTTTAAAACGACGTTCAATAATATCAACAACAACCCCTTCAGGTCCTCTTGTTGTATTTTTAGTAAATTGTACGTAAACGGTGTCTCCATCCATCGCATTTAAAGTATCACGTTTACCTACATAAATGTCTTTGTCAAATCCATCAACTTTAACAAAGCCCATCCCAATTTCTTTTACATTAATTACACCGATGTAAATATGAAAGTAACTAAGTAAAGCATAATGGCCAACATTATCATGAATAATTAAATGTTCTCGATCAAGTTCATTTAAACATTTCATGACAGCTGTTAAATTATCGCTTTTAATTTGTTCCATAATTTGACGTGGAACTAAAGCTTTATAACCCGGTTTAGACATAAGTTCTAGAATCTGTTCTTTCATTTTTACACCTCCTTATTTTATATTAAAAGAAAAAGGCCTAAAAGGCCTCTATATTTTTATAACATTGTTCTATCAATAATCATTAAAACTAATGAAGCAACAAAGAAAAGAATAGCAAGAACCATTGTTACACGGTTAATAGTTTTTTCTAATCCACGTTGTTTAACTTTAGCACTTTCAGATTTTTCACCAGAAAAAGCACGCATTGCATCTTCTTTTGGATTTTGTAATACTATGATTAAGATTAATAGAATTGATACTGCTAATAAAATATAATCTAAGAAATACATAATAGCCTCCTTGGTTATTTATTTAATACTTATAACGCATTTATTATACCATAACTTACAATAAATAACAAGAGTATTAATAATTTTATTTTTGTATTATTTCAATTATTTCCCCAATATACATGTGATGACGAACAGATTTATCAATATTTTGATAAAATTCAACTGGCACAAAATCAGTAAAATCCTCATCATTCATTCTAGTTTGATACATTTTACGACATACAATGGTCATTTTTGATTCTTCATATGTAATAGTATCATGAACTGGAATTGGGTGAAAACCTGTAACTTTATCTTTATCAACATCTTTTCCACTTTTTGAACCATATACTTTTAGTTCTTCAAGATATTTTTCATCATAAAAGCTAATTGTAAATTGATTAGCTTTTTCAATGAAATCATAGGTATATCGATCTTCACGAATAAAAACAATCGCAACATTTTTACGCCATAACACCCCTAGTGTTCCCCAGCCAATTACCATTGAATTATGTAATTCACCCGATTTTGCGGTTACTAAAGCCCAATTTCTAAATGTATCAAATGGATTAACAGTTAACATCGTTATATACCTCTTCTATTATTTTACCACCTTTTACAGTTTTTATGAATACAAATCCCTCATCTACTGTTGGTTTAATTACTCGTTTACCATAAGATTCAACAACTTCTGGTGGTAAATATCTTTCACCTGGAATTTGATTTCTTTTAATCACGCGTTTTTGACAAACTTTCCAAGAAGTATCAAAGAAATATACACCAACAACAGCTTTTACATTATGTTTTTCAACTTCAGTAATTATTCGGTTTCTTACCTTTGGTGTAATATTGGTTGCGTCATAAATAATATCAATATTATTTTTTAAAGCTTCACTTAATAATCGATAAACTTCTGGCCATATTAATTCTTCTGACCAGTCTGGATGAAGATTACGAAGTTCATCAGTTGATAAAACTTCACAGTTTAATTCTTTTTTTAATTTTTTCGAATAACTAGATTTTCCACTACCAGTTATTCCTGATAACATATAAATCATAATATACCTCAGACTAATAAATCTTCTATATTAAATACTTTTGTTGCTAGTTCTGTTATAAATGATCTCTCATGGGATACAAAAATAACAGTTCCCGGATATTTCTTTAAACATTCTAATAAAGACTCTTTTGCAGCTTTATCTAAGTGGTTAGTTGGCTCATCAAGGATTAAGACATTTGCTCTTTTTAACATCATCAAAGCAAGCTTTAATTTTGATTGTTCTCCACCACTTAATGTTTTAATTGGTTGCATTGTTTGAGTACCAGTAAGTGCTACTTTCGCAAGTTCACTTCTAATCCATTTCGCATCTTTTTCTGGGTATTCATTTGATACCATTTCAAAAGGTGTTAGGTTATCATTAGCCCATTCATGTTCTTGAGAAAAGTAAGCAAATTTTGCATCATCAACAAACTTATACCACCCTTTTATTGGATGAAGTTCTCCAATTAAGGTTTTAAGTAGAGTTGTCTTACCAATACCATTAAATCCTGTAATGGCTAGTTTTTCACCACTTTTAATTTGAAAATTCATCGCAGGAAGCAATGAGAAATAATAACCAATTTCTAAATCTTTAACTTCTAAAAATTTATGTGATGATATTGATTGATAATTAAAAGTCAAATAAAGTCTTTTATTTGTAACTGTTACTTTGTCCATCACATCCATTTTATCTAACTTCTTTTGTCTACTTTGAGCAAGTTTTGCAGTTGAAGCTCTAGTTCTATTTTTATCAATATATTCTTGTAAGTTTTTGCGTTCACGAATATTTTCTTTTAACTGTTTATCATAATTTTCAAGAGCAAATGCTTTTTTTACTTCAAATTGTTGATAATTACCACGATACTTAGTAATTTTTGCAAATTCAATATCTAAAATCGAAGTCGCAACTTCATTTAAAAACTCCTGATTATGCGATACCATTAAAACAGTACCTTTGTATTCTTTTAAATATTTCACTAACCAATCAACATGACTTGTATCTAAAAAGTTAGTTGGTTCATCCAGTACTAATAGATTTGGTTGTTCTAATAGCAGTTTTGCTAGAATTACTTTAATCTTTTGTCCACCACTAAGTTTACCCATTAGTGATTCCATACCATAATTATTAATACCAAGACCTTTTGCAATCCGCATTATCTTCGAATCATTGGCATAATAATCACCCATTTCTAAACGTTCATGAAGTAAAGATAAAATATTAACTAAACGTTCTAGTTCATCACCATTAGTTGTATTATTAATTCTTTTTTCAATATCTTCTGCTTCTTTAGATACCTTATTTAGTTCATCAAAAGCTTTATTTAAATATTCTTTAATTGTTAAATTCTTATCAATTCTTAAATATTGATCTAAGAATCCAACTTTAATCTTTTTATCAAAAGTAATTGTTCCACTATCAGGAATAATATCGCCATTTAAAATATTAATTAATGTTGTTTTTCCTGTACCATTAGAACCAACAATTCCAATTTTTTCTCCTCGGTTAACTGAAAAAGATGCTTTATCATAAAGTACCTTTTTATCATATGTCATTGAAAGATTTTCAACTTTTAAAAACATCTTCTTCACTTCCTTTCCAATATAAGAATTATATCATAATTTGACTAATTTTAAAAGCAATATTGTTAAAATAAAAAAGTTGGCATTAGCCAACTTTTATAAATTACTTTTTAAGTACTACTTCAACTGTTTTAATACTATTACTTGAGCGATCATAGTATTCAATTAAGACAGTTTCACCAATTTTAAATCCATCTATAAGTGAATTTAATTTAGAATTAATAATATGTGTTCTGGTTGCTTTAATACCATTAATTGAAAGAACAATATCATGTTGGGTAATTTCAGTTTGAGCAATAGTTGAACCTTTTGAAACATCGCCAACGTAAATACCATAAGGTGACTCACCATTATAAATATTTGGAATACTTATGATATCTTCAGAACTTTCAATTTGTGCACTTGATAAAGCACGTATTTCATAACCCAAGATACCTAGTTTTGGTCTTTCAATTTGTAATCCTTTTTCTAAATAATCAACAACAATTGTCATTGCGACATTTGATGGGATTGCGAAACCAATATTATCGATGGTGTCATCAACAAGTTTTAAAGTATTAATTCCAACTAGTTTACCATCTAGTGTAAATAATCCACCACCACTATTACCTGGGTTAATCGCTACGTCATGTTGAATGTATTCTGCAGAAAAGTCTGTTGTGTCATCACCATCAGTATCTGTTGAAACGTAACGTTCTGGACCACTTACCACCCCAAATGTTACAGATCCATAATATTCATATCCATCTGGATTACCAACTGCAATAACCATTTGACCTTTTTTCAAGTTATTACTATCACCAATATCTACTGGATCAATATATTTTGAATATTCAAATGTTAATAACGCAATATCTACTTTTTCATCATAACCAAGTAAATTTGCTTTAACTTCAACATCAATATCTCCTAAATAGATGTATAAATTAATACCACTATATTCAGTATGACTTGAATCTAATGTTACAACGTGACGATTAGTAATTACATAGTAACGATAATTGACTACTTTTCCACTACCATTTTTGATTTCTTCACGTTTATAAATTACGCCACTACCAATTGAATAATTAACTTCAACAACTTTAGTTCCAACTTTCGTAATTGCTTTAGAAGTAACACCAATTACTGCTTGTGATACTTTATCAGCTGCAACTTGAACACCTTGGTCTAAGTCTTCAACTGTAATTTCGTTATAGTCAACTACTGTATTTGTAATTTGATTATTGATTATTCCCTCTGTTTGGTTATTATTATTCTCAGGTACTAATTTGTTAAAATCAAAAACCACAAGAAAAATACCTGCAATAATTAATAAAAGTGGGATTAACACTAATAAAGGATTAGTTCTTTTTTCGTTATACATAATGTTCTCCTAAAATAAAAAAATACAAGACACCCTCAGAAATAGTTAGTTTTTTTTGGAATAGAGGGAATGATAGAGTGTCTTGTAGCATCTTCACCACTGATGCATAAATATTATAACATTCCAAACTGAAGTTTATATGAACTAATTATGAGAAAATATTGACATTATTTGTCAGATAGTGGAATTTTAACCCAAAATTCACTTCCTTCATTAAGTTCACTGATTACTCCGTACTCAAATCCATGTTTATCTAAAATACTTCGTACAATTGCAAGTCCAAGTCCTGAACCTACTGATGCACGTTTATGTGTTTTTGCTTTATAATAACGATACCAAATATTATCAATTTCTTCTTTTGGTATACCAACACCATGATCAATTACTGAAATTGTAACGTATTTATCCGTAACGTTTTGTTTTACAATTACTAAATGATCATCTCCAACATAATTTATTGCATTACTTAAGAAATTATAAATAACTTTCGCAAATTGATCACAGTCTGCTTTAATATAAGCTTGTTGATCATATTCAAATTGAATCTTAATATTTAAATTCTCAATTAACTTTTCTTGACGACTTACAATTTCTTTAATATTTTCTGTTAAATTGTAAACATCCAATTCTAACTCTATTGCATTAGTTTCAATCTTAGTTAATGCTAAAATATCATTAACAAGTCCTGTTAATCTTTTACCTTCATCAACAATAATCTTTAGATTTTCTTCCGTTCTTTCTTCAGGATAATCAATTAACATCTCACCATATCCTGTAATTAAAGTAAGTGGAGTTCTTAAATCATGGGAAACATTGGCCATTAATTCTTTTTGATATAAATCTAGTTTACTAAGTTCAGATGAAGCATAGTTTAATGCGTTTGACAGCTCATCAATTTCATCATATCCATATCCACTAAATTTAGTGTCATACTTACCCTTGGCAAATTCTTTTGCAGACTTCGTTAAAGATGTAATTGGTTTAACAATTCTATTACACATTACTGCAGAAAATATAACCGCAAGAATAACAATAAAGCCAGATATTACGATAAATTGATTACTTAATACTTGAACTGTTGATTCAAATGGTACTAATTTAGATTCAATTAGTATCATCATTGATATATTATTAGGCTTTTCGACAAACTTACCAATAATATAATTATTTGATTCTTTACTTAGACCAACAACAAATTCCCTTCTTGTTTGATAGGTATTCCAGTAATTTACTATCTTTTCTTCATCTATTTGATTACCTGTTGAAGTATACCATATTTGTAAATGAGTGTCTTGAGGTTTTCTATATAATATCCAACCATCACATTCTTTTTCGTCTAAATATTCAGTTAATTTTTCGAAAGTTGGATAATCAATCATAATATCAATATTATGATGAGTTTCTGCTTCTAAAACCAAACGATTTAGTGATTCTTCAGCGTTATTAATTTTCATATTTCGAAAGAAGAAATTAATCATTACAACTTGGAAAAACCAAAATACTAAATAAATAATTAATGAAAACAAAATAAAGTAAAGAATGACTTTCCACTTTAAATTAATTTTATTACTTTTCAAAACGATAACCTACTCCACGAAGTGTAACAATACATTGTCCATATTCGCCAAGTTTTTTTCTTAAAAGTTTCATGTGTGTATCAAGTGTTCTATCATCACCAAAGAAATCATAACCCCAAATTTGAGATAATAATTGTTCTCTTGTGACAACTTTGTTTTCATTATTTATTAAATACATTAATAAATTATATTCTTTTGGTGTCATTTCTATACGATTGTTATTTACATAAACAATTCTTGCGTTATCATCAATCTTTAAATCCTTATATTGCCATAAATTATTATTTTTAGTACCTTTAGAATTATATCGTGCAAGAATGGCACTTACACGCATTAATAATTCTTTTGGTGAGAATGGTTTAACTACATAGTCATCAATTCCAAGATCAAATCCATGAAGACGATCATATTCTTCGCCTCTTGCAGATAAGACAATCGTTGGAATATCATACTTTTTTCGTATTTCTTTAATCGCTGAAAAACCATCTAATTCTGGCATCATAACATCCATGATGATAATATCATATTGATTATTGTCTACTTTTTCAATAGCTTCCATTCCGTTTGTTGCTTCGTCTACTTCATAATTTTCAAACTTAGCATACTTCTTAATTAAATCACGAATATTAGCTTCATCATCAACAATTAAAATTCTACTCATAGCAATTTTCTCCTTTTTTAATAATTATACCATAATTTTGTGAATTTGTAGACAAATATGTATGAAAATAATGTGAAATATTATTACTATTTAATTTTATTTGTCAAAAGAAATAAAAAATGATATAATTAATTTACTTAAGGAGATGCCTATGAAACCACTAGCATATACAATGCGTCCAACGCATTATGATTTCATTGTTGGTCAAGACCATTTAGTTGGCCAAAACGGAATCTTAAGAAAAATGTTAAATAACAATCACTTATTCTCTTTTATTTTATATGGTGAACCAGGTTGTGGTAAAACAACGATTGCAGAAGCTACATGCGCAATGAGTAATATCCCATATCATCGTTTTAATGCTTCAACTGATAATAAAGAAGCACTTAAAACAATTGTGAGTGATGCGCGTTTTAATCAACAAACTATAATCGTTGTTGATGAAATACATCGTATGAAGAAAGATATTCAAGATTTCTTATTACCATATGTTGAAAACGGCACATTAATTATGATTGGTTTAACAACAGTTAATCCATATCATTCAGTTAATCCAGCTATTCGTTCAAGATGTCATATTTATAAATTAAATACATTAGGTAGACTTGATATGATTACTATCTTGGACCGTGCATGTAATGAATTAAAAATCAAAATTAAAGATCAAGAAACAATTGATTATATCGTAGACTCATCTGGGTATGAATTTCGTTCACTAATTAACAATATTGAAACACTTGCTTTTGTTTCAGATAATGAAATTGACTTAGAAACAGCTAAAAGTGCTTTACAAAAAGCTAATTTAAATTTCGATAAAAACCAAGATAACTACTACGATACATTAAGTGGTTTACATAAGTCAATTCGTGGTAGCGATGTTGATGCAGCATTACATTATCTGGCAAAACTAATAATTGCTGATGACTTACAAAGTCTATGTCGTAGACTTCTTTGTATTGCCTATGAAGATATTGGACTTGCCAATCCAACAATTGGACCACGCGTTAAAGCAGCATGTGATGCAGCTCGTGAATTAGGTAATCCCGAAGCTCGTTTACCACTTGCTGTAATCGTCATTGAGATGGCATTATCACCTAAATCAAATTCAGCATACATGGCTCTCGCAAAAGCAATGGAAGATATTGAAAATGGTCGATCTGGTCCACTTCCACTTCACTTAAAAAATCTACCATCATTTTCTCCAGATCAAACACCTTATAAGTATCCTCACGATTATCCAAACGCCTGGGTTAATCAACAATACTTACCAGATAATTTAGTCGGAAGAAAATATTATATTCCAAAAGATTCATCAAAGATCGAAACTTCTTTGAAAGAACGTTATTTATATCTTGAAAAACTAAAACAAAATAGTTAACAGTACAAACATTGTTTGTACTGTTTTTTATATTCGATTTTTAAACTTTTCAAACTCATCATCTTCAATACTAGTATAAGTTATTCTTTCTATTAAGTCTTTATCAACATAAAATGCTTCAAACAACCTAATATTATTAGTAACAGATAAATTTATTGAATCTTTAAAATAAATCACCTTTGTCAAATAGTTATCAATAAGTTTTGGAATAAGTTGTTTATTCTTTGTTAAGACAATAAAATAAAAACCAATTTTGATACTAATTTGAAATAAAAATGTCATCTTTTCGATTTCATCATCAGTTCTTATAAATTCTTCAATACTATTCATAATAATAATTCTTTGAGGTAAATGTTTTATTTTATCATTTTTTTCATTATATTCTTTTATACTTTGACAGTTTGCCTCATTTAAAGTATGAATAATTGAATTTGCTTCTTGGATTAGTTTATCAAAGTCATTTTTTAATAAATACTTAATTTTAAACTTTCGTCTAGTATTTTTAATATAAGACATTAAAATAAACGCATTTAAAAACGAATTTGAAAATTCATTAGTATCTTCTAATAAAATACCAATTTCTTTTTGTAAGTCAATTGTAATACGCTCATTCATTGAAGTTATTCCAATTGGATAAACAAAATCATTACGATATTCTTTCATACTTTCAAGTGCACCACGTACATCATAAATACTATCATAGTTATTATTTACTTCAATAACAGTAAATTTAGTCTTTAAATCTTTTTTTATTTTAAAAGAACTATCAATACTATTTTTTAACATATCATTTAATCTTGTCATATCAATATATTGTAATGAGTTAATAATAAAAGTCGAAACATTATAACCTACAATAACATCAATATCATTATAGAAAATATTCATATTATTTAAAATTCTACCAATTTTTTCTTTGAGTTCTTTAGTTTTAGTATGTTCCATTCCTTCAAATTTAATACCAATTGGCATCTTTAATTCAGTAATGGAAATAGACTTAGAACTTTTTTTCGCCTTAGGAATAACGATATCATATTTAAAACTTTTAAACTTACCCCTAATAAATTTAAAGACAATAATTCCCCATCTACCAAAGATACCTAAAAAGTCTTTGATAGTCTTTTCGGTAAAAAAAACAACACCAACAAAGACAAATATAATAATCATTAATATTGTGCCAATGGATGAAAACAAAGAATAAAATAAATAAAAGAAAGTAGACCCAAGAATACCTCCACCTACTACCATACCATCATAATAATTCTTAAAGTAATCTAAATATAGTCCTAAAGTTTTACTATAATAACCACCACTACCATCTTGATCAAAACTCATAATGTATTTATGCATCGGAAAATGTGATAACATCATTATACCAAGCAAAACTAAAAATATCCCGATAATTCTCAATGTTTTAAAATTCATTGGTTTATGGTAAATTAAACAGCGGAGACCATAAACAAATATTGCAAGTAAAAATAAAAAATACCAATCTCCAAAAATAATCTTAAAAATTAACATTATATAAAAACCAATTAAACCAAGTCTTGCAAAAGCAAGAATTGGAATAATCATTGAAATGATACCAATTATTTCATAATAAAACGTTAAGTCTTTAATTTCTCTTTCAAATTTTAATTGTTTTTCTTTTGCCATAATTTCACCTAAGAAATTTTATCAAAATATTCTTAAAAAGATTATCACTTTTTGGAACAAAAAAAAGACTGCATACGCAGTCTCAAATACCAATAGGTTTTTATTTTTTGCTTTTTTCTTTGTGAATTGTAGCTTTCTTACAACGTGGGCAATACTTTTTATGTTCTAAACGATCAGGAGTATTACGTTTGTTTTTTTCAGTAAGATAATTTTCTTCGCCACATTCTGTACATTTTAATAAAACATTGATACGCATTTAATGTGTCCTCCTAGATAAATCGTATATATTATACTACAAATCACACTTTTATGCAAGTAATTAATTCAATTACTTTTTAATTTTATAAAATTATCTAAGATTAACATTTCAAATTCTTTATAGACATAACTATATTCAAATATGATTTCTAAAGAATTATTTATATTTTTTATTTTTACATATTTTTCTCGGTAATTAGTGATTTGATACTCATTCATTAAATCACTAATATAAACATAATCATCAATTATCTTAATCGGATAACTTTTAAAATGTTTTTCCAGTATTCCTTTAATATCAACCAATTTCCATAAACTACTATTAGTTAAACAATCGGTTACAACACTACTTCTTAATTTTACAATTAAGAATTCTTTTTTATTTATTACTTTAATAATACTTTTAGTCTTGATTAATTCTTTTAAAACTTTATATAACATGATGAGTTTCTTTTCAGTAAGTTCATAAATACTAATTATTAAAGTATTATCTAAGATCAACGTATATTTTTTATTTTGAAAGATGTTGGAAACAACAATCCAAACACCAGGCGTTGTTTTATTAATCTCACTTATTTTTTTTAACAATTCTAATTTAATATCTTCTAACAAAATAACACCACTACATTATATGATGTAGTGGTGTTTTGTATACTAATATTTAACGTTTTTTAAATCTACTACAACTGGTAAAATTGTCGGATTCTTCTTAGTTAAACGATATAACAAACGTTGAATATCGTTTTCGATTGCGGCTTCGAACTCTGTCATTGTTTTACGTTTAGCAAAACTTGCATTTAAAACTTTAATTACATTTTGTTTTACAAGTTCTAAACCTTCTTCACCAACTTTAGAACTTACAAAACCTCTTGTAATAATAACTGGATCTTTAACAATCTTTTTATTTTTAGTGTCAACATAACTTAAGATATGAATAATTCCATCATTCGCAAGACGATTTCTTTCTTCAACGATTTCTTTATCAACGTTACCTGTTAAGTTACCATCAACATATAAAGTACCATTATTTATTTTTTCATAATTTACAAAATTACCATTTTCAAACACTGCAACATTACCATCAGAAATATCAAGAATATTATCGCTATAACCTAATTCTTTCAGTAAATTAACGTGTTTAATTAAATGACGATCTTCACCTTTAATTGGTATTGCGTATTTCGGATTAGTAATCGAATATAATTGAACAAGATCATCTGCTGTTGCGTGTGATGAACGTAAGTTTTTCTTTTCAATGGGGAAGAATTTTAAATCTTTTAAATATAGTTTATCTAAAACATGTAAAACATACTTTTTAGTTGCAGTAACAGGATCAGATAATCCAACAATAAGATCATTTTCTTTAAATGATATTGTCTTATGTTTTCCTTCTAGAATACGTTCTACTAAATAATATGGCTCAGTATTAGTTCCAACAATTAAAACAACTAAGTTTTCTTCTTCACATTCGCCAAGTTTAACAAATTGTTTTTTTGGAATTTCTAAGTAATTAGTCTTAACAGCCATATTAACTATTTGTTCACCTTTTCGACCAATTATCGCAATTTTCTTACCAAAATTAGCTGCTAAAGTCACAACTTTTTGTAGACGACTTAGATCTGTTGAATAACCAACCACAAAGATATTACCTTGTGCTTGATATAAAACATTATGAAGTTCATTATCAAATACTAAATCATTACTTACACGAATCGTATCTGTAATCCCAATACTTTCACTCATAACTGCAAGAACATTTTTACTATTAAGTTCTAATAAACGATTATACGAAATCTTATATTTTTTGTTTAAACTTTTAGCAAAATTAAAGTCTTGTGCATAAACAATCGCACCATCTTCAGTATAAAGAACAATACCTGCTGATTCAGGAATTGAATGGTTGACATTATAAAAGACAACACTAACATTACCAAATGTTAACTCTTTTGTGTCATTAATTCGATACAAACGATACTTTTTAACATCCATGTCATTAAGAGTTAAAAGTTCTTCAATTAAACTAATTGTAAAATGGGTACCAAATACTTTAACGTTAATTGATTTTAAAAGATAAGGGATAGCGCCAATATGATCTTCATGACCATGAGAGACAAATATTCCAACAATACGGTTTTTGTTTTCGATTAGATAATCAATATTAGGAATTGCCGCATCAATTCCGTATAAGTCTATTTCTGGATATATTAGGCCAGCATCAAGAATAAAGATTTGTTCATCGATTTCAACAACATATAAGTTTTTGCCGTTTTCTTGCATACCACCTAATGCTTCAATTTTTATTTTACTCATTTTCTATTTCCTTATAATTTTAGTTATTACTATTGTATCAAAAAAATGAAAATTTGGCAATCAAATTAATTGCCATTTTCTTTTTGATTTAGTTTTTTTTCACTTCGATAAGGTAACCTAATTAATTCTTTAATAAGTTTTTTAAAATGAAAGGGAATTAAAGGACTAAAATAAGGCATTGAAAAGCTTTTTAAAGTAGCAAGATAAATAATATAGCCAATTAAACTAATAATTAATCCGGTTAACCCAAAGAAATAACTTATAATAATTAATACTAACTTAACTATCTTATTGGCCAGTGCTAATTCATAACTTGGAGTAATATAAGTTCCAATTGCGGATAATGCACCTAATAGCACGATGGTTTCACTAACAATTCCAAGATTAACAGCAATTCCACCCAAAATTATACCGACTATTAAACCCATCGATTGAGAAAGTGAATTTGGTGTATGAATTGAGGCCATTCGAACCATCTCAATTGTAATTTCTGCCATTAACACTTGAAATAAAATATTAGTTTTAGAAAACTCAAGTGTTAGTACTTGACTAAGAATGGGTATATTTAAATCTAATTGATTAACAAAACATAGCCAAAGTGGTACTAGTAAAAAAGATACAAAGATTCCGATCATTCGTAAAAGCTTTAAATATGTTCCCGATAAAGGAGTTTGACGATATTCTTCAGGTGCTTGTAAATGATCAAAAAACGTTGTTGGCCCTAACATTACTGAAGGTGATGTATCAACTAAAATAGCAAATTGTCCTTGATATAAATGTGCAACTAATGTGTCTGGTCTTTCAGTATATCTAACCATTGGATATATTGAAAAAGGTCTTGTTGTTAATAATTCTTCTAGTGCTTTATCAGTCATCGTTAATTCTTGAACATTTATTTGATCAATTCTTTTAATGCATTCGTTTAATGCTTTTTGGTTAACTTTTTCTTTTAAATAAATAATACTAACTAATGTTTTACTATAAGTACCAATTTCTCTTTTTTGAATAACTAAATCATTAGTTTTAATTCTTCTTCTAATCAACCCGATATTAACAGCAATATTTTCACAGAAACCTTCTTTACTACCTCTGACTACTTTTTCCATATCTGGTTCACTTAATCCTCTTTGAGGATATTTACGAAGATCAATAATAATTGCTTTATCGGAATTATTGATTAAGAATACCACTAACCCATTAAATATTGAATTAACTAGTTCATCAAAATTACTACTTACTGAAACATTAATACATGATAAATTTTGATAAATATAGTTAAAATAAGTCTCATCATCATACTTATAATTTGTTTGAAAGAAATTAAGTAAAATTTGAGTTACTTCTTCTGCATTTACTAAGAATGTTGCAGAATAGAGTAAATTACGCATGCCACAAATAGTTAATTCTTTTTTACCAATATCAAAAACATTTTTGATTCCTAATAATTGATCAAATTGTTCTTCATTATAGTTTAAATCTTTTGTTAACTTCATATTATCCCTTTGGTTTAAAAAGTATACTACAAATAAGTGCAACAACAACTGCTACAACAATTCCACTACTTGTACTACTAAGAATGCCTTCTAGTATTTGTAAATAATTGTTTGTATTTTCAAGTGCAGAATGGGTCATAGAATGACCAAAACTACTAATTGGAAGTAATGCTCCAGCACCTGCAAAATCAATTAATTTATCATATAATCCCGTAGGTTCTAAAATAGCTCCAGTTAAAACAAATAATGTCGTGACATGAACAGGTAATAGTTTTAAAACATCAAGTAATAACTGACCAATTAAACAAATCAATCCACCTACTAAAAATGCAAAAACTAAATTCATACATCCACTCTTTCTAATGCAATTGCATGGGCAATACTAGGTATTGTTTCTTTTTGCGAAGTCATAGTTGGATTCATTAATGCTCCGGTTGCAATTATTAAAACTCTTTTTAATTCATTATTCAAGAGTTTCTTATAAACATAGCTATACATTACGATAGCACAACATGCACATCCGCTTCCACCAGCAAAGACATCTTGATTATTAATATCATAAACTAACAAACCACAATCATTATAATTATTTAAGTTAATATTTAATTCTTTTAATCCCTTTATAAATACTTGACTTCCGTATTTCGATAAATCACCAGTTAATATTAAATCATAATAATCAGGTTCAATATTCAAGTCATTTAAATGGTCTTTTAAAGTAAATGCTGCAGCAGGAGCCATAGTTCTTCCTAAATCAAGAGGATCTTTTAAATCAACATCAGTAACTTTACCAATCGTTGCTGAGACTATTTTAACTTTACTTTTCTTGCTAGAAATTAAACCAATTCCTGCACCTGTAGTTGTTGAAGTTAATGAATCTGGTTTTTGTCCACCATATTCAGTTGGATAGCGGAATTGTCTTTCACTAGTTGCATTATGTGAACTAGTTAAACATCCAATATAGCCATTAAACCCTGCATCTACGTAAACACTTCCATTTATTAAACTAAGAACTGATGTTGAACAAGCACCATACATTCCGACATGACAAATGTCAAAGTCACGCATAACATAGCTACTAACAGCTATTTGATTATTTAAATCACCAGAAAAAATCACTGAAATACCTTTTTCTTTAATTTGTAATTTTTCCATTACTTTATTAATTGCATCATTTTGCAAGCGCATTTCGGCTTTTTCCCATGAATCTTCATTACAGTCTAAATTATTATAAAAGTGATCATAATAATATCTTAATGGACCCATATATTCTTTAGGTCCAACAATTGTTGCAGTTTCATTTAAGTAAACAGAATCAAAAAGTATACTACTATTTCCAACTTTACGCATACAATAACCTAAATAAATATACTATTGTGGATACTAAAAAACTATTGGCAATTCCTGCAACAATAATAGCACCAGCTAGTTTAAACATATTTGTTAATACTCCTAAAACAAATCCTTCACTTTTACTCTCAATTGCAGATGATGTTAAACTATTAGCAAAACCACTAATTGGAATAATCGAACCAGCACCGGCATTTTGGCCGATCTTATCATATATTCCAAATCCTGTTAAGAACGCAGAAACTACAATAATGATA
Source organism: Bacilli bacterium (assembly GCA_045123185.1). Taxonomy (GTDB): domain Bacteria; phylum Bacillota_I; class Bacilli_A; order ML615J-28; family CAG-313; genus UBA1231. Next base: position 59,883 of record JBGVIL010000189.1, on the reverse strand, counting down.
ATCAACATAATGGTATTTGCTGTTTTTTCATCCATTAATACTTTATTAATTAGTATAGTTCTAATAATTTCCCCAATCATACAAATTATACCACCAAATATAAAAGCTTTAATACTATTTTTAATAACTGGTCTTTTTACTGGATTTTCATCTAAGATTGTTTTAAAGATTTTCTTTTCTTTTTCATTATTCAATAATATCACCTCAGTATATTTTTTGAATAATAAATTTATTTATACAACTCTTCTTCACTTATTTTGTTTTTTAATTCTTTTAATCTCCTAGAAACACTTGGTTGGCTCATATTTAAGATTTTGCTAATTTCTTTTTGACTATATTTATTGATTACTCTTAACTTATAAATTTCATATTCTTCTTTAGTTAAACTAATTTCTAGAAAATTAAGTTTAGGTGACGGAATAGTATCTTCAATATCATTAAATGATATACGTTCTTGGTTTAAACTTTGAACTAACATTACATTTTCAATTGATGTATTTACACGTTCTGCAATTTCATTTAAGGTCATTCCATCACATTTATTTATTTTAGACTTGAGTTTTAATATATGATCACTTGTTTTGAAGATTGATAATTTAGAATTTTCTTTTTTCATTTCACTTACTATATAAATAGATGCAAAACTAATGAAATTAGTATTTTTAGTAAAGTCAAATTTATTACTTGCATAAATTAATCCCATAAATCCTGCTTGAACTAAGTCTTCATATAATGCATTACCATAATTTAGTCTTTTAGCTAGTTTGTATACAAGGTTTTTGTATTTATTAACAATATATTCAGAAGACTCAGTATTAACTTTCATGATATTTTTTAATCATTTCCACCTTTGTTTCTTTACCAACTACTGATGTTACTTTTAATGAATCCATGAAGACTTCCATAATTGTAAATCCAAGTCCTGCTCTGTCTTCTGTTTCTTTAGTTGTAAATAATGGTTCTTTGGCTTTTTCGATATCTGGTATTCCTACTCCATAATCTTTGACAATTATTTTAATTGTTTCATTATCATAACTCATTTCCATTTCGACTTCTTTAGTTGCGTTATTTCCATAACCATGAACAATAGCGTTTGTGACTGCTTCTGAGATTGCAGTTTTAATTTCATTTAAAACATTAACTCCAATTTTTAAATTAACTAAAAATCCCATCGCAACAGTTCTTGCAAATATAACATTACAGTTTTGTGCACTAAATGACACTTTCATATTATTTTTCATTAAGCTACCTCCAAATATTTAGTTGCTTCATCTTCGTTTCTCGCAACATAACAAATTCTTTTCAATCCTGATAAATTAAAAATTCTCTCGATCATTTCATTCATTGAACAAACAATAATTTTACCTCTTCGGTTTTTAATTTGGGTATATCTCCCTATTAAAAAACCGATACCACTACTATCCATAAATGGTACTTGTTCTAAATTAATAATTAAATTTTTAATATAATACTTATCAATAATGTCAACCACTCTTCTTTTTAAACTTTCACTACTTGCTTGATCTAAATCACCACTTAGTCTCATTACCAAAGTACTACTTCTAACTGTCATTTGTACACTTAAACTCATCTTTCCACCTCACCTTTACAATTTTAACAAATATCATAAATCAAAAAAAGGTCTTCGACATTATTAGTCAAAAACCTTTTATTTTTAATTATTATTATTTTGGATAAAACAATTGAACTTTGTCAAATTGTTTTATTTAATCTTTATTATTTATTCAATTTAGTTTTATTTGTCATTAAATTATTGACTCAATCATTTGTTTAAAGAGTTCCCAAAAAGAGAGTTTTTCTGTTTGTTCTAAAATATTAAGTGGTACTGTTCCAATTAATACTCCTTCATGATAAAACTCACATATACCAATATCTTTAGTTTCATAATTACTAATTTTTTTATAGTCTAATTTAATTTTGATATCATAATCTTTGATAGTACTATTTTTTGGTACTACCACACCAAAGTCTTTTGATGTTACAACATGATATTCATTTGGTTTAATTAACATATCATTATTTGTTTTAACAATTGATGATTCTTTTAACAATAATTGATATTCAAAATTACTAAAACCATAATTTAATAGTTCTAATGTTTTTTTAGTTCTTAAACCTACTGTTTTAGACCCCATTACAACAGTAATTAATCTTAAACCATTTTCCATTTTCGTACATGTTAAACAGTATCCAGCAGATTCAATCCAACCAGTCTTTAAACCGTCAACACCAGGTATGTTTTTAACCATTTTGTTAGTATTGACAAGCCAGAATTGTTTAGGGGTGTTTTTTCTTATATAATCTTCGTATTTAGATGTATATTCTAAGACTTTTGGATAATTGTTGATTAGATAGCTTGCGATGATGGCCATATCATAAGCAGTCGTGTAATGTGGACTTGTTGTTGGAAGTCCAGTAGAATTAGCATAGTTTGTGTCAACTAAACCAAGTTTCTTAACCATTTGATTCATTCTTTGAACAAAGGCTGTCTCACTTCCTGCAATATGTTCTGCAAGAGCAACAGTTGCGTCGTTTGCAGATGCAATACATATGCTTTTAATCAAATCATCAACCGACATCTGTTCGCCAACAGCTAAAAAGATTTGTGATCCACCTTTTGATGCAGCATTCTCTGATGTTGTTATCATTTGATCTAAAGTTAATCTGCCATCTTCTAGTGCTTCAAAGATTAAAATTAAAGACATGACTTTGGTCATACTTGCCATATGGAGTCTAATTTTACTATTTTCTTCTTTTAATACTTTATTTGATGATGATTCTATTAGGATTGCTGATTTTGCTAAATTGTAATCATCATATAAAACAACGGGCTCTTCTCCATTTACTTTAGTAGTAAATCCCATTACTATAATACCAATAATACTTAACAAACTAAATAGTTTTTTCATTGTTTCACCTATTTAATTATATACAATTATAATCAGTTTATGACAAAGAAAAATAGACCACTTAGTGGTCTATTGATTTATGACATTCCAATTAATTGGTTTTATATTATCTTTTTCTAATAATTGATTAGTTTTAGAGAAAATCTTACTTCCAAAGAATCCTCTGTTTGCAGATAAAGGTGATGGATGAACACCTTCAATAATATGATGAATTGGATTAGTAATCAATTGTTTCTTTGTTTTGGCATAATTACCCAACAATATAAAAACAATTGGATGATTTTCTTTATTTAATTCATTAATTAAGACATCAGTAAATTGTTGCCAACCATAATTGTGATGACTCATTGCAAGGTGTTCTTTTACAGTTAAAACTGTATTTAACAAAAGAACGCCTTCTTTTTGTAAATTACTAATATCACCATGACAAGGTATTTCAATACCTAAATCACTATTTAACTCTTTATAAATGTTTCTTAAACTTGGTGGTATTTTTTCGCCACGTGGAACACTAAACGCAAGTCCACAGGCTTGACCGGGTTCATGATAAGGATCTTGTCCAAGTAAAACTACTTTTACGTCTTGAATTGGCGTTAGGGTTAAAGCTTTAAAAACATCTTCTTCCAAAGGATAGATTACATTCGTAAGACGTTCTAATTTAATCCGGTTTAAAAGAGAAGAAAAATATGTCTTTTCTAATTCTTTCTTAATAATTAAATCCCAACTGTTCATTACTATTCCTTAGGGAAAATCATTTTAATTACTTTAGGAAGAACTTCAACTTGAATTTTATCCCAATAGAAAATCTCACCATCTAAACATGCACAAAGAGGTTTATCCGATTTAATAGTTAATTTGTTTTCTAATCGGTAATCAATAATTTTCTTAAGTTTTGGCATGTCAAGGTGTTCACCTTTTTCATACTTTTTAATTAAACCTAAAAATTTTAATCGACTAATTTTTCGAACAACAACTAAATCTAATTTACCATCATCAACTTTTGCGTATGGAGCACAATTATATTTACCACCATAATATTGACCGTTTGCAGCAACTAATAACAATGAATGATAATCAACACTACCATTATCAAAAGTAATTGTTAGTTTATCACCAAGTTTAGAGAAAAAGTTTTTAATAATCGCATTACGATATGCTCTTTTAACACTTTTATTCTTAACTTTAGAATTATTACAATCATCATTTACTTTCGCATCAAAACCAATATTAATTTCATTTAAGAAATAATAGTCATTTGCTTTACCAATATCAATTGGTTTTAATTCACCATTAATAACATTTTCAACATTTTTAAAATCTAATGGACGGAATGTCTTTAAAAAGTCATTACAAGATCCAATTGGAATAATACCAAAATGTGCATAAGGTTTTCCAACTATACCATTAATAACATCAAAACAAGTTCCATCACCACCACAAGCATAAAAAATTGTATCTTCAGTTAAATTATTAGATACTTCATGAGCTATTTTATATGACTCACCTGATGCTTTAGTGATATAGATTTCATAAGGTTCACTCTTATCTTTAAAAATTGATTCAATTTGTTCTTTTAATTTTATACTGCTGTCTTCTGGACCTGCAGCAGGATTAATAATAAAATAATGTTTCATAAAAACTCCATAATTATTTATACTTTATTATAACATATTTTGATATTTTTTTCATTAAATTAACTATTACTAGTATCAATAAGATAATCAGCTTGTTCTTTTACATTTAACGTTTGAAAATACTTTTCTTCTAAAGGAATCCATTCATTAATAAAACGATTTAACAATTTTGGATTACGTTTTTCTAAACGATTAATTTGTTTAGTTTCAGCAACAGTCATAAATACTTTATAATCATAATACTTTAAAAATAGTGGATGATGAGCATAAGTACCTTCTATAATAACATAACTATTATTTTTAATATTTATTTCTTCTGTTAACGACTGAGAACTACAATCAAATCTTTTATATGTAAAACTGTTATTAGTTTTTAACTTTTCTAAAACATCTGAAATAAATCTTGCATAGTCAATGTTACCACCAATTTCATTCATTCTTTCTTTGGTTTTTAAATTGTTACTTAAAAAAAAGTCATCCATGTGAATTATTTCAGCATTTAACTCTTTTGCTAGTTGTTTACTATACGTTGTTTTACCACTTGCACATCTTCCATCGATGGCGATTATGCGAATATTATTATTTTTGATTATTTCAATTAACTTTTCCATATAATTTACCTACTATATCTAATATATCAAATTATATCTAATTTGTAAAACAAATTGATGCATAGATTTAATCTATGCATCAACTATTTTTAATTTACGTTATTCGCAAATCGATTATCAACTATATCATTAAAATTAACTCTTTTTTCTAGTTCATTAGCAGTTTCCATAATATCCATTAAACGATTTAATCCTTCTTCTTTAAAATATGGTGTACTGCACCATACATCAGCTTCACGGTATCTTCTTATTACTTCAGTTAGGTCTTCTAAGCTAGTTTCCGTAAAGAATGAATGAATAGCTTCTGCAACTTCTAAATCAGATGATTCCATTACAAACTTTTGAGCTTTATATAACGCATTAGTAAATCTTTGTAATAAGTCTTCATTTTCCTCTAAATATTCTTTTGTTACATAGTAAGATGTAAATGGTACTTCTGGCGAATACTTACCTACTGATGTTAAAACATAACCTTTTCCTTCTTTTTCTAATCCTAACGCAGTTGGTTCAAATAACGTAGTAAAGTCTCCTTCACCTTGTACAAACGCACCTGCCATTGCGTTAAACTGAATATCCGTTCTAACTAATACATCAAATCCAGTTTTATCACGCCCAACTGTTAGTCCTACTTCTTTTAAGACATATTCTAAGTTCATCAGTGGCATTCCACCACTTCTACCACCTAAAATTGATTTACCTTTTAAATCACTTAGTTCAAATTCATCATCTTTTGTTCTTCCAACAATAAAACTACCATCTCTTTTAGTTACTTGAGCGAAATTTACCATGTAGTTTTCTTCACCATTGTTTTTAACATAGATGGTTGCTTCTGGACCAGAAAAACCGACATCAACATCACCTGATAATAATGCAGCCATTACTTTATCTGCTCCTCCAGCATTGATTAAATCGACTTTAATTCCCACTTCTTCAAAGTATCCGTTAGCTATTGCAACATATTGTGGTGCATAAAATATGGAATGAGTTACTTCCGCAATCGTAATTTCATCCATTTTATTTTTCTTACAACTAAATAAACTTATACTTAAAGAAATTAAAGTTAATAACAATAACAATTTTTTCATCTAATCCCCCTTTTTTTACGTATTCTATTTTCAATCATACTAACAATCTGATACATTCCAAACGCAATAATTGCTAAAATAACAACACCAGCCATCACAACATCCATTTTAAATACTTGTGACCCATAAACTATTAAATAACCAATACCTGCTCTTGAAACTAAGAATTCTCCAACTATAACACCAACCCAGGTCATGCCAATATTAATTTTAATAACATTAATTAAATTGGGAATATTTGCCGGAATAATTAATTTCCATAAGATTTGCCATTTATTCGCACCAAAAGATTTAAACATTTTAATTTTTTCAAGTTCAACATTAATAAAATAATTATAACAACTAATAACAGTTAATACTAATGAAATTGACACAGCAACGACAGTAATTCCTTTAACGCCAGTTCCTGCCCAAATAATTAAAATTGGTGCAAGGGCAGTCTTTGGTAAAGCATTTAAAACAACTAAATATGGATCTAATACTTTTGCCAAAAAAGGATACCACCAAATTATTACTGCAATCAATATACCAATAATTGTTCCAATCAACAAACCTAAAATTGTTTCTAATAGTGATATACCAATATGTTTATAAATCTCTCCAGTTTTAAAGTAATTCACTATTAGTTGTAATATTTCACTTGGATAACTAAATAAAAAATCATTGATTAAACCAACTCGTGCAAACAATTCCCATAAACCAACAAACAAAATTAAAATAATTATTTCTGTAATAATTATTTTTCTTGTTTCTTTTTGTTTTTCAATAATATATGGATTATCATTTTTTTGTTTCATCGAATGTATCACCTAATGTTTCCCATATTGAATCAAAATATTGACTAAAAAGAGGATGTTTTCGTATAGTTAAAGGAGTTAAATTATTTCCAAATACATTTTTTAATTCATAAACTTTTTTAATACTTGCTGGTCTTTTAGACAAAACAATAATCTTATCACACATTGAGATTGCTTCACTTATATCATGAGTTACTAAGATTGCTGAAATATGTTGTTCCTTAATAATCTTATGAACATCATCACATACTTCAAGTCTTGTTTGATAGTCAAGTGCAGAAAACGGTTCATCTAATAATAAAATATCTGGTTGTAATGCAAGAGTTCTGATTAATGCTATCCTTTGTCTCATTCCGCCCGATAATTCCAAAGGATAGTTGTGAATAAAGTCACCCATTCCATATTTATATGTTAAATCAATTACTTTTTTGATATTTTCTGGTGTTTTCTTTTTTTGAATTTCTAAACCAATTAAAATATTATCCAAAACATTCCGCCATTCTAATAAATGATCTTTTTGAAACATATAACCAACACTGCCATTTACTTCGACACTTCCTGATGTTGGAACAATTAACCCAGATATTAAATTCAGAATCGTTGATTTTCCGCTACCACTAGGTCCAACAATACCAATGATTTCACCTTTTGATAACGATAAATCTAAATGTTTGATTGATTCTACCTTGCCAGATTCTGAATAAAAGACTTTATGAATATCTTTTAACTCAACTAACTTTGACACTTGATCCCCTCCTTAATCTACTTTATCATACGCAATTATTACTATTTGGTATAGATTTAAACACAAAAAAAGATGCATTTTCATGCATCTTAATATTTAAACTCTTCTTCTTCCGTTTCACGAAGCTTACGAATAATCTTTCTTGTTTCAATAAACTCAACTAAGAAGTTAATTACAGAGTTAATGATAATAATAATAACATATGAGATTGCAGCTAGCGACACCGCAAGTAATAATGGGTTACAATCATAATATGTGATATTGTCTTTATACAATGGGTAATATGCAAATAATGTTCTAAAATCAAGCTCAATTACTTTCTTAAATAGTTTGATGGTAATACTTACATCAAGTAGTGATAAACTAAATAACACAATACAACAAGTTACTAAGAAAACAAACATACCAGCTTTCCATTTATTAAATGGTCGACATGCCATATAAAGGATTAGTAAACAAGTAGTTGTTGCAGTAAAGGAAATAATTGTCTTAATATCTAACATTGAGAATCCAAGTTTTTTAGAAACTAGATAAGTAATAAATACTTGGACAGCAATTGTAATTGCACCAGGTAAAGATTTACGGATTACATTCCACAAGAAGTGCCCAGTAACAATATTTTTGTTAGGTTGAAGTGCTAAGAAGAAACTTGGTATACCAATTGCGAAAAGTTCGATTAACATAAGTTGTGCAGTACCAAGTGGATAACTACTTTCACCATCAGGTGAGAATGTTTTAATAACACCAAATATTACAAAGCTAGTTACTAAAATAGTAAATAATGTCTTTACTAAGAAAAGTGAAGCTGTTTGTTGAATATTATTAATTACTCTTCTTCCTTCTGCAACTACTTTTGGCATCGATGCAAAGTTAGAATCTAATAATACAACTTGAGCAACGTTCTTAACGGCGTCACATCCTGATGCCATTGCAATTGAACAGTCAGCTTCTTTTAATGCTAAAATGTCATTTACACCATCACCAGTCATTGCAACTGTATGTTTTTCTGCTTTTAAAGCTTGCACTAAGATCTTCTTTTGATTTGGTTTAACACGGCCAAATACTGTATATGCATTAGCGACATTCGCTACTTCTTCATCAGTTAAACCTTCTAAACTAATGTAGTCTTCGGCATTTTCAATTCCAACTCTTTTCGCAACTTCTGATACAGTAACTGGGTTATCTCCAGAAATTACTTTAACTTGAACATTATTTTCTTTAAAGAATTTGATTGTATCAAATGCTTCTGGACGAATTTGGTCTTCAATTAAAATTAACGCAACAAGTTTAGGAGCTCTTTGTAATTTACCATTTTTAAGTGGAATTGTTGAATGAGCAAGAGCAAGTACTCTTAACCCTTGGTTAGCATATTCATTTACTTGTTCTTCAATCTTTTCATAACCAGATTTCATAACAAATTCTGGTGCACCAAGGACAAATGTTCCATACTTATCAAATGTAACTGCACTATATTTATTATCTGATGTAAATGGAACAACAGATATTGGATGATATTTCTTACCAAAGCCAAAGTAATGTTCTAAAGCTTGTGCAGTTGAATTAGTTTCTTGTAATGCTGAATTCATAGAACTAACAATATCTGGAACATTATATTCACTACGTCTTGCTTCAATAAATCTTGTCACAGTCATTGTTCCGTCTGTAATAGTTCCAGTTTTATCAAGACATAATACATCAACGTGAGCTAACATTTCAATACAATAGTTTTCTTGAATTAATGTATTGTTTGAACCTAATCGACGTACACCAACAGCTAACGCAATAGTGGTAAGTAAAATTAATCCTGATGGAATCATTCCAGTAAGTGACCCAGACATTCCCATAATTGTAGTTTGATATGTATCACTATGATGGATAAAACTTTTAAAGAATTGAGGTATTTTTTCAAAGAAAGTTCCTGTCCAGTGAACTCCTTCTCCCATACAATAAAGAATAATTGCTGTCGGAACAATAATAATACCAACAAACTTTAATAAGTAATTAAGTGAACGCATAATCTCACTTTTTGGTTTATTATACTTTCTGGCAGCTGATGAAATCTTTTCCATGGTATTTTCTTTACCAACTCTTTCAACAATTGCTGAACAGTTTCCAGAAACAACAAAACTTCCAGAATATAATGTATCACCAATTGTTTTTCTAATTGGAACAGATTCACCAGTTAATTGTGATTCATTAACTTCAATTTCACCTTCTTGTAATATTGAGTCAGTTGGAATTGCTTTACCAGGTGATAAATAAATTACATCGTCTAGAACAATTTCATTAATTTTTACTTCTTTCTTTTCACCATTTCGAATCACGATCGCATTAGGTGCAGATTGTAAAGAAAGTTTATCAATTATTTTTTTTGATTTTATTTCTTGGTAAATACCAATAACCGTATTGAATACAACAATAAATACAAAAATATAGTAAGAAATTGGTACTTTCGCAGAAATTAATAATAAGAATATAATTAGATAAATAAAATTAAAAAACGTAAAAACATGCTTAATAATGATTGAGAGAATTGTTTTATTACTTCCCATTGTAACAATATTATTAAGCCCTTGTTCCATTCTATTATATACTTGATCATCACTTAAACCATTTTTAATTGATGGGTTAAATCTTTTTGCTTCTTTTTGATTGATATAATTTTTCTTTTTAGGCATAATTCACCTCTAAATATATAGTATATTTATTATACTACAAAACTACTTTTTTTGCAAGAAGATTTATTATTAGATTTAAACAAAAAAAATAAAAAATATGATAGAATAAATTATAATAAAATTTAAGGAGAATATTATGCAGAAACCTATTGTTGGAATCGTTCCAAGAACAGAATATGTAAATACAAATTACCGAGTTCAAGTTAATTACTCTTATCTTGAACCACTTAATAAAAGAGACATTACACCAATTATCTTGCCTCTTAACTCAGATAACATCAATGAACTACTTCCACTTTGTTCAGGATTCTTAGTTCCTGGTGGTGATGATATTGACCCTAAATACTATGGTGAAGAAAATAAAGGCGACTCTAAAGATGTTGATCAAAATCTAGATACAATTGATAAAATTGTTTTAGAATATGCTACTAAACATCATGTTCCTACTCTTGGAATTTGTCGAGGAGTTCAATCTATTGCTGCATTCTTAGGTGGTTCACTTCACCAAGATATTAAAAAAGCCGAATTAAAGAATGATGAAGTTGACCATAAACATATGGTTTCAAATACTTTTATTCATCCATTCAATAATTTATTTCCAAGTAAATTTGAAATTAACTCTTATCATCATCAAGCAGTTAAAAAAGTTCCAGAAGATTATGTCGTGACTTTTATGCATAATGATATCATTGAAGGAATTCACCATCACGCATTACCTATTTTTGGTGTTCAATGGCATCCAGAACGTTTTGATACTTTAGAAAGTAAAACTATTTTTGATTATTTTGCAAAACTAGTTAATGAGTTTCATGCGAAAAGAAATCTATAGAGGTCCGATTTTTACTTTAGAACAATTCGAAGTAGAAATCAATAATAAAAAGTATCAACGTGATGTTTTAAAACATGCTCCTGCAGTTGCAATCTTAGTAAAATATCATGATGAATTTATTTTTGTAAAACAACTACGTTATGGTATTATGAAAGAAACTTTGGAAATACCTGCAGGTTTAGTTGATGAAAATGAATCTTTTGAAGTAGCAGCATCAAGAGAGCTTCAAGAAGAAATTGGTTTAAAACCACTTAAATTAAAATACTTATATTCACTATATGCTGTACCAGCTTATTGTGATGAAGTTGTTCATATTTTCTTTAGTGATGAGTTTGAAGAAAAACACTTACCACTTGATGAAGACGAACAAATTGAAATTGTGAAAATGACAATTGATCAAGTAATAACTGAACTTAATAAACCAAATACCTTATTTGATATGAAAACTGTTATTGCACTTCAAAATTATCTATTAAAAAAATAGTCCTGAAATCAGGACTATTTTTATTTGAAACGATTATTTTCATAATCATAATTTGGATCAATCTCTCCCCAAACTCTTCTACCAGTTTTTGATACGATTGATTCTGTTTCATAGAAAACATCAAAATATGGACTTTTACTAGATAGTTTCATTGTTGAATAAGCATTCTTCACAAGTTCTAAATTTGTTAATACACCATCTGCCCAGACATAAGCTAAATATCTGTCATATGTATCCATAATATTACCACTTGGATCAAATTGAACGACAATTGTTTCAGCATTTTGAAGTAATTCTTTCATAAAGTTAGATGCGGCTTTACCCCAAGCTTCTTTTTGATATGTGGATTCTGGTGTATCTACGCCTAAAAAGCGAACCTTAATGTAGTCACCGCTTTGTGTATAGAAATGGGCTGTGTCGCCATCTATTGCGCTAGCTAGTGTTACTACTTCGACTCCATCTTCTTCTAAAGTTTTACCAATATAATCAAAATCCATTGTAACAGTTGGTAAATCAGTAGGAAGCTCTAAAGCAGTAGTATAAACAGTAACTAAATCTGTTTTCTTAACACGATCGCCTTTTTCTAAATCGTTACCATATTTAACAAATTGATCAAAATAAGTATCATCATAATAAGCCATTTCACTAAACATGAATTGATATCGAATACCTCTTGAGTCTAGTTTTTTAGCAATTTCTTCTCTTGATAAACCATTTAAATTAGGTAGCGTATAATAATCAGATGGTGTAGTATTAGTACATCCAGCTAGGAATACTAATAAAACTAAGATTAAAATTTTTTTAATAAATTTCATTTAATCACCTCTATTAATTAAACGAGAAAATCTTCTATTTTATTTGTTCTTTAAAAATATTTGTTAAAACTGTATAATGGATTTTTGGAATATGATGTGATCTTTCATAGATATTTCCACCATTAGTTGCGAAACAAACACCCATTTTTAAATCTTTATTAAATAACATCATACTACGTAGTCCATATGCTGTTCCAAAATGACCATATAGTTTAACATTTAAAGCGTCTTCATAAATAACCATTTGTAATGCTTTAGCAATATATCCTTCATCATATTCAGTGCCACGCCAATTTTCTTGTAACATATAGTTAATAGTTTCTTCTTTTAAAACCATATAGTCTTTATCTATAAAACTTAACATAACTTTTGCTAAATCATTAATACTAATAAAACATCCACCAGCAGGTCCAATATAACTTTCACCAAGTGGCATCTTTTTATATGCACGTTCAACAAAACTAATTCCTGTTCTGACATGTTCACCACGATATAGGGTTGCGATATTCTCTGGATGTTTTAATTTATATGGAAAATAACTTGCATCAATATTTAATTTAGAAAACAATGTTTCTTGCATAAAGTCATCATAGTTTTTACCGCTTACTTTTTCAATAATACATGCAAGTATGCCACAACCAAAATTACTATAAATAAAATGGGTTCCAGGTTCATAATCACTGTAAGTTAAATCAGAATAATATGGACTATCATTAGGAACTAACATAGTTTCTAGTGGAATACCTAAGATTCTACCATTAACACCATTATATCCATCAACTCTTGAATCATTTTCCATTTCTTCATCTTCAAATCCATCAGTAATTGATGAAGTTTGAGTCATCAAATGTCTTGTAGTTATAATATAATTAGGAAATTTAGGATTTCGAATTTTGAATCCTAAATACTCACTAATATCTTTATCAAGATCTAATAAACCTTCTTCAAATAATTTCATCGCACCAATAGCTAGAATTGTTTTAGAGATAGAAGCAATTCTGTAAATTGTATTAGGTCTTGTTTCAATTTTATCTTCTTCGTTCATATAACCCATTTGATAACTTGTTAAGTTACCATCTTTATAAAAAGCAACACTTGCTCCTTTTAAATTAAATTGTTCACATATTTTAATAAATTCTATCTTTTCCATTTTTTTCACCTTTTCTTTCATATTTTATCATATATTATCATTTCATGCAAAAAATTAACATCAAACTACGACACTTTTTTATTTTTCTTTGATATAATATAATCAACTTGATTTAAGGAGTAGTTATGAGTTTTGAATTATCAATTATTTTAATAATGGCATTAATAATTTTATATATAATGCTCTTCAACTTTTTTTCAATCTTATTTGTTATATCTGGTATTCCCAAAAAAAGAGCTAAATTTCAAGCTATTTCTCTTTTTACCAATTGTGGTTTTACAACTAGTGAAAGTGAAATAATTACAAATAATAAGTCAACAAGAAGAATTGCTTTAGCTTGTATGATTACTGGTAACTTATTCTCTGTTATTATCGTTTCTTTAATTGTAAATGTATTAACTACTTTAAGTAACCGTAATGAAGAAGAAACATACATGACAATTTTTATTGCGTTTTTAATTTTCATTGGCATATTATTAATTTTTAACATTCCAGTAGTTAAAAAACTCATTGAAAAGCTTTTTAGTATTTTAGCAGATAACCTTGTTAATCATAAAAGTAAAGACAATCGTATCACAGTTCTTGATTACTTTGGTAATAATTCAGTTGTCGAAATAAAAATTAAATCAATGCCTAATTGTTTAGTTGATAAAACAATTCATGAAAGTGGTTTAAAGAAAAATTATGACATTAACATTTTATCAATTAAGCGTAATAATCGTACAATATCAATTACTAGAAATACATTATTACAATTAAACGACCTAATTTTAATATTTGGTAATTTTGATTTAATTAAAGATATTTTCACACATAATTTAAATCAAAAAAATAAAGATCAAATTCTTGAAAGTAAATTTAATCAATTAGATTTAATTGATAACTATGGTACAAACGCATTAGTCGAAGTAACATTAAATAATGTTCCAAGTTTTCTTGAAAATAAAACGATTTATGAAAGTAAAATAAAAGAAAACTTTGGTTTAAATATCATGATTATCAAAAGAAATGGCGAAGCTATCGAAGTTTCTAAAGATACTACAATTGAAAAATATGATAATATAATTTTATTTGGTAATTTTGATATTATCAAATCATTATTCTTAACGATATAGGAGTTTTTTATGGCTAAAATATTAGGTATTGCAGGTGGAACTGCATCAGGTAAAACAACAGTTGCGAAAAAATTAAAAGAATTAGCAGAACCATATGGTAAAGTATCAATGTTAAGACTTGATGACTATTATAAAGATATGTCACATTTAAGTTTAGAAGAAAGAAAACAAATTAATTTTGATCATCCAGATTCATATGATTTTGATTTAATCTTACAACATATTGAAGATTTATTAAATGGTAAACCAATTGAAAAACCACTTTATGATTTTGTTTTATCCGTAAGAACAAAAGAAACTGAAACAGTTGAACCAAGTGATGTTATTATTATTGAAGGTATCATGATTTTTACAGATGAAAGATTAAGAAAACTATTTGACATGAAAATATATGTAGATACACCAGATGACATCAGATTTATCCGACGTTTAAAAAGAGATATTCGTGATCGTGGGAGAACTGTTGAATCAGTTGTTAATCAATATCTAACTACCGTTAGACCAATGCATCATAGTTTTGTTGAACCATCAAAAAGATATGCTGATATCATTGTTCCTGAAGGTGGTAAAAACGAAGTTGCGATTGACTTATTAATTACTAAAATTAAAACTTTATTAAAAAAATAGACTATTATAAGATATTCTTATAATAGTCTTTTTTTTACTTTTCTTCTTGATAAAAAATCTTAACAATAATAAGTGAAATAACACTAGTAAATAAAAATAATACCGCAAATTGCCCAATTAAATCTGTTACAAATGGTTTACCTGCTTCTTCATGATAAGTTAAAGTAAAACCTGAATCTGTTACAAAGTGAAAAAAGTAAAAGGCAATACCAAATAATATAATTGATGTTATGAAGCTTATTAATGATAATTTCAATAGTTTCTTCTTTGTATCTTTCATAATTTATCTCTTTTCTAAATATTTATCAATATCTTTTGCAGTTTGTTTTAAATCATCAACAGTATTAAATAATACTTCACTAGAACAAAGTCCATCATAGCCAATACTATTTAATGTATCAAAGAATAATTGATAATCAATTGTACCAGATCCAATTCTTGCGTGTTTATCACGTGTACCATCATTATCTGATACATGTAGATGCATTAAGTCACTTTGACATGAAATAATAAAATCTTTAATATCTTTTGACTCATCTATGTGACTACAATAGTAATGTGCAACATCAAAGATTAGTTTTAAGTTAGGTTCATCAATTAACTTTTTCATTAAGAAATAATCTTCTTTAGTTTTCATAAATTCTTGTTTACCAATTAAATTTTCTAACATAATTGTCATACCATATTGGCTTGCAAACTGACATAATTCTTTAATATTTTTAATCATTAAATTAAACGCATCAACATATTCTAAAGTTCCATCCATATAACCTGGATGTAGTGTTAGTTTCTTAACTGGTAAGTTACTAGAAAAAATGATTGCTTCTTTAATTCTAGTCATTGTTTGTTCTAGTTTTTGATAACTTGCAGGATTATTTTCTCCACCATATGGTAAATGACAAACAAAATCACTTGTGTAATCAAGATATTCTTTTACTCCATTTAAATAAACTAATTGTTCTTCTTTTGTTTTATTATATGGAAAAAAGATTTCACAACCTTGATAAGTACCATCTACTAGTAACACTTTATAACTTCTAATTTCATCAATTGTACGATTAGGATTAATAGTAAAACTTTTCTTAATCATTTTTATCACCTATTTCTTTTTATGATAACTATCGTAACGTTTTCTTTCATTAGTATCTAAAATAACTTTTCTTAGTCTTATACTAACTGGTGTTACTTCAACAAGTTCATCATCATTTATAAATTCTAAATAGTTTTCTAAAGTCATTGCTCTTGGACGTTTTAAGACAACTGTAGTATCTTTAGTTGCGCTACGTTGATTAGTTTGTTGTTTTTCACGTGTAATATTAACAGCTAAATCTTCTTCACGATTACAAATACCAACAATCATTCCTTCATAACAATTAGTGCCTGGTTCAACTAATAATTCTCCTCGATCTTCAATTTGACCACAAGCATAGCTAGTCGCAGGTCCTGTATGACTTGAAACTAACGCACCTAGTTTTCGACCAATAAAACCAATGTTTTCTTTTGGACGATAGTCTTTAAAAGTATGACTTAATATTCCATAACCATGAGTTGAAGTCATAAAATCTGTCATAAAACTAATTAAACTACGTGATGGTATAACATAATTTAATCTTGTTTGGTTTTCATATGAACTCATTGATATAAGTTCACCATGTTTTGTACCTAAAAGTTCAATAACAGAACCAATATATTCAGTAGGACAATCAACTTGTAAATCTTCATATGGCTCATAAATAACTTCATCAATTGTTTTTTCAATAACACGTGGACGAGAAACATGAAATTCATATCCAAGACGACGCATATTTTCAATTAAAATACTTAAATGTAATTCACCACGACCAGATACAACCCATTCTTCTTTTGTACCTAATCGTTCAACTTTTAACGAAACATCACGTTCTGTTTCTTTATAAAGATAGTCTTCAATTTTTCTTGCAGTTACTAAACTTCCTTCTAATCCACTAAATGGAGAAGTGTTAGTTCCAAAGTTCATTTGAACAGTCGGTTCACTAATTTCAATTAAAGGTAATCTTTCATTTATATCACCTTTCGTAATTGTTTCACCAACAAAGATATCTTCAAGTCCAGCAATACCAACGATATCACCAGCCGATGCAGTGTTAATTTCAATTCGTTTTAACCCCATAAAGCCTAGTAACTTTTGAATTTTAAACTGTTTTACTGATCCATCTACTCGAATGACTGAAACATTATCACCAACATTTACTGTTCCTTTCGTAATTCTTCCAATTCCGATTCTTCCTACATAATCATTATAGTCAAGTAATGCTGGTTGAAATTGAAAAGGACCATTTAAATCAACAACAGGGTCAGGAATTTCTTTAATAATCATATCTAGTAAAGGTTCCATACCACTACTTTGTGTTTCAATATCGGGATCTAAACTACAAGTATTTTTAAATGCTGAAGTATAAACAACTGGGAATTCTAACGCATCATCATCTGCACCTAGTTCAATAAATAAATCTAATACTTCATCAACAGCACGAAGTGGTTCAGCGGCTTCTCTATCAACTTTATTAACAACAACAATGGTTTTAAGTTTGTTTTCTAAAGCTTTCTTTAATACAAATCTAGTTTGTGGCATTGTACCTTCATACGCATCAACTACTAGTAATACACCATCAACCATCCCCATGATTCTTTCTACTTCACCGGAAAAGTCCGCATGGCCTGGTGTATCTAAAATATTAATACGATAGTCTTTATAATTAATCGCAGTATTTTTTGCTAAAATAGTAATACCACGTTCTCTTTCTAAATCGTTGGAATCCATGACACGTGTTGAACGTTGTTCATTATCACGAAAAGTTTGTGATGATTGAAGTAAAGTATCAACTAGTGTTGTTTTACCATGGTCAACGTGAGCTATAATTGCAATATTCTTAATTTTCATAATTAACTCCTATAACTTTCATATTATACAAAATTATCTTAATTTTGTCAAAATATAAAACCTAATAAAAAAGATTCTGTAATACAGAATCTTTTTTTATTATTTATAAATCAATAATTTATTTAACATATAAATTAATATTATTTGATACAATCATTTCATTTAACAAAATTGTGCAGTTGCTATCAATATACACCTCATTATTTTCACTAAAATCATAATCTTGAGTTAATATAAACCAAATGACTTCAATTGTCATATTTTGTCCAGCTAAATATTTTACACTAAATATAACGTTTGAACTGTACGAATCTATTACACATATTTTATAACTCAATTTTCTTGATGATATCATTGTGGTATGTTTATATGCGTTATAAAAATTTAAACTACCAATAATCTGATAATATTTACCTTTATATTCAAAATGGCTAGAATCAATTATTCTAATTTTAGTATTTTCATAATCAACATACAATTCATCCGATAAATAATATTCATCAAGGTTATCATATTCAACAAACATGATATTGTTTAAATAATGGTTTTGTTCGATTATATGTGGTTTTGCTGTTAAAAAATGAATATCATAATAATCGTTGCTTACATTAAAAGTCTTAGCTTCCTCAGATTTTTCCATTTTTGGAACATCATAATTAACAAGATAAAATTTATTATTATCTTCAATTATATGATTTAATTCAATTTTATAAACCTGTTCTTCAGTAATAAAGCAATAAGAACATTTTGATTCACTTAAATTATCCATATCAGGAGTTGTATTTTTTACTTCTTCAATTAATAAATTTTTAAAGTAATTAAATATCATAACCACGTCATTAAAATCATTACTAAATAAAACATCAACTAATTGATTATCATTTGATTTATCATATTCGATATACTGAACTTCTACAATTCGATTAATATCTAATTCATCTAAAAAATTAATAAAGTCTGATAAATATTTAGTTTCATCACTTTTTTTTGTTATTTTAATGTCAATTATGACATCTGTTGATGGCATATTGAAGTAATAATATAAGTAACTATCATCACATCTAGAATACTTACCAATATTATTACCATTAATAAAAATATCAATATTTGAATCATGTAGAATATGTGTTTTAATACAAACTAAATCATCTTTAAAATATGATTCATTAATCCTTTCTGCTAATAAATTATGTTCATCAACTACACTAACATCATATTTTGTGTCTACATTATGAATATAATTACATCCACTTAAAAGTATAAACAGACAGAATAATAAAAATATACGAACAGTTTTCACTAATTCACCTCATTTATTTATCATTAATATCACCCTTTATATAATTAAATTATATCAAACTCTTATTTATTTGTAAATATTTTTACATATATAAAAAAAGATTCTGTATTACAGAATCTTTAATTATTATTTATAAATCTTTGTAAGAATAATTTAGTTCTTTCGTTTTTAGGATTTTCAAAAAGTTCAATTGGTGTACCTTCTTCACAAATTACACCTTCATCCATAAAGACTACTCTTGTACTAATTTCTTTTGCGAAAGCCATTTCATGGGTAACAATAACTAAAGTCATTCCATCTTTAGTTAGGCTTTTAATAACATCTAATACTTCCCCAACCATTTCTGGATCTAGTGCTGATGTTGGTTCATCAAATAGCATGATTTTAGGATTCATACAAAGGGCTCTTGCGATGGCAACTCTTTGTTTTTGTCCACCTGATAAACTTCTTGGATCACTGTAAATAAAGTCTTGCATCCCAACTTTTGTTAAGTAGTTGATTGCAATATTTTTTGCTTCAACTTTCGTTCTTTTTAAAACTTTTGTTTGAGCAATCATACAGTTTTTTAAAACATTCATATTTTCAAATAAATTAAATGATTGAAAAACCATCCCAATTTCTTTTCTTACATTATCAATATTAACACTTCTTTGATTAATATCAATACCATCCTCTATTATTTTACCACTATCAAGTGTTTCAAGTAAGTTAATACATCTAAGTAATGTTGATTTACCTGATCCACTAGAACCAATAATTGAGACTATTTCACCCTTCTTAATATTTAGTGAAACACCTTTTAAAACTTCCAAATTGCCGAAATTTTTATGTAAATTTTCAATTCTAATCATCATAATTCCTCCTAATTACAACTTGGAAGTGGTTTAGAAACTAAGTTCATTTTTCTTTCTAATAAACCTAATAACTTTGAAATACCAAATGTTAAACATAAATAAATTATAGCTGCGATAAAGATACCATCGTTATTAGCATATCGACCATTAATCGCATCAATCACAAAGAATAAATCCATTACTGATATAACACTAAGAACTGATGTATCTTTAATATTAATAATAAACTCATTACAAATAGATGGAAGAGAATTCTTAATTGCTTGAGGTAAAATAATATAAATCATTGATTTAGCTCTACTCATACCTAAACTTCTCGCTGCTTCCATTTGACCTTTATTTAAAGCTTCAATTCCACCTCTTAATACTTCTGTTAAATAAGCTGTAGTATTTAAGCTAACTGTAATAAATCCTGCAATTCCTACTGTTAAAAACTCATTAAAAACTGCAACATCAACATTAAATAAACTTGATAAAATTCCTGGTAAGAAATAATAAATAATGATTGCTTGAACCATCATTGGTGTTCCACGAAAGACTGTTACATAAACTTTCACAAAGCCACTAGCAATTTGTTTAAGTAACGCCACAATTTCTAAGTCTTTATCACTTACTTCTAATGTTCTTAAGGATATAAAGAGTAATGCAAGTATTAACCCAACAACAGTTCCTGCTAAACTTAACCATATAGTTGTCCAAACCCCAGTTAATATTGCTTTACTATTTTTTAAACTTAAATAGGCAAGCCTAATTCTTAACGGATCTTGATTAGTTGGTCTTTTAGTAAGTCCATCTACTTCAATAAATGTACGAATAGTTCCAAGTAAGAATAAATCACATACCGATATTAACATTAATAAATAAGTGACTAAGTAGATAGTTCTTTTTAATTTAATACTGGTTTTATTTTTTAAATAAGTCATTAATAGGATATAAAATATTAAAGTTAAACTACTTATTATTAATAATATAATACTAATAACTGAATTCTTAAATATTCTAATACCATTATAGTTCTTATTTAAAATAAGAATGACACTATAAACAATGACAAATAATAGATTTATTAAACCAATACTATTTTCAAATCTTGTGTTTTTATTTAATAGTTTTCTCATTATTCAGCATTTTTGGCGATTGCTGTTTCCATCATTTCTGATCTTTCAGCTTCAGTTATGCTTGCTAAAACACTATTAATTTTATTTAATAAATCGCTACTTCCTTTTCTAATTGCAATTGCCACTTCAATATCTTTGTCATTTACATTAAATCCATTAGTTAATTTAATATAAGTTAGATTTGGATGAGTTAATAATACACCCATCGCAACTGGTTCTTCTAAGATTGTAATATCTGCACGACTTGATTCAATGTTTGTAATAATTGTTGGAACATCTTCAATTGCTGTTTCATGACTTACACCAACTAATTGATCAATTAATGTATCATATAAAGTATTTTTTTGTCCAACTACTTTTGCTCCGGCAAAATCATTTAATGTTTTACCATTAACGTATTTTGAATTCTTGTCCATTACTAATACGTGAGTAGATTTATAATATGCATTTGTAAAGTCAACGCTTAATCTTCTAGAAGCTGTATCACTCATACCAGCAATAATTAAATCAATTTGGCCTGCTTCTAAAGCGGCAATTAAACCATCCCAACTAATTGCTTTAATAACTAAACGATAACCTAATTCATCTGCAATTTTTTTAGCAACTTGTACGTCATACCCTTCTGCGTATAAATTAGTACCGTCTATAGGATGATTTGTATCTGATTTCATATTTTCTGTCCAGTTAAATGGTGCGTAATCACATTCCATACCAACTGTTAATGTTGGAAGATCATTTGTGTCATCAACTTTTTTACATCCAACAATTGTTGAAAAACTTAATACAATAAATAATAAACTTAATATTTTTTTCATAATGCCTCCTGATAATTAAAAAAAGCGTCATTAGACGCTTTACACTCTTAATACTAAATGTCTAGCGCCTCTACTATTAATAATAGTAGGAGTGTTATTGGTATTTCCAATAACCCCATATAATATTTATGCCTAAATATTATATTCGGCGATAGTTACCTTTCATTATACTTCAAACGTATGCCTACTTAGTATAATTACTCATTTGTATCGCAACCTCTATCTAATTTAACTTTTTTTACTCGTATATTATACTAAATTATATCGTTTCTAGCAACTGTTATGCACATAAAATAAATCAAACTAAAATTATCTAGTATTAATTAAATTACAATTTATGATTAGAATCCTTCTATACAAGATATAATAATTTTTTCATATTCATCTTGAGTATAATACATATAATTAATTGGAATCATAATTATTCCAGGTTGTGATTTTTTTAATTTTAAAGAATATTTTTTTTCACTAAAATAATTTTTATTTGTTAATGAAACAAATTTGTAAGTTTCATATTGTTCAACATTAAAATGTTTACCCATTTGAATCTTAACTTGTTCTTTAGTTTTCTCTGACATTTTGTATTGTTTTAAATTATATTCAGATTCTTTTTCATAGAAATAGGTATCATCTTTTTGATATCCTTTAGACTCTTCATCATTATCTACAATATAATTCAATAGTTGGTTAAATTCATATACAGCCTGATATTCAATCGAAACATCATCACGAATATTTACTACACTACTAAGTTTATCCAAAACACCAACAATTAATTTTTTAGTTTTTTTAGTATGAGAATAACCATTTTCAAAATATAATTTTTCTTTCATTTTTATTCCATAATAAGTTTTACCGGCAAAATGAATAATTTGGACTGTTGTACTAATTTTTTCTTTAATGTTATTTTCATCATCATAATTAATACGTTCCATTTGTAAGTTTAGTTTCATTTTAGTCTCTAATGAATAATAAGATTCACATATTTTACCAGTTAAATTAACGTAAAAGTCCGAATTACCTTCATTTGAGATAGTCTTGACACTTTTTTTCATTTCAATATCATACCAATTTAGAAATAGATCATCTTCTGGATCGTAATTTCTAATATAGTCATACCAATCATTTTTCAGCATATATGCTTCAACCGGAGGGATTTTATTTCCTTCAATATTTATTTCTTCTATTTCATTTTTTACACTACATGATGTAAGAAAGCATGTTAATAAAAGACAAATTATTAAATAATACTTTTTCATTTTAACCTCCTAGTTAAATTTTTATTTATTATAACATTTAATATTTTAAAAGTCAAAAAAAGATACTTAGTTACCTAAGTATCTATTTTATTTCACTAATTTTCTTTCCAATTAATGATTCAGGATTTAATTTCTTGTTGTTTTTTTCAATTTTAAGAAAAACATGATTACCAGCTTCTTTATCAATTTCTGTTGTTCCACTTACTCCAAGTTTAGTACCTTGTTGAACTTCAATGCCTTCTGTTACTTCAACATTTTGTAAACCATAATAATAAGTCTTTAAATCATTATCATGTTCAATCACAACATATGAGCCATATAACGGATTATTTTTAACTTCAACAACTTTTCCACTTAAAACCGCCAAGACATCAAAAGACTCGTTATCTTTTCTTGCGTAGGCAACACCATCACTAGTACGATAAGTTGTGCCATACTTAATTAAAGCCTTTTCTTGATCACTACTAGAACTTGTTTTGTCATAAAATAATCTTGTTACTGTATAATCTAAATCTTGAGAAAATGGTAATGTAATCACTTCTTCAACATCTGTACTAACCGTATTATCCGGTTCTTCAGTTGGTAAATCATCAACTACTGGTGTTTCATTGTCTGGTTTTCCCGTACTTGATGCGATAATTAACGCAACTAAGACAAATGCTAAAATGCCAACAAAAAAGATAAACTGAAATTTATTTTTTCCAATTTTCTTAACTAGCTTTTTCATTTCATCACCTCATGTTTATTATGAGATGATTTTTCTAGATTATACAATTTATTTAATAATTGTAATAATTAATTGATAAAATTTCATCAGTGATTCTGATAATAAGAATCCACAAATTATTGATACAACAATTGACGCAACTAAAATTGTTTCAGTTTTACCTTGTTTGAATAACTTTTCAAAATTACTATCTTTAATAAACTTGAATGTTAAAAGAAAACTAACTAAGAATAATATTAAATGAATAACAGTTTCCATAAAAACCTACTTGAATATCTTTAAAACGTCATTAAACGCAACAAACACGAATAATGCCATTAAAAGAATGAAGCCAATTGAATGAATAATATTTTCAATCTTCGGATTTGTTTTCTTTCTAGTGATTGCTTCATAACCTAAGAAAGCAAGTCTACCACCATCTAAAGCAGGAAGTGGAATAATATTCATTAAACCAATATTTACACTTAAAATTGCCATCCAGTTGAAAACACTTAATGCGCCTTGAGAAACAATAGTTACAGTTGCAGATGCGATACCAACAGGTCCACTTAAATCACTAATACCAAGACCACTATTTTTCTTAAATAATGCACCTAAAGTCTTAAAGATTACTGTACAGCTTGTTCCAATTTCTTTGAATGGTTCAATAATTAAACGACCAACATTTCTAGTCACATTTGGTGAAATATATAATTGAACTTTACATACATCAACATTGTTATCATCAAAGATTTGTTTAGTGTAAGTTTTAATCTTATCTAATGTAATTGTTTCATTTGCACGTTTAACAACAAATACAAATTCATTATTTAAAGAACCTTCTCCAGTATTAAAGTATCTTAAGAAATCAGCACGATTTAAGAATTCATAACCATTACATGAAATAATTTCATCACCAGGTCTAAGTCCTGCTTGATAAGACATTGTGTCTTCGTTTTTAGATAAGTATTCTGAAACTACAAGTGAATTAGATCCATCTTGGACAAAATTAACTTGAACAGATTGAACAAATACATATGGATTTACTAGTGTTGATTTGTATTCACCATTATTATCTTTATAGATTACATTAACATAACCATTGAAATCTTCACCATTCGCTAATTTATCTAAAGCTTCAGATATTTGATTCCATTTAGTATAATTCATATCAACTGTATAGTTATCAACATCACCAATATAAACAATTTCAAATCCATCACGAATACCAGCATTATATGATGGTGTATTTTCAACCATTCCTGATACTTCTGTTGAATTGTAATCAGCATAACCAGTAACAAGTCCCATAAAGAAGAATAAAACAAATGCTAAAACAAAGTTCATAAATGGTCCTGCGAATACTGTTAAGAATCTTTGTAATAATTTCTTATTTACAAATAATCTGTCGTATGGCGCAATTTGAACTACTTGTTTTTTTGTATAACGTACATTACAATCACGTTTAATCTCATAACGTACTTCATTTTCATCTTCTTTTAGAACAATATATAATTCACCAGGTAACGCTTCTTTTGTTCCTACTAAATCATAATTTACAATTTCAAAAGCTCCTTCAGTTTCTTCTTTGAAAGCTTCAATTTCTGTAACTAAACCATCAGTTACAGTTAATTTACAATAATTGTAACCTGTTAACGGATTCAATTCAACTTCTTCACCTGCCATTGATACGTAACCGCCAATTGGAATTAAACGAATTGAATAACAAGTTTCACCGATTTTCTTTTGCCATAATAGTGGTCCCATTCCGATTGAGAATTCATAACATAAGATTCCTGCTTTTTTTGCAAAAAAGAAATGACCACCTTCATGAACTAATACAATAACCCCAAGGATTAAAATAAATACAATAATACCTAAGACTACTTGCCAGAACATTTCTTAACCTCCTTCAGTATAATTTTATTGACATGTTCAATATTTTTTAAAGTAAACTTTAAATGTTCAAATTGATATAAATATTTTTCAACAACTTTTTCGGTTATTCTATAAATATCAGTATATAATATTTGATTGTTTAAAAATAATTCAACTAAATAATCATTACATGTAGTAATAATAGTACCTAAAAACTTAAGTGATTCATTAGACATCTTAGTAAATTTCATTACTGGATATCTAAATTCATCAATTGGTTGTAAATTAAATGCTTGAATAAATAAATCTAATGATTCAACAGCTTTATTAGATTCATTATAATCAACTAAATTAGGAAATTCCATTGCGTATTTAATTGGTAGATGCATATCATTATCAGATGTATGATAAAGCACTTGACCATTTTTTAATAATACTGCTGCATGAACTTTACTAGTTCTGTCAATTAAAGCTTCAACATTTGATGTATTAAATAAGTATTTTGCTTCAATTAGTTCAAATACTTTATTCATCATAGTTGCACTATCAATTGTTATTTTACTACCCATTTGCCAGTTAGGATGTTTTAAAGCATCACTTGGTGTTACTTGATTTAAACTTTCAACTGGGTAATCTCTTAATGCTCCACCACTAGCAGTGATAAATAGCTTTTCAACATCATGATAGTTGACTTTATTCATAAGTTGATAAAGTGCTGAATGTTCACTATCAATTGGAATTAAAACACTTTGTGATTTACTTAAAAGTTCTTTAACTAAATCACCGGCCATTACTAAGCTTTCTTTATTTGCAAGTAATAATATTTTATCTTTTTTAATGGCTTCAATGGTTGGTTTTAAACCACTTGATCCAACTAACGCATTTATTACTATTTGATTACTACATTGATAATTCACTACATCAAGTAAATTTCTTGATAATTTAATTGGTAGTTTATTTTCTTTAAGATATTTTTTAATGATTAAGTATTCTTTAATAAATGGTGTACAAACTAATTTTGGATTAAACTTTTCAATTATTTCGATTGCTTTAGTAGTATTATGTCCAAAACTAAATGAACTTAATTGATAATTATTTGGATTTTCGAAAATAATATCTAAAACTTGGGTACCTATTGAGCCTGTTGCGCCTAATAAACAAACACTCTTCATTTTACACCAGTGTTATAATTAATGCATATAGTAATGCACCGGAAAATATTAAACTATCAAAGCGATCCATTACCCCACCATGACCTGGGAATAAATTACCATAGTCTTTAATGCCATAATGTCTTTTTAGTTTAGATGCAACTAAATCACCAATTTCAGTTGATAGAGTTAAAATAATTGTCATGAACAAAACAATAATCCATTCAAATTTATAAGTAAATCCAAATAATGAATAATTAATACAATATTTACTAATTAGTAAATAATAAGTCATACCAACAATTGTTCCAATAATTATTCCACCAATTGCACCTTCAACTGATTTCTTTGGTGAAAGAGTTGGACATAATTTATGTTTACCAATTGAACAACCAATCGCGTATGCACCAATATCTGTAAAAATTACAGTTAATAATAAATAACCAAATAAATAGAAACCATTACCTATTCCCTCACCATCAACAAGTAAGCGAATAAATAAAGTAATACCTAGTAATAAACCACTATAAACATAAACTAAGATTAAACTCATAACACTCTTTACACTAAACTTAGGTCTAAATACACCAAGTGCAAGGAATGATAAAATTGTCAAGATTACAAGTGGCATAATCATTTCTGGCATTAATTTAAAACTTAATACCAATAATACATTATAAAGTGGTACTACATATTTTAATTTCTTAAATACTGGTTCTTCTTTTTCCATCATATTAAGTAGTTCATATCCTGCAACAAAACTAAGAATCATACCTAGTGCAGTAAAATACCAACCACCTAAAACTACAAGTGGTACTAATACAACTATCATAACTAGTGCAGTTAAAATTCTTTTTACCATTTTATCACCTATACTTTTCCAAAACGTCTTTGACGTTTAGAATATTCTTCTAATGCTTTATAAAGCTCTTTTTTATTAAAAGCGGGCCAGAAAGTTTTTGGAAAATAAAGCTCAGCATAAGATGCTTGATAAAGCATATAATTACTTAATCTTTGTTCACCACTAGTTCTAATTAATAAGTCAATTGGTGGAGCTGGATAAGTATATAAACATTTTTCTAAATTCTCTTTAGTAAATGCCAGTTTTCTTCTTTTCATTTCTTTAGCCGCATGAATTAATTCTAATTGACTACTATAATTAAAAGCAATCATTAAAGTAAATCGATCTTGAATAAAAATATTATTATTAATTTTCGTAATTACTTCTAATACTTTTGTTGGTAAGTTAGTAGTCTCACCAACAATTCGAATATTAAAATCTAATTTGGATAAATTTGTTTCATAATGTTTAAATTCATTATAAGCTTTATCAATTAAATATTCGACTTCATCTTTTGGTCTAGACCAATTTTCCACGCTAAACGCATAAACACTCATAAAAGGAATACCTTGTTCTTTAACAAGTTTAGTAATATTTTTTAATGTTTTAACACCTTTTTCATGTCCAATAGTTCTAATAAAACCATGTTTAATAGCCCATCTACCATTACCATCTAAAATAAACGCAATGTGTTTTGGTAGATTTTCTTGTGATATATTTAATAGTTCTGGTTTTTCCATAAATTTCACCCTATTGATTATTATACATCATTTTATGTTTTTATGCAATTAAAAAATGTATAATTCGAAGGTTAAATTAATTGCGTTAATTTACTAAATTTATTATAATATATTTATCTGAATTTTATGGGAGAATTATATGAAAAAAAGAGAAACTTTAATTGTTGCCCACCGTGGCGCGAAAGGTCTAGTTAAACACGAAAACTCCATTGAAGCTTTTGATAAAGCAATTGAAGTTGGCAGTGACATTATTGAAACTGATATTCGTAAAACCCTAGACAATGTTATTATTATCAATCATGATCCAACTATTAACGGGTTAGTTATTAAAGATCATACATATGAAGAAATGAACCAAGCATCAGAATCAGTTGGTTTTCATTTATTAACTTTAGATGAAGCTTTATCAATGTATAAAGGTAAAATTACTTTTGACATTGAACTTAAAGAAGTTGGTTATGAACAAGAAATCTTAGATATTATTTTAAAACATTTAAAGGTTGATGAATTCTTTTTAAGAAGTTTTCATGATCAAGCAATCTTAAATGTTAAAAATATTAATCCAAATATTTATTGTTATTTATTAGTCGGTCGTGGTAATATTAAATTTAGAGAACGTTTAACAGAAATATTCCCACATCGCAGAATGAAAAAATGTAAAGCAGATGGAATATCACCACTTCATAAAATTATGATTTTAGGTTTTATAAAACGTATGCATCTAAGAAATGTTAAAGTATCTGTATGGACTGTTAACGATGAAGAATTAATGAAAAAACTACTTAAAAAACACGTTGATTCAATTGTGACTAATTATCCAGATAAAGCATTAAAAATGCGAAATACGCTAAAAAAATAACTAAATTTAACAAAACAAAAGGCATTTAGAAAACTAAATGCCTTTTAAATTACTCTGATCCTTTTAAATCATTTTCTTTCTTAATTAAGTGCTTAAGAACATGATACGCAACTATTAAACCAATTAAAACAGTAACCCAGAAAATTAAAGTCCAAGGTATACCACCTTTATTAAAGTTATTAAAAACAACTAAAGTTCCGATCATAGTTATTGTTCCAATTGAACGACATATTAAATTACTTACAAAGAAAAAGCCAAAATGAATACGAACAGAACCTGCTACTAAACATAATAAATCATCTGGAAATAATGGGAACAAAACAGTTGCAGCATATGCCCATTTACCACCACGATTAAATACGTCACTCCATTTATCATATTCTTCTTCAGTACCTGCACACCAAAGTACAGCTTTCTTACCAAGTTTTGCTCCAGCAAGATATGCAACACTTGCACCAGCCATATATGCACTAATAATTACTAATATTAAAATCCATAAGTCTTGCGTTGCAAAAACTTTAAGTCCTAATGTTGAATCAATAATATGAATATTGACAGCAGCATTTAAAACAATATATGCTGGAATTGGAATGATACAAACTTGGATAAACATAACTAGCCAAAATGCAATCCAAATCATTGTTTTATTTTCCATTCCTTCAATCCATGATTGAATGGAATTACTTACTTGAGGAAAAGCAAACAAAACTTCAAATGCTGTCATAAATAGAACAGCGACAAACATAACATCAATAATTTTAATAATCTGTTGTTTATTCATGTGAAAACCAATCTATTGTAAATTTAGTATTATTTATTGGATAATAGGAAATTTTCAACTATTAAATTTGACCCTTTCTTGTTAATATTTTCTTATTTTTTCTATATTATATAGTATAACATATTCGATTAAAAAATGCAAGATTAATGACATTTTCTCTAAATTATTGTATAATAATTAAGAGGTGATGAAATGAAAAGTGTCACATTAAAAATTGGTGGAATGAGTTGTAGTGCTTGTTCTAATAGTTTAGAAAAACACTTAAACAAACAGCCCGGTATTATATCAGCAAGTGTTAACTTAGTCATGCAAAATGCCACCATCGAATATGAAGATCATCTTTCGATGAATGACTTATCCAATTATATTAGTCGATGCGGATTCGAAAATCAAGGTATTTATAAGTTAAAAACAAGTAAAGAAAACAATCATAAAAAAGCAATATTAATTGCTTATGGTGTTTTATCAATCATATACCTTTATATTTCAATGGGTCATATGATTAATTTACCAGTGCCATTCTTAATAAATATGAGCTTAAACCCTAAAGGATATGGTATTACTTTACTAATTTTAACCATACCATATTTAATATTAGGTATTAAAATATTTATTAAGGGAATTAAAAACATTATTTATTTACATCCAAATATGGATAGTTTAGTAACAATTGGGGTTATTACTAGTTTTATTTATAGTTTAGTAAATCTAATTCTTTTACTAATTAATAAATATAATACTGCTCATAATCTATATTTTGAATCATCAGCAATCGTTATTTACTTTGTAACTTTAGGTCGCTACATTGATAGTAATGCGAAAGCTAAAACGATGGAAGCAATCCAAGACTTAGTCCAAATCACCCCAAGTGATGTAATCGTTAAAGAAAATAATCAAGAAGTTACTAAAACAATTGATGAAGTAAAACAAGGTGATATCTTAATTTGTAAAACCGGAATGAAAATTGGTGTAGATGGCGTTATCACTAAAGGAAGTTGTCACATTGATCAAGCATTCATAACCGGTGAAAGTAAACCAGTTAAAAAAGAAATTAATAGTTTTGTAATGGCTGGAAGCATTGTTACAAACGGATATATTGAATATATTGCAGAAAAAATCGGTAAAGATTCAACAATATCTGAAGTAGTTAGACTAGTTGTTTCTGCAACTTCTTCTAAAGCTAAAATTGCAAGAATTGCTGATATAATATGTCAATATTTTGTACCATCAATTATCCTAATTGCAATTCTTTCATTTATTGGTCACTTAATATTCCAAAGTCCCTTTAATACAGCCATGAATACTTTTGTTAGTATTTTAGTTGTTGCCTGCCCTTGTGCATTAGGACTAGCTACTCCACTTGCAATTGTAATTAGTGAAGGTAAACTTGCAAAATTTGGAATCTTAGTAAAGAAAAGTGAAATTTTAGAAAAAGCCCATAAAATTGATACTGTAGTATTTGATAAAACTGGAACATTAACTTATGGAAAACTACAAGTATCCAAAATATTTAACTACAAAGATGAATCTTTAATGTCAATCGTATGTAGTATTGAAAACTATTCAAGTCATCCAATTGCTAAAGCATTTATCGAATACGCAAAGAAAAACCAAACAACAAATTATGAAGTATCTAATTTTCAAGAAATTGCTGGTATTGGTTTAACTGCAACAATTAATGATTCAACATATTATTTAGGAAACAATAAATTATTTAATTTATTAAATATTCAAAATCATCATAATAATGATGAACAAATACTAAAATCTAACAACAATTCAATTATTTATGTTATCGAAAATAGTCAAGTAATTGGCTTAATTGGTGTTAGCGATATTGTACGTGATAATATTCAAAATGTTATCAAACATCTATCTGATAAACAAATTGACGTCATCATGTTAACTGGAGACAACCATGAAGTTGCAACAAACATCGCCAACTCAATTGGTATTAATCATGTCATAAGTGATGTTTTACCAAAAGAAAAAGTTAATGTCATAACTGAACTAATATCAAAAAACAAATCAGTTATGATGGTTGGTGATGGAATTAATGATTCTCCTGCACTAGCAACTGCAACAATCGGTGTTAGTATTAACAGTGGAACAGACATTGCTGGTAATGCATCTGATGTCATTTTAATGAATGATGATTTAAGTAAAATTATTGATTTAATTTCCATAAGCAAAAAGACAATAACAAATATTAAAGAGAATTTATTCTGGGCATTTTTCTACAATGTCTTAATGATTCCAATTGCAATTGGTTTCTTTAAGTCATTTGGTATATCAATGTCACCAATGATTGCCGGTCTTGGAATGACTCTAAGTAGTTTATTTGTTGTCTTTAACGCATTAAGATTAAAAAGAATTAAAAAGGAGAAAATATAATGTTTAAATTAAATCGTGAAACTATTACTAAAACACTAACAATTGAAGGCCTTCACTGTAATGGCTGTGCAAAGCGTGTTGAAGGTGCATTCTTAAAACATAAAGCAGTTAAAGAAATTAAAGTATCTTTTGAAGAAGGTAAAGCAGTTTTAACGCTTAAAAAAGATATGTCAAAGGATGAAATTAATCAAATTATTGAGGATTTAGGTTTTACATTAACTAACATTGAATAAAAAAATGAGCTCATACAAATGAGCTCATTTTTTTATATTAAATCTTCTAACTTTTGTCTTTCTTTTAATACTTTAACTTCTTCACCAACTAATAAAACAGCTGGTCTTAATAAACTATTATAGTTCGATGACATTGTATAATTATATGCACCTGTTGAATAAACCATTAAAATATCTTGATCACTAATATTTGGCACTAATACATCACGACGAATAATATCACCCGATTCACAACATTTACCAACCACATCAACTAATACTTCTTTTTCACTATTCATTTTATTAACAACATCAACCGAATATACTGCATCATATAATGCAGGACGAATATTATCGGCCATACCACCATCAATAAACAAGTATTGTTTTTTACCATATGTTTTCTTAATTTGACTACATTTGTATAAAGTAATACCAGCATTACCAACAATAGAACGACCAGGTTCAATCATTAAATGATTAACAAGTGAACTAGTCTTATCAAGTTCTTTTTCAACAAATGAAACAAGTTCTTTCATCATATCAGGAATAGACATACCTTGATCACTTTCTAAATACTTAATGCCGAAGCCACCACCTAAATTTAACGTAGTTAAAGTTAAATCGTAAGTATTATTTAATTCATTTACAAATTCAATCAATTTTCTTGATTCTAAAATGAATGCTTCTTTTTCAAATATTTGTGAACCAATATGAGCATGAATACCTTTAAACTTAATCAATGAATTAGTTTTAATTAAAGTAATCATTTTATTAATTTCTTTACTATCACAAATGTTAACGCCAAATTTAGATTCCATATTTGATGTTTGAATATATTTATGAGTATGTGCATCAATATTTGGATTGATCCTAATCAAGATGTTTACTTCTTTATTTAAATCCTTAGTTAAATTATTAAGTTGAGTTAATTCATAATAATTATCAACAACAATTAATCCAACATGATTCTTAAGTGCATATTCTAGTTCTTCTAGTGATTTATTATTTCCATGAAGAACTAATCTACCAAGATCAAAACCAGCATTAGATGAAATAAACATATCACCTAAACTAACTGCGTCCATTGAGATATTAAAGTTTTTTAAATACTTACAAAACTCGTAAGTAATAAATGCTTTAGAAGCATAAACAACTGTAGTTTCAAATTTATCACTTTTAAAGTAAGTTAAATAGTCACTAATGTTTTTTAATAATTGTTGATTATCAATGATATATAATGGTGTTTGGTATTTAAGAGCTAAATCACATAAATTATGTTTACCTAAATAACCAACATTATTTTTTATATTTAATCCAATTGGTTTCATAATCCACCTCATAACATAAAAATTATACTAAAAAAGTCAGATAATGTCAAATAGTAAGAACACTAATAAAAAAATAAAGTCCCTTTTGGGGACTTTAATATTATAGAAAGATCATTAAAAACATTCCAATTAGAATAAAGAATAATCCAGTAACAAAGTAAGGCATGAATGAAAACTTTTGGTCTTTTCTTTCTTCTTCTTTGACTGAGACGAATTCATACATATCTCGATAATTTTTTTCAGGATTTCTTCTTAATTTGGAAAACGCGTATCCGAATGTATCGAATGCTCCAAAATAAGATACTAAACTTAAACCACCGATTAAGAATACTACTGCACCACCAATTTGTACACCATTAATATAATGAATTAATTCTTTAAAGTTATTTAAACATAAATTTACAATAAAGATTACAAGTACTAATATTGTTGCAATAATGTATTTATGTAATGAATGAAAAAATACTTTTTTCAAAAATTTCATGATTATTCCTTCATTTGAGATTTGTATTCAGCAAGTTCTGCTTCATTACAATATACTAAGTGACCTGGTTTTAATTCACGAAGTTCAGGTTTATCAACACTATAATCATGCATCATAGGATTATACATAATTCTTTGACGAGTTTTTTCAGATTTTGGATTTGGTTTAGGAATTGCAGAAAGTAATGCACGAGTATATGGATGCATTGGATTTTTAAACAATTCATCACTAGTTGCAGTTTCAACAATTTTACCAAAATACATAACTATAATACGATCACAGAAGTATTTAACTACTGATAAGTCATGGGCGATAAACATTATTGATAATCCAAGTTCATTCTTAAGTTCATTAAGAAGGTTAATAATTTGGGCTCTAATAGATACGTCAAGTGCACTAATAGGTTCGTCACAAATTAATAGTTTTGGATTCATAACAAGAGCTCGAGCGATACCAATTCTTTGTCTTTGACCACCTGAGAATTCATGTGGATAACGAGCTGAGTGTTCTTCAACAAGTCCAACTTTTTCAAGCATTTCTACAACTTTTTGATGGTTTTTAGCTTTGTCATGGAAACCTTGAATATGTAAACCTTCTTGAATAATATCTTCAACTGTCATTCTTGGATCTAGAGAATCAACTGGATCTTGGAAGATCATTTGAATTTCATTAACTAACTTACGACTTACGTGCTTATTATCAAATTTAATTTGACGAATTTTAGCTTTTTGTTCTGCAACAACGCTATGAATATTGTCTTGAATTTTAGTAACTTCTGCATTTAAGTTTTCTTTAATGCTTTGTACTTTATCTTCATAATTAGCACTTTCAACATCTAATGCTTCAATTTCAGCTTTAGCATTATCTTTAAGTTGTTTAATTAAATTTTTACCTTTAATTCTTGTCCATTTAATTTCTTTTTTATTCCAACGGCTACCAGCAGAAATACGAACACCACGGTAATAAACAGAACCGCTTGTGATATCGTATAACTTAATGATTGAACGTCCAGTTGTTGTTTTACCACAACCAGATTCACCAACGATACCAATACATTCACCTTCATATAAGTCGAAAGAAATGTTTGATACAGCTTTTAATTTAGCACGATTTGGACCTTTTCCAAAGAAGAAAAATTGTTTTAAATGTCTTACAGAAAGTAAAATATTTTTTTCTCTTAACTCTGGTTTATTTTTTACTGATGGATTTAAACGATATTTTTTATTAAATTCTTTAATGTTTTTAGGATCATTTAAATCAATTTCTGTTTCACTAACTGAGTCGATTTCTAAACCGTAATCATCTTCGTGATCATCAGAAATCACACGATTAGATTCTTGATTTAGAAGATTTTCTTTTAATTCATCTTCAACACGACGATTACTATTCATCTTAATCTTCCTCCTTTAGTGCATTTTTAATTCTTTCTTTAACGATTGATGGCATTTCAACTTTTGGAGCACGAGGATCTAAAAGCCAAGTTGCAGCATAGTGAGTATCACTAACTTTAAAGAAAGGAGGTTCGTATTTAAAGTCAATTTCCATTGCATATTTACTACGAAGGGCGAATGCATCACCTTTTGGTGGGTAAATCATGTTTGGTGGAGTACCAGGAATTGCATCAAGTTTTTCTTTACTATCAACGTCTGGAATACTTGATAATAATGCCCAAGTATATGGGTGACGTGGATCAAAGAATACATCTTCTGCAGTACCATGTTCAACGATCTTACCAGCATACATAACTGCAACTCTGTCAGCCATGTTAGCAACAACACCAAGGTCGTGTGTAATAAAGATACATGATAAATTTCTTTCTTTCTTAATACGATTAATTAATTCAAGAATTTGAGCTTGAATTGTAACGTCAAGTGCAGTTGTTGGTTCGTCACAGATTAATACATCTGGTGCAGCAATAAGTGCAATAGCGATAACAATTCTTTGTCTCATACCACCTGAGAATTCAAACGGATATTGTTTAAATCTTCTTTCAGGTTCAGGAATACCAACTTCACGCATGATTTCAAGAGCGATACGTTTAGCTTCCTTCTTAGTGATTTTCATAGAGTTATCAAAAGCTTCATTTTCAGCTTTAATAGCGTCTAAAATAGGTTGTTTATCTTCAGCTTCAGCAAGTCGAGCTTTTAAATTAGCAATATTTGCTTTATGGTCACTTACTAATTTATTTTTGTATTCTTTAACTTCAGCTTTCGCAACAGCTTGTTTTTCTTTTAATGCTTGTTTTAAAGGAGGTAATTGTTCCTTTAATTGAGCTTTAACTTCAGCAACTTCGTTTTTATATTGAAGTTTTGCTTCTGAAATAATTTCTTTAATTTCAGCTTTATCATAATTTTCTTTAGCACTTACTTCTTTTGTTTTTAATAAATAAGTGTCTTTTGCTTTTTTAATAGCAATTTTTCCTTGAGCTTGAGCATTTTTATAAGCAACAAGTTCAGGAGTAATAATTTCATTATACATTTTCTTAAGCTTATCACCATTGATTAATGTAGCTTCAGTAATTTGTTTACCAATTCTTACAATTGGGTTTAAGCTTGAAAGTGGATCTTGGAAAATCATACCGATTTTCTTACCACGAATACGGTGGAATTCTTCTTCAGAAATTTCAAGTAGGTTTTCACCTTCATATAAAATGCTTCCACCTTCAATGATTGCGTTATTCGCAAGAATACCCATAATAGCTTTACTTGTTACTGATTTACCTGAACCAGATTCACCAACGATACATAATGTTTCACCACGTTTTAAATCGAATGATACACCTCGAACCGCTTTAAGAATACCATTATCAGTGTAGAAAGAAATTCTCAAGTCTTTAACTTCTAATACTTTATCTTGTTCAAAAGCCATACTATTCACTTCCTTTCAATGATGGATTTAATGCATCACGTAAACCATTACCAAATAAGTTAAATGAAATCATAATTAATGAGATGATAATTGCTGGGAACACAATTAACATTGGACGAGTTGAAATGTATTGTTGGTTATGTGACAATACAGTACCGAATGAGTTAGATCCTTTTAAGATACCAAGGTATGAAAGAGAAGCTTCACTAAAGATTACACTTGGAATAGAAAGGACACTACTTGTAACAATTGTACCTAATGAGTTAGGTAAAATATGTTTAAAGATTAATCTCATATCTGAAGAACCTAATGTTCTACTTGCAAGGATGTATTCACGTCCTTTGAAACGATAGAACTGAGTTCTAGTACGTCCGGCAATACCAAGCCATCCTGTCATACATAATGCAAGACCGAATGTAACAATTGTATCACCAAGTAATAATACTACTAGAGTAATTACGACTGTTGATGGAACACCACTTAAGATTTCACAGAAACGTTCCATAAATAAGTCAACGTTACCACCAAAGTAACCAGAAATTGATCCCCATACAAGACCAAATGATAAACAGATAGCAGAAACGATAATTGAAATTAAGAAAGATTTCTTTAAACCGTTAAATGAATAAACGATAATATCAAATCCTCTATCATCTGTTCCTAGTAAATATTTAGGCATTGATTCATAACCTAAGTATTTATACATTGTAACATCACAAGTTAATTGTTGTGATAATACTTCAACGATTTGACCATCACGTGTAACTTCTACTATCGCAAAGTCAACTTTCTTAACGCTTTCAACAGGACATTTTTCAGCATCTAGAACTTTAAAGTCATATTGCCAATTTCCTTCAGCGTCTTGATAATAATTATAATCACACCAACCATTTGCTTCATATTCAGTAATCTTAGCAAGTGTGATGTCTAATGTTTCTTTAATACCATATGTGTTTTCATAAGTATCTAATACGAAATCACAAAGATATATATAGGCACGGTAAACAGCTTTTTCAGCATTTGTACGCCAATATGCAATTGGATATACACCTGTTTCTAATTTACCATAACGTAATTTTTGAGCAGCGTCATCATATTGAACATCAGTACCATCATTAGTCATACTCATCATTTTTAGAATTTCTTGTTTTGAATAAGTACCATGTTTGTCAATAGTAACCATTTCTTCTGAATCAGAAGTTAAGAATAATGATTCAATTGGTAAATAAGTATTACCTTTACTACTACTATTAAGTTCAATTATGATTTGACCTTTTTTAGCAACACTAATACCCTTTTCAGCCATTAATTCTGAAATATTGATATTTAAGTCAGTGTAATCATTATTCATAGGTTTTAATTCAAGTTGTTTGTCATTACCATTATTGTCTTGATATTTAAATACAACACGGAAGTCTCCTTGAATAGTTGCGTATAATTCTTTGAAGTCTTCATTTTCAGGTGATACATCATCAGCAAAATTTAATTCAAGTGTAAAGTTTTCATCATCAGTATAATCTAATTCTTGATAAATAATTAGATTTAGCTTTTGATTATTTCCTTTTTTAGTATTCTTTAAAATGTAAACACCACCATATGAACCTTTTGCACTAGAGTTAGTATAATATCCATAATAGTCTAAATCTTTAACAGCATATTTAGAATAGTAATTCTTTTCTCCAGTAGCTGTCATATTAAATGGTAATTTAAGATCTGGATCATAACGTACTTCAGTAATGATTTCTGCACCTCTCCATTTAACTTTCCAGTCATTTGGATTGTTAGCAACATCATGATCTAATACACCAGTTGGTTTATATTCAAATATTTTTGGAAGCATTTTAGTTTCCTTAATATTTGGATTAGATGGGTCAATGTTGTATGGAGATACAACAGGAAGAATAAATGATAATAACATTAATAAACCAATGATAATAGCAGCAACAACAGAAGATTTATTTTTACAGAATCTTTTTAATGCATCTTTTCCGAATGTAGTTGCTTTAGTTTCAAATTTCTTATCATGAATCTTCTTATCAACTTGTGTTAATTCAAAATCAGATTGAGAAATTTCAAATTCGTTTCCATAAGCATCATATCTTTTGTTATCCATTATTTCTTCGCCCCCATTCTGATTCTAGGATCGATAAATCCATAAGAGATATCTAGTACAACACCCGCAAGTAATGAGATAGTTGTGAATAATGCCATGTCTACCATAAGAACGTTGTAGTCTTTCTTATTTAATGCAGAGATGAATAATTCCCCGATACCTAAAATACCATATAATCTTTCAAGAATCATTGAACCACCTAATAAACCAATAACTTCAGCTAAGATTGAAGGTACAATTGGAACCATCGCATTTCTTAAAGCGTGTCTTAAAATAGCTTGTCGTTTAGTTAAACCTTTTGTTCTAGCAAGTAATAAATATTCACTAGACATAACTTCACAAAGTTCTGCTCTTGTAAAACGACAGTAACCACAAATAGATCCAAATGATAAACAGAATACCGGAATGATATAACCTTTTATCTTTTCACTAGTTGGAGCCGATTTAGCAGGCCATTGTGATGGTAAAATTTGATTGTTATAACATAATAATAACAATAAGAATGTTATTAATACGAACCCTGGAATTGATATAAAAATCATTACAGTAGTTGAAATAATATGGTCAGTTAATTTGTTTTTCTTTAAAGCAGCCCAAATACCAAGAGCAATACCAATTGGTACTGAGAAAATAACTGAAACAATATTTAATTTAATAGTATTTGGTAAACGTTCACCAATAATACTCATAGAGTTAACGTTAGGTTTGATGGCAGTTGATCTACCCCATTCCCATTTAGTTAAAATATTTTTAATCCAACGAACATATTGAGTCATAGCAGGAACTTTATAGTAATAAACTTTTCCTGTATCTCTATTAACAACATCAAGTGGAGTTTCTCCAATTCTTTCGTGATCTTCTTTATCAACAAATCCGTCATAAACTAAGCTTTGCCAATAAGAAAAACGCGCATCATCTGTTCCAGGAGGTTTATCGATTGGAACAAGTTTCATTAAAATGAATGTTAAAGATAAAATAATAAAAGCTGTTACTAGTGCTAAACCAATACGTTTTAATACATATTTCCACATTTTATTTTTTCTCCTTCTTTTATTTAATTTTATAAAAAATCATAATATACTGGTTGATATATAATGTTTTTTTATAAAATCAAACAAACATTATATATTTTTAATGATGTATTATACATAAAATTAGCACCCCAAAAGAGGTGCTAATTCTTGTATAATCTCTTTTTTACAAGGAATTATTCAGCGGCAACGATAGCAGTTAAGTAACCTTCTGCTCCACCTTCACCGAATACACCGAATCCATAACCTGGAATATAGTTATCCCATGATCCTGAACCAGGAATTAAACGGTCAGCATACATTGTATAACCACCATCACCATATAATGTTAAACCAGTAATGAAGTTTTCAACAGCATATTTTTCAAGGATACCGATGATTTCTGTTCTTTCTTCATAAGAAGAAGCAACGTATGTAAATACTTCTCCACCTTCAGGAACTACTGGAAGAGCTTCTGGATTTGGTTCAGCCCATACACCCATGTAGTATTGAGAGCAAACAGATTCAGGGTTAGTTGATGCATATAATGATGCATATGTAGAACCAGGAACACCACCAACCTTAGTATCGAAGTAAATATCATAACCAATGAAACCATTTACTTGAGCATTATATTCAGCAGGAACAGTGAATTTAACGATATCACCTTCAACAGTGAATTCAACATAAGTTTCATCGTAAACACTAGTTGTGTAGTAAACTTCATAGTTACATACAGCGATTCCAGATACAGCGAATTCAGCTTGAGAGTCATTTATACCAGCCCATTTAACTTCAACGTCTACAGAACCGTCTTCGTTAACTGTTTGAGCAATTAATGCAGCGCCAACTAATGAACCAGCAAGTTCACCATCGATAACATAAGCACCTCTGTCAGCAGCTTCCCATAATGCATCAAATGA
This sequence comes from Bacilli bacterium, assembly GCA_045123185.1. Lineage (GTDB taxonomy): Bacteria > Bacillota_I > Bacilli_A > ML615J-28 > CAG-313 > UBA1231. The sequence goes on along the minus strand of JBGVIL010000189.1, from coordinate 17,826 downwards.
CCAATATTTTCCATCATAGAAGATATCTTCTGATTTCTTACCAGTATCAACACCCCAGTTTAGAGTGAATCCTGAAGAGTTGTCAGATCTTAATACTTCGAAGAAGTTAAGTGGATTTAATGGGTTACCAGATACTGAACCGAATCCAAGGTCGAATTGACCAACCATCATCTTCTTGTAGTAAACGTCAGACCAAGTTGTAGCAACCCAGTGAACACATTTAACTGTTAAGTTACCACCACAGTTATTGAATGCATCTTCAATATATTTAGCTAAGATAACACCTTCTTCATCAGCTTGAGCTTGATTTTGCCAAGCGATTTCGATTTCGATAGTGTCACCAGCAGCATAAGTACCAGCAGCGATTAATTCATCACAAGCAGCTTTGAAGTATTCTTGAGCTAATGCAAGGTTATAACCATAACCATCAGTGTTAGCTAATGAATTTTCAGTAGCAATTTTGTGAGCTTCAGTTGAGTTGTAAGTTACACCATTTTCAGGGTCAGAAAGATAGTCAGAACCAAAATAGTTAGCTGTTGGAGTAGCACCAATTGTTTCAGCATATTCTTTTCTGTTGATAGAATAACTTAAACCACGTAAGAAGTTGTCATTACTCATTAAAGGTTCACAAACCCAATAGTTTTCTTTAGCAGTTGGAGAAACTGAACCATTTTCACCGAATAATGCTTCCCATTCTTCTTGAGTACATGAGTTAACATTTAATTTGAATGTAGAACTGTCAGGAACTACAGTTGCTAATTCATGGTTTTGATATTCTTCAAGTTTAGTTGAAGGGATACTAGCACCGTCTAAGTGACCAGCTAAGAATTCTCTAAATACAGCTTCTCTGTCTGTTAAAGCAGCTGGAAGAGTTTGGATATGAACACCTTGGAATAGATATCTTCCTTCAGTATTCATATATTCATTTTTAACAAATACGATTTCTTTACCTAATTCCCAAGTTTTAGCTACATAGTAACCAGTAGAAAGAGTTGTATCAACTGGTGAATATTTATTATCAGCACTAAATGTACCATAGAATTTAAAACCACCAACTTGTTGAATAAATTCTTCTGGAAGAGGTGTATATAAGCTAGATGCTAAGTAATACATAGCAAAGAATGGGTTACATGGAACGTTAAATTCTACTTGAATGTAGCATTTACCTTCTCTTTCGATAACTTTATAACCAACATTTGCCCATAAAGCATCTAATTGTTCTTGGCTTAATTCGTTAGCTGTTGCGTTGTAGTATTGAGCAATACCTTTAACTGAACCAGCACCTTCTAAGTTTTCAGAACCACGTTCAATACCATTAGCTTGGTTGTACATATGTTTCCAAGCTGTTAAATAATCTTCAGGTTTAACTTCTTGACCTTTAAATTTAGCGAATTCAGGGAAAGTTGACATTGTGTTATATTTTAATTGAGCACCAACTTTAACTTCAAATTCATATAAAGTACCAATGTTGATAGGATTACCTTCACCATCAACTAATGAATTTAATAATCTTGGTTTTTCATTAGCAATAATGCTATACCATTCATAACCATCTTTATAATCGTTCATTTTAGTTCCCCAGAAACCTTCATGAACATAACCAATTAAAGTACCAATTGTTGATTCTTTAGAATCCCAATAGTTAACTGAACCTAAGTCTTCAGCTTGTGCACTTTGGTAGTACATATTTGGATCGTTATAATTAACTTCACCACAAGAACATGCACCATTTACATATTCATGTTTGTGTTCTTCAATATCACCACAAACACATTTGCCATCAGTATAAACATGCTTGTGTGCAGGATTTAATTGACCACAAGAACATTTATCATTAGCACCATATTCGTGTTCGTGTTTCTTATCGCCGCATCCAACAACTGCAAATGCTAATGCAACTACTAAGAATGCAAACGAAAATTTCTTTAATAAATTTTTCATAATTTTCCTCCTATAATATTAAACATTTTTGAAATGTTTACAATATTATACCATATATTAAAAAACTATGTCAACACATTTCTCTCAAATTTTCAATGTAAACGCTTACTTGTTGATTTTTTCACAACTCTAAAATATAAAAAAAGCACCAATAAGGTGCTTTTTGGCTTATTAATTTGTATTTCTTTGACTTTTTTTAGTACCAAAAAAAGGTAAGAAAAACACAAATAAGAACATAGGTGCAATGCTAAACAAGATACTATAGTACAAATACCAATGCCAAATCTTCGTAAAACGAATTCCGATTGGTGTTTCATAAGTAAAGAAAAAATTACCAACATAATCAATACTAACAACCTCACCATTAACATATCTAACATTTGCAAAAATTGAATTTACATATAAGGAAATGAATGATAATGCAAATAATATTAAGAAAGATGAAATAAAGTGTTTCTTTTCTATCTTAACTTCTTTTGACATTACAATATAGATACCAAGAATAATTAACATAGCATGATATAAAAAGAATTGGTAAGCCATAATATGAGTGAACGCATTTTCAACTGGAACATGCTTAGTAAATACTGTTGGAATCATTATTGCAGCAAATGCTCCCACAATAGTTGTTGGATACATAAAAGCAAGAATTGTGGTTCTTTTACTAGATTCTTTCATAAATCTAGTCATAAATATTAGTATTATTTGGATTGAACATAAATGAAATGGCACATTTTCTAATTCTATATAAGGATAAAACATTGTACCATCAGCACTAGGTATTAATTTCATCAAACTAAATGTCTTAACTAATTCAGATACTACTGATACTATACACGCAACTGTAAGTACCCACTTAAGTCCTGGCTTATATTTTCTAAGTAAGATAACAGATATAGTAATTACAATCAAACATACTGCAAGCCAAATAAAATGATTTAAAGTAAACATAAGATATTCTCCATTATAAAATATGACCAATTATAACATTATTCGATTATTATGAAAAGTAATTAAAAAATAAAAGTTCCAATTTCTTGGAACTTTTATTAATTATTTACCAGAGATTGCTAAAGATTTAATTTTTAATGTTGGAGCAGCAACACCGCTAAAACGCTTTTCAATATCATTACCAATTTCTTCAACATTATTTAATAATTCATAGAAATTACCTGAAGTTACAAATAATGTTACTGGTTGATCTAATTTACCATTTTTAATTAAGAAACCTTTTGATTGGACATTGAAATCACCTGAAATTGGATTTAATCCAGCATGTAAACCTTGAACATCTGTAATATATAATCCATCTTCAACAGTTGCGATAATTTCATCTTTAGTTTTATTTCCTTCTTTAATAAATAAATTAGTTGGTCGAGTTGATACGGCTCCCGCAACACCTAATTTAAATCCATTACCAGTTGGTTCACATTTAAAGAAATTAGCAGTTTTTAAATTATGTAAGAATCCATTAAATACACCATTTTCAACAACAAGTTTTGTTTTACAAGGAACACCTTCATCATCAAATGGAGTTTGAATTAATGCGTCGTTATAGTAAGGATCATCAACAATAGTAATATTTTCACCAAATACTTTTGTACCAATTTTATCAGTTAAGATAGTTAATTTCTTTAAAGCTGCATCTGCTTGGAATACTTGAGTAAATGCTTGTAAAATTGAAGTTGCAACATCACGATGTAATACAACAGGATAATGACCAGACTTTACAAAGCCAGCACCAATTTGATCTAAAGCTGATTTTGATGCTTCATCAATAATACGTTCTACTTCTAAATCAGCAAATTTAGTGTTTACATCACCTGAAATACCAATAAATGTTGAACCATTATCAGCAGCTAATGCACCACCAAAAGCAGAAATGTATGAATAAGATTTTTCTAAATTTAAACCTTTAGAATTCATAATTTGAATTTTTTGTGATGATTCAGAATATTGACAATAACCAACCTTAACAATCTTTTCACTTTTAGCTAATAATTCATTATTGATTCTTTTTAATAAATCAATTTTTTCTTGTGTTGAATGTTCTTTATAATCTGATTTAACTACAGGAACTTCTTGATAAGTAGCTCCACCAGCAAACATAAATTCTTGTTCTTTTGTTTCTAAAGAAGTAACATTTTCAACTAATTGTTTTAAAACACTTAAAACACTTTCGTCTTCTAATGTTTCAGTATAAACATAGCCCATTTTTCCATCTTTTAAACCACGAATAGAAACACCGAAGATTTCTTTCATGTTATATGCATCTAATTCACCATCATTTAATTTTAATGAATTACTTTCAGATGTACTAACATATACTTCAACTTCTTCTAATCCTAATTGAAGTCCATTTTTAATAATGTCTTGTAGAGTCATTATTTGTTACCTCCTTTTCCACCAACTGTCATATGAGAAACGCGAATAGTAGGTTGTCCAACAATTGTAGGAACTGAACCGCTCATTGAACCACACATACCATAACCAAACGATAAGTTATCAGCAATCATATCAATTCTTTGTAATACGTCTTTACCTGATCCTACTAAAGTTGCTCCTTTAACAGGTTTTGTGATTTTACCATTTTCAATTAAATAACCAACATTTACAGCAAAGTTAAATTCACCAGTTGCTGGATTAACAGATCCACCACCCATTTGTTTAGCAAATAGCCCTTTTTCAGTATTTGCAATAATTTCTTCAAATGTTGAAGTACCTGGTAAGAAATAAGTATTAGTCATTCTTGATGTTGTTTGGAATTTATAAGATTCACGTCTTGAAGAACCAGTAATTGGATGATCCATTTTACGTGAATTACGTTTATCAACTAAGTATCCTTTTAAAATACCATTTTCAATCAATAATCTTCTTTGTGATGGTGTACCTTCATCATCAACATTGATTGAACCCCATAGATTATCACTAACGCCTTCATCAACTGCATTAACAATATCACTAGCGATTTTTTGACCAACTTTACAACAGAATACACTCATACCATTTGCAACTGAAGTTGCTTCTAAACCATGTACACAAGCTTCATGAAGAATGACTCCGCCAAATCCATTGTGTAGTACAACTGGCATTTCACCACCAGTCATTTCATCAGCATGTAACATTTCAACTGAGTTTGCAGCAATAGTTTTACCAAATTCATAAGGATTAAATCCTTCAAACATTTCTAATCCTTGGTTACGTCCAAATGAGTCGCTTACAGCTTGCATACTCTTGCCATCACTTGCAACAGCATTTAAACCAATTCTTGTATTACATCTGTGATCAGTAGCCCAGGTACCATCACTTGCAAACACAAACATTTGTTGATCTTTCTTAGTTAAATTTGCTAATACTTGAACAATTTCAGCGCTATATTCTTTAGCACCTTTAGTTGCTTCTTGTAATAATGATACTTCAAAATCATTATTTTCATTTCTAATTTTAATTGGATTAACATGTAATTCTACTTCTGTTTCATTAAATTCTTTAACATCAGTAGATTTTTCACCATTAAAACTTCCAGCTAAAACGCGAGCTTTTTCAAGTAATGCTTCTTTTGTACAAATTGTAGTTGAGCAGTTTACTTCTAATGTCCCTTTAATAATACGTACTGCTGCACCTTTCACTTTAGATACATCAGCTTTTTCTAATCTTCCTGAAACTAAAGATAATGTTTCATTTGTAGTTTCTTCCATATAAACTTCAGCAAAATCACCACCTGTTGATAATGCTACTTCTAATATCTCTTTGGCTGATTGTTCATCAATTCCAAAAACTTTCTTTTGTTTAACACTCATTGTATTAATCCTCCTTGCCAAAATTATACTCTTTACTATCTTTTGTTGTCAATTAAATTAAAAAATATTTTTTAAACAAAAAAAAGGTCTTGAAATTCAAGACCATTAATATTTACTATTCTTTAACGATTACACTAATACCATCTGGAATAATTGTAATCTTTTTATTTTCACCAACAATGTCTCTTGCCATTTGTAAAGCTTCATCTAAATTATAAGCATGTTTAATATGCATTGCTTTAATAATTGCTGGATCACAATGGTTACTAACAATAATCACATGAGCTTTAGTTAGAATTCTTGCAAGAATTTGTGCTTCCCATTGATCGAATTCAGTATCTTTTGGTTCTACATCATTCAATTTTTGATAAGCGATTTTTGCCGATTCATTATCAGCTAAAAGTTTATAGAAGAATTCTCCACCAGTACCATCAGCACATGATGAACAAATAATAATAACACCATTTTCATTTACAGTTGCTTCAGCCGCAGTCATACCTTTTACTGTTTGATAAATGTTTTGATCAAGTGGATATCCACCATTAGTTGTAATAACAATATCGGAGTAAATTGGTTTTACTTCAGCAATATCTTTTACTAATTTACAACCATGAGCGTGAGCTTGTTCAACATCACCTGCAAATGCTTTAATTACTTTCTTTTCACCATTTAATACAACATTTAAAATAAATGCAAGACCAACTGCTTTTGCTGCAAATAACATATCTTTATGAATTGGATTAGTTTCTAAATTACCTGCTTTTGCTAAACCACTAGCTATAAACTTAGCATTATGGTTCCAAAGAACTGTCTTTTTAGAAGCAATACCTGGAAGTACTGATTTTCTACCACCAGAAAAACCAGCAAAGAAATGCGGTTCAATAAAGCCTTCACTAATTAATAAATCACATTCATCAACTAGTTTATTAACCCAAAGTACACCACCTGATGGGAGGATTCCTTTAAAAGTCATATCATTATCTTCGTACGCACTATGAACAACAATTCGTTCTTCTTTAACAATTTTTTCACCATATTTTGCAACCAACTCTTCATGAGTTGTAGGTCTATGCATACCAGTTGCAATTAATATTGTAATCTTAACATCTGGATTATTTTTACGAATTTCTTCTAAAATTATTGGCATTGTAATATGACTTGGTACAGGTCTTGTATGATCACTTGAAATAATCACAATATGTTTTTTACCAATTGTAAGTTTTGATAATGGTTCAGTTCCAATTGGATTATTTAACGCAAGTCTAACAAGTTCTGATTCACCAGCCTCAGGAACATAATCTTCAGTTTGAGATACTAAGACGCCTGCAACAAGTTCATCTTTTATTTCATATTCAATGTGAGATTTATAGTATGGGAATTTAAATTTTGCCATTTTATTAACTCCTTTTTTAGAATAAAATGTGCAATAATTATTGCACATTTTAATTTAATTATTCTTTAGTAATACCTTGTTCAATTGCTACACGACCAACTTCTTTGGCAACAACTGCACAAACACGTTTATCGAATGGAGATGGAATAATGTATTCTTCATTTAATTCTTCATCTGTAACTAAAGAAGCAATTGCTCTACTTGCTGCAAGTTTCATTTCTTCAGTAATATCTCTAGCTTTAACGTCTAATGCACCACGGAAAATACCAGGGAATACTAATACGTTATTAACTTGGTTAGGGAAATCTGAACGACCAGTTGCAACAACACGAGCACCACCTGCTTTCGCAACATCTGGCATAACTTCTGGAACTGGGTTAGCCATAGCAAATACGATAGCATCTTTAGCCATTGTTCTAACCATTTCAGCTGTTACTAAGTTAGGTGCAGATACACCGATGAAAATATCTTTATCTTTGATAATTTCAGCAAGAGGTCCTCTTTGTTTATTTTTATTTGTAATTTCAGCCATAGCTTTTTGAGCAGGGTTCATCCATTCTTCACCTGGGCATAATGCACCTTGTCTATCAACAAGAACAACATCACCAGCACCAAATTGTAGGATTAATTTACAAATAGAAATACCAGCAGAACCAGCACCATTAATTACGATTCTTGCATCTTCCCATTTTTTACCAACAAGTTTTAATGCGTTAATTAAACCAGCACAAACAACGATAGCTGTACCATGTTGGTCATCATGGAATACAGGAATATCTAATTCTTCTTTTAAACGTCTTTCAATTTCGAAACAACGTGGAGCAGAAATATCTTCTAAGTTAATACCGCCAAAGCATGGAGCAATACGTTTAACAGTTTCGATAATTTCTTCAGTATCTTTAGTATCTAAGCAAATTGGGAAAGCATCAACACCAGCAAATTCTTTGAATAAAATTGATTTTCCTTCCATAACTGGCATAGCAGCAAGTGGACCAATATCACCAAGACCAAGTACTGCAGTACCATCAGATACGACAGCAACTAAGTTACCTTTTGCAGTATAAGTATAAACTTCACTTGGGTTAGCAGCAATTTGACGACATGGTTCAGCAACACCAGGTGAATATGCTTGTGATAAGTCATCACGATTTTCAACTCTTACTTTTGACACAACACCAATTTTACCATGATGTTTTGCATGTAAGTCTAAACTCTTTTCATAAACTGTTTTTTCAGCCATTTTTTTGTTCTCCTTTAATTTTAGTATGCACTCTTGAATTTGTCATCAGATGCTTTGAAATCACCGAAATAAGCTTTAACATCCATTCCTAAATATTCAGCCATGTCGATCATTTCTTTAACTGTATTTTCATTTACTGGAATACCTTCTTTTTGAACTTTAACGATAGCTTCCATTTCTTTTTCGCCATGAGTGTAAATACGTTCAGCACCATCAGCTTTTGGACTTTCACGAAGTTCAGTTAAATATTTACTAAAGTGTGCTTTAATAGCTTCTGGATCGCCAAAGTATGCAGGATTAATAGCCATAAATCCATGACAAATACCTGAGAAACCATTTTGCATTGTATGAGCAGATGTATAACCTTGTGAAAGAATAGAAGAGAATAATTCACAAAGCATACCATATCCATAACCTTTATGGCTTCCTAATAATTCAGTGTCACCACCAAGAGGAACGATACCTCCACCTTCATGAGCTTTGATGTTACCAAGTACTTCGTTTGCGTTATTACTTGATTCACCAGCTTTGTTAACAGCCCAACCAGTTGGAATTGGTTTGCTCATTTTGTTATACATTTCAAGTTTACCACGAGTTACAACAGTTGTAGATGCATCAAAGAAGAATGGATATGGATCAGCTGGAGCTGATACAGCAATAGGGTTTGAACCTAACATTGCTTTTTTACCAAATGTAGGAACCATGATTGCTTCACTGTTTGTTGATGAGAATCCGATTAATCCTTGATCCATTGCAAGTCTTGCATAATAACCAGCAATACCATAGTGGTTAGAGTTTCTTACTGAAACAATACCAACACCAGATTGTTTTGCTTTTTCAATAGCAAGTTGCATAGCTTTGTGTCCAATTAATTGACCCATTCCAGAATGTCCATCGATAACTGCACTAATTGGAGTTTCGAAAACAACTTCAGGTTTTGCATCAATTTTAATTAAACCACTTTCGATACCTTTATGATAACGAACTAAACGTTGCATACCGTGAGATTCGATACCAAAGTCGTCTGACATAATTAATACGTCAGTAATAATTCTACTTTCTTGTTCTGTGAATCCAAATTTTTGGAAAGCCTCCATACAGAATTTGTCTAATAATTCACGAGGATAATTAATATAAGCCATAAATATACACCTTTCATTTTTATAAAATTTTACACACTTATTATACCATTTTTAGATACTCTTTGCAAACATTATTAACTTTATTTTTGAAATCGTTTCCATTAAATACTCATTTAAATGAAATAAAACCACTTTTTTAAAAAGTGGTTTTATATATTTCTATAAGTCAACGACATTTGCCCAAGATAATAATATTTGTTTTTCGTCTTCATTTCCTTTAACACTTTGAGAAGCTGCAACAATGGGCATCCATTTTTGGACTAATTGTTTAATAATATTACCTTTTTCACAGAATAGATCTAAATACTTTTCTGCAATATCATCTTTTTTAGCAAGTTTAAATAATAAATATGTTCTTGCTGCATCAGCAGAAGCATTACCTTGTGTAACATGTGACCAGTCAATGATGTATGTTTTTCCATCACTACCAAGAATAATATTAGTCGGGTTAAAGTCACCATGACATACTTTTTCTTTTTTAGGCATACCATCAAGTCTTGTATGAAGTTCATATTTAACAAATGATGATAACTCTGTTTGATCAATTTTGCGATGCATCTTTTCTTTTAATCTATTTAATAGTGGACAACTAGAATTCAAAACTTGAAGTTGTAAATCTACGAAAAATTCTAAATACTCATCTAACTTTTCAGGATTTTCTTCCATACATTCTGCTAAAGTCTTACCTTCAATATATTCATAAATGATTGCCCATTGACCATCAATCATTGAAACTTCTTTAATCTTTGGAATATTTAAACCTGTTTCTTCAATTCTTGCTTGATTTAACGCTTCATTCAAAACATCTATTTTAGAAAAATCAGAATTAAATAATTTAACACAATATTCACCATCACGATAAATTATTTTGTTTTTTCGTTCTGCAATAATATTTTTAAATTTCATTTTAATATTCCCCCTTTACACCATAATAAGCATTTAAATATATTTGTTTAATTTCTTTCATTAATGGATATCTAGGGTTTGCACCTGTACATTGGTCATCAAATGCTTGTTCAGTCATTTCATCTAATAGACTTAAGAATTTTTCTTCGTCTTCAAAATATTCTTTAATTGATTTTTTAATACCAATTTTCTCTTTTAATTCTTCAATTAATAGAATTAAACCATTAAATAACTCTAAATCATCATTGCCTGTTACACCTAAATATTTTGCAACTTCAGCATATCTTGATAAAGCTTGTGGATATGCATATTGAGAGAATGTGCCCATCTTAGTTGGAACTTCACTCTTATTAAAACGCATAACTTCACAAATTAATAAAGCATTTGCTACACCATGCGGTAAATGACAGAAAGATCCAAGTTTATGAGCCATTGAGTGACAAATTCCAAGGAAAGCATTCGCAAAAGCCATACCCGCCATTGTCGCTGCATTAGCCATCTTTTCACGAGCAATTACATTACTACCATCATTATAAGCAATAGGTAAATAATCAAAAATAATTTTTAAAGATTGTAAAGCAAGTCCGTCAGTATAATCAGTTGCCATAATTGATGCATATGCTTCTAAAGCATGTGTTACAGCATCAATACCTGAGGCTGCAGTTAATGATTTTGGAGCACTCATATGAAAATCAGTATCAACAATCGCCATATTAGGTAACAATTCATAATCAGCAAGTGGATATTTAAGTCCAGATTTATCATCAGTTATAACAGCAAAAGGTGTTACTTCAGATCCAGTTCCAGCACTTGTTGGAATTGCAATAAAGTATGCTTTTTTACCCATTTGTGGAAATTGATAAATACGTTTACGAATATCCATAAATCGCATGGCCATATCCATGAAATCAACTTCTGGATGTTCATATAAAACCCACATAATTTTTGCAGCATCCATTGCTGATCCGCCGCCAAATGCAATAATTGTATCGGGTTCAAAGGCACGCATTTGTTCAGCACCAAGTTTTGCTGATTTTAATGTAGGATCAGGTTCAACATCAAAAAAGACAGAGTATCTAATGCCTAATTCTTCTAATTTATTTGTTATCGCATTCGTGTAACCATTTTTGTATAAGAAATTGTCTGTTACTAAGAATACTTTTTTCTTATTCATAACAGCCTTTAATTCATCTAATGCAACATTCAAACAACCTTTTTTAATATAAATCTTTTCAGGTGCTCTAAACCAAAGCATATTTTCTCTCCTTTCGGCAACAGTTTTAATATTTAATAAATGTTTAACACCAACATTCTCAGATACACTATTTCCACCCCAAGAACCACATCCTAGAGTTAATGATGGTGCAAGTTCAAAGTTATATATATCGCCAATTCCACCTTGAGCAGATGGAGAATTTACGACAACACGGCAAGTTTTCATTTTATTTGAATACTCTTCTAATCTATCTTTACCGTTTATTGTATCAATATAGATTGATGAAGTATGACCATACCCACCATCTTCAATAAGTTTAGAAGCAATTTTAAAAGCTTCTTTAATTTTCGAAAATTTATACATTGCTAAAACTGGTGATAGTTTTTCATGTGCAAATTCTTCACTAATATCGTATTTCTCAACTTCACCAATTAAAATTTTAGTTCTTGGGTCAACGTCTACACCACATAATTTTGCAATTGTATAGGCATTTTGACCAACGATTTTCGCGTTAATAGATCCATTAATAATTATAGTTTTACGTACTTTGTCCATTTCTTCTTCATTTAAGAAATAACAACCGCGATATGAAAATTCATTTTTAACTTGTTCATAAACTTTATCTGAGACAATTACAGATTGTTCAGAAGCACAAATAACACCATTATCAAAAGTTTTAGAATGAATGATAGAATTTACCGCTAAAGTAATATCTGCAGTTTCATCAATAACAGCAGGAACATTACCTGCTCCTACACCTAAAGCTGGTGTACCACTAGAATATGCGGCATGCACCATACCAGGGCCACCTGTTGCTAAAATTAAATCTGCTTCTTTCATTAAAGTATTAGTAAATGCTAAACTTGGAGCTTCAATCCAACTAATAATATTTTTAGGAGCACCAGCTCCAACTGCGGCATCTAAAATGATTTGCGCAGCTTTAATAGTACTAGACTTGGCTCTTGGGTGCGGACTAATAACAATACCATTTCTTGTTTTAAGTGCAAGCAATGTTTTAAAAATAGCTGTAGATGTTGGATTAGTTGTAGGAATAACCGCAGCAATAACCCCAACTGGTTCCGCAATTTTCGTGATACCAGCTGCTTCATCTTTTTCAATTACACCGCATGTTAATGTATCTTTATACTTATTATAAATAAATTCCGAAGCATAATGGTTTTTAATTACCTTGTCTTCTACAACACCCATACCAGTTTCTTCAACTGCAAGTTTTGCAAGTAAAATACGATTTTTACATGCAGCAATAGCCGCAGCTTTAAAAATCTTATCAACCATTTCTTGTGAATATGTTGAATATTTCTTTTGTGCTTGTTTAACAACAGCTAAATCTTTTTTGAAATTTTCAATGTTTGCAAACATATTAACTCCTTACTATCAAACATTTTGATAAACAAATATTTCCTATATCAATATAATATCATTCATTCTATTTCATTTTATTATAACATAATTTTTTATTATATCAAAATAAAAAGCAGCATTTTTTTATTGCTGCTTTAATTCTTTTTATTACATTAAAGATTCGTATAATTTAATAATATCCTCAAGTGTTGGGTCATTTGGACTACCTGGTCTACAAGCATCATCCATTGCTGATTGAGCTAAGAAAGGAATATCTTCTTTCTTAACAATTTCCTTTAAGCTAGTTGGAATTCCAACATCTTGAGATAATTTTTTAACTGCTTCAATTGCTGCTTTTCTGTATTCTTCTTGTGACATTTCATCAACACCTTTAACACCCATAGCACGAGCAATTTCACGATATTTTTCACCAGTTTCAGGAGCATTATATTCCATTACTGTTGGTAAAATAATCGCATTTGCAACACCATGTGGAGTATCGTATAAAGCACCAAGAGGGTGAGCCATTGAGTGAACAATACCAAGTCCGACGTTAGAGAATCCCATACCTGCAACATATTGACCTAAAGCCATTCCTTCACGACCTTCAGCTGTATTTTCAACTGCGCCTCTTAATGAAGATGCAATTAATCTAATTGCTTCTAAATGGAACATATCAGAAAGAGCCCAAGCACCTTTTGTAATATAGCCTTCAATAGCATGAGTTAACGCATCCATACCTGTAGCAGCTGTTAAACCTTTAGGCATTGAAGCCATCATATCAGGATCCACAACAGCAACAACTGGAATATCATGAACGTCAACGCAAACCATTTTACGATTTGCTTCAACATCAGTAATAACATAGTTAATAGTTACTTCAGCAGCAGTACCAGCAGTAGTTGGAACAGCAATAATTGGAGTACATGGATTTTTAGTAGGTGCAACACCTTCTAAAGAACGTACATCTGCAAATTCAGGATTAGTATTGATAATACCAATTGCTTTAGCAGTATCCATAGCAGATCCTCCACCAACAGCAATTAAACAATCTGCACCTGATGCTTTAAAAGCTTCTACTCCATCTAATACATTTTGAATTGTTGGATTTGCTTGAACTTTAGAAAAAACTTCATATGGGAATTTAGCATCATCAAGTAAAGATGTAACTTTACCACAAACACCAAATTTAACTAAATCTGGGTCAGTAACAACTAACGCTTTAGAAAATCCACGAGCATTTAACTCAGGAACAATATTTAAAATAGCACCACTTCCATGGTATGATGTTTCATTAAGAACAAATCTTGGCATAATATTAACCTTCCTTTTATTATATTATATATAAATATTATAACACTCTATACAATAAAAATCAAAAAAATTGCATTTTTTAAATAAAATAATTAATCACCTACATAAAAAAGGTGTGAATTTACACACCTTTTAATTATATACGTTTTTTCCACGTTTTAGGGCTAAATAATACTAATATTGGGAAAAACTCTAAACGGCCAATAATCATAGTTAATGATAAAACAATTTTAGAGAAATTTGAAAAAATATCAAAAGTTCCATATGGTCCAATCAAATCAGTAAATCCAGGCCCTACATTACTAATACATGTTAGTGCTGCAGTAAAGTTAGTTGCAAAATCAAATCCATCAAAAGAAACTAAAAATGCACTAACAAGTAAAACAGTAACATAAACTACCAAATAACCTTCGATAGCATTTACCGATTCATCAGACATTGGTTTTCCATCAATTTTAATAACTTCAACTTTTCTTGGACTAATCATATTTTTAATTTTCTTAACAACGGATTTTGCTAAAATATTAAGTCGAGTAATTTTTAATCCTCCGGCTGTTGACCCTGCACAGGCACCAGTAAAAGTTAAGAATATTAAAATCATAATACAAACAGAAGGCCATTTTAAGAAATTTGTCGATGAATAACCAGTAGTGGATATAATCGATGCAACTTGGAAGTAAGAATGTCTAAACGATTCTTCAAGAGTCATTGCTTGCAAAGTATCTTTGAATTTAAAATACACCGTAAAAGTAATAAATAAAACACTCACTGCAACAATTATTAAGAATGAACGTAATTCTTCATTTCTAAAGACTTCTTTTAAATTTCCGATTAAAATTAAGTAAAACATTGAGAAGTTAATTGCAAAAATCAACATGAATGTTGCAATAATATATTGAGTAGATTTAGCATAAGTTTCTAAGCTACCATTATCAATTCCAAATCCTCCAGTTCCAGCTGTACCAAATGAATAAACCATACTATTGAATAAATCCATTTTTTTATCAGGTCCCAACCATAATATTAAAATTAAAATGATAGTCATAGTCAAATAGATTAAATATAAAATTCTTGATGTGACACGCATTTTAGAAACAAGTTTACCAACTTGAGGACCTGGTGATTCAGCTCTTAAAATGTGCATTGATGATCCTTCTTTTGATTCAGGTATGATTGCTAAAATAAATACAAGCACACCCATCCCACCAATCCAGTGAGCAAAGCTACGCCAAAACATAATACTATGATCAAGTGTTGAAAAATCTGTAACAACAGATGATCCAGTTGTTGTAAATCCTGATGCAGTTTCAAAAAAAGCATCAAAGAAATTATCCATGTTACCTGAAATTAAATAAGGCAAACATCCAAATAAAGTCATAATAATCCAAGAAAGACCAACAATAACAAATCCTTCACGTGCAAGAATGCGGTTACTTTCTGCTTTCTTGATATATAATAATCGACCGATTACAAATAACAATATCATTGGAATTAAGAAAGCTAAATAGTTAATAAACGCTTCATTTTTCCAAATACATATAATAAGCGGTAATACCATCAAAAACGCCAAAAGCGTCATGATTTTACCCAAAATATTTCGAATAATAGCATAATTCATAAGCTACACCAAAATATCATCAAGGTCATCTAAATATTGACCATTAGTTACAACAATTACATTATCATTGGCTTGAATCATATCTGAACCATTAGGAATAATAGATTCACCGTTTCTAATGATACCCGCGATTAAAACTTTGTCTTTAAGCTTAATATCTTTTAATTGTTTATTTAAAATCTTACTTTTAGGTTTTGCAACAAACTCTAAAGCTTCAACTTTATTATTAACTAATTTATATAATGTAACAATATTACTTCCACGAGAATTATTTCTTGCACGAATGTAACTTACAATACGATCAGCAATAATATTTTTAGGTGATACAATAGTTGCCATACCAATAGATTCCATTAAACCAACAAATGATTCTTTATTAACTTTAGCAACAATCTTTTTGACATTTTGTTTGTAAGCATACATTGAAATAATAATATTTTGTTCATCCTCACCAGTTAATGAAATAACGATATCACTATCAGATAAACCTTCTTCACTTAATACTTCATGGCTTGTTCCATCTCCATGAATTATTGTAGCATTTGGAAGTAATTCACTTAATTCTACACAACGATTGTAGTCTTTTTCGATAATTTTAACTTCGTATTTGTTTTTAAGTAATTCTTTTCCTAAATAACTAGTGATTTTTCCACCACCAATAATTAAAATTGACTTCAGCTTAGATTCCATCAATCCTAATTTATTAATGAAGTGTTTAATATTTGATCTTTGAGCTGTTACATGAATACGGTCTTTTGCTTTAAACTCAAAAGTACCATTTGGAATATACACTTCTTCTCCGCGTTGAACAGCACACACAAGTACTTTAACTTGATACTTTTGATGCATACTGATTAAAGTTTCTCCAACTAGTGGACTATTTTCTTGTAAATAGAATTCTACTAAATCAACTTTACCATCAGCAAAATTATCAACTCTTAAAGCTTCAGGGAAGTTTACTACTTTAATAATATCATCGGCAGTTTCTTTTTCTGGATTGATAATCATATTTATTTCTAAGTCACGAATAATGTTATTAACTTGATCATTATATTCATAACTACGAACACGAGCAATAGTTGACTTTGCTCCTAATTTTTTTGCAAGCACACAAGCTAACATATTAGTTTCATCACTTGCAGTAACTGCAATTACAACATGAGCACGTCCAGCATCTGCTTCTTTAAGAATTTGATAACTAGCTCCATTACCACAAATACCCATAACGTCATAACGATTAACGATATCTTCGACAACATTAGGATTTTTATCTACAACTACTACTTGATGTCCTTCACGACTAACGTGTTGAATGATTGCATTTCCAACTTTACCATCACCAATTACGACTATTCTCATATTGTTCTCCTATTAAATAATTTTACTAACATGTATATATTTTACCATTTTATCTTGTAATAGTCAATTAAAGTAACGATAAAAAAAATGGCCAAGCAAATGACCATTTACAAAACTAATAACATAATCAAAGTTAAAATAATTAAGAATGCAAAATTAAATAAAGAAAACATTCCAATGTAATACTTTGTTTTATGATGATAATGATGAACATATTCTCTAAAAGTAATAAGACTTGCAAGTGAAGAAATAAGTGTTCCAACACCACCAATATTAACACCAATTAATAAAGCTTTATAATTCGTAGTAAATTGAGAAAGTAGAATTGCAGAAGGAACATTACTAATGACTTGACAAGATAAAATACTAAATAATAATGTGTTTTTTTCTAGAAGTTTGTTAAATAAATTTCTAACTCCATCAATTCTAGACATATTTCCAGAAAATATAAAGAAGAATACAAAGGTTAAAAGTAATGGATAATCAACTTGTTTTAATGCGTCTTTATCCATAAACAACAAAACAATTGGTATGA
>JBGVIL010000188.1:0-13319 GCA_045123185.1 Bacilli bacterium | reverse complement strand
ATAATGGATGCACCACCGATTTTTCCAGTACGCGCAACCAATATATCGTTTTTTTGAGTTTGTGTATATACAAGTTGTTCGTGTGCTTTACGAGAAATTTTCTCTAAATGTCCAGATATAAAGAAATTGCCTACATTTTCTGAACGTATATAAGGTATCTCGCCTTCTTCACCATCGTGAAGAATGTTATACACCTTTGCAAAAGCTCCATTTGTATGGAGTTCCGTTGTATTTGCTATTTCCACAATGGACTTTTCCGTATTTAAAAGGTTACTTGATTTCAAAAAAATCTTTTTGTAATATTCCGCATCAACTCGACTATTTTCACCAAGTTGAGACAACAAAATTTCACTACATTCCAGCCCGTCCATTAAAGCTATATATTTGGCTTCATTGAAAGGTTCAACAGACGGGCTTATCGAAAAAAACTTAAACCTTCCTTCTTCGCAAACTCTTCAAAAGCTTCCGCAATACCAGGTGCAAGCTTTACAATAGTTCCATCCTGCTTCTTGTAAGAGAGCTGATATAGGTCATGATCAACAATCAAATGATTGTGCTCATCCAAAGCGGGGAGTCCAGTGTCAGGATCCAGTAAATATATTTTATCGCCAGAACTGTCTTTACTGGGTTTTTGCATAGTTGCAAAGAAAATAGGATAATCATCCTTTTTCGGACACAGTATATCATCCCATTTCTGAACAAACAGAACAGAAGTTTTAGTTCCTGTATGGGGCTTGAATACATTTCCGTGCAACCCCACAACTGCAAGAATACGACAACGTTTTGAGATAAACTCTCGAATGTATTTGTCGCTTGAGTTGTTAAATCTTCCTTGTGGCAAAACAATTGCCATTCGACCGCCAGGCATCAAGAAATTTAAATTACGTTCAATAAATAGTACATCTCGCCCAACCTTGCTTTGCCACTTGCCAGCGGAATTTTTTCCAAGCTCATAACGTGAAATGATCGTATTTTCCTTAATATCACCAGCAAACGGAGGATTTGCCATGACCAAGGAGAACTGAAACTGGCTAAAATCTTTAATACCAGCAGACTGCATTTTCTTGAGTTTTTTGAATCCTTCATTATATGTATCATTCCAATCTTCCTGCTTTGTAACTTCGTTCCAACGGGAATAATCCAATGTATTCAAATGAAGAACATTAGTCTGACCGTCACCAGCAATAAGATTTAATGTCCTTGCAACTCTTACAGTCTTTTCATCAAAGTCAATGGCAAATACTTGGTCGCGCACAAAGTCGGTTTCTTCTGGAATTCGTTGCGCAGCAGTAAATCCTTCGCCTGATTCCAGCCCTTTGTCTGCACGAATTTTCTTCCAAACTTTAAAAATACTGTGCACTGTAAATCCAGAACTACCGCACGCAGTGTCAATGATGGTGTCTTTGATTGTAGGATTCATCATTCGTACGCACATATCAATAACATAGCGAGGTGTAAAATACTGTCCCTTTTCGCCCTTCTGTGCCTTGCTCATTAAATATTCAAACGCATCATCTACGACATCCAGATTATTATTAAAAAGTTTGATGTCCTGCAAAGAAGAAACGCAAACAGCAAGATGGGATGGTGAAAGCTGTATTTTGCTCTCATCAGTAAAAATTCCCTCCCACTTCTTTTTCGCGGCATCAAATAATCCTTGAATTTTCTCTTTAAGTTCGTAGTCAGTATCGCCAGTATTACGGAACTGTAAGAACGCACTTGAATCTCGTTCACACACTAATTCATCATACAATTTGGCGAAAATTAATTTAAAAATTTCCTCAAAAGAATCGACACCTGCACTGGCAAGAACTTCATCTTCCATTTCTTTAATCAAAGCACGCAAGGAGCGCTTCTGTGTGCTAATCTTGTCAATACGTTTTAAATCTGCATAGGTAAACTGCTCATTAATGATATCAGAAAGTTTCTGTGTGGCCTTTGGAATATCACTGATTTCCTCGAAGAAGTTGGGATCTTTACGATTATAGCAAGAGATCTGTTCGCCATTCGTCCAAACACCGATAGGAGCACCAGTAGCATTACAATAAGATTTCAGTTGTTCTTTACCATCTGTCAGTTTTGGCTTTTTTAATTCAACGATGATATATGGTACTAAGGGACGATCCTTATCCATAATAGTAATATCAGCCCTCTTTACTTCACGGCCAAAATGAATAGGCGTTTCCATCTGTATACGACTTACAGGATAGTTATATTTGTGAATGAGTGTATAAACATAAAGCTGACGTACCGCTTCTTCCGGAGTAAGCTTTATATCTGTTTCTCTAACAAGACATTTTATATAAGGAATATCCGTTCCTTTTACATTCTTCAAAAATATAGTAGATTCAATAGCAGAAATCACATCTGCTGAAAACATTGTAGTATCGTAAGAGCTGTTTTTAAAAAGTGTATTTAAGTTCATCATATGTCTGCTCCATTCTTCTTTAATTCCAAATATCGTTCGTAAGAAATCACAACGTTTTGTGGTTTGTTTTGCTTTTGAATTATTAGCACCTTGTCATTGTCGGCAACTTCTTTGAAAATTTTAGAAGCCTGGCCTTTTAAAAAGGGAGTAACCGACACATAGTCAGGTATGATATTTTGTTTCTTTGACAATGAGCTACACCTCCTCATAATATGATTGCATTATAATTATATCAAATGTCATTACTTTTTTCAAGCGTTTTATTATAATAATAGTAATGATTTTTTTCAAATACAAAAAACCGTGTGGAGATTTTTGATTATCATGCGAACGAGACTGGTGCCCCGCTCTTTAGCCTAAATGTCCAAATTTATGACCTCCCCCTACCTTTTTTGATATCCCAAAAAATATTGTGGCACTGGCATCCTGATGCTACGTATCCATTTTTTTATATTAGATACCCCCTATGCTACTGATCCATCATTCCTGTATGCTTCTATAGCAATTTTTATGCGATTTTTGTACTAAAACAGCTTATAGGCAACCAGAAATAGGTTACTTATAAGCTGTTTTGCACATATGGTCTTTATATATATTTTTTGACACTACTTTAACATTAAATGTTCAAGTGTCCAATTCAACTATGACCAAGTGTCCAATTTTACTTTCCCAAGTGTCAACTTAATATGAAAAAAGTGTCCAATTCACCTTGAATTTTTGGACACTTGGTTTGTTAGTTTGTTAACTTTTATTTACTTCTCTGATATAATAAGTATAACATAACATGGAATAAAAGTAAAGGAGATTGAAATGGAATGTTAGCAAATATTCGCTATTTATTTTAATTGCTCTAGTGCTTCTAGATAACATGCTGTAGAAATAAGTAAATGTATTTCATCATATGACATTGTTTTAACATCAATATAAACCCACTTTTTTGCGAAATGTTGAGAAAAAGCATTTGCTTGAATCAATCCCCATTCCTCATCAGAATCAGGTTGAATATTTTCACTTCTTTGTATAAGATAACAAAAAATTTTTTCAAGTTGATAATATGCATGTGGATGCATTTTTTTAGGAGTAACGTATAATATAGAGAGTTCTTTGTCAAGAGATTCATAATCTAAATTATCAACACAATCACATACGTGTGAAAGTGTAGAGATTATAGCATTCCTATACTCAGAAACATTTTCTAAATTAGATTGACAAGTAAGTTCACAAAATAAATATTTTTCTACAACACTTATTGAATATATATTTTCAAATCTTGAACATAATATTTCCTTAATAGATTTTACTGTTTCAATAGGGTTTTCACTTCTAAAAACTTTTGTTTCTTTCCATTGATTATTTTGTTCTATCACTTCACTTTTAGCCCATTCCATTAATTCAATAAGGCATAAATATCTAGCTTTAATATATTCCTTAACTGCAGTAAAAGATATTTGTATATCATATATATCTCTTTCTTCAATATTGGAGTAAACACGAACTCCTACAGCATCATCTTTCCCAAAATTTGAAAACATAGAATTAACTATAACCCAAGGAGAACATTGAGATTCACCATTTTTTAAGAACGGTCTGTTTCTGAATTTTGTATCAAATGGATGTGCAAATGTTACCGAACGTAAATATTCAAAAAACATATCATCGTTTGGGCAAGTGTTTTCATCAAATATAGGGTCAAAATAATTTGAGGCATTAATGAAATATCTTTTTTCGCCTTGTAAAGTTGGAAGCTTATGAAACACATTTTCATATAATTTATAAATCCCATCTTTTAGTATACATGAATAAAGCAAAAAAAGATGAATTCTTCTTCACTTTTTGGATGAGCAGAATGTTGATTTAAATAGATAACCGCACTATTTATACGATCTATAACCGCACATATTAAATTATATCTATTCTTATGTTTAATCAAGTTATTAAAAATACGAGCTGAATTTATTATATTCCTGAAATTTTGAATAATTTTTTCATCAAGAAAAGTCTGTTTGATAAATGATTGTTGTTTCGTTTTGTTTTTCATATAATTTCTCCTTCAACTATTCAAGTCAAATTAATATTACTAATAACATTATATCATATTTTTATATAATTTTAAAGTAACGTACAGACCTTCTTAACTGCCTCATCAATACATACATCATTAATCATATTTGCAAATGAATATAAGAATACTTTCAGTTTGGTTGTTTCAAATTTTGTTATTTTTTATATAATTACATCATTGCCTTCAAATAAATCAAGAAGTGAAAAGTTATACATTGCGGCTGGTTTATCAGCAAGTAATCTAATATACGGGCTCCAATTAATATATCTTGCTCCAGGTTTTGTATTCATTCTAGGTACTGTCATTATGTATTTTCCATCTTCATAATATATTTCTAATTGTTCAGGTAAGTATTTTACTTGAACTTTTTTATAAGCTAATGATGGTGATAAATAATAGTAATGTCTATTGTCTGTAGTAAGCCTACCATAATTATCTAATTTTCTTGATGATACTGATGATGCATCAAATAGTGTAGGTGATAATGGATTTAATTCGGTTATATCTTCAAAGTGTAAATCTATAATTGGTTGTTTTAGTACATAATGTTCTCTTTTCATTAGTTGTTCACTTTTATCTAATAGTTCTAAATTATATTTATCGAAGTCATCAAACGAACGTAGTGATACAAGTAAGTTTCTTCTCATGTATCTTACACCTTGTTCCACAGTTCCCTTCTCATATTCTCTATTAACATTTAAAAATACTTCATTAAAACCATAATGTAGTCTAAATATATTAAATGTATCTCCCATTATTATTCGGATTCTATCATGTTCCATATTTTCTATTTTAACAAGTGCACTATCATTATCAAACCATATAGTGTGTGGTACAACATTTAAATATTCAAAAATATGTCTTATAGCTAACACAATACTTTCAACATTTTAATTCTTTTACAATTGTATATAAGAAGCATTAGAATGAGCAAGTGTCATAACTAAATATTTACCATATACTTTTTCATCTTTTTCTATAAAAGAACATTAACCTAAATCTACTTGTGCTTCTCCTGCTTTATGAGCTAGTGGTAAAAATCCATTATGTTCATAATAGAATTCTTTTTTAAGATTAGTACAGTATTTAATTATGAAGTTTTAGCACATTTAAAATCTGGATAGTTTTCTACTAAATATTCGTGAGCAAGAGCTCCTGTATATCTTTGTTTATGATGATGTAAACTATCTTTTTTTATTAATGATAATAATACTTCTTTATATTGTTCTAAATAATGTGTTCTTTTATTTTCTTTAATATAAGCGTTAAAGTTAACAAGCTTTAAATATTTATAACAAGTATTTCTAGATATTTTTACTATTCTAGTTATTTTTAGTTACTGTATAATGTTGTTCATAATACATCTTTCTTATCTTTTCTATATCTTTATGTGTTAGCATATTTATGTTCCTTTCTTTATATTATAAAAAGGTAGTCGTGTAGACTACCCTAATAG
The DNA here is from genome assembly GCA_045123185.1 of Bacilli bacterium. Classification (GTDB taxonomy): domain Bacteria; phylum Bacillota_I; class Bacilli_A; order ML615J-28; family CAG-313; genus UBA1231. Next base: position 7,373 of record JBGVIL010000188.1, on the reverse strand, counting down.
TACTTTTTTTATTAAATAAATATTTCTTTTTGCTCTTCAATCCATTTAATCCAGCTTTTCACAGTGCTAGCTCTTCTATTACAGACATCAGAATTTTTAATATTATAGATATCACTAATCAATTGCGAAATTTCCTCAGTTTGGAAATCTATGCAATTATAATATCTCATTAAAAAGACTTCCCCAAATACAGGCTTTGAAATAATCTTGTTGGCTAACATTAATATTTGTGTTTCAAAACATTTTTCTCTTATCAATTTGGCAAAATCACTTAAATTACCATTTGAATCTATAATATCTAAAAACTCACATGCACTCATATAATATGATACTTGTCTTTCTGTTCCTAGATCTAACAATTTCATTAACATTGATTTATTAGATAAATTATCTGGGTTGTCTATTAAAACAATTTTAATTATCTTATTAAAATCATTTGCTTGAGGAAATGGAATTTTATTGTTTTTTACGCTTATGTCCATATATTAACACCTCATCAACTTTTTTTCTTTTGCTAGCTTTACTATTAATATTTCTATTTGCTTTTATAGTTTTAGTGGAATAAATAATTTCATAATCACTACTATTAAATGTTTGTCGAACAAATTCAGTATCGTTATTTGATACAAGAACATAACAACCCTTTTTTACTAGATCATCACACACTTCTTTAAGTTTAACTAAATCTTCATGAGAAAAACCTTCTTTAACATATCCGACAAATCCGCTATTTTCATAATCATATGGTGGATCAAAATATATCCAATCACCTTTTTCACATTTTTCAACTGCAAATTCGAAACTTTTAGACATAATAGTTACATCATTATTATTTAAAAAATAAGAAATTTCATTTATATTTTCTTCATCACAAATTAAAGGATTAACATATCTACCAATAGGTGTATTAAAAAAACCATTTTTATTCACTCTGTATAAGCCATTGAAGCAAGTTCTGTTTAAATATATAGTTCTTGCCGCTTTAGTAATATTATCCATGAATTTATAATCTTCTTCTCTATCTAAACTTCTTATTTTATAATAATACTCTTTACAATGTGCTTCGGCATGTAGTTTTAGTAGATCTATCAACTCATCTGGATTTTCTTTAATAACATTATAACAGTTTATAATTTCTTCATTTAAATCATTTATGCTACTGTTTTCATGAGCCAAATCAAAGAAAATAGACCCTCCACCTAAAAAAGGTTCATAATATTTGTGTTTACCAATCTTTTTCTTATTTATATACTTTTTAATATATGGTAGTAATTGTCTTTTACCACCAGCCCATTTTAAGAAAGGTCTCATTAGTCATTCACCTCATAATCTAATAACTTGTAATCTAACTCTTTATCAATATCAAATACAAAATCACCTTTTTCAATAGACGATATCATCCTATCTCTTTTCTTATTTAATGCTTCATATATTTTTAAATCAATAGAATTTGTATTTCGTTCTCCATAAACATTAACATAAATATAATAATTTGTTTTATCCTCTGGCTTCAAACCAAGTCTATGTATTCTATCTCTAGATTGCAAATATTGATATAGATTATAATCTAGTTCCAAATAATGAGCATCATGGCAACTCTTATGTAATGAAACAGACTCCGCTAGTGTTGCTGGATTTGTCACTATTATATCAACATTATCACTATAATTAAATTGATTTATAATCTTATCTCTTTCTATTTGTGGGGTTTCACCATATATCACTTTAACTTTAAAGCCATTATATTCCAAAATTTTTGATACAATTTTAATAGTTTCAACATATATACACCACACAACACTTTTTCTATTATTGTTTAATATGTTTCTTATAAAAGCATATAATTTACTAGTCATATATTCATGATAGTTATCCTGATTAATATCAAGATTAAGGCTTAAACTATCATCTATTTTATGAGGGATACATCCAATTTGCACTTGTTTTATAATCCTGTCAAATGAGCTTGAATTAGTCTTTTTAATCTTGTCAAATAATTCAATCTCATTCTTATTACCATAAACATATACCAAATGATCAGGTTCAGGATTAGGCACATTTAAATCTTTCTTTCTAACTCTTATATAAAATGGATATAACATTTTATTTAAATCACCATTTTGAATTCCTACCTTCTTAAAATCACTATCATACTTTGACAAACTACTTTTGTACATCCCAAAATATTTTTCAGTATAATCATCATGAAGTAAAGAAATGATATTGTATAAATCAATATAACCATTAGGAAGTGGTGTTCCTGTTAAAGCAACTCTATATCTTACATCCTTAATTATATTATTTAAACTTGCATATTTAGGGCTTTTAATATTTTTAATTCTATGTATCTCATCAAATACAACAAAAGATTTATTATTAATCAATTCTTTTAAAATTGGTTCTAAAAAAGGTATCATTTCATAATTAATCAAAATTATTCTAGATGTTTTAAAATCATGACGTAAAACATCCAATTTATCATTTCTACTATCACAACTAGTAATGTCTAGTGGAGTATGTTCATCAGATTTATATGAAACAAAACTATATTCATCTTTCCAAGACTTGATACAATTAATAGGCCCAAAAACAATTAACTTATTTACATATCTTTTATCTACATAAGGTAAACTATTCAAGTATTCAAAAGCACCTAAAATTGTTGCAGTTTTACCACTCCCTGGAACTGAAAAATTTAAAGAACGCTCCAATTCAATAATATGAGTGCAAGTGACAATCTGTTGATCAACTAATGGGCGCTTAACTATACTGTTGATTTGATTTTTTATAAACTTGAATGAATCCGAACTTAAATAATCAGCTGATTTTATCTCATTTCCCTTTTCAGCCATTAATGTATAGTCTCTTATTCTTGATTCAAAAAATATATTTGCCTTATGAGTATAATAAAAACTAATATTCATTTTATTAGCAATACTTTTTAGATATTCTGACAATTCAAAAATATCTTGAGAATTATTTAAACCAGTAAATTGTATTTTATTTTCATCAATATAACTTACAAAAGTTTTATAAAAAGATAAATTACTATTCGAATATATTTCCTTTAAGTTAATATTGGAAGTTATCTCAATATTATAAGTCTCATTTAAGTCAAATCTTATAAAATCAGTATTCTTTTTTAATTTTTTCTTAACCTCATCATAATTAATTTCATTTATAAGCTGTGTAATATATTCATCAGGCAAATCAAAAGTTATGGAATCATCAAAACTATTATTCCAATAATCATCAAAAAGTCTATTAAACTCATCAATTGATTGCAATTCTCTTTTGCTAGGTGAATCCCAATCTATCGTAACTTGAAAAGACTCATCATTATTTTTCATTGCATTTACAGTAGTGTTATTGGAACCAACAAAAAGTAAATTATTAACACCATCTGTAACACAACCAAATTTATGATGTAAAATACCTTGTTTTTTTAAGACAATTTTAATATCTAGTTTACCTACTGCAATAAGGTAAGCAAATAAAGAAATATTTTCTTGCTTACATATGCTTTCAACAGTACCTGACAATTTATTAAATTGCATAAAATTAAATGTTTTAAGTTTATATCCTTTATTGATTTCATCAACTACTTCACTATCTATCTCAGGGGACAAAATTAATTGCATATATCCATCATTATTAATAAACTCATCAATTCCTTTAGATAGATAATTGAAAACTCCTGTTGAAAAATAGGCAGAAACTCTTTTATATACTTTTGCAACTTTTAATATATTGCTATAAAATTGTTGTACTTTACTCTTATCTGAATATGACGTATCAAATAAATATTTTGATAAATTATTTTTCATGTTTTTCTATATCCACTAATTTTACTTCAATTTTATTTAAAGCTTCTTTTAATTGTTGTTGAATATCTTTAAGTTTACTATCTGCTATAGCGTTATTAGCAGAAATCAAAGGTTGAATATTTAAGTCATCAATTAAATCATTAATTTTATTGCAAATTTTAATAGGCATATCTAGTTGAGAAATATCATTTAATTTACCAACTGTGTCTTGATAAACCTTTTTATCTTCTTCAGCTTCATCAGAATGACGTAATGAATTAATTTGTTCATTGAATTCATCAGAACTAGTTGAAGTATTTATTATATTTGAAATCAAACCTCCAATAATTTGGTTATGTTTATCTATAAGTTTTTCAGTTTCAAATTTATTTTTAAATACCTTCTTAATTAAACTATCACGTAAATTTTGAGTCATTAAAGCAACATCTAAAGTTAGTAAATAATCAAAATATAAACACTTTCTTTTTTGTTGTTCTACTGGAGTTAAATTCTTTCCATCATTATCAAAATAAGTTACTAGTGGTTCTAAAGGCCAATAAATGTTATATTCTTCCGCGATTTGATATTCTCCAGGCTTTTCAATATAATTTAAAAACTCATCAACTAACTTACATGTTTTACAAATTTTATTAATTTCACCAGGTTTCTTATTAATTAGCTCACCTACTGTAGTGTAATCAAAATCTTCATTATTCTTTTCAATTAACTCATATATGCTCATGAACTTATTTATTGGTTTATAGTCTACTTTTTCATCATTACCAAATTGTACTCTTAATTCATATTCCTTTAATAACTTATTAGTAATTTGTTGTCCATCAACTCTTATTATAGCAGCCAGAAAATACGAAAACTTTTCATCATTTGGATATTCTCTATGTAATTTTCTTAAACATGTAAAACGTCTATTACCATCGATAACTGTACCATCATCAAGAATTACTCCTGGTTCAATTTGTCCGAACTTTTGAATATCTTTTTTTGTATATTCATTTCGTTCTTCTGAAGTTTCCCAAATTAATGACTCGATTTCGTTATTATAATTAGCAGGATCAATTTTTTTCATTTCTGATAAATCTATATTATCATCATTTTCTTTTTTTCTAACTTCCATGAACATTCGTCCATTATTTAAATTATATACTAATAAATCAATTGGAATTTTATAAACATCAAAATCAATGGATCTGTTTTTCATTACAATTGTTTTTTGCTTAGAAGTTATTTCAATTCCCCAATCTGTTAAATTTTCATTAATCGTTAAATCCAATACTCTCATTAAAATACTCCTTCATATCTATTTCATAAATTTCTGCATTTAAATATATCTTTTCCGACATGAATGGACAATAAAAACCAAAGTCAGAAAGTTCATTATTTGAAAATTTTTTATCTATTCCATATTCATCATATAAGATTTCATAAAATTCATTCTTATCTAAAACCTTATATTGTGATATTATTTTTTCTAAAATCATTTTTAAGGATAACTCGCCTTTAGAAAAAACAAAACTTCCAAATGATTCTACACAAGAAAAATTTCTATTTGTTTTTAATAAAAAGCGGATTACATCTTTTTCATTAAATACATTCAAAATGCACTTATAATCTTCATTTTTATCAATAATTTGTCTAAATGATAATGATTTAATTACTTTATCTAGTGTATATATTTTGTTTTTTTCAAAAAACGAATCAAAAGTTTGCTTCATACTTTGGAAAATATATTGTTGTCCTCTTGCAACATTATTTAGATATTTATTATCTGAAAGCTTTATAACAAAACATTCATCAATAGCATCATATAATTTGTACACCAAGTATTCTGAGTTACAAATTTTATTTACTTCTCCTTCGCTCAATAAATGTCCCATTCTTTTTAAAGCTTCTTTAACAGCTAACTTTCTTGACGAATATATATCTTTATATATAGTTGTATTAGTTAAAATATAACCAAATTTCCGAAGAATGTTAGCATTATTAAAAACATAACTTCTCTCTTTAAATAATTTTTTTGTTGCAAGACTATAATAATCGTAGCCTATACATATTTGATCATTTAATAATTTTCTTAAACAAACTTCTTCTTCAGAACTATAATCATCATCTAACGTGATCAAACCATCAACATTTTTATATTTATTTATAATGTGACTAAATGAACTCATAAACGTGTTATATTTTAAACCAGTTACACCACAAACATATTTAACATAAGCATCGACTGTACATGGTAAATCCATATCTAATATCATATTTTCAATATAAACATTTTTATCCACACCTTTTTCTATTATAATTGGAGTACGTATAAAAATTATCTTATCTTTTTTCTCATCAAAATATAAACGTTTAAGAATTGCAAACAAATCATTTTCATTGAAAATATGATTGCTTTGACATAATTTTTTATTATTTTTATAGAAAATCTCAACAGAGCCATAACCTCTGAATGAATCTAGAAAATCATTAGTTGATGATAAGAACTCATAAGATAAATCATTTATGTCAAAAACTATAAAATTAAATTTTTTTATGTTTACAAAGTTTTCAGAATTTATTAATTTTCTAGACTTTTCTTCAATATCGTCTCCAATTAAACATTCTTTAGAATCAATACCTTTATCTAGAACATACTGATTAAAATCTTCTTTAATTAGCAATAAATCAAAATTATGTATTTTTTTTGCATACAAATATTTTTTAAACAGTGAAAGAAAATTTAGTTGAATTATTTCTTTATCAATCACGACAACATTATATTTTGAAAACAATTTTTTTGAGTAATCATACTGATATAAATTATTTTCAATTAAATAATCTATCACATTTTTATTTGCTTTGAATTTATGCTTTAAACAAACATAATTCATCAACGAAAGATCAAAATCAAGTATTTCCATATCTTCTTTGCAAAAAGAATACTCTGACAAAATTGAAAAATATTTATCTTCATCTTTAAACTTAGGATATTTAATTATTGTATTCTCAATAATTTGTCTAATTCTCTCACGAGAAACATTTCTTTCATCAGCAATCTCTTGAAGAGTTTTCCCCTGCAACTTTTCATAAACAATTAAATTTTTTTGATCTTTATTTTTTTCAAAAAAAGAATGTATAGAAACAAAGGGAATTTTATATCCATTAATCGTCAATATAATTAACCCATCAGCTATCAAATCATTAATAACTTCATCGTATATTTTTGTATTTAAGTTGTTGAAACTATTTAAAACTATATTCTTTAATTGATTATTTTGAATAGGTTGTTTTTCAGTAATAATCATTAATATTGTGTTCTTAACATCACCACAATAATTCAAACCTAATTCATTTAATGCATTAACTATTTTTTCAATAGTTCGTTGTTGATATCCCATTTCTTCTAATAATTCAATGTGCATTGATAAATCTATTAAATTGTTATAATCAAGTTTTAATTTTTCAACTGTTATCATATTAATATCAAAAAATAACAAACAATAAATAGAATAATAAGAATAATCCAAGTCTTTAAAATCAATGACAATTTTATGAATCATTGGA
>JBGVIL010000187.1:0-5457 GCA_045123185.1 Bacilli bacterium | reverse complement strand
GGCATCAATTTCATTAAACGGAATTTTATTTTTTGATTTAATATTAATCTTAAATGACTCTTTTGCTGTTTTTGTTGAGTCTTGATACATTCCGCAGTCCATTAAAATTTTTAAACCATCAACTTCAACCATTACAGATGTTCCGGTCACACTATCATCAACGCCATAATTAGTAATTCTGAAGTCTTTTTCTACGCGTTTTCTACTCACTAATTTTCCTCCTATTCTAATTTAAAATCTTCAACGTCTGAACTTAGTATTACTTCCATACCTAAAAATCTCCTATGAACAACTAAAATATAATTACATCGTCCATATGTCTCATTACACAAATTATAAAAATACTCTGAACTCATAAATACTTTAACGGGGCAATAATGATGTTCTTTCATAAACTCTTGAGACGCTTTTAAGATATTATTGTAAAACATTACAACACCTCCTATATTAAATCATAAAAAAAGAGATAGGTTTTATTCTATCTCTTCTTAATAAAATTCAATTTCTACTTCAAACTTTTCTGCGAGTTTTACAATATTATCTTCAAATGATTTTGTAGCTTCTAATTTAACTTCCTCAGTTATTATATTCTCTTTAATATCTTCTACGATTTTTTCTTCAAGTGCAATAAGTAAATCGTGATCCTCATATTGAGATAAGAATGAATAATATGACTCAATCTCTTTGTTATTTGTTTCTACTGCAAGTAATTTAAATTCCGTTGGAGTTAACACAATTAGTTTATTTTCATCTTGAATGATTGTAATATCATTTAAATCAACTCCTATTAAGCACTCATAATCTAGTGATACGACCGTTTGGGTATTGGTGAACCACGAGTGCCAACTTCCTTTTGTTGTATTGTATTCGATGGACGCTAAACCGTTTTCTCTTACTAAAACTAATTCTCCAACGTTTTTAATTTCTTCGATGACGTTTATTAAATCTGCTACTTCATCATTAATTATAACTTCTTTTGTTGGTTTCTGATTAACTATCTCTCTAATCTCATCCAAACAAGCAATGCTCACCACTGCACATCCTGCTAATAAAACTTTATTTAATCCTTTCATAATATCATCACCTTTCTAGTAATATTATATTCAGATATTAGAAAGTTTATTCATATAAAATAAAAAACAGGCTCAAACGAGCCTATAAAAGTGTTTAAAATTTGTATTTTATTATTACAACTCATTAAACGGAATATTATAGTCTCGTTCAAATAACAAATAATATCCGTGCATCGCCCTAGACGCAGCAACTGGTTTTTCATCTTCTGTTACGGGCAGTTTTATTTTTTTGCACTGTGTAGCGCTATACCAATTCGGTTTCCTTGTTGTGTCAATGTCGCAACGAGGGATATTCATGATTTTAATATATTCAGCAGTGTACCAACCGTATGAATTTTTCATCAAAATAGTTTGTTCATTAATTGTTATGTAGACCTGGGGATATTGTTTGTATGTCATTGTTATTCTCCTTTCGAATATCAATTTTAACAATAATCAGATAAAGTTCCAATTAAAACATCAATTTTATTCGCATAATATAGCAACTAATCAAGTAAATTCAATCTTTCTTCTGCTATGTCGCAGTATTCTTTGCTAATTTCAAATCCAATATAATTTCTATTTGTTAGTTTGCACATTTTAGCTGTCGTTCCACTTCCCATGAATATATCCATAACAACGTCACCATCATTAGACCAACTTAAAATATGGTCTTTTGCTAATTGTTCTGGAAATATTGCTGGATGACGATATGCCATTTTATCCTTAGTTACAACTTGATTTGCTGTGCTATATTCCCATATATTAAATCTTCTTCCAAACTGTTTTGTTTCTATTGTTCTTTTATCTCCCTTTCTGTTTATCCTATTGCCGTTTGTTGTTGTTTTTACGACTTTTTTATTCTGTCTGTCATATAGCAAATTATATGTTTTTATCTTTCCTTTTACAAAAACAAACATATATTCAAAACTTTGAATATATGACTTGTTTGAACCACAAGCCCCGCATCCATCTTTTTTGTAAATCATTGTATCATGCAAATTAAATCCAATTTCTTTAAAATACAATGCTTGTTTGAAAGATGTTCCTGTTTCATCACCATTCTTGGTTTTATCCCCAACAATCCAAACAACAACTCCACCTTCCTTTGTTACACGATATAGCTCTTTTGCAATATCTTCAAACTCAAAACTATACCCATTATATGTTCTCAAATCATCATATGGCGGAGATGTTATTGTTAAATCTATACAATTATCATCAAGCATTCGCATTCCATCTAAACAATCCATATTATAAATTTTATTTAATTCCATATATAATCCCCCTTTAAAACTATATTTTTATTCATCTAATAAATCTTGAACCATTGATTTTATTTGTCTTAACGTAGTCAATCTTCCAAGTTCATAATGATAATGATGTGAGCATTCATCTAAATCGTCTACTTTACTTTCTGTTTTATCTTCTTTTTCTTCTAATACTTCTAAAATAGCTTGTAATTCAGTTTTCATATTTATCATCCTTTCATTCTTTATATTATATATTATTCATTTTTCTTGAAAAATGTTCTCAAAATAATAAGTTAAAATACAAAATGCGTCAGCTAAATCATCATTTGCTTCTAATCCAAATTTATCAAATACAAATTGCTTACTATCTGTCTTTAATTGTTCTCTATGTTTATGTTTTGTGTTTAATATCTTTCTCCATTGACTAGGATGAATCACTTCTATTTTAACATTGTATACATTAGCAAGTTCTTTCAATGCTCCTTGTAAATTTGATAATTTGATTAAAGTATTTGTATTTCTTAATTTATATACATCTTCAATTACTAATATATCTACTTTTATTTGCTCTAATTTAGACTCAATATAATCACATAAATTTATCATACGCTCATCAAATGTCTTTCCTTTTGGTGAATAATTTAAATATTCAGCAACTTTCCAATCGTCATCTTCTAAAGAATATTCAGCAATGACAATTCCAGAACGTGTTGATGATTGATCAACTGCCATAACAATCATATTTATCTCCTCCTAAAAACGACTTTCCCAATATTCTTCGTTTTCTAGTTGTCGTTGATTGTCCCATTCTTTCATTTTTGCTTTATATTGCTCTTCCAATTCACTTGCATTTAGCTCAACATATAAATAATTGTTTTTGCTCCATACACATGATACAATTTCATCAAGTTGTTTTTCGTCTAATTGTTCTTCTGACTCGTCATCATCCATAGGAATTTTGAAAATATTATTATCTCCATCAATATATTCATCTTTAAAATATGAAACCCAATCATTTACTTTATCTGTAAAAGTCATTTTTATCAGCTCCTTATATTTGATATTAAAATATAAATAAAAAAGTAGAAATAATTCTACTTTTTTAAGAAATTATTAAATTATTTATGAAATTTATTGTCAAAATATCCTACTAACCATACTATAATTAATATAACACTTAAAACAATTCCAAAATCAGTCAAGTGTTATTCCTCCTCTTTGTAATATTTCCATATGTATCCTCCTGCAGTTTTTTGAGGTCTATTTTCATATATCTTATACCATTTTTCTTTGTTGCAATTTATTTCCCAAAACTTACAACATTGACTAACGTTACTATGATTAATTCCCAATTCGCGTTGTATGTCTCTAGATGAATTCCAAATTTTAATTAAGTCATAATTTTCTTTATCATATTGACAAATTTTAATTGAACGTGAATTATTTTCTCTTTGCTGTTGTGTGTAATCCATCGTTTTATTAGATTGCTTTGCATTTTCTGCAATAGAAACCAACATACAATTTTCTAAAGAATATTCTTTATTTGTACCATTTGATTTAATATCTTTATCCAAAACTAATTCACCGTTTAAAAACTTCACTTCATCATATCCTTCTATTAATTTAAAATCCTCAACAAAATTAGATAGTAATAACCATCTATTGCAAACAGTGCAATCTTTATATGTTGGATGTCTTTTATGAACTTTTTCCGAGTAGCATCTTTTTAACATAGCACGCCATTTTTCATATATCATTTTATTCCATTCATTTTCTACTGTCCAACCTCTTCTCATATCGTTTATTCCATTACCACTTACCATCCATATCATCTCCTATTTTAAGATATTGAATTATATACAAAAAGAGATAGAATATTCTATCTCTCAAAATTTTTCTATTATATTTGACATTATTTAATTTTTTACATATAATAAACTATGTATTCGCCTAATTATTTAGCTCATTCAATAATCTTTTAAGTTCAGCAATGCAATTTCCTAATTCTTCAAAATCTTGTTCATAATGTTTTTTTCGTTTTTCTGCTACTGCAATATGCAAGGCTAGAACTACTCGCTCTAGCCGATTTAGCTCTTTCTCAATTGAATTATTTAATGGACGTTTATCATCTTTATCCCATAACTTTGACATATTGCATCATCTTCTTTCTTATAAATTTTTTCTAATTTTATTAAATACACGATTTCTTAAACCACAAAGTGCGCTCTCACTAACACCAACAAGTTCAGCCATTTCTTTACGTGTTAAACCATCTACAGCCATTGCTTGTAAAGTTTTATACTCTTTCTCTGTTGCTACTTTTTTAGCAACTTCCCACACATGATCACGCTCCTCTTTTTCGATATAGTCTTTTTCGATATTAACATTATTGTCTGCTACCACATCATACAATGATTGAGCTTTGTCTTCTGAATTTTCATTTATTTCTTTATCCATTGAAGTTACTCCGTGTTGTAATGATTTTACTGTTTGTCTTAATCCATTTTGAATAGTTGCACGTAATTGGTAATATACATGAGTAGAAAAACTAGCCTTTTTACTATCGTAAGTATTGATGCATTCTAATATTGTTAAAACTCCGTCATCGATTAAATCTTCGCGTAATGATGAAGAACAAGATGAGAAACGAGAATAATATTGAGATAAGAAACGATATACTAATGGTTTATAGCGGTTAATAATTAACATTTTAGCTTCATCATCCCCATTTTTAGCCATTTCAATTAATTCATTTTCATTCATTTCATTCCAATTTAACATAACAATCGTCCCCTTTAAATTTATTTTATTAATAAATCAAGATTGCTAAGTAGATCTACGATGCGAGTTGAAACAATAAAGTGAATATCTTCAATATCTGGTAAGTAATCTAACATAAGTGCTTCTAATACTTTGCTATAATTAATACATTTTTGTAATTGATGTTTAGCTTTCTCATTTTTAATTGCTAATCCTAATTCATAATAAGATGAGATTTCGTTTAGATAATTGTCTAATTCTTTAATGTCTACTGTTTCGGATGTTTGTTTTATTAATCTTGACAATATATAATATGAATATTTGTTCGATTTTATGACTACTTTTTGAACAAATTCTTCAAATTTTTTATCATAATTTATATCAGTTTGTAA
>JBGVIL010000186.1:0-21219 GCA_045123185.1 Bacilli bacterium | reverse complement strand
AGAGGAGAAATAGATTTCAATATATATTTGGAAGATAAAGAATATGTAATTGAAAATGTTACTACTAAAACATCCAGTCGAATTAAGATCGACGAAATAAAAGTTCTTACTAAAACAAAAAATTGCATTTTTCTCAAGACTGAAAATAATAAATTGTTGTTTTTCCCGAAAACTAGTTCATTAGTGTCATTATTTTTTAATAACTAAGGTAATAGCGTTATAATCTAAAATTATAATAAAAAAACAAAGATGGAAATATATTTAAGTGTCAAATAGTTTAGATGACTCTATTGTTTATAATGGTTATCGTTTTACGTATGATGCATTAATTTCACTTTTAATTGGTCCTGCAAAGATTAATAATGGGAAATTAGTATTATCTCAATAAATTAATAAAACTAGGTTAATTTAAATTAACCTAGTTTTTGTTATTTATGATATAATAAACTTGGTGAATAAAATGAAAATACAACAGATTACTAAAATCGCAATATTAACAACGATATTTTCAATAGCTTGTAGTATTGTTATTCCATTTGGTTTAATACCAATATCTTTATCAACGTTATTTTTATGTGTATTAAGTACTATTTTAAAACCTAAAGAAATATTAATATCGATTGTTTTATATTTATTTTTAGGTATTATTGGTATACCAGTATTTGCGGGATTTCAAGCAGGTCTTGGGGTATTAATTGGTCCAACTGGTGGATATTTAGTTGGTTATCTTTTTTCAGGATTTGTTATGAGTTTGATCAATCACAAAGTAAAACGAAAAGCATATTGGTTATTTAGTTTTTTAATTGGAACTTTAATTTTATATTTATTCGGTACAATCCAATTTATGTTGATAATGAGACTTAGTTTTCTAGAAAGTATTGTTGTTACTGTATATCAATTTGTTATTGGTGATATTTTAGAATCGATACTTGCTTTTGTTGTGAGTATAATATTAAATAAAATATTTACAAATTATCAATAATTTAGTATAATTTAATAAAGGAGAAGAAATTATGAAATATATTAAAATCATTGTTTGTTTCTTACTAATCTTTTTACTAGCAAGTTGTACAGTTCCTAAAGGACCAGATACAGAAAATCCCGATGATGAACCAAAATCTGAAATTGTTAAGGTTATGTTTTCTAAGGGTAATGGATTATCACCTAAAGTTATTGAAGTAGAAACAGGAAAGCTTTTAGAAAAACCTGTTGATCCTGAAGTTGAAGGTTATACTTTTAAATATTGGTATGTATTGATCAATGATGAAGAAAAAGTATGGGATTTTGAACAAGATGTCATTACTAAACAAATAATTTTGTATGGTAAATGGGAAAAAGTTGAAAAACCTGAACCAGTATCTGCAGTTATAAAATTAGTTAACGAAGAAGGAATACTAATTAAATCTTTTGAAACATTAACAGGAGAAACAATACCTTTATATTTAGTTAATAAAGTTGCAAAAGGTTATGAAATTAAGGGCTATAGTTATAATGGTCAACCTTGGGATATTATAAATGATATTGTTCAAGGAGATATGGAACTAGTTATGAGTTTAGAATTAATTACCTATAAAATTAGTTATTATTATGATGGTAAATTATTAACTGGTTTAGAACCAACTGAATATACAATTGAATCAGCTGCATCAATTGACTTACCTACTGCTCCTGAAATTGAAGGTTATGAATTTGTTGGTTGGTTTTTTGGAACAACTAGAGTTGTAACATTCTTCTCAAGTGATGCTGAAGATAAAGAATACACAGCAAAATATCAAAAGATAAAAACTGAAGAAGATTTAATGATTAAACTTCCAGAAAATATGTCACATGAATTTACAACTATTAATAAAGTACCAATGTCTGATGGTAAGAGTTATGTATACCAACCTGAATTATATGGTTTAGGCATTCAAACTGGTGTTACTAATTATACTTGGACAAGTTTAAATCCTGAAATTGTATCAATTTCACAATGGTCATCAATGTCAGTTGTATCTCCAGGATATGCCGTAATTCAAGCAGTAAATAATACTGATAAATCTATTGTTGTTTGTTGTGTTGTTAAAGCAACAGCTGAGGGAATCTTTATTTCTAGTGTTGAAGAAGCAAATACAAAAGTTACATATCAAGTAACATTTGTTGATGAAGCTGGTGAAGTAATAGAAGTTCAAACAGTTGAACAATACAAAAATGCTATTCTTCCAACACCACCTGCAAAAGATGGATGGACATTTGTTGGCTGGGACAAAGAACATGTTAATATTACATCTGATTTAATTATTGGTCCTACATATATTGAAGGTACTAGTAATTTTGCTGGTAAAACAGTATCAATCTTAGGTGATAGTATTTCAACATTCAAAAATTATGTACCAGAAGGATATGCATGTTTCTATCCATATCCAACTGCTGATGTTAGTGATGTTAATTATACTTGGTGGATGCGCACAATAAATAAGCTTGGTATGAAATTACTTAAAAATAATTCATATTCTGGAAGCTGTGTTTCTGCAGGAACTGGATCAAGTGGTGCGACTAATGATTCAAGATTAGTTGAACTTACTAAAGGTACTGAACGTCCAGACATTATTTTAATCTTTATGGGTGCGAACGACTGTGGAAGTAGTAATGTTTCATTAGGTACTTTCCAATCTTCATACAAAACAATGTTAGATAAGATTATTACTTTATGTCCAGATTCCGAAATCTATTTATTAACATTACCAACAACTGGTTTATATAAAGAAGCAGACAGATTACAATATAATGCAGTTATTAAATCTTATGCTGAAAGTTATGAACTAGGTCTTGTTGATTTAGGTGATTTATATACAACTACATCTTATAAAGATTATGTTGTTGATTCATGTCACCCTAATAATGCAGGTATGATTGCTATTTCTAATGCAATTGTTGAAGAACTTTTAAAAGAATTAAAATAAACAATCAAAGAACTTGAATTTCAAGTTCTTTTTTATTTGTTAATTAAAATAATATGTAAATTGTATCTTTATAGTGATATAGAAAACGCAGAGTGAGCTAATTTTCATATAAACTAAGTAGTTATATTTAGTTGTCTAATTTTGTTAAATATGGTATAATATTATAAATTATTATAAAAAAAAGGTTAGGTATTAATATGGCACATATTAAATTTTTCAAAGAAACAAATTTACCACTTGAAATGCATAAAGTAAGAATTGTTCAAAAATTACACTTACTTCCAATTGAAGAAAGATTACAAAAAATTCAAGAAGCAGGAAATAATACATTCTTATTAAGAAATAAAGATGTATATTTAGATATGCTAACTGATAGCGGTACTAATGCTATGAGCGATCGTCAACTTGCGGGAATGATGCTTGCAGATGATTCATATGCTGGAAGTGAAACTTTCTATCGTTTAGAAAAAGCAGTTCAAGAATTCTTTGGTAAAGAGTATTTTTTACCTGCCCATCAAGGAAGAGCGTGTGAAAATATTTTAGCAAAAACATTAGTTAAACCAGGTGACGTAGTTCCGATGAACTATCACTTCACTACTACTAAAACACATATTAACTTATGTGGTGGACGTGTTGAAGAAATCTTTAAAGATGAAGCAACTAACTTAAATAGTACTTGCCCATTTAAAGGTGACATTGACTTAGTTAAATTAGAAAACTTAATTAAAGAAGTTGGTGCAGATCACGTTCCATTTGTTCGTATTGAAATGGGTACAAACTTAATTGGTGGTCAACCAGTTAGTTTACAAAATGTTAAAGATACAAAAGCTATTTGTAAAAAATATAATATTCCACTAATGATTGACGCATCATTGATTACTGATAACTTATATTTTAATAAAGTTCGTGAAGAACAATGTAAAGATATGACAATCGCTGAAATTGCAAGAGCAATTAGTAATGAAGCAGATATTATTTACTTTAGTGCAAGAAAACTAGGCTCTGCTAAAGGTGGCGGAATTGTAGTGGATGATAAATCATTATATGATGCAATGAAAGTATTAATTCCGGTTTATGAAGGTTTCTTAACATATGGTGGAATGTCAACAAGAGAAATGGAAGCTGTGGCCGTTGGGCTTGAAGAAGCAGTTGATATGGATATGATTTCTCATGGCCCAGAATTTATTGCTGAACTTGGAAGATTATTAACTGAATATAATGTGCCAATTGTAACACCAACTGGTGGACTTGGACTACACTTAAATGCAAGAGAAATTGTTGGTCATGTAAAAGAAGAAGAGTATCAATCAGCAGCACTATGTGCCGCAATCTACATTGTTAGTGGTGCTCGCGGAATGGAACGTGGAACACTTAGTGAAGAAAGAAACCCTGATGGTTCAGAGCACATTGCTGCTTGTGAACTTGTTCGTTTAGCACTTCCAAGAAGAGTATTTACATTATCCCAAATTAGATTTATTGCTGATCGTATTGCATGGTTATATGAAAATAGACATTTAATTGGTGGATTAAGATTTACTGAAGAACCAAGTGTAATGCGTTTCTTTATTGGTAGACTTGAACCTACTAGTGATTGGCAAGAAAAACTTGTTAAAAAATTTAAAGAAGATTTTGGAGAAAGTTTATAAAATGTTTGATTATTTAAATCATGTAAATGATTTATATCCAATTAGAAGAAAAGAAGAACAAAAAGAAAATTTTCGAAAATATGTTCTTGATGAAGCCCAAAAATTAGGTTATGATGCAAAAGTTGAGAAAATAAAAGAACATAATAATGTCGTTATTGGTAATCCAGAAAAAGCTAAGGTCATTTTTACAGCTCATTATGATACCCCAGCTGCATCACTACTACCTAACTTAATGATGCCTAGAAACATCATTTTAGGTTACTTGTATGTTTTTGGTTATCCAATTATTTTATCTTTATTATGTCTTGCTATTGCATATGGTATTGTAGAATTATCTAAATTACCATTTGAAACAACCGCAATTATTTTCGTAGTTTTATATCTTGGATCATTTTATTTAATGACAAGAACATTTGTTAATAAACATAACAAAAATGATAATACATCTGGTGTATCAACTATTCTTTCACTAATGAGTCAAAATCAAAGTAAAGAAGTTGCGTATATTTTATTTGATAATGAAGAAAAAGGTTTACTTGGCTCTAAGGCATATAATAAAACTCATAAAGAGTTTTTAGAAAACAAACTTGTTATTAATTTAGATTGTGTCGGATTTGGGAAAAATTTAATCTTCATCTCTAAACAAAATGCGTTAAAACATGAATACTATGAACTACTTAAGTCTAGTGTCCTAGAAACTAATGAATACACAGTCAATTTTTATGGAACAAAAGGTTCAATGAGTAATTCCGATTACAAAAACTTTAAATGCGGGATTGGACTTATGACTTGTGGGAAAAAGAAACTAGTTGGTTTTTGTACACCAAGAATTCATACCAAATATGATACTATTGCAGATGGTAGAAACATCGAATTTATAACAGAAAACTTAACTAATTTTATTAATAAGATTTAATTCAAAAGGAAGTGGTTAAATGTTTGCCTTTGTGGTTAATGCAGCTGCTGTCATCCTAGGTTCAATTATTGGTTTGATTTTTAAAAAATATATTAAAAAAGAAACTTGTGATCAAGTCTTAAAAGCAATGGGAATTGTTGTTTTGCTAATTGGAATTATTGGAGTCATTGAAAACGTGATTACAATACAAGATGGTAAAATTTCATCTAATGGTACATTACTTTTAATTATGGCTATTGCAATTGGAACTTTTATTGGTGAAGCTTTAAAGATAGATCAACATATGAATAACTTTGGTGATAAACTTGAAAAGAAACTAAATAGAGGAAAAATCGCAGAAGGATTTATAACAGCAACTTTAATATATTGTATTGGTTCTATGAGCATTGTTGGATCGATGGAATCAGCATTAGGAAACCCAAATACCATTTATTTAAAGGCTGCTCTAGATGGTATTACATCAATTGCTTTAGCATCAACACTTGGAATAGGAGTTATGCTTTCTAGTGTGTCTATTATTTTTTATCAAGGTTTATTAACTCTTTTATTCTATTTCTTAGGTAACTTTATGCCAGCAAGTTTTATTACTTCGTTTAGCATGGTTGGCTATACAATGGTTGCAGGAATAGGTTTAAACTTTATTTTAAAAGATAAAATTAAAATAGCAAATATGTTACCATCACTTTTAATTGTAATTATTTATCATTTACTATTATTACTTTAAAAAATAAAGCAATTGTCACTGATACAATTGCTTTTTATATTTGACATAAAATAATTTTTTTGGTATACGTTTTCATTTAAAAACTTATTGACTTTAACAAAAATTAGTAGTATAATTCTATTGTATTCTTCAGGGCAGGGTGAAATTCCCGACCGGCAGTAAAGTCTGCGAGTTCCGCATCCTTAGGAACATGATAAGGTGAGATTCCTTAACCGATAGTATAGTCTAGATGAGAGAAGAAAATCCTTTCTTTTTTTGTCGCCCACTGGCGACTTTTTTTATTAATAAATTAGGAGGCATTATGAAATTAAGTGTATCTAAAATTGTCCAAATAGCATTGTTATCTGCGTTAGCTGTTGTTTTTTACTACATTCCTAAGTTTCCTTTACCTTTTTTTCCAGGAATGTTAAAAGTACAATTTTCAATGTTACCTACAATTCTTGGTGGATTTTTACTTGGACCAGTTGCTGGTATTATAATTGTAGTAATTAAATTTTTATTTAAAGTTTTATCAACACAATCAGCTGCAATAGGTGAAATCATGGACTTGATTATTGGTATATCTGTTGTTTTAGTTACTTCATTAATTTACAAAACAAAACGTAATAAAAAAAGTGCATTAATCGCACTTGGTTTAGGTATTATTACTTGGGTTGTTGTAGGAGTAGTATTAAATGGCGTAATGGCTCTACCAGTATATTCTAAACTATATGGTATTAACGCAATCTTAGGGATGATGAAAATGATTCCTGGCGTAACCGAAGAAAACTATGTTATGAAATATTTGTTATTTGGATGTCTTCCATTTAATTTAATGTTATCAATTGTTGTTTCAGTTGTAACATTCTTTGTTTATGATAAACTTGGATATTTATTTAAAAAGATGGATTCAAAAAACAAATAATATTTAGATAATTTTTCTCTATAATTAAAAAATCTCAATAGTTTTACTATTGAGATTTTTTATACCTTAAAGTAGTCTTTTAAGAATAAATAGACACCTTTTTCTTTATTAGACTTAGTAATTATATTAGCATGTGGTAAAAGTTCAGGATGACTATTAGCCATTGCTACTTTAATACTCGCAATATTAAACATTTCTATGTCGTTATGACCATCACCGATTGCTATAACATTTTTAGGATCAATATTATAGTATTCAATAGCAGACTGTAAACCACAACCTTTATTAACATTAATATTATAAATTTCAACAATATGGAATAGATCACCCTCACCCCAATATCTTGATCTTAGAGTATCACTATAGTGATCCTTAATATATTTTTCTAAAGGTTTAACAAATTCTTGTTTAACAAAAAGAATTGAGCCATTCGGATCATCAGGTAAAATGTCTTGAAGTCTTCCTTCATTTAAGTGACCACCATCAACGTGAAGATACGGGTGTGTTAGGTCATCATAGCGAAGTACATAGATGTCATCATGAATTTCTGAGAAGACATTAATTAAAGAATCACCGGCGTAATCTAAAATATCAAAAAGACTTTTTCGAGAAATTCTTAGATCAGTTTGTGGGAAATTTGAATCATGGGGATTAGAAACTAACGCTCCATTATAATTAATAATAGGAGTATCTAAACCTATTTCTTGATAAACAAAATGACTTGATCTAAAGGGACGTCCTGTTGCGATTAAAATTTTATGTCCAAGTTTATTTAGTTTCTTTAAATAGTTAACTGCTTCAATTTCGTATTCTGCAAAGTTTAACATTAATGTACCATCTAAATCAATAATAATAAGATGTTTTTCCATAGGCATTCTCCTTTTTGTATATTATATCAAAGTCTTTTAAAAATTTCTAATAAATCAATAATCAAAGAAAAATAAAATTCCTCACGTTGCACTTTACAAAATTATTAAAATGTAGTAAAATATTCTATAGGGTAACTTTCTGAAAGAGGTATATTATGATTTATAGTAAAATAGATGATTTTACCAATTCAATCTTTCGTGACCTAGATGGTAACTTTAACTGGAAAGTTTTGGTTGCGATGTTAATAGGTATTACAATCGGTATGCTTATAGCTGCATCTATTTATGCTATAATGTTACTATTTTCTTTAAAACGTAGTGAAAAGAAAATGGGTGACTTAAAAGAAATTGATGAAGATTTATTAGAAACACTTAAGTTAATTAAGAAAGATTATACAAAAATTACAAGCGGATTTAGCGCAAGTGAAAAAATGAAAGTATTAGGAAATACAATTGTGAATACGATTAAAATGGTTGCACAAAAGTATTATCCAGATTCAAATCATCCAATATATGAATTAAACATTAATGAACTTATTGTTTTAGCACATTATATTACTGATCGTATTGATAAAGTATTTGATAAAGGTTTATTAAAATATTTTAAAAATATGAGTATTAGCAAAGTATTAACAATATTAGATATTAACAAGAAAGTTCAGTCTAATAAAGTTGTAAAAACTGTAAAAAAAGTTAATCCAGTTGTCAAAGTAGTTAAGAGTATTGCGAATGTTGCAAACCCTGTTCATTGGGTAAAAAAACTACTATTTGGTGGAATTATTGGATCTGTTTTAAATCGTGCATCATTAATGGTTATTGATATTGTTGGATCAGAAACCGTTAAAGTTTATAGTAAAAGATTATTTAATGAAGAAAATAATCTTTTAGAAGAAATGATTGAAAATGAAATTGCAGAAATGGAGGAGTTAGGATGCGAAGAAAAGATAAGAAAAGAATAAATGGTGAAACAACATTTACATTAAATTTAATTAGTGAAGATGCTGAATCATCAAAAGAAAAACCTAATTTAGTTACTCATAACTATGTTCCTGAGACACCATTAAATACTTTTGATATTCATTATTTGAAAGAAGAAAAAGTAGAAGAAAAAGAAATTGGACCTACAGAAGTAATTCAAAATCCTGATTTATTCGTTTCACCAATTTTAGGTGTTCAAAATAATACAGTTATTAGTGACAGAGAAGCAGATCGTCCACTTAAAGCTTATGAAAACTTCATGAATAATGGACCAGTTGAACAATCTAAAGCCGAAATTAAAAGAAGCTTTGATTTATTAAATACTGAAGAATTTCGTGATATATTAATTAATGGTCATCGTCCTGTTGATCATAAAGTTGAAAGTGAAGGATTTGTTGTAGAAAAACCTGTTGAACTTGAAGAAGAACAACATACTCATAGTAACTATGAATATTATACAGAAGAACCTAAACCTACTTATCAAGAACCAGTTCACTTTGAAGAACCAAAAGTTGTAGAAGTAGAACCATTACCATGGGAAGATGAAGATTTAACATTTGAAGAAGAAGTTGAAGAAACTATTGAAGAAGAAGTACCAGTAGTTCCTGAACCACGTCCAATTCCTCGTCCAAAACCAATTGTTGAATCTGTTTCTACACCTAAACCGGCTTATCAAAAACCTTCAAAGAAAACAAAATACGTTGCGCCTCCACTTAATTTATTAAAGAAAAATCAAGTATCAAATGGACAAAATAAAGCATGGGTTGAAGATCGTGCCGAAGCAATTAATCGTGTATTTAGCGAATTTAACTATCGTGCAAAAGTTGGTGGTTATGTTGAAGGGCCTGCGGTTACATTATTCTTAATTGATATTGAACCGGGGACTGATGTTAGTAAAATTAACTCTTATACAAAGACTCTAACAATGAGACTTCGTACAAAGAGTTTAAGAATTCAAGATCCAATTCCTGGTCTTGATTGTGCGGGGATTGAAATTCCAAACGAAAATCGTGCAGTAGTTTTAGCAGGCAACTTAATTAATAATCCAAAATTCTTAAATACAGAAAAACGTTTAAGTTTTGCGCTTGGTTTAAATTTAAATGGCGAAGAAGTATATGCGGATATTGAAAAGATGCCACACGGTCTTGTTGCAGGTGCAACAGGTTCTGGTAAGAGTGTATGTATTAATACATTAATTATTAGTTTAATTTATAATAATACTCCAGAAGAATTAAGATTTGTTTTAATTGACCCAAAGATGGTTGAACTTTCAATTTATAATGATATTCCTCATCTTGCAATGCCAGTTATAACTGATGCTAAAAAAGCCCCAGCTGCATTAAAATGGGTATGTGAAGAAATGGATCGCCGTTTTGTTGTATTCTCAAGCGTTCATGCGAAAAACTTAAAAGCTTTCAATGAAATGTCTAAACGTAATGGTAATCCAATAATGCCAAAAATTGTTGTTGTTATTGACGAACTTGCTGACTTAATGGTTGTTGCAGGTGCAGATGTTGAAGATTACATTCATAGAATTGGTGCGAAAGCTCGTGCTGCTGGTATTCATATTATTGTTGCAACTCAACGTCCATCAACTGACGTTATTAAAGGTACAATGAAAAATAATATTCCAACACGTATTGCTTTTAAAGTTACATCGGCTGTTGACTCATCAACTATTTTAGATCATGGTGGGGCAGAAAAACTACTTGGTATGGGTGACATGTTGTTTAGTAATGAACAAGGTGAAGAAAGAATTCAAGGTGCATACGTAACTGAAGAAGAAATTGGCGATATTGTTGATTACTTAAGTAGACACAATGAAATTACATATTTAGTTGATGAAGATCAATTACAAGCAAAAGTAGAATCAGTTGACGCAGACGATGAAGAAGATGAGATTTTTGAAGAAGTTGCAATCTATGCTGTTCGAAATAATATTGGTTCAAGTAACCGTTTGATGCAAGTCTTTAATATATCATTTAATCGCGCAAATCGTATCTTATTAAAAATGGAAAAGCTTGGTATTTTATCAGGTACAATTAAAGGTAAACCACGTGAAGTATTAGTATCAGAACAAGAATTATTCCAAATTCTTGATGATAATAAATAGGTGATTTAAATGGAAAAAGAAGTTTTAGAAAAAGAAAAACCAGAAGAAATTGAAGAAACTTGGGAAGAAACAGAAGAAGTTATAGTTGAACAAGAATCAGAAATAGATGGACAAGTTCTAGAAGAAATTAAAGAAACAGATTCTAATGATGAAGTTTTAAGAAAACTTGCTTTAGAAAATTTAGAACTAAAAAAGAAAGTTCAAAGAAGATTACTTAAAATATTAATTGGATTTGTTTTATCAACAATTATTTATTATATTTGTAAAGTTTTTGATCCATTTAAAAACCTACAAAATAATCCTGAAGTTCAAACAAATGAAATGTTTAAATATATTAAATATGTTATGTTTGTTTGTAGTTTAATCTCTGCAGTTGGACTTGTCCTTGCATTCTTATCTAAATTTAAAATTGTATGGGAAATGTCAATTAAAGGATTAAAAACACTTGTTGAAGTATGCGAATGGATTGTTATTTTACCAATTTGTATCGCAATATCTTCATTCTTATTTAGTTTTGTATTCACAATTACAGTTGTTGATGGTACATCAATGTCACCAACTTTATTACCAAAAGAACAACTAGTATTAACATATGATGATTCATATGAAAGATTTGATATTGTAGTTATCGATGTTGATGTTTCTGTATATAAAAATCTACAAACAATTTATAATAGTAACTCACACCAAACACTATATGTAAAACGTATTATCGGTCTTCCTGGTGATTATATTGATTATAAAGAAATTGGTGGATTAACATATTTATATATTAATGGTGAAAGAGTTGATGAAACATTCTTTAATGGTGATATTCATAATACTTATTATGAATCTTTAACAAGTAGTTATCCATTTAGTTGGAAACATGTATGTGATATTAGCGCAGAAAAATGTGTTGATAATGGTAGTGGACAAATGGTTATTCCAGAAGGTTACTACTTTGTATTAGGCGATAATCGTACTAATTCTGTTGACAGTAGAAAAATGGGACTTGTTCGCGAAGAAGACATTATCGGTATTATAAAATACCGTATGAGTTCATTCTTGAATTTTGAAAAAATAAAATAGGAGGTAAATATGATTCAATGGTACCCTGGTCACATGGCTAAGGCATTTAGAGAAATGGATGAAAAATTAAAATTTGTTGATTTAGTAATAGTACTTTTAGATGCTAGAGTACCTAAATCATCTTTCAATCCTGAAGTTTATCGAAAATTTCAAAACAAAAAAGTTTTATACGTACTAACTAAAAAAGATAAAGCTGATCCAGTTGACACTAAGAAATGGTGTGATTATTACACAAACAATGATAATATTGCTGTTACTGTTAATGCAAAAGCAAGTGATGCATCAAAAATCGTAATGAAAGCTGTTAATAAAATAATGGAAGAAAAACGGAAAAAAGATGCGTCAAAAGGAATTCGTCCAAAAGCTGTTAAAGCAATGGTTGTTGGTATTCCAAATGTCGGTAAGTCTACACTTATTAATAATCTTGCAGGTAAAAAGATTGCATCAGTTGGTGATAAACCAGGGGTTACAAAGAGTCAACAATGGATTAAGTTAAATCAAGACTTAGAGTTATTAGATACTCCAGGAGTTTTATGGCCAAAGTTTGAAAACCCTGAAGTTGGATTTAATCTTGCTTTAACAGGTGCGATTAAAGACAATATCTTACCTTTAGAAGATGTTGTAAACTATGGTGTAGATTTACTTAAAAAGAAGTATCCAAATGCTTTAATGAAACGTTATAATGTTGAAGAAACTGAAAATGATTATTTATTAAAACTAGGTAAAGAAAAGAAGCTTTATACTAATAATGAAATAGATTATAATAGAATATGTATGTTGGTTTTAAATGATCTTCGTAATGGATATTTAGGACCTATTACATTAGATGAGTTTTAGTATGGATAACCGAGAATTTGAAAAACGATTAAATCGTGAAGGTTATAACTTCATTGCTGGTTGTGATGAAGTTGGAAGAGGTTGTATTGCAGGTCCTGTTTATGCGTGTGCAATCATTATGCCTAATGATAGTAATATTGAAGGGGTAACAGATTCTAAAAAACTAACTGACAAAAAAAGAAGAGTTTTAAAAGAACAAATTTTAAAAGAAGCAATCAGTTATTCGGTAGTTGCTGTTTCTAATGATGAGATTGATCAAATTAATATTTTAGAAGCTTCAAGAAAAGCAATGGAAGAAGCACTTAAAAAATTAGATGTTAAACCAGACTATATTTTGACAGATGCAATGCAGATTCATACCGATATTCCATTTGAAAGTATAATTAAGGGTGATGAACGTAGTTATACAATTGGATGTGCAAGTATTGTTGCGAAAGTTATTCGTGATGATTTAATGATTGAACTTGCTAAAGAATTCCCAGGATACGAATGGGAAAAAAATAAAGGCTATCCAACGCCATTTCATAAGAAACAATTACCGGTTTTAGGTATTACTAAACACCATCGATTAACTTATGAACCAGTAAGATTGTATTTAGAAAGTATTAATAAATAATTTGCTGCATAAGATAGATAAAGATTAGAAGAAATTCTAATCTTTTTATTATCGAAAAAAATTTTAGAAAATCAATTTACTTTACAATTTAAAATTTGTTTGTTAAAATTAAAAGGCAAAACTAAAGAAAAGGGATGTATATATGAAGTTACTAATAGTTGAATCACCATCAAAATCAAAAACAATTGAAAATTACTTAGGAAGTGACTATAAAGTTGCTTCTAGTTTAGGTCATATTCGTGACTTAAGAATCAAAGGTAAAGGCGGATTTGGTGTTGATGTAAATAACAATTTCAAACCAGAATATAGTATATTACCAGAAAAACAAGAAACAGTTGATGAACTAAAACGTTTAGCTGATGAAGCTGAACATATTTATCTTGCAACCGACCCCGACCGCGAAGGAGAAGCAATCAGCTGGCACTTACAAGAAGTTTTAGAACAAGATCCAAGTAAATTCTCAAGAGTAGTATTCAATGAAATCACAAAAACAGCTGTATTAAATGCAATAGAGAATCCAAGACAAGTTAATATGGATTTAGTTCATTCACAAGAGTCAAGAAGAATTATTGACCGAATTATAGGCTTTAGATTATCAAGTTTATTACAACAAAAGATTGGCTCAAAATCTGCTGGTCGTGTTCAAAGTGTGGCATTAAAACTTATTGTCGACCGTGAAAAAGAAATTGAAGCATTTGATAAACAAGAATATTGGGATTTATTTGCTTTCTTAAAAAAAGATGACAATGTTTTAAAAACTAAACTTGTTGAAGACTTAAATGGCAAAATTGAATTACATGATGAAGCTACTGCTAAAAGTGTAGTTGATTATTTACATAATCAAAGTTTTGTTGTTGAATCAGTTGAAAAGAAAGAACGTAAAAAAGCTGCTAAAGCACCTTTTATTACATCAACTTTACAACAAGATGCTGGTGCAAGATTTAAGTTTAATGCAAAACGTACAATGTTAGTCGCACAAAAGCTTTATGAAGGGATTGACATTGGCGATGAACGTGTTGGTTTAATTACTTACATGCGTA
This sequence comes from Bacilli bacterium, assembly GCA_045123185.1. GTDB lineage: Bacteria > Bacillota_I > Bacilli_A > ML615J-28 > CAG-313 > UBA1231. The sequence goes on along the minus strand of JBGVIL010000186.1, from coordinate 6,563 downwards.
CTGACTCTGTTCGTTTATCTGATGATTTCTTAAAAGAAGCAAAGAAATATATTGTTAAAAACTATGGAGAAAACTATTATAAAGGATATAAGGTTAAAACTAAAAAAGGACAAAGAATTCAAGATGCCCATGAAGCAATCCGTCCAACATCACTTGATAGAACTCCAAGTAAAATGAAAAAATATTTATCAACAGATGAGTTTAAAATTTATTCCATTATTTATAATCGTGCTTTAGCATCTAATATGAGTGATACTGTAGTCGAAGATACTGATGTATTAGTAAAAGCAGGCGATTATAAACTAGCATGTGGAGGAGAAGTTGTTTTATTTGATGGTTTCCAAAGATTATATGATGAAGTAACAGGTGAAGAAACTGAAGTATTATCTGGACTTCCTGAATTAACTGTCGGAGAAACACTTGGTATTGAAGAAATCAAATGTGAACAAAAATATACTAATCCACCATATCGTTATACTGAAGTAAGATTAATTAAAAAAATGGAAGACTTAGGAATTGGTCGTCCATCAACATATGCATTAACAATGGAAACATTAAGGATTAGAAGTTATGTAACAATGGATAAACGTGCATTTGTTCCTAGTGAACAAGGTAGACTTACTAGTGAACAACTTGATTTATTCTTTAATTCAATTATTAATGTTAAATATACTGCTGAAATGGAAAATAAACTAGACGCAATAAGTGAAGGTCAAGCCGTTTGGTATGAAGAAATTAAAGCTTTCTATGATCAATTTGCACCTTTAATTGAAAATGCACGTGATAATATGATCAAATTATATCCAAAGATTACTGATGAATTCTGTCCTGAATGTGGTCTTCCTTTATTTATAAGACGTGGACCATTCGGAGAATTTACAGCTTGTTCTGGATATCCTCATTGTAAATACATTAAGAAGAAACCTAAAGTTGAACCAGTTCATACAGGTTGTCAATGTCCTCTATGTAAAGAAGGAGAATTAGTTGAAAGAATTAATGTTCGTGGTAGAAACAAAGGAACACTATTCTACGCATGTAGTCTATTCCCAAAATGTCGTGCAACTTACTCTGGGCTTCCTAATGGAGAGATTTGTCCAGTATGTGAGGGTCCAATGATCACTGTAAATAATGAGGTTGTTTGTGGAAATGAAAAGTGTAAAACTAACCGTGAACGACGTGCAAAAGAAAGAGCAGAAGCAAAAAAAGTAATTTCTTAAGAAAAATTGTAGAAAATTTTCGAAAAACTATTGACAAATGTAAAATTATTTGTTATAATTAAAGTGCCTTATTAGAAATAATAAGGTACACATATCCCCTACACATATGTTAATTATTAACATAGAAGAATCCCTGTTCCCCCAGGGATTCTTTTTATTTTTAAATGTATTTACAAAAAAGTAAAAATATAGTATAATAAGCAAAGAAAGATAAAAGGTGAAATTATGGGTTTCTTTTCATTATTTAAAAAGAAAAAAAATCAAGATAATAAAGCTTTAGAAAAAGCAAATAAATATCGCTTAGGAATGGAAAAGACTAGAAATGGTCTTTTAAATAAATTAAAAGGTTTATTCCAAAGCTATGATCAAATTACTGAAGACTTATTTGATGACTTAACAGATATCTTTATCATGGCTGATATCGGTGTTGAAACAACACTTGATTTCATTGAAGAATTAAAAGAAGATGAAAGAGTTGAAGGAATTCACTCTGCAGATGAATTACAACCAATTATTGTTGATAAGATGTTTGAACTATATTTAAAGAATGAAATAATTGACACAGATCTAAATTTACCTGAAAATGAACTAGGTGTCCTTTTATTTGTTGGTGTTAATGGTGTTGGTAAAACAACAACAATTGCAAAAATCGCAAACAGATTAAAAGAGGAAGGTAAAAAGATTTTACTTGCGGCAGGTGATACTTTTAGAGCTGGAGCTATTGATCAATTAAAAGTATGGGGAGATCGACTTGGTGTTGAAGTTGTTACAAAAGCACCAGGCAGTGATCCATCAAGCGTTATCTACGATGCTATTGTTAAAGCAAAGGCAGAAAATTATGATGTATTACTTTGTGATACAGCTGGTCGTTTACAAAACAAAACTAACTTGATGAAAGAGTTAGAAAAGATGAATCGTGTAATTCAAAAAGAAGTACCTAATGGTCCACATGAAACATTACTTGTAATTGATGCAACTACTGGTCAAAATGGTTTATCACAAGCAGAAGCATTTAAAGAAATTACAGATATTACAGGTGTTGTATTAACAAAATTAGATGGAACAAGTAAAGGTGGTATTGTTCTTGCTATTAGAGATAAATATAATTTGCCAATTAAATTTGTTGGTTTAGGTGAAAAGATGGATGATTTAGAATACTTCGATCTTGAAGATTATATTTATGGTCTTTTTGGTGAAGATGATGAATAATCTATTAGAAAAGAAAATGTATTATCAAATGTTATTTGGTTTTTATGGAAACCTTTTAACTGATAAACAAAAAGAATTATTTACAGCATACTATGAAAATGATTATAGTCTACAAGAAATTGCAGAGGAGTTTGGTATTAGTCGTAATGCAGTACACGACGCATTAAAAAATGCTGTTAAAAATCTTGAACATTTTGAAGAATCTTTAGGTTTGTGTAAAAGATATACAAGAATTGAACAATTAGTTGAAGAATATAAAGATGATCCAAAATGTTTAGAACTTCTAAACAAAATTAAAGAAATGGAGTGATATAGATGCCTTTTGAAAGTTTATCAGAAAGATTTCAGATGGCCTTACGTCGATTAAGTGGACGTGGTAGAATTAACGAAAACGATATCGATGAGATGATGAAAGAAGTAAGGGTATCTTTACTTGAGGCCGATGTTAACTATAAAGTTGTAAAAGCATTTATTAATGATGTAAAAGAAAAAGCCCTTGGTGAAAGAGTTATGAAATCATTAACTCCAGGTGACCAAGTATTAAAAATTGTTGATGAAGAATTAAAGAAATTAATGGGTGAAGAAGCAGTTCCAATTAATATGAATCCTAATGGAACAACTGTTATCTTACTTGCTGGTTTACAAGGTAGTGGTAAAACTACTCATGCTGGTAAACTTGCTAATTACTTAAGAAAACATCATAATGTTCGTCCATTATTAGTTGCAGCTGACGTTTACCGTCCTGCCGCAGTTAATCAATTAGTAACATTAGGTAAACAACTTGGTATTGATGTATTTGAACAAGGTGTTTTAGTTAAACCTGAAGTAATTGTTGAAAATGCTTTAAACCATGCTAAAAAAATGAATAATAATTTAGTTATTATCGATACAGCTGGTCGTCTATCAATTGATGAAGCTTTAATGGAAGAACTTGTAAACATTAAAAAAATTGCTAAACCACAAGAAATCTTGCTTGCAGTTGATGCAATGACAGGTCAAGATGCTGTTAATGTTGCAATGCAATTTAACCAAAAGCTTGATGTTACAGGATGTATCTTAACAAAATTAGATAGTGATACACGTGGTGGTGCAGCTCTTTCAATACGCTATATGACTCAAATCCCAATTAAGTTCTGTGGTATGGGGGAAAAATTAGATCAAATCGAAATTTTCCATCCGGAACGTATGGCAAGTAGAATTCTTGGTATGGGTGATGTATTAACACTTATTGATAAAGCAGTTGAAAATATTGATGAGACTGAAGCTCTTAATATGGCAGAAAGACTTGAAAAAGGTTACTTCAATTATAATGATTTCTTAAAACAATTAAAGATGATTAAAAGAATGGGTTCATTAAAAGGATTACTTGGAATGATTCCTGGACTTGGATCTAAATTAAAAAATATTGATATTGATGATAAGAAATTTGCATATATTGAAGCAATTATTGGTTCAATGACTGTAGAAGAAAGAAAGAACCCAGATCTTATTGCGAATAGCCGTTCAAGAAAAGAACGTATTGCTAAAGGTAGTGGTCGTGGATATCCTGAGGTTAATTCATTGACTCAACAATTTGATACAATGAAAAAACAAATGAAACAAATGATGGGATTAGATGAACAACAAATGGAAAAAATGGCAAGAGGTGGATATGTACCTAATATGCCACAACAAAAGGTTAAAAAAGGTAAAGGGAAAAATAAAGGAGGCTTTAGATTCTAATGACTAAAGACACTTGGTATAAAAGATTAGGTTGGTTTATTTTATTTTCTGCCATTACACTTGTTATCTTTTTTGTCATTGATTTAGTTGTTCAACGTGTTGTTGAAAAATATGAAAGTTCTAATGTTACAGCATATTTTGTTGATCCATCAGGAGAAAAAGTTGAAGAACCACTTGAGATTCTTCAAGGTGATGATGATCTTCAAACTGTTAGACTTAAAATTTTTGGTTCAGTTGGTAAGTTCAAAATCACTGTTTCAGTTGATGGAACACCACTTTTAGAAGAATTTAATAATACAGGTGATATTGAATTCCAATTACCTTCTATTCCTGGTGAGTATGTTATTACTTGTAATTTTCATGCATATCCAACATTTGGTAAAGAACAAGATATTTTATTAACAAGAAAAGTAATTATAAAAGAAAAGAAGCTATTTCCATAGCTTCTTTTTTATTTGATTAACTTTTTTAATGCGGCTTTAACGGCATCACCTAATGATTGATAATCACTAACTTTAAAATCTTTGGTAATTAACTTAATTTCGTTAGACTTATAACCTAATGCTTTTAAAGCACTAATTAAATTAGTTAAATCTTCGTTAGTCTTTGATTTATCTTTTTCAAAATCAAGTTTACCTTTTAAATCTAAAATAATTTGTTGACTTCCTTTGGTACCGATTCCTGGAAATTTTCTAAAATATGTAGAATCACCATTTTCTATTGAAGTTACAATTTCTGATACACTACTAGCTGCAAGAATTGCTAATGCACCTTTTGGGCCTAAACCTTTGACATTAATTAATTTAATAAACATTAAACGTTCAAGAATTGTCGAAAAACCATATAACTCATTTAAATCTTCTCTTACATGTTGATAGATATAAAGTTGATGTTCATCATTAATTTTAAAATTATATGGATTAGGTGTTTTTAATAAATATCCAATTCCCAAACATTCTAATGTAATAGTATTTGGCTCAATGTTAGTAATTGTTCCTTTTATATAATCATACACAAATATCACCCCTTAAATATTATAACAAAAAACAATTTAATAAGAAAGTAATTATAAAAATTAATCACTATTCAAATGTTTTGCCAAAATTGTTAAAAAGTGGTATAATAAGAAAGCGTAGGAGGAGATTATGGGAGAACGTTTAGTTAATCAAACTTTCACATCATTTGATGAAGAAGAACAAACACTTAGACCACAAAAGTTGGGTGAATATGTCGGACAAAGTGAATTAAAAGAAATGTTGGATGTTTACATTACAACAGCTAAAAAACGACAAGAAAGTTTGGATCACGTTTTACTATATGGACCTCCAGGACTTGGTAAAACAACGCTTGCTTATGTCATAGCTAATGAAATGGGTTCGAAAGTTAAAGTGACAACTGGACCTTCATTAACTAGACCTGGTGATTTAGTATCTATTTTATCATCCCTTAATGTTGGCGATATTTTATTTATTGATGAAATACATCGTGTTCCGAAAGTTGTTGAAGAAATGTTGTATTCAGCAATGGAAGACTATGCGATTGATATTGTAATGGGAAAAGATACTGGTGCGATGACTCTTCATATCGATTTGCCACCTTTTACATTAGTAGGTGCGACAACTCGTTTTGGTGATTTAACTGCTCCACTTCGCGACCGCTTTGGGATTGTTCAACAACTAACTTATTATAGTAATGATGAATTAAAACAAATCATCAATCGGACAGCAAAAATTCTTAATTACAAAATAGATGATGAAGCAAGTTTGGAACTAGCAAGACGTTCAAGAGGAACGCCAAGAATTGCAAATCGATTATTTAAAAGAATTCGCGATTTTGCACAATACAATAACGAAGAAATAATTAACTTAAAAACTACAGATTACGCTTTAAATAAACTAAATATTGATCCACTTGGTTTAGATCAAACAGATCGCAAGTACTTAGAAGTTTTAATAGAAAGATTTAATGGTGGTCCAGTTGGTTTAGATGCATTAGCTGCAACCATTTCTGATGAAACTGTAACATTAGAAGATGTTAATGAACCTTATCTTTTACAAGAAGGATTTATAATTAGAACATCAAGAGGTCGCGTTGCAACTGAAAAAGCGTATGAACATTTAAATAAAAAAAGAGGTGAAATGCTATGAGAGTAGACGAATACGATTATAATTTACCTGAGGAACTCATTGCGCAAACTCCTCTAAAAGAAAGAAGTACGTCAAAACTATTAGTATTAGATAAAACAAATAAAACTATTGAACATAAACATTTTGGTGATATTGTTGATATGTTAGGCGAAGTAATGGATGGAAACACTTCGTTTTATAGTAGAAAACTTCTTACAAAACTTGAAGAATGTGTTAAAAACAAAAAACAAGCAATTTTATTTATAAACAGGCGTGGTTTTGCGTCGTT
>JBGVIL010000185.1:0-4387 GCA_045123185.1 Bacilli bacterium | reverse complement strand
AATCCTGTTTTAGATTCTCCTTTTTCATCGAATGTAACGGTTAAATCAGTCCCATCTGCTTTACAAACTTTTACTTCTTGTCCAGATTTAGGAACTTGTGGTAAAGTGATTTTTCCATTTTTAACTTCAACACCTTGTGGCATAACATAAGCATCAACTGTTTTAGCGTTATCTTCAATTGAAGAACCTAACATCATAGCAATGAAATCATGTTTTTGTTGAACGTCTTCGATAGTAACTTCGATTGTTTTGTTGTTTTTGATAGTTGCTAATACGTCGTTTGCTTGTCCTGCACGGATTTCAGTAGTATCAACTGTTTGGTTCATACTATGAGATTTTAATGTAGCAGAAGCCAATTGGATAGTTTCTTTTTGACCTTCTTCTTTTTCTACTACTTGTAATAACATTACGTCAGCAACTGATAATAAAAATTCCATATCATTTTTTTTGAAATTTAAAGCCATTATTTATTTCTCCTTTCCCTACATCTATATGATGTACCCCTCTTTCCAGTAGTATTGTTGTTTACTCCGAGGGGAAGAGTTTGTAATTTTATGATAAAGAGAATGTACCATCTCTAATATCCTATTTAGATAAATTATCTTTGTTTCTATCATTTTTAGAGAACATTTTTTCAAATGAATATGGGTCTTCGTGCATACTTAAAACTTCTCCAAGTGGTATATCTTTAATATCTGCTCCTACAGCTCTATAAGTAGGAATAGCACGAGATTGCTCCAATCTTATTTCCATTTCATAATCTGCTTGAAGTTGATAGTATGTATAATCTTCTGTAATCTTTCTACTTTTTGAAACAAGTACAATCATAGATTCTATATTTGTTTCAATATCAGAACCAATACTTTTCTTGCGTTCAATAGCTTTATCAATAATATCTTGTGATTTTTGATTTGGAGCTACTAGAGGATTGAAGATTAAATTTTGTTCCATAATCATTTCTCTAATTTCATCATAATTGTCTCTAGTAATTAAATCTTCATCGTTTTCATTAATTCTAAAGACAATACCAACTTTTCCATCTTTCTTTTGAGCCATAGGTTCAACTGGTAGTCTGTAAGCAATACTGAACATTTTGCTTAACAATACTATTCCGAATTCTTTTCCCATGCCACTCTGTTCTGCTCTTTGCATCATGCTTTCTAGAACGTAATCATATAATTTAACAGATTCATCCAATTTCAATCTCTTATGTAAAAAGTCGTAACTAATCCTTAAAGGTTCATAAGCTATTGAAATAAAAACATCCCATTCTAGTAAGCGAACGCATTTTGGTGATACGCTTAATCCTCCACAAGGAACATCTAAATCACTATAATATTTCCAATAATCTGCTTTACTCATAGTTATCAGTCCCTCGGTGAGCGTAAACCATTAACTGTTACTGCAATAGGAACAGTAAGGATTACCATATCACTGTTTGGAGCTAGTTTATAGTTTGTAGCCATATTTTCTTTAAACTCAAACTTAATATCTCCAGTATGTTTATGAATTTCTTCGTCGAGTACTGTTTTATCATCAATGGCATCCATGATGATACAAGCAATACTCCATGCACGTTGCATATGGTCTGCTAACTTGTTAAGTTGCATAGGATATATAATATCAATATGAAATGTCATATAACCGAACGTAGAAGTACCATAACGACTTGCACGTTCAGAGAATGTAATTTCATAAGGATAAACACAAATTTGCATTTTATTGTAGTTAATGATAGCGTTAGAAAACGTTTCTGCAATTAGAATTGGGTCTTCTGCACCTGCACTAACTTTATCTCTAACTACTTTAAATTCAAGACTATCATTTAAATCTGGTTGGTCTACTAGATTACCATTATAATCAAATGCTTCTTCTGCTAACGGGTCTAAGGTGTAATATCTACATAAGCGTCTAATTTCTTGACAATCAATAACCTTCATTAAATATTCTACAATGTAAGGAACACGTCTGAATTTATTACTCTTTGTACCTAAATATTTATCTTTAACCATCATTTACCACGTTCCTTTACAATGACAGTTTTACTAACTTTTTGATTTTGAGTGTCTGTTGCTTCAATAGTTAATTTTCCAGATTTAGTTAATACACCCTTTAATGTGTCGGAGGTAGATAATTCAATCTCTTCAAAGAATGTTTCATCATATGTCCATTCATTAACTGGACTTGTAGCAATCATTTCAAAAGTATCTCCTACTCTGTAATACATTTCGGACATAATTTCTAATGGTTTAATTGCAACTTGCCCATTAACATCATAATCTAAATCAGAAAAGTCAATCTCTTTTTCATTATATGCCCATAACTTATTTTCTACTCCGTCTAAATGGTGACGTTGTTCTACTTTTAATGAAACAATGAACATACCTTTATAAGAGAAGTCGTCCATCTCGGTAATTTTAAATACAACAGTACCATCATCATCACCTAAGATAATTCTATATCCATGATAATTTTCCCATAGTCTACATGAGAATTCATTCTTTTGGATATATAATTTATTACGTGAGTCAAGAATATAGTTACGGTCTGTATCAATTAAACCTTTTGAACTATATGTACTATTATATGAGAAACATGGAAATGGATAAGGGCAGTTTTTAATAGTTAGTGTTTGAGAACATTCAAATGCTTTATATGTTGGAATTGGTTCTGCTTTTAATAGCTCACGGATAATAGCAGTTTTTTTAACTCCCATTTCTTCATAATATATGTAAGTACCAGCTTTTAACAATGTATCTGGTCTACAACTAATGACACGTTCGTATCCATTAGTATTAGTAGAAATTACAATATCTAATGGTTTAACTGATTCATTATTATTTACCATATCTGCATCTAGATATTCTGCTTGAAGATAACCCATAATATCTTTAAAATTTCTATTATAGGTATCTTTAGCTTCTCTCATACGAATACTACGAGCAGAACCATCAGTACCTCTAGATACTTTTTGTCTATATCTATCACTATATACGCTCATTAACTATTTCCCCCCAACTGCTCTTTAATTTGAGCTTTAATTTGAAGGGTATTATAATCAATAACTAATTGATAGAATTCTGTTTTAGCTAATTTATATAATTGAATACCTTGTTGAATACGGTTAGCATTGCTAAAAGTTACAACCTCTTTAGAAGTAAGTTGAGTTTGTAAAACTTCACGATTATTGATAAATGGTGATAACCACATCATTAACAAACCATAAGATAATATAGTAGCTTCTAATACACTTACACTTCGACTAAACGTACCAAAGTCTGAATCGTAAGATAAATCTGGAATTTGTGCTTTAGCAATAACCATATTAACTTTAATACCTACTTCCATTTGTAGTTCTTCATCTGTTATTTCTGCGATTTGATAGTCGTCTAATAGAGTCAACATCATATCAATAACATCTTCAAACTCCATGCTCTCACTCCTTTCTATAAGGAGCAATAGCTCCTATTTATTAAATGAACGACCTAAGATTTTTTCGAATTTTTCAATTTTACTATTGCTATCTAAAATTCCTCTGTCAATTTTATCTTGTACAATAGCAGTTGCATCAAGTGCTAATGTACCACCCATAGCTCTAGATTCTTCTACAAGTCGTTCAAATTCTTTCATATCAACGGAATTAATATCTTCATCTAAATCCGTTAAAATATATAATCTACGATAAATATTATCTAATCCTAGACAGGAGATAATATCGTCTAATACTTCTTCATCATTTTCATAATCATCAAGAACTAACCAGGGATTATGTAAATAGCAATCTGGCATAGCAATAATATCTTCAATAGCCATAGCTACAACTTCACCTTTTTCATACCATTCATACACATCATTTTTACCATCGTAGCATACACTACCTACAATGGCACTTTGAACATAAATATCTTTGTTTTTATATTTACGTCTTAAACCTTGTTTAGTAATTCCTCGGTCAACTACTGTACCTTTATTAACACGAGTTTTCTTAACTTCTACTTCTTCCTCTTCAACTTCTACTTGTTGTCTGATACCCATAAGTTTTTCAATCATGGCTTGTTGTTGAGCAATTAAATCTTTTAACTCTGCAATCTCTTCGTCTTTTTTAGCAGAAGCAGATTTACGAGTTGTTTTTTTTACTTCTTGTTCTTCCATTCAAATTCACTCCTTCAAATATTAGTGTCTTCTTTCACACCATTGGGCAAACAATTTGATATACACATCATTCTTTTCAAATATTAGAGCGACTTTTCCGTTGCTACCTATCTTAATATCTAAGACAGTTGCTCCATTCTTAATATAAAACCGACATTGGTCAATATTATAGATAGCCACTTTTTGCATAATAGTCACTCCTTTCAAATAGAGTGTGAGATAAATACCTCAATGA
>JBGVIL010000184.1:0-12588 GCA_045123185.1 Bacilli bacterium | reverse complement strand
ATCTTTTGTATGTGTTTCATCACAATGAGTACATTTTGATGTTTCAGTTCCAAGTGATGTACATGTTCCGTCATTATTATATATATAATGTTCAAAGTTGTGGTCTAATTTATTACCATATTCTTTTTTACATACTTCACATATTGGACCACTTGTACATGTAGGCGTTCCACCAATACATGTTGTATGTTCAGTAATAGTTAATGTTCCAGGTAAATAAGAAATATTATAGTTTTCAATTGATGCGTTAGAAACAACTATTGAATATGTTCCAACAGTATCTGAATTTTGTACTTCAACAACTAGTGTTGGATTCTGAGTCAATATATCACCTTTCATTAATCCGCTTATAGAATAAGTTAATTCCGGTAAACTCTTATATTGTTCGACTGTTAAATCACTACCAGTAATTGTTAATGAGGCTTTATTAATTGTTACTTCAAATGATTGAACATCGACATCAAAGTGATGACTATCACCAATAATCTTATAACTTATTTGATAAGTACCTGCATTTTTGATTATTGGTAGTGTTGTTTGCCAATCACCATCATTAATACTATAATACAATGTTCCATATATTACTGAACCTGGTTGAACTACTAACTGATAATCACCATTATATGTTAAGTTTTCAATAGGTAGCGGACTAGTATATTCTATTGGTAATTTGTTAACTGTGATCTTAATTGTTTTTTCAATTTCATTATATATTCTATTATTAAATGGTGTAAATTTAACTTTTATTTCATGAGTTCCAACTTCTAATAAAGTATCTACTTCATCAACATATGACCACTTTCCATCTCCATAACCAATTAATTCAATATCTTTTAAAGTAGTACCATAATTAACATCTATGAAAGATTCAATACCACAATCCGGATTAGCTTTTGTAATACTAAATGGTAAGATAACATCATCCAATGGATAAACACGCGCATCATTTTTTTCAGAAATGATAATTACTTCATAATCACCAATTTCTGTTGGCACAATATTTGTGAAAGTTCCGCCAACTGGACGATACATAATAGTAAAATTCAATAATTCATTATTAACTTTATAACTTGGTTTGTTTGGTTCTTCACCATATGCCCAGTTTTCTATTGTTGGCTCTTGAATCCAATTTACTTTATTCAAATGAATATAGAAATATAGAGTTAACTTTGAATCATCAGTTGACTCCCAAGTATATTTATCGCCATCAATTAATTCTAATACAACTGGATATACACCATGTGATGTTCCTCCATTATTTTGAATTACTCGGTATAATTCTGTATCTGTTATATCTGCTATTTGTTTAACGCCTTCTTGAAATAATACCCCATTAATTACTGGTGTTGGTACTAAAATTGGTTTAATAACAAAATTAACAGTTAAATTATCACCAACTAAAATATAGTTACCAGTTGTTAAAGATATTGTTGTTGTGTATTCTCCAGGTTCTTTTCCATAATTAGTAAATGATGCCTTTGGTAATTCATTATATAAAGTCCCAATAAATTTATACTCTGGTAATTGAATCATTTTATTTTCATCATAGAATAAAGTAGTATTTGTCCATTCAATAGTTATTTCTTTGGGTTTAACAGTGATAAAGTCAAATAATTCTAAAATATTAAAAGTATGTGCTTGATAATATTTACCCTCTGTAACTGATAATTCAACCGAATATAGACCAGCATTTGTTGGATGATCATATTTATTTTCGCCATTACCATAACGAACTTTAATTTCTCCCATTCCTGGTTCTGTTGTTTCATATAAATCAAATTGTTGTGGTAGGCCATTATACACTAATTCTGGAATTGTAAGTCGATTAAACATTGAAAGTTCTGGAATACCTTTTTTTACTTCAAAATCTAAAGTTGCTGTTAAACCAAGATATGTAATAGTTGCAGTATAAGTTCCTGGGAATTTAACTTCACGGTCATATATTACTTCAACATCATCAACATTTAAACCTTCAATATCAGTAAACAAAGTAACTTCTTTAATTGTTTTGTCATAATATAATTCACTAGGAACAACAATTTCTAATACTTTATCTTGTAAACAGTTTACACAATGTTGTGTTATCTTATTACCTTGTACACTGTAAGTAAAATCATGTGTATCATTTTGATTAGTGTTACTATATTTAATTGTAGTTTCATCACATAAATAAACTTGATATACTGGTTTAGAACCAATTGTTGGATATTGTTCTTTAGTATCATCATCTATTATTTGACCAAAACTATTTCCAAGTAAATAAGCAATTTTTCCACTATTTAGTTCTTCTTCATTTGTTTTAGTTGCAGGAAAGTCACAATTACCATATGGTATTTCTCCTACATAATAGTTGTTTTCGAATGAAAAACTTTCGCTATCATATATATATCCACATAGATCACTTGGACATAATAGAAATTCTGAACCATCAAGTGATATGTTAAAAGATTTACCAGTTACGTTCCCAATGTTAATTGATGATTTAATCCCACCAAATAATGGATTACTCGCATAGCCTACAAGGCCACCAAGATATTTTGCTGAATTAGATGAAACCATACCATAGTTAGCACAACTAGTAATCATTCCTTGTTCAATTATTCCTACAATTCCGCCAACTGATTCATATACTCCGTCTAGATTTAAATCACCGTGATTTGAAGAATCCAGGATATCAGTTTCACCATTTGAAGAACCAATAATTCCACCTACTTTAGTAGATCCTATTGCATTTTCAGTTGTAGAAATGGAAACTTCATTTGTAACATTTTGAATAGTAACTGAACCATTGGTTGAGCCAACAATTCCTCCAACAGATGAAACTGCTGAATCAATAACAAATGAACCTTTTACTTTAATATTTAATATTTGAACACTATCTGTGTCTTTAGAATCGGCATAGCCAATAAAACCATAGTTCGATTTCTTAACTGTTTGATTATTCAAATCTATTGTGAAAGTTTTATTATCAATAGTATAAACATCATTATTAAATGGGTATTCAAGTGTTCCAATTGGTACCCATTCAACATTATCAGGTAAAGTAATATCGGAAGTAATCAACATGTTGTTTTTTACCTCACCTTTATTATAATTTTCTTGGTACCATAATAACTCACCAGCGTTAGATATAACCCATCCGCCATAGTGAGTTTGGTTCCATTTTGGTTTTTGGTAATCTCCACAGCTACAAATACCATTATCATATATATGACTATGTTCGGTATTTTCTGCGGTAACGCTGGAAATTCCAAATGATGTAGTAATTAAAAGTCCGAAAAAGACTAAACATAATTTAAATATTTTTTTCATGATGACCTCCTATGTTCTAGTACTAATATATTCATATAATGTGTCCATTACTTCTTTTGCATAGAGTTTCATATCAAAAGAATTAATAGTATTAATTATCTCGTTTATTTTATCTTTGGGTACTTCAAATATTTTCAATAATGTTTTCACAAAGCGATTAATCTTTCGATCCATTGTGAAATACATATTACAAGGATTTATAATAAACCCACGCATTATTCCTGCCGCCGCAATCTCTAATTCATAGAAATCCTTCGTTTCATATTCTGGTAAGTATTTTTTAAATACAGTTTCAAGTTTACCTGTAATATAATCATATATTTTATGTGAAGTATTAGGCATCGAATAACTAACTGCGTACATTTCACGAATGTTTTCGCTAAGCTCTGAAATATAAAGTTGAAGTACACATTCAAAGACATATAATAATAATTCATCTGTGTTATCTTTTAGATACTTTTTACTCATTTCAAACTGATGTTCAATAACTAAATTAACTAACTGACTTAATAGATTATCTTTATCTACAAACATTCTAAATATTTCATTATATCCAACACCAGAATCAATTGCGATATCTTTAATTCTTGTATTAGTATAACCATTTTCTATAAAAAGTTTTGTCGCAGAATGCAATACTAATGTTCTAGTTTTTCCTCTTTCTCTATTTAATGGCCTAGACATTTTTTAATCTCCTTATTATATTTTATACTCGAGTTCATTACTTGAGTATATTATATATTATTTTTAAATAATATGCAAGTGTTTTAAAAAAAGGAACTGTAATAATACAGTTCCTTGTATACTTTAATTAATATTAGTATCGCGAATAACAATTCTGTTCTTTGATTCATTTAATCTTTCATTATTAGAAAGAATATACGTATTACCTTTAGTTCTAGTTATTGCGGTATAGATAATCTGTCTATTTAATAGTGGATGACCTACAACATTTGGTAAGATTACTAAAATATTTTTATAGTCAGATCCTTGAGATTTATGGATTGTTATTGCGTAAGCTAAATCTATTTCATCAGTTGAGATAAGTCTTAATGGATAAAAAGTAAAATCATTAAGTTTAAATATTTTATCATTTAGTTTACCATCAACCTTCACAAGATTAGTAGCTTTTTTAACCATGAAATATAATGTATTATCATCTTGGAAAGTAACAAGAATTCCTGAGTCACCATTATATAGATCTAACATCTTATTGTTTTTATTAATCATCATAATCATTCCCGGATAATAGCCATTAATACTTGTTGGTTGAGATTTATCTATAAATGTATTTTTGATAAATTTGTTAATTTCTAATACTCCTCGAATGCCACGATTTTCTGCACATAAGATTTTACTTATTTCAGTTGTTTTAAATAAGTTGTTTAAATATTCATAATCATTTGGATTAAGATTTGATGATAAATCTTGGAGTTTTTGATAATATTCTTCGCCCCATTTTTTGGTAATAAATTGGATAACTTCTTTGTTTGATAATTTGTTACTATCAATGTTATAGAAAAATACTGGTTTTGTTTTATCATCTGGTTCAATAATAAATTCTTCAGGATCTTTCCAATCATCATCTTTAATATTTAATTCTTCACCATTATTAATAGTACGCGCAAGTTCATAAATTTTTGTGTCTTTACTAAATCTAATTGATTCATCAAGTTCTACAATATTATCTTGTAATGATTGTTTTTTAAGTAAGTCACCGAAAACTGAACCACATTCAACAGATGGTAATTGGTTTTTATCACCCATAATATATACGAACGCATTTTCTGGAATTGATTCAAGTAAAGCATTAAATAAACATACATCGATCATACTTGCTTCATCAATAACAAATAGTGACTTTTCCGGGAACTGATGATACTTATTATACAAGAATCCATTAGTTTCATGATCTACTTCTAATAATCTGTGAATGGTTGATTCTTCTAAGTTATTTATTTTAGTAATAATCTCAGGGTTTTTTAATTTATACTCTTCTTTAATATTAACAAGGCCATTAATAATACTTTCTTTCATTCTACTAGATGCTTTACCGCTAGGTGCGACCAAATACACAAGTAAGTCATCTTTAAAAGTTTCAAGTAAATTAATTAACAAAAATAAAATAGAAGTAGTTTTTCCTGTTCCTGGACCACCTGTTATGATTAGGTTCTTTTTTAACCCCTCAACAAATGCTTTCATTTGACCATTAGATGGTGTAATTTTTTTAGTATTAACAAAATCTTCATATGAACTATTTGTTTCAATATTTCTTCTAACTTGATAAAGTTTATCAATGTTTTCAATAACTCCACGTCTAGAAACATTGTATTTTTTTAAATATAAGTAACCTTCATCAATTTGAAAGATCTTATTATTTCCAATTACACTACTAAGATTTTGTTCTTTAATTTCATCTAAATAATTATCAATTATATCAAGCGAATATAGAGTAATGTTTTCAAACTCACTTTCATTAAAGTTAGTACTTTCACTTAATAAAATCTTATTGTCTTTTAGTTTATTTAACCATTTTTCTTTTAATACTTGTTTATCTAAAGATATACAAATATTACCATCATTGATTAAACTAAAATAAATACTAAATATTTGTAAGTAGTAGTCTTTATTTGAAACATCAATTATTTCGTTATCAATTAATTCTAAAATGTATTGCCAAATAGGAGTAATTAATTTATTTTTCAGTAGAAAGTCATAAAAAGATTGATAACTAATCATGTTTAACACCTCCTACTTTATATTTTACTATTTCTTCAAATGCTTGTTTTAAATCATTCCAAGAATCCCATGTTTGAACATATATACCATTACTTGTATTAAAATTACATCCTCTTAAGAAAATGTAATATACTCCACCAAAATGTTCATTAAATATTTGTTCATGGGTTTTATTTGGCATACTTTGTTTTAACCAATTAATTAGACAATATGAATATAATACTCTTTGAATTGAATAACATTCATCAACATGAGATTTTAAAATAGTAGGATTAGAATAACTTGTAAATTCTTCATTTAATCGATCTGATTTCCAGTCAACAATGGAATAATAATCACCATGTTTAAAAATCATATCAACAAAGCCATTACAATAGTTTTTTAGTTTCGTCATTATTAAATTAAAGTTAAATTCTACTTCATCTAACTTATTATCTATTGTTATATCTTTTAAAGTAATAAACTCATTTACTACTTTTGAACCATATACTATTGGAAGTTTTGATTCTAATACTGTTGTTACAATATTAATAGTTGATGTAATCCATTCTTCTTTTAGCTCAATTCCTTGTTTTCTAAAACAACGTTTAATTTTATTAGTTAAATTAACTGAACTATTAACAAAGTCTAAACCTTCAAATATTTCATGAAGTGCAGTTCCAAGTTTTGGACCTTTTGGATAGTCATTTGGTAAATCAATTGGTAATAATGTTTCATCATAGTTACCATTAATCATCTTAGAATGTTTATCAAACATTGAAAGACCAATTTCGATATTACCTTCTTTGTTTTCTTCATCTATTTCTTGTTCAATATTATTATGAGATAACGAAGAATACGAATGTTTATCTATTTTTTTAGTAATGCTTGTTTTGATTAATTTTTTTAAGTTTTCTTCTTGATCTGTTGAAGTTGATAATACAATATTTTCATTTGATGACTTAAGTATTTTACTACTTTCTTGTCTTAGTTTTTGATATGATGAATTATTTGAATAAATTGTGCGATATTGATCCTCAAAATCATTCATAAATTGTTGTAGTGAATAATTTAAAAATGTCTCACAATAGTTTTTGTACATTGGTAACATCAAAATAAATTGAGGTCTAGTATACGCAACATAAAATAATCTTTTTAATTCGGCGATTGATTCTTTATCTACTTCTTCAGACTTTTCAAAAGATAGAATTTTCTTTGTTTGATTGTTTATTTTTTTATGTGCTTGATAAACTTCACTTGAACGATTTCTACCTTTAAAACCTGCGGCGCCAATAACAACCGGAAATTGTAAGCCTTTAGATGCGTGAATTGTCATAATTTGAACACAATCAAAGTTAGTACTTTTTTCAATGATTGTGCCATTTAAATCATCACCATCATATTCTCCACCAGTTGATAAATTTGTTAAAGTTCTAATTAACTCATTAATTGATTTTCCACGTGATAAGTATTCAACACAGAAACTACCAATTTGTTTATAAATAGAAAATGATTGAATATCTTTTAAAGTATTCATTTTTTGAGTTAATTTTGAAGATGTAATAATGTCATCAAATAATTCTTTCCAGTTATTTGTTTGATATAAATGTTGCCACTTATTGATTAATACCACTTCTTCAATATCATCACGTGTTGTATAATCACTATTAATTTGTTCTAGTGTTAAACCGAAGAATTGAGTGAATAATGCTTTTTTCAAAATTTTACGATTATGTCCGGTAAAGTCTGTTGAAACAATTGAGGAAAGTAATGTAATCCAGTGAGCACATTCTTTTCCTTTAAATAATTGTTGATCTTTATATCTGATATATGGAATTCCTGCTTTTTTTAATGCTTTTTCCATATCTACCATTTCGGCCTTAGTTCTTGCAAGAACCGCAAAATCTTTAAATGACACATTACGATAATTATTTTCTTTATTTGATTTAACTTGTAGTTTAGTATTTCCGTTTTGATCTTTTGTACAACAGTCAATTATTTGTTCGACCACAATTTTTGGAAATTCTTCTGGTTGAATCGATTTATCATCCTCACCCTTACAAATCCAAAAGCCATGAGTTGGTTTACCAAGATATAATGTATCATGATATGAATTACTTGTTTTACTCAAATATCCACAATCTTCAAAAGTTGTGCCTATAAAATCATAATAATTGAATAACTTATTACAACTTTTAACAATACTTTCAGTTGAACGGTAGTTTGTATTTAAACGACAAATCTCTCCGCCTGTTTCAAGGATTTCTTTAACAGCTTGGTAATAAACATCAATGTCTGCACCTTGGAATGAGTAAATTGATTGTTTAGGGTCACCGACAACAATTATTCGATGTTGTTCATCTTCCATAAAAATATTTTTAAAAATATCAAATTGTCTTTGATTAGTATCTTGAAACTCATCAATTATCGCATATTGATATTTTTCTTGAAGCTTTGTCTTTAAAGAACTTCCAGACATAATCGATTCACGAACATATCTAATCATATCATCAAATGTTTGATTTTTATTAAGTTCTTTTTCTTGTTGATATTTAATATAAAAGTCTTTTAAATATAATGTTCCTAAAACTTTATAAGCTTTATAATCTTTAAATCTATCTTTTAAATCTTTAAAATATTCAAATGCTTCAACAATACTTGGATTATTAGTTTCTTTTGCAATCTTTTGAAAAGAAGTAATTTTAAATTTAGAACCATTATATTTAAAATTATCTTTATAAGTACTTTCAATTTCGCTTACAAATTCTAAACATTTATTATCGCCAGATGATAATAAAATATCATAGTATTTGGCCATGTTTGAATGTTTATTAAGAAGTTCACTAAATGATAATTCATTAAAACAATCAATTTTGATTTGGTGTATTTCTATTAAATTTTCTGAATATTCTAAAGAAATTATTGATTCATCTTCTTGATAGTCTTTATTTAAGTAATATTTACTACAACCTTGGACGAAAGTTTTAATAATCTTATCTAATGAAATTTCTTCTCCCATTATATACATATCAGTTAAATCTTTTAAAACAGCTGATTCTCTAATGTATCTTTCTGTGAAAGATGTCATTTCGTTTTCATCAACAACATTTAAATTAAATGGTAGGTTTGCTGATAAGCCAAATTCTTTAATCGCATTTTGACAAAACGAATGAATTGTATATATCGGAGCAGAATCAACATTATCACATTTAAGTTCATTTCGAATTCGATCTTTTAATTCACCCGCTGCTTTTTCAGTAAATGTAACAATTAGAATTTTATTAATATCAATATGTTGTTCATTTACTAACTTTTTTACAATTTCCACAATATTATAAGTTTTACCTGTTCCGGCTGATGCTTCTAAAACATAGTTAATGAATGGATTAAAATTATCTAAATTAAATGTTTTAATTTCCATTGTCATCACCTTCATCAGTGTTAATAAATGCGATTAATTCAAAGTGTTTTTTTATAATATCATGGTAAATTTCATTAAAGTTTTCAAATGTAAAACCTAATTGACTATCATAGTCAAATAGTTTCTTATGATCAAAATAATCCCATACTTTATCTTCAAATGATTTTAGTAAATCATTAAAAGTTTCAATTTTCTTATTAGTAATGTAATTTAATGGAATAAAATAATTTTCATGATAATCAAATTTTTGTAAGTATATTTTTTCTAGTAATTCTTTTGCTTTAGAAGGAGTCATTTTAAAGAGTTTTTGATCACTCATATCTAAAGTAACCTCGTACTCTTGTTCTTCAAGAGTTGAAATATGTGCTAATGAAAAAATATAAGGATACATAAATGTACTTAGTTTAGGCCCTTTTTTCAAAGCTTTAATACCAAAATAAGTTATGTGATTGGCATCTCTTTTAACACAACATTCTTGATTACAAGTCAATACTACTTGATTAGAATCTATATTTAAAATAACATCACTTAATTTTACGACATCATAATTATAATCGGTTTTTGTAAAAATGTTTTTAACAATAGTTTGACAATCTTCTAATATACTATTGAAGGCAACTTTATTAAATGAATCATTAAGATTTGGTAATTTTCTTTCTAAATTGTATCTTTTACGTAATTCATGGAAATAGCTTTTACTTAATTCCTTAGACTTTTTATTTAGTAAATCAACTGCCATTTTTCTAACTAAAACACTCTTTACTCTTAGATCAGTTCCAAATGGTTCATATTCATCTTTAATTTCTTCAACAGTAGTATCAACTCTACCAAATAAATAATTTGCTTTATTTTTAAGCGGCTCTTCTAAGAAGTTTGCTAAATCACTTAAACGGACCTTTTTAACTAAATCATAGTTTTCAATCGTTTCTGAGCTGCTTGAATCATTATGATCTTTTAATAAACTATCATAATACTTTTTATTAATATACGCATTTTTTGTGTATAGTTCATTCCAGTCACGTGTTTCATCTAGACTAATTTGTTCTGTTTTGACTTTTAATCTTTCATTTAGTTTTTTAATAAAAGTTGATGGATAATAGTCTTCATCAGTTTTTAAGTTTTTATTAACATAACTTATATAAAACTTATCGGCGTTTTGATATAAAATATTAAAAGCATTCTGAACTAAACTCGTATTATTAATATCATAATCTCTTTGATCTAATTCGCTTTTTGGATAAGTTTTTGGAATTTCGGTTGATGAAACATTTAAGAAAAAGACATACTTTGATGAAATTACGGAGTTAGGATCAAAATCAGTAAA
Source organism: Bacilli bacterium (assembly GCA_045123185.1). Classification (GTDB taxonomy): domain Bacteria; phylum Bacillota_I; class Bacilli_A; order ML615J-28; family CAG-313; genus UBA1231. The sequence goes on along the minus strand of JBGVIL010000184.1, from coordinate 1,813 downwards.
AGTAATTCCTTTTGTGAAATATTCACCATATTTAACGATACCCGCTTTACTACATTCAATTAATGAATAAAATAGTGTATTTCGTGGAATCTTATCTTCTGGTAAATTTATATCACACCAAAAGTCAAGGTGTCTTTTTAATTTATTATATTGTTTGTTTGTTTCAAACTCATTAATATCTTTAACCGAAAACCATTTCTCTAATTTTTGATTAAATAACTTTATATTCAGATTATTAATAAATTCTGTCTTATTAGTAAATTCTAACCAGTCATTTAAATCATCAATTATACTAACAAATTTCACAATCGATTCATCATCAAAATCAATTGTTGAAAAAGGTAAATATTCTTGGTTTTTTAATTCTACTATATTATTATCTATATCATTAACACTAGATACTTTCGATAAAAGAATCCGTTTTTTTGCGTAATCCCAGTCGTCTCTTGTTTCTGTACTACGATATACATTTACATCAATTAAGTATTTAGACCAACATTCAACATCTTCTAATGATATTGAACGAGCTTTTTGAATATCAGGATTATTAATGATATTATAAAAATCAAATCTTGTAAAAAACTTTTTATTTGAAATATCAATAAGAGTTTTTAAAGCAGTTGAAATATTTGATTCTATTTTTTTATAACCATTAATAACATATGGTATATTTGGAAAATGTTCATTGTCTTGTTTAAATATTCTTGGAATTATATCTTCATAATCACTTATTTTTGGTGCGACTATTAAAAAGTCACAATAATTATTTTTATCATCTAATAATAAATTACAAATTTTAGAATGTACTGATTCCATTTCTCTTAGTTTTGATGGTGCAGCACTAACAAAATATTCACTCTTATAAGTTGGATCTTGTTTTAACATAAATAGTAAAACATCTGAAGTTTTAGAATATTCATTGATTAATTCTTCTTCTAATTTACTAAAATTATTAAAGCCAAAGAAATATAGTGGATAGCTTAATTCTTTTAGTTTTTTATTGTTATGATATAAATAACTTAATGAAGTTAAATTATGTTCTTTAGATTCTATCATTACACTTTGATATAATTCAAGTTGCCAATCTTTAATTTGAACTAAATCTTTTTCATATTCAAAGAATAGCTTTCCAAGTTCGTTAGATAAATCAAATAATTTAATTTGATTAATTTTATAATTATCATATATATAATTACTTATTTCATTAGGTAAACTGTTAATACTTGATTCTGATAAAGTCTTAATAATTAAAGTTCTTAATTCATCTATTTTTAGAAGTTTTGAGTAAGTTTCATTAACAATCAAATTAGATAAAGCATCATCAATAGATTCAAATGATACATTCATTAGAACATCACTTTGGGAGTTTATCCAATATGTTTTAAACCACTCACTCATTTTTCTATCAGGAACTACAATATTAATAGTATTAAAAATATTAGTTCTGTTTTTAATTATTTTTATTAGTTCATTACCTAATTCAACTAATTTAAATTTTGATATTACTTGTTTCATATTAATTTGTAGTCTCCTTTCTTTTAACTTTTTATATAAGTTTAATTATTTATTATGAATATTATATTTTTTATCTAAATAAATATGTTACATATGTTTCTATATCATTTGGTTTGTTTTCATTAAAAATAAATACACGGCTTCCCATCATATATTCTTCATGATAAGTTAAAGTACTTACATTTGGTGAATAACATAATTTAATACCTTGATATTTTACCATATAGTCATTAATATGATCATGACCATTAACAACAGCAAGAACATCTTTTCTTTCAACCAAGACATCAAATAATCC
>JBGVIL010000183.1:0-2149 GCA_045123185.1 Bacilli bacterium | reverse complement strand
TAAACGAAGCGGGATTGCCTGATGTTAGTGACACTCTTGTTAGCATGGAAGCAGAAGCAGTAAAAGCTCAAATTAATACTATGAAACAAGCATTTGACAAACAAGTAAATATGCAAATTGAAAATCGTATTAAATCTAGTGTTAATACTCCAACAGTTCCACAAGAGGAAGCAAAACCATTAACATTAGAAGATATTGGAAAAATGTCTACTCAAGATGTTATCAAGAATAAAGCAGAAGTTAATAAAATTCTTTCTGAATATTATAGTAAAAAATAATCATCTTTTGCACCACTCTTGCATACAATGTATTAAAGTGATGTAGGGAGATGATTAGTGATGGCTAAAGCTAAAGATTTAACTGGTCAACGTTTTGGTAGATTAGTTGTTATTGATTTGAATGAAGAAGAAAGTTCTAAGCCCAGAAAAAATGGCAAACATACTACTAAACGTAGATATTGGAATTGTTTATGCGATTGTGGTAATACTTGTGTAGTACGAGAAAAAAGTTTAATTGAAGGTAATACTAAAAGTTGTGGATGTTTAATGAAAGAAATAGCATCAACTATTGGTAAGAATACAATAAAAGATATTACTGGACAAAGATTTGGAAGATTAACCGTATTAGAATATGTTGGAGTTAATAAAAATAAAAAAATAGTCTGGAAATGTCAATGTGATTGTGGCAAAATAGTTGAAGTTGTTGGTGGTTCTCTAAATAATAAATATACTACATCATGTGGATGTTTACATAAAGAAATGCTTATTGGAGAATTAAACCCAAATTATAACCCAAATTTGACAGAAGAAGATAGACAAGATAGAAGAATTCAACAAGGCTATAGCGAATGGAAACAACAAGTAAAAGAACAAGCCAATTTTACTTGCGATTGTTGTGGTGATAATAAAGGTGGTAATTTACATTCTCATCATTTAGACGGATATAACTGGTGTAAAGAAAAACGTACAGATATTTCAAATGGCGTTTGTTTATGTGATAAATGTCATAAAGAATTCCATCATATTTATGGTTATGGTAATAATACTAAAGAACAATACATAGAATTTAAACAACGTTATTTAAACGGTGAATTTAATACAGAAGAAATAGACTCTGTTAATGATATAGCATGAGTCTTTTTTATATATTCCTTTTAACAGTAGGTGGTTAAACTGTTTCACCAATCGTGGGTGAGTACACGAGTAATATTAAAAAGTAAAGGATGATAATAGATGCCTAATTTACAAGAAACTTCTCAAATTAAATCTGCTATTTCAACTGTATTCCAAGCAGAAGTTCAAGAAGAGTATATGAAACGCTCTGTACTTGAAGCTATCACATTCCCAGTTCAAATGGATGGTAACGGGAAATATATTATTAACAAAATTGTATCAGACCCAGATGCAGTTAAAGATTACACTGGAGCAGATATTGAATTCGGTGTTGGAGCTACTGTTGCTATTGAATTAGTACCAGACCAACATAAATATTTAGCTTTAGAATTCCCTTCAATTGATTTCGCCATGACGCACTTAAATGTTCGAGAAGCATTAATTCGTGACCGTGCTAATAAATTACAATTAGCTACTTGCAATCATGTATTAGATATGGTTCGTGCAGACGAAAACGTACAAAAAGTGCAAGTTGCATTAGCTAAAAATAATATTTATGGTGAATTAGTTAAAGCAGTTCGTATGCTTGACGCTGAGGAAGTTCCAACTGATTCTCGTGTTATCATGATGAACTGGGAAACTTTATCTATGTTAGAACAAGCTCCAGAATTCGTTGGAAACTTCCATGTTGCTACTGAATTAAATGGTTTATCTAATGTTACTGTTGCAGGTGTACCAGTATTATTAACGAATTTAATGGGCAAAGGTGAAGTTGTAATTCTTCATAAAGAAGCTATTGCACAAGTACAATTTATCGACCAAGTTAAATTTGGTGAAATGGAAAAACGTTTCTCTGATTATGTAAAAATGCTTTCAGTTTATGGAGCTTTAATCTGTCGTCCTAAATCAATTGTACGTATTGCTGCAGAATAATTAATTAACTATAAAAAGTGAGGTGATAGCATATATGATTATTGATGAAATGGATTTAGAATTTTGTTCTACAATAGAAGAACTTCTCCAACTTTGCTTAAACC
>JBGVIL010000182.1:0-2174 GCA_045123185.1 Bacilli bacterium | reverse complement strand
ATGTTGTAAGCGTTTTATAGCGTCTACTAGCTTATCGTAATCTTCCAGTGGAATAATCTTACTTGTGATAAGATTATATCCATCTACCACCTTGATATGGACTGTCACAGTAAATCACTCCTAGAATATAATTAGTAGTACCACTGCTACAATAATAGCAAATAGTGCATAAAACCAAGCAATTCGTGCACGTTTATTTTGGTCTGGGATATGGTCTATACTAATCCCCATTAAAATCCAAGAAAGCATTAAAAGTGTTACAATGGCACTTTTCATAGCTATTCCTCCCTATTTTTGATAACTGCGCATTCCATAATTAGAATAACTCGTTTGCTATTAGCTGTTTCTAATACCCTAAAATTATCAATAGCAATAACTGTTTTTCGTACTTTATTTAGTACATCTGCAATCTCATTGATATGACATTCTACTTGTCTGTATTCCACTTCGCATGGCATCATCTAACAAATCATCCTTTCTTATTTACGTAATTGAGCTTTATGTAATGCATTAATTCGATGTAGTCGTTTTACTTCTCTTTCCAATTCATCAATTTCTTTTAAATGTTCATATTCTCTATCTACTGTTCCGTCAAGCACTTCACAAAGTTGACTAATTAAATAAGCAACCATTTGCTGTTGTTCCAAGCTTGTAAGTTTACCATCATTTAAAGCATCCATGATATCTTGAACTGTCATCTAAATCATCCTCTCTTTTTATTTGTTACATCTATATTATACAAAAAATCTAGGTTTATGTAAACCTAGATTTTATTTTTTTAATGAATAAATGGAAATACTACTAAACCTACAACAACTGCTATAATAATTAAGTCTTTGATGATTTCGTCTTTTATATCTTTCATATAATCACTCCTAGTCTGTAATTGCTATTCGTCGTACTTTTTCCAATGTAGTTTTTCACCTGTGACTGGATGTTTGCCAGCACTTTTACTTCCACCGGCAATATTCTGTTTTACATTACCATGACACCATTCTGAAGCTTCTTTTATGGTGCTAAAAATCATTTCTGGATATTCTACGCAATATACTTTTACTGCTTTTGGATTATTTCCACCAGAAACATCTGCATGATTTTCGGACATGTGCTTTCTTGCCTCATCATCAACTCTAATGTAATCTATGAAATTAAGCATAGCAATTAATTCTTCAACACTGTACTCTTTATCCATAATATCATCATACTCATCCATTGTTATATGTATCCATTGATATCCTCCAGCACTTTTTCTTTTTCCATTTGCTGCTTTGTTACAATCTATACCATAGATATCCCTTACCGACTGTGGACTTAATTCAATAATATATTTACTTCTATCTATATGTATTCCAAGAACCGGATAGTTGTCTGTGTATTGATTTGGATTAAATCTATCTGATAATTCTTTACTATTTTCATTTATTGTAACTAACTTACACGTATCTACACTATATATTTTATTTTTAACTCCTTGTTGCTTTATATCTTTATCTAGATGCCATCGTAGCTCTGGATGTGCTTCCCACTCTTCATATCCTTCTATTTCATTAAAATGTTCATAAAAGTATGCAAATTCTAGCCACTTATTATCGACACAAACATCCCTATACGATGGACGCTTTTCCAAACTCTTCTCATTATAACACCTATTAATCATACCATACCAATGAGTGTATTCTCTTAAAACATTTCCATTTTCATCGACTATTTTTGGTATTGTTCCATTGCTTAGCTTTCCTCTATAACCTGCTCCAGCTATATTTCTTTTATATGGGTCCATTATCTCACTCCTAAACGTTTTTAACATCTGTTATATCTTCTATTCCTTTATCGTCACGAACCCTACCATTGAATGTAGGGAAACGTAAATTAATTATGCCCGTCTTAGCATCCTTTGATGTCTCGAAGTATTGGCATTCTATCACTTTACCAACTAGTTCATCTTTATGGTTCCAGTAGTATTCCCTTTGCTCATCAGACCAACCACTACCAATATGTGTGTAAAGCTCCTGTCCACCATATTTAAACATTACTTTTGCTGCTCCCATTTTTCCTTCGTTTCTTCCAGTTCCTTCTTCTATATCTACTACATAAACATCTGCATCAAAGAAGCTTTTGACCTTTAATAATTTTTTTGTTCTGCGACACTCATACACTCCATCAGTATTAATCAT
>JBGVIL010000181.1:0-4458 GCA_045123185.1 Bacilli bacterium | reverse complement strand
AATATTATTTTTATTAAATAATTCTTTAATCTTATTTTCTGCTTTAAATACTTTAACTGTTGAAAAACCAATTAAATTATCTTTAACAAAATGCATAAAGTTAGCATTTTGATCACTTATTTCTTTTTCTCTAACAGCAAGCTTTCCGCCGACTATTATAACACCTATAAAAGGTAATAAAGATAAAACGATTCCAGATATAGTTAATAGTGGACTATAAATTATCATTACCACAATTGTACATATAAATAAAGTTATGTTTGCAATTAAATCAAAAATTGAAAATAAATAATCTTCTTCAATTTTATGAACATCATTAGTTAAAGCAGAAATGTAAGTAGATGTATTATGTTTATTAAAGTTAGAAATACTCTTCTCTAAGATTTGATTATATATATTATTTTTATATTGAGTAATGGCCTTTTTTTGATATTTTGGTTTTAAATAGGTTATAAGTATGAATATGATTATGCTCGAAACTAACAAGACTATAAACATTATAAATTGTTCATATAATGCATTTAAATCTTCTGAACTTGCAATAGCCATTATTTTTTCTAGCATCAAAGAAACAATAATTAATGCAGCTGTTTGAAAAAGCGATGTTAATGTTAAAATAATAAAATTAAATATATTACCCTTATATATAAAAGATTTAACAGACTTATTCATTTATATCTCCTCCAAAGATTTTATTATAAATATCTACTCCTGAACTAAAATATGAATCATGTTTAGATACTTGATTTAATATCTCCTTACAAGAGTTCTTAATATTTGCATCACTAAAAAGTAACGATTCAGATTTTCCATAATAGTGTTTAATAGAATTGTATTCTGATGTATATTTAAAATTGTTTAAATTTACATTAATGTCTTTTAATATTCTAATTGTGTTTTGATTATCTATATTTAACAAATCTTGAGTTATCGCTTTTATATATAAAAATGGACCAATAATACTTGTGAAAAATTGATCATTATTCTTTATAGAATTTATAAATTCAATAGCCCAATTTACTAAATCATAAGCTGCTTCAATTTTATCATTTTCCAACAAAGATATTATTTGTATATATGATGAATTACCTATATTGGATATAGACTTTATATATATATCTGAAGCTGTTTCTAATGCCTTATCGTAATTATTTAAAGCTAATTCACATTTTGCAAGCTGAATATCACATCCGTGAATATTATTCTTCATAATATATTCTTTACAAAGTTCAAATTTTTTCTGTGTTAAATATATTTCAGAAACTCCATAATGTAAATCATTTAAACTTATAATATCATTATACTCTGGATTAAAAAGTATAATTGCTTTTCTCATACATTTTAATGCTAAATCCAAATACTCATCATTTTTATTATCCATAAATGCAATATATAAATAATCAGATGAATGAATATGTAATTTAAAATTATTTGGATATTTAGAACACCATAATTTTATATCTTCGATATTTAATATAAATTTATTATTTAAAATACTATCTTTTAGTTCAGCAATAAAATCATCAACATCTGAATTTGTTATTTCATGATCTAACAAATAGTCAATTGATACATTAAAAAGTTTTGCAATAAGTATTAATTTATCAATATCAGGTTTGGCTTCATTTCTTTCCCATTTACTTACTGCTTGTCTTGTAGTATTGAGTGCCTCTGCAAATTCTTCTTGAGAAATTTTTCTATTTTTTCTTAAATTATATATATTTTCACCTAACATATAGATGCCTCACATACATACATTATACCATTATTTATAGGTTAATGTCTATATATTTTGAGTTTCTTTTGTTACATTTAATTGCAACTATTGGTTGCAAAATATAATTATATAAAAAAAAGTTAATTCCAATTAGATTCGGAATTAACTCTTAATAATCTATGTTTAACTTCGTTTTTCAGTTTAATTTGATGTAAGTATATCAACAATCTCTTCATTAATGAATTTCTTAGTTTTTCTATCAATAATTACAAACTCATAGGAGTCGTCAAATATTAATATACCTATTTTTAATTTTTTAGTTTGTTGTTTGTAATATTCATAGTATTCTTTCATCTCTGAAATACTATTTCTGTCTGCAACTCCAAATTCTCCGATTAGAACTGGAAGCTTTGTTTTTTTCATAAAATCACTTATTATATTGAATTTGTGATTTAAATTTCTTTTATCTTCTTTACTTCCCCATTCATATACGAAATCTGTACTACCTAAATTAATTTCGTTAAAAGTGAAGTTAACAGGATCATACAAATGACATTCTACTAATAAATGATTAAATGTTGAATCACTTGGCGACTTAAAACCTTCTAAAATAGTATCGTCAACGACTGCTGCATAGGTAGTCAACATTAGGTTTCTCCACTTATTATTTCCACCAGTTGATCTTATCGTATCTACAAAGACTTGATACAAATAATTCATATTTTCCAAAATAATTTCAATAGATACATTCCAATCACCATTGGAATCTCTTAGTTCATTAAAAGGTGAAAACACAAGTTTATCATCATAGTCTTTAAATAACGTAGCAACTTGTATCCATAATGATCTAAATTTATTTAAAATAGTATCATTTAAATCATCAGCATATAATCCATAAGTTTCAATAATATCAACTAGACAATATAAATCTAAATCCATACAATAGTCTACAATTTCTTTTAGTCTATCAAGCCATAAATTATCAATTACTCCATCACTACTTAGATGATTATATACATCGAATGAAATTCTGATTGCGTTAAATCCTTTATTTTTTAATGTTTGGATTAATTCCTTATCAGTTTTTGTTTCACACCAAAAAGTTTCATAAAAGGCAACTTTTTCTTGTGTATTGTACTCATAAAATTTTTTAATAGTTATCTTTATTTCAATTTCATGATAATCAATAATATTAATATTATCTAATTCCATAAATGCCTTACCACAACTTACTTCAGTTTCATAACTTTTATCATGATATATAACATTATTATCTATAGATAATTCGTCAAGATTCCAATAAAGGATTCCATCTAAATTTGAATACGGAATATTAAATTCTATTTTAAAATTATTAACAATTCCATTTTCTATAATAAATGTATTAGTTTCTTTAGTTTTAAAATCTTGTGACTTTTGATCATTAACTATAACATTATAAGAAATCAATTCTGGATAATTGATACTTGCAGAAAGAGACATGCCTAGATTCCAACCGATGTTTAAATTTCGACTAAAATCCCATGCACTTTCCATGTGGTTTTCTTCCTTTAACATTTGTTTGTTTACAGTGATTGGTTTATTATTTAAAAAGTATAAAATAATAATTGTAAATAATAATATAAATAAAATAATAATAGATACTTTCTTTTTCATAATTTACACCTAATAGTATTATATTATATAAATATAAAAATGTCAAATTTGCACTGTTTAATAAAAAAAGCGTAACATAAAAATGTTACGCTTTTGTTTTTGTTTTTCTATATGATATTTGTAACCATACAACCTAATCCAGACCAAACTGTACAAAATTTACCAGACTGATGGGCCCCAATAATATTATGTCGTAGTTGGAACCATTTGTACAATCTTTTGATAGTTTTTTAGTGAAGGTTCCACTAGAGCTACTATTTAAGTATGGTAGGACAAATTTGTCTTATTAGGTGGCTTAGTTGGTTTAGTAAGGTTTTAGTGAAATTGGCTGGTTTGAAAAAATTTTTTAAAAAATTTAACTTTTTTTAGAAATATGATTAAATTTTGTATTTTCACATTGTATACTATTGTATCTAACAAAGAAAGTGAGGTGAGAATATGAATAATTTATATAAAATTAGATTAGAAAATGAAAAAGAAGTATTTTATTTAATTGTTGATTTAGATGAATGAGAAAATATTTGTAAAAAATATTATAATTATATCATCACAGTTGTAAAAAAAATTGACTAATTATTTTAATTAGTCTTTTTTTTATTGGTAGGTGATATTAATAGCTAAATTATATGTAGATTAAATAAGCTAAGGAGATTTAAATATGAATAATAATATATGAAGTGAATATGATACCCCTGAAAGGAAGGTTCAAAAGATTAATAGAGCCCTTATGATTAATAAAAATAAAAGGTACCAGGCCTTTATTTATAAATTGTGTAATAATATATTATTTGGTGATATGTCTGATATAGTTGATGATGATTATTATTTAGGCGGCTGGGAAGCTATTAATAATGAAGAAGAAATATTAAATAAGTATAAAGATATTTATAATAATAAAATTCAGGGTTATATAAATGAGTATGAAAAAAAGCTTGATGTTTAAATGAACTGATATCTGTCAAGTAGACAGGTAATAAAAATAAAAATTATGCCAATAATGCTTGGTTTCGATATTCTATCGGAGCCAAGCATTTTAATTTGGCTTGAAATCTTTTGTTATTATAAAATTCAATATATTGTTCTAT
>JBGVIL010000180.1:0-2572 GCA_045123185.1 Bacilli bacterium | reverse complement strand
TGCTTTAATTGCTTCAGTTGCGATTTTTATTCCTATTTTATATGTAATTATTAAGTTTTTATCACCTATATATGCAATGTTAATTATTTTCGGAATTGATGTTATAATTCTGGTTTTATGTTTAGTAAAAAGAAGAAAAGTATAGTCTAATTATAAAAATAAAGTTCGATAGAAGAAAAACTGTCGAACTTTATTTAATTTGGTATTATTTTACTTGAATAATATATTAATAAATGATAATATTATTTTGTTTTAGAGGTGCAGTCATCTCACCCTAGGGACATAGTTAAACGGTATAGCTACGGTCTCCAAAACCGTCATTGCGGGTTCGATTCCTGCTGTCCCTGCCATTTGTTAATTTACGACATTTATGTTAAATAGATGTCGTTTTTTTATTAACTAGGAAATTCTATTGTTCCATTTATAAAGTATATATATTATTTATTAATATATATGTAGTTAATAAAAGTAATACTTTAAAATTTTTATTAAAATAGCAACAAACCTTGATTATTAATATTTAAAATATTAAGATATAAATAAGTCAAAGCAGTATCGACTTAATGTATATTTGTTGATACTGATTTTTTATTTAAGTATCAATAAATGTCATCTTAATGTTTGGTGGTGATTATTTATGTTTAGAACTCTTAAATATCATTATAAAGTTAAAAATGATTATGAGAAGAGATTATTAATGTTTCTTTTTCATATTTCTAAGAATTTATATAATGTTTCTTTATATACATTAAGACAACAATATTTTAATAATGAGAAAATATCATCTTATTATGAATTAAATAAGTTATTAAATAGTAATGAAAATTTTCATATATTAAATACATATGCTTCTATATGTACTATTAGACAAGCGTATAACTCTATGTCTTTATTTATAAAACATCAAAATGATTTACCAAAATATTTATCTAAAAGAGATGTATATGCTTTATATACAGATCAAGTAAGACCAATTCTTTATAATAATAAGAAATGTATTAAATTACCTTTATCTAATCTAGTAAGAACAAATAAAGTATTGACTACTACATTTAATGATCCATTAATAAGAGAATTTATTAAAGAATTAAATATTAATAAAATAGAAAATATATATTTTCCCATACCAAAAGTAATAGAAGATAAAGAAATAAAACAAGTTAGAATTGTTCCTCTTTATAAGGGAGAATATATAGAAATAGAATTTTCTTATAAAAAAGAAAAAGTAGAATTAAATGAAGGAAATAATAATACTCTATCTATAGATGTAGGAATTAATAACTTAATGACATTAGTAACAACAAATAATAATTCATATATTATAGATGGTAAGAGATTAAAATCTATTAATCAGTTTTATAATAAACAAAAAGCATATTATCAAAGTAAATTAGTAAATAATAAATATTCAAAAAGATTAAAAAGATTTGATTTAAGAAATAAGCATAGAATAGATGATTATGTTAATAAAGCAGTAAATCAAGTTATTAAAATATCAAAAGAAGAAAAAGTAAATACTATAGTAATTGGATATAATAAAGGACTAAAAGAAAAAGGGATAAAAAATGATAATTTAACCAATAAAGAAAAATCAAAGATTAATCAAAATTTTACTAGAATCCCAATATCAAGATTAATAAATAAAATAAAGTATAAATGTGAAGAATATAGTATTAACTGTATAGTGATAAATGAATCTTATACATCATTATCTTCTTTTTACGATAATGATAAAATAGATAAACAAGAAAAATATTCAGGCAAAAGAATTAAACGTGGTCTATATTTAACTAAAAATAATATAGAAGTAAATGCAGATGTTAATGCAGCATTAAACATCCTAAGAAAAAGTAAACCTAAAGATGATGAAGATATTCATTATTTGAGGGATAGAGGTCTAACAATACCTAAAAGATTACAGGTTTCTTTTTAGTTATCTTGTAATGTCTTTTGAAAAGTTTATTCTGAGTGAAATTTATTTCACTTTTGTTCTTGAATAAAAAAATATGAATAAAAAAATATAAGTTAACTTATATTAAACATAATAATAAAATCTGTATAAAAATAAAAATGATGAAGAATATTTCCTCTTTCCACCATTTTATTTTGTACTTCTTTAATATCAATTTCTTTAATATTTATTTTTTTATCAACAATTATACTAGCGATAATTCCACATGCTTCTCCTGTCAAAACACAAGGAGGAATAACTCTAGTCATATCCCATGCTTTTCCCTCGCAGAAATTATTCTACCTGCCGCTAATAGATTATCATATTTTGCATTATATAGTGTTCTTAATGGAATTTCCATCCATTCATTTCTTTTTAAAAAATTACCAATAACTCCTATAGAATCCTCAAATTTTTTAAAAAGATCTTTTTCTTTTAATTCATATTCACCAACGATATGTTTTATCATTCTAAATTGTGGCATACCTGGCAAATTAACAATTTCCGAATTTTCATTTTGTTTAATTTTATCCGCTAACATCAATTGACTTTTAATAATCATCAAATTAACATCATCACTAGTATCCCCAACTAGCAAATCATATCCTTCAGGATGACCTT
>JBGVIL010000179.1:0-12408 GCA_045123185.1 Bacilli bacterium | reverse complement strand
CAATACTGTGTAATATCCTTAAGTAGTTTTTTGTTAATTTCCATATTTTTTACTTAATTTATGCAAAAATATAATTTTTTTTTCAAAAAAACAAATTTATTTTTAATAAAAATTAACTTTTTATTTATTTTATATAGAATTATAATATATTTTATTATATTATTAAATTTAAATTATGTAATATTATTATAATATATTTAAATTTATATTATATATTAAAATAATAAATTTAATATTATATTAATAATATATTAATATAATATATTATATATTTTTTAATTAAGGTAATGGCTAAAAAGAAAAAAATTGAGGAAGATATTAAGCAAGAGAATACAACTGAACAATTACCTAAAATTGTAATGGGATTGGATATAAGTACAACTTGTATTGGTGTATGTATTCTAGAAGATGACGGTAGTGAATATGGTAAGGTGTTGGAATTAACACATATTTCCCCAAAAGTACCTAGAAAAATAAAAGGAATAAAATCATTATTTTTAAAAAAACAAATTTTTAAAGATGAATTTTTAACAAAATGGAAAAAATTTGGAATAACTAAAGTTGTAATTGAAGCACCATTATTATCAAGTAATAATGTTAATACTGTTGCTACATTACTTCAATTTAATGGAATGATTTCTGATTGTGTTTATGAAATATTAGGAGTTGTTCCAGATTATATAACATCATATGATGCAAGAAAATATGCATTCCCATCATTATCAACTATAAGAAAATATAATAGAAATGGTGAAGTATATGATAATAAAAAAATACTTAGTTCTATTAAAAATAGTAAAGTAGTATTATTTGGTGGTTTTATGTTTGATGTTGATAAAAAAGAAATTATATTAAGTAAAGTTAGTGAAATATTTCCAAATATAAATTGGATATATGATAAAAAAGGTTCTCTAATTAAAGAAAATTTTGATGCAACTGATGCATATGTAGCATGTATAGGACAATTACATTTTGAAAAATATGGTGAATTAAAATTTAATATTAAAAATATTAATATTAAAGAAAATATTGTTGAATATAATTTATATTATTGGGATAAAACTGAACTAAGACAAACATATTTAAATGAAGAAAGCAAAGATATATAATCTTTGCTTTTTTATTTTTTTTAATATTATCTTAATCATTAATTTAATAAAATATTTATGTTTAAGATAATATTTTTAATATGAAATACACAAATTATTTTTTAAATAAAAAAGAATATGATGAATCAATTTGTAATCAAGTACAAGATTCATTAAATTATTATAAAGAAACAAAAGAATTTAATTTTTTTGATGAAAATGAAACTGAATCATATTTAATTGCAACATATAATGTTACATCAACAACAAATGCTACACAATTATTAGGTACATCATTTACGTTATCTCAAATTACTGAAATGTATGTGGATGATGTTAAAATTGATAATGTAGTTAATTCATATACATTTAGTAGTGTAGGTAAACATACAGTTAAAATGATGTATGATAAATGTAATTTTACATCATGTTATTATATGTTCAGCCAATGTAATGGTTTAACATCATTAGATTTAAGTAATTTTGATACATCTAAGGTAACTAGTATGGATGGTATGTTTAATAATTGTAATAGTTTAACATTATTAGATTTAAGTTCATTTGATACATCTAAGGTAACTTATATGATTGATATGTTTATGTATTGTAGTAAATTAATATCAATTACATTTGGTTATAATGCAGATGTATCTAAAGTAACAAAATATGGTGATATGTTTTATAATGTTCCATCAACATGTACATTAACTTTATGTTCAAACACACAAACATCTTGGGATACATTATTAAGTAGAGTTCCATTTGGTGGTACGATAAATTACCAAACTTGTACAGCACCAACATCTGAATAATAATATTATAAAAATAAATGGGAATGATATTATTCATTCCCATTTTTCATTTCTATAATTTCATTATAAATTTTATCTAATTCTTGTTGTTCTTCTTTTTTAAATGTAAAAAACTCATTAATTATAATTGATGAATTTTTTAATAAAGTTATTTCTTTATGGTCTATATGGTCAAAAACAATTGTTTTATCACATAATACAATATTACCATCTTTAATATCATTAATTTTAATATATAATGCTTCTTTATTAATAAAAATTAAAATCCATTTGTTTTTATTTAACATTAAATCATTTAAAAACAATTTATCAATTGTTTTTAGTCTTTTATTAATAATTTCATTAATATCAGCATTAATATTATTTTCTGATATTTCAATTTCAATACTCATATTTTTATCAATATATTTTTTTGATGATGCTTGATATTTGTAGTATTTATGTTTTAAATCATATAAAACTTTTTTAAAATCAACATATCTTCTTCTATAGTTCTCAAATTTTTCTTGTTTAATTGGTTTTATATCAGTTCTATTCATTAAGTCATTAATACCTTGTAAATCATAATGGATATGCTTATTAGATAGTGTGTTATAATGCAAATATTTAGATATTTTTTGTACAAATATTGTGTGGCAATATTCTAATGTAAAATTATCATACATTACAATTCTATATACATACATATTATCTTCAAAAAATTCATAATCTTGAATAAATTTTTTTCTTTTTTCAAGACCATTGATTAACATGTTAACAAAATTTTTATCTTTTTTATTAACACTACCTTTTGTAATAATATCATTTAAAAAATCTTTAACTGTTTTAATTTTATTATTATTTTTTAATGTTGATGGTGTTATATTATATCTTTTACCAACATAATTTTTGTAATCTTCCTTAAAATCCATATTCTTTATTATTTTAGTTATTAATTTATTTTTCACATTACAAAAATAATAAAAATAATAATATTTTCAAAATTTTATTTGTATTTTTAACATTTTTTATATATTTTTGCAATAAAAATATATTGTGTAGAATATGATTAAAAAAATTATACATTTAGCAGATATACATATCCGTAATAATCAAAGATATGAAGAATATACTGAACAATTAATAAAATTTATAGATAAATGTAAAGAAATATGTGAAAATTATGAAGAAGATGAAGTGAGAATTGTTATATGTGGTGATATTTTTCATTCTAAAAATAATATATCACCAGAACTATTTTCATTTACAAGTACATTTTTAAGACAATTGGAAACAATAGCACGTGTTTATGTTATTGCTGGAAATCATGACCTTATGGTTAATAATTTAGGAAAAAAAGATGCTATAACATCATTATTTGAAACAGCATCGTTTAATAACACTTTCTTTTTAGATAGAGAATTAGATTTTCATAGTGGTACACTTATTGATGATAACATTACATGGGTATTATATTCTATATATGATGGTTTCATGATTCCTGATATAACTGAATCAAAAATAATGAATGAGAATAATAAATTTATTGGATTATTTCATGAAACAGTATATGGATGTAAAATGGATAATGGAACAATTACAAATGAAGGTATGTCAAGTGACATATTTAAAGATTGTGATGTTGTTATGTGCGGTCATATACATAAATTTCAAGAATTAAAGAAAAATGGTATAAAAATTGTATACCCTAGTTCATTAATACAACAAACATTTGGAGAAACAATAACACAACATGGTTTTTGTGTTTGGGATGTAGAAACATTAAATTATGAATTTATTAATATTGAATCACAATATAGTAGATATGATATTGAAATTTCATCAGTTGATGATTTAATTAATGATAAAGAATTATTATTAAATTTATAAAATAAAAGAGTGGTAATTTTTATTTACCACTCTTAAATTATTATTATACTTCTTGTATATAAATAGTTATTGAATATGTACCATTTTTGGTTAAACCTTGACCATTAATATATACAAATGTACCACTTACAATAAAACTACCATCTGATAAAATTAAATCTGGATTTATATCAGTATAAGAAAATCCTAATGAACCACCTCCAGTTGTTTCATTACCACTATCATTTGATGCTTCAATACTTTGAATCGTACAAGCAACATCATTGATTGAAAAATCTATACCAAATGTTTGGTATTGACCCATATTACTAGATGGATAATTAAATGTATGACTTCTAGTTACACTAACACCATCATCACAGAATTGTACATTAGATACAGTTGAATTTGCATTTGTTGCACTCCATGTATTTGTGGTACTAAATTTAATTGTAGGTGTTACACATGCATCAGTTGATGCTGTAGAACTAGTTACTTCAAATGGTAAAACATAACTACCACAACCATTATTAAATGTAATATCTGTTGAACCTGTTTTTGAATTACTTGCTGTTAATAACCAAGTTGTATGATATTCTGTTTGTGAAGATGCTGTATTTGATATAGTTACTAATTCATCATCATATATATCTGGTACTACAGATACCATACTAAACATTCCATTTTCTTTTGTGTAAATAGTAAGTGTTTTAGTTTCACCTTTACCTACGGTAACTTTTGTTCCAGTTCCTCCATTAGATGTTATTGTTTCACTAATAACGCAAGTTGAACTAGTTGAACCAGTTGTTCCAGAATTTGGTGCTTGTACTGTTATATATTCAGTTGTTCCAGCACTAAAATTGAAATTAATTCCACCACTCATTGTAACAGTATCATCTGAACATGATGCTGTTAATGCTTTTCTATTAGTTAAATCACAAATTTCTTTTGTTGTTGTACCAGTTGTTGATGGTACTGTATGTGAAGCAATTATAGCGCCACTACTATCTTTAAATGAAACAATTACACTACTACTTAAAGGTACTGGTACACTATATTCAATATTCATACAAGTTTGTTCTGTTGTATCACATTCAGTATGTGCAGTACCATATTGTTCAAGTGTACATGTTCCACTACAATTCCATGTTGTAGAAGATGCTATAAATGTAATATATCTACTATTTGCAGATGTGTTTTCTCCACCAATCCAATCATATTCAAAGATACGACCTGTTTGATTTGGTTCGTATTCAATTCTACCACCTTGTAAATTACATCCATTACCATTTGTAATCAATACAATTGAACTAGTAGGTGCTGATTCAACGTATGACTGACAATTATCCCCTTCAAATAATTCAAAATCTAAACCACCAGCATAACTAGTTTGATTATAACAGAATGGTTGAGCACCATGAACTAATTTTATACAAGTTTTAGGTTCATCACAATTATTTACTGTTGCTGTTATTTCAAAAAATACACAACCACCATTTTCATTTGGATGACAGAATGTTGGTGTTATGGTTGATTGATTTGGCATTTTTGTTAAAGTGAAATAGAATGGAACTGAAGTGCCACTAGGAGTGTCAAAATCTATAGTAATACCATCCTCATCAATACCTAAAATATCATTAAATTTAGGTTCTACATATGAACCATTTGTTGAACAAATTATATGTCCAGCAAGTTTTCTTTCATTTAAACAGAATGTTTTAGAATAACTTGAACTACCATCACCACCATGATCAATTACATATATGTTTGATGGTTTTTGTGTTATATATAAATAAACTTCATAGTTACTACCATTTTGTTTATATGTTATAGAACCACTTCTTTCTGATGTAGTATCATTTAAATCAAGACTATAATTAGTACCATTTATGTGTATCCAACTATCATTTGTTGATAATGTAAAATTAATTGTATCATAAGATGTTTCTGCTGTATAATATCTAGAAATAATTGTAACATTATAATTATAACTACTTGTATTATGACTTACTGTTTCTGAACTTAAACATTCAGTAAATGTTGCTGATGTATAAATACAAAATTGATAATATGGGTCAAAACACGGTCCAACATCTTGTGTCATTGTAAATGAACTAGTTAAATCACTATATATACCTTTACCTTGTAAAGTAACTTGTATTTCTCTTTCTTCATTACTTTGATTTTCACCACTTGGTTCAAATGTTAATTCATAGTCAGTTCCTTGTGTTAATGTTAATGATGAGTAACTATAATTACAATCTTCACCTAATATTGATACATTATTATGTAAAATTTTAAAATCATTTATATTTTCAAAACATTTATCAATTGTTAATGGTGTTGATATTTCAATATTTCCACTATCATAATTTATCTCAACATTACATTTTTCTTCACTTATTTGTGTAACATATAAAATTATAGTATTATTGCTTCCATCTTGTGTAAATGTAAAAGAAGATGTATAATTTGTAGAACCAGTTAATCCAGAAATAATACCTAATTCTTCTTTACTATATCCACTTGGAGTAAATGAAACTTCTTTATTTATGTCATTTAAACTACTACCACTTAAACTACTACCACTTAAACTTGTTATTCCACTATACATTGGTGTTTCTTCATATAATAAATTACCTTGATAATCATATGTTAAATACCAATTATATGATTCATTACCATTTTTATCAGTAAAATAGAAATTGTAATAAGCATTGCCATAATCTATATTAATTTTAATATATAATCTTTTAAAAGTTTCAACTTCTTCTAATTGTATAGTTTTATTACCTTTTACATTTTCTTTTGCTTTAAATGTTAAAGTTGTACTTGTTGAAGATGGGATATATGGTTTTGTTGTTGAAGATGGTACTAAGTCAAAATAATTAGTATGTATATTAAAATTCAATGGTGATTTATCTTTATTATAATATGAATCTATTGTAATAGAATATTCACCATTTTCATTAGGTTCGATAACTTTTGTATTTTCATTAGTATCATTAGTATCATTAAATTTAAATACAATACCTTTAGCATCACTATATCCACTTATACTTATATTAATATTAGCAAATATACCATCATTATTTCTTAATTTTATTTGTCCTTGAAAATCTTCATTATTATCAAATTGTACTCTTAATTTACATGAATTATTATCATCTAATTTTGATATAGAAGCAACAATTTGACTTGGTTTAGAATAAACCATAACTTTTGATGTAGAACTTAATTCATATTCCAATATTCCTAAAGAATCGTTTTCACCATTTTTAACTAATGATGTTGTTACTCCACTATATTGTGTATCACCAGAAATTATATATAAATAATTTTGTAAATTAAATGAATTATCATATTTAATATCAACTTTTTTACGAGAACCACATGATGTTACATTAAAACTTGTTGATGCAGAAGTATTACCATCACCAATATATTTAACAGATAATTTACCTTTACCATTATCTGTTAAACTAAATGGTTTATTTAAATCACTAACTTCATACCCTTCTTTGCATGAAGTTGTTACATTAACATTTTTAACTTCATTTTGTTTAGTGAATAATAAATATGTAGGATTTATTTTAAATAAATCATTATCTGTTTCATCATTATATGTTTTAAATGCTTGATTTACAGTAACATAATCATATGGTTTTCCGTCTATATTGTTAGAAAATACTTTTAGTCTAATATCATAAAAGATTTCATCAATATCAGATGTAATAATTAAAGTATTATTTGTTTTTCCAGTTGAAATTTTACCACTTCCGTTTAATTGTTCAACACCCCAATTATTATCATTGGTGTATATAAATACTTCTTTAGTATCACCTTTACCATTTAAATTAATTACATTTGGTATGATATAAAAGAAATCAGATTCTGTACTATTAATTTGTTTTATATCATAATTATCACATAATTTACCATTAACAAATAATTCTATTTCACCAAATAATTCACCAACATTTGAAAATGTTTTTAATTCAATAGGACTAGTACTAGGACCAATACCATTGTATTTTTTTAGCATGAAGTTGGAGTTATTAACATTCAAACTCCAACTATCACCATCATTAACATTTACATTTATTTTATTTTCATTTGTTATTTCAATACTAGCCATTTAATTAAATATTTTCATCATAATTAATTTCAACAATTAATGTTGATGGTAATACTTGTTCTAAATAATTTAATATGACATAATCATAATATTTAATTATTTCTTTATTAGTATTATCTGCTTTAAAATCAATTCTAACTCTTTTTGTATTTACTACCTTATCTGATTCAAAATCAACATTATTAATAATTGTTTCAAAACCATTTTTATCAATTTTATTAATTAATGTAGTGTCAATTTTATTATTAATCTTATTATCATCACAAATATATTCACAATTTTCATTAGTATTAAAATCAAAACCAATATATTTAATTTCTTCTAATGTGTTTAAGAAATTATCATAACATCTTTCATTAAATTCATTATTTTCAATTGCATATTTAAATAATTGCTCAAAATATTTGATATACTCATAACCATTATCATATGTTAAATGACCATTATGTGGATTATTACCACTAAATTTATCAATAATTGTATTTAACCATTTATGTTTATCAGATTCTTTAGGTATTTGATACCAACCATCAATATTAATTTTCATTTTATTTTGAACATCATTTAATTGGAAATAATGTGACATATTGTTATTATGTTCAAACATATATGCAGTACCAATCGAATAATATTTACCAACAGCAAATATATTTTTATCACCATATAAATATATTCTCATTTCACTACCATTAGGGTATTGTGAAAATACATATTTAAAACTTCCACCATTATATGTTGATACTGTTATTTCATCTGCAAATTGTTTAATACCAACTTTTACGCTATTATTAAAAATATATGTTTTAATATATTCATGTCCATATTCATCTAAATGAATGTCATATATAACACCATCAACTATATAATATTTATTAGATAAATCATTTACATAATAAACATCATTATTTTTTAAATCTTGCATTGGTAATGACACTAATTCTTTTAAATTTTCAACACTTCTAATATCTCTATATGTTTCAGTATGTGCTGATAAATCAGTAATAAAATTATTATATTTATCAAATGAACGAGATTTTTTTAACCAACCACCATTCATTTGATAATATGGGTCTCCATCAATTTTCATATTTTTAGAGAAATAAGGTAATAAATGTCTTGACATACGTTTTAAATTTAAATCACTAGGTAAATTAGAAGTTTTATAATATTTACCATTATTAAATACATAACTTCTAATTGGTAATCCTTGGTAAGAATGATATATACCTTGTCTAAAATCTTCAGTATTGTAAGTTACAGTTTTTGTTGTATTATACCAATCCAATAAATTCATAGAATATCTATCATTCCATACATCTTCTAAAGAAGATACCTTTACAGCATATTCGGTAACTTTGTAATCATAATCATCTTTATCCATTCTACTACTTTTTAAACCAAATATGGATAATAATGATTCAATTCCTTCAATTGTACCTTTTCTTCTCCAAATATATCTTGAATTTAATATTAAACGTTTTAATACTTCATTATTAACATCATCTAATGTATATTCTTTATCGGAAATATAATCAATTGTTTTATGTATTAAAATATTACTAGTATTTTGTTCATTACACATGACTTTATAATTAATATGTTTATCACTTTCTGTTAATTTTTCAATAACTCTTTCATTATTTTCAATATATGAAAAATAACCATATTGATATTCATTTTCATTATAAGGTGTGATATTTTCTAAATTAGATAATTGAAATAATACTTCTTTATTATTTTTGTCTGTTGATAGTTTAAATGGATTTAATGTAACAACATCCCAACCTTCATCATTTAATACATCTGTAATATAATAATTTGGGAGCATATTATCACTTCCATATGTTATTTGATTATACCCCTTAATACCATCAATATATGCTTTTATTTCATCAAATTCCCTACCAAATAATCTAATTACTTTTTGTATTTTAGTGCCACCAATTATATAGTCTTCTTCATCACCTTCACTATATGAACGTGTATAAGACCAGTCAAAGTTTTTAATTGCTTCATGTGTCATTGAACGCCATAAATTATCAGAAAACACTTCATCATACAATTCAGCATACTTTAAAAAACTATTAATATATTCTTCATATGAACCGTCACCAACACATAAATTATATCCATTATCTTTTGTTGGGAATGTAAATCTTTTTAATTCAGTTTCATAACCAAATGAATTTTCTGATATTACTTCAAATAATGCACTATATTTAGGTTTAGAATTTGGATTAATTAATAATTTTTCAAATAAATCTAATGAATTATAAAATTTAACAAAAAAATCTGTTCTAGGTGTTGCAATTAATTTATCAATATTAGTATCAATATTATCAGTTAAATATACGATTTCACCACCATTTCCTTTATATGCATATATTGTAATACCATTTAAATTAATAGTGGCTATTTGAGAACCAATTGGTACATTATATGTATGTATATTTTTTTTATTATCTTCTGTTATTTCACTAACTTTACATTTACCATTATTATCTTTTATACATGCAAACTTTTTAGTAACTTCCCATGTAATTTCATTACCATTTTCATCAATATAGTTTTTAAACCCTTCATTGCACATATATTTTAATACATCTGTAATTTCAGATTCATTCATAAATTGAGTGTGTAGATTAATGTTTGAAGGGTTACTTACTAATATTAAATCTTTATCATCTTCATCACCTAAACGTTTGTTAACTCTAGTTTGTTTACCATCAACATTATCAAATGTTTCATAATAAACACTAATACCTTCACTACCATTTTTAGGTGTTGGTACTGATGGAACATAAATAGACCCTGGAAACTTAGTTACAATATTATTAATTGATGCTCTTATTAATTCAACACAAGAGCCATAATATGCAAAATCTCTTAATGAATAATAATCTTGTTTTAATACAACTTCACAAGATTCTTTAACTTCACCATTTAACATATTAACATCTTCCATAGTCCAAATATCATAACCATTTGGACTTTTAAACCATTCGCCATTATCTATTTGTCTTGATGGTAAAGTTTCATTATTTACAGTAATTATAAAATTACTACTTTTATATATTGGTGTTTGACCTTTTGCAAACTGATTTAAACCACCAATAGTGGTAATATCCCTTTCAAAGATAGTACCACTATTAATATCTTGATGTTTCTTTTTCAAAACATAATTACTATGACTTTTAATATAATTTGACATAATCCATTATTATACTTTACCATCTAAAGTCTGACTGAAATCAATTGAATCAGACTTATTAATTTTAACTTCATAAATAGGTTTATTGTTATCTTTAAGAGAATAATGTTCATGTTGCATATATATTTCACCATTCTCATTATAAGTAGTTACTAAACCATTATCTAAGTCTCTTAATTGACTACCTTCTAACATTGTAGAAATTGTATAAGCATCTCTATCAACCATTTCAATATCAATTAAAATTGGTTCAAATTTAGTATTTACTAATATAATTTCTTGGTCTGCTCTACCAATATATGGAGTAGCATTTGCTTTAAATGAAGGAGAAACACTAGGTGTTACAGTAACAAATACTAATGAACCACTTTCATTAAATCTATATTTATTTGGATTTTTTGATGAACCTGGAGTTACTTCAGATACTGTTTCACATTTATTATTACTTGTAATAATTCTATAATATTCTTCTCTATCACCATTATCATTTAAATAAATGATTCTATATCCAACCATTGCATTATTTGTTTCCATTTTCTTTTGCATTGTTGAATCATTAATTGAAGAAGGGCTAATAACAATGCCTCTTACATCTGGATATGTTGTTAACTCACTTACATTATTAATAACAGCATGTACTTCTTTTGGTCTAATATATACACTATAAAACCCCTTTTTATTAAAAATACTTAAAGGTAATTTTAAATTTTTTAAGCCTTCAATTGGTTGTTCACTATTAACATCACTTAAATATGACGAATCCAATTTAATGAAATTGGTTGAATTAACACTATCACTATTTCTTGTTGGACTATAAGAATAGAACATTTCAATATCATTGTTTGTCACATTTGCTGCTATTCTAGTTCCATAAACTCCATTACTACTCATTATATTATTAATTTAATATTTTTTAATTTTTCTTAATATTGAAATATTATGTTATATAATCCATTTATATCAAAAAATATATTATCTTCAGTAAAAAAATTTTTTGATATATTATAATTTACTTTATCTACAAAGTATATTAATTTTATATTATTATTTTTACATAAATTATATTTCTTTTCATCAAGTTTTTTTTGTTCTTCAAAATTATAATTTTCACCCCATCCACCAATACCAAAATGTTGTTTTCCTTGGCATTCAATTGCAATATTATAATCTGGTAGATAAAAATCTAAACTTTGCCTACCTAACCATTCAAATTTTTTTTGATAATAAAAACTTATATTATTTTTTATTAATAAAAATGACATTTTTTTCTCTAATTTTGATTCTTTACATATTTGACAACCACAACCACTT